>NZ_JBILQK010000056.1:0-26973 GCF_044373315.1 Roseateles sp. | reverse complement strand
CAAACCAGCGGCACGTTGATGCGCAAATGCACCCAAAACCTGCTGCTGACGACGACACCGGCGTCACGAAACCTCTTCAATCGGCACCGAGCACAACCGGCGGTGCTTTGTGCAGAGCTTCCCTAGCTGTTGATGCTGAGCTGGCACATGCCGAGCGTGCGCGCCAGCCTGCGGGGGATGGTCAAGCGCATCCTGCGGAAGTACAAGTACCCGCCAGACATGCAGGATGCGGCGGTGGAGTTGGTGTTGCAGCAGGCGCAGGCGTTGGGCGAGGCGTGGTGTTGATTGCCTGTTAAGGGCTGCAGACCGCGTTTCTGGCATTACCTGCCACCCGTGGCATGGGAGCAAATGACGCTGCACGGCACAGTGCAACGTCAAGCCAAGCGGACTTGAGCATGAGTACTTGCAGGAGACTGAGCATCAAGCCCCGCCTGTCCACCAAGCAAACAAACAACTCTTGAGCGCGCCCCTGCCCTTGCCGGCAGGGTTCAAACCGACTCAGGTCTGTTGAGCCGCACTCACCCGATTGCGGCCGGCTTGCTTGGCGGCCAGCAGTTGTGTGTCGGCAGCCGCAATCAAGGCCTCGATGCTGGCTTGATCGGCCCTTTGTGCCACACCGAAACTCGCGCTCAGGGTCAGCACGCCGCTGGCTGTTGGCAACGTCACCGCTTCGATCTCGGCGCGCAGGCGCTCAGCCAGCGCAACAGCCTGGGCCAGGTCGGTTTCAGGCAGCAGCAGCACGAACTCCTCGCCGCCCCAGCGGGCCAGCAGGTCGCCCGCTCGGCGACCTTCGGCCAGCACCCGTCCTGCGGCCACCAGCGCCTGGTCACCGACCTCGTGCCCATGGCGGTCGTTCACGCTCTTGAAGTGGTCCAGATCAATCACCACCACGCACATGGGCCGCTCGCCACGGCCGGCCGTGCGCCAGGCTGGGAGGCAATCCTCGAAGAAGGCACGTCGATTGAGCAGCTTCGTGAGCAGGTCGATGCGCGCCAGCTCGGTGGCCTGAAGACTGGCCCGCTGGTAGTGCCGAACCTGGTAGGCCAGCGCGAGAGCCAGCAGCGTCGCCTCGAGCGTCACGCCAATTTCAATCGCCCGGTAGCCCAGTTCGTTGAACGGCACCCAACCCCAGGTGGTGATGGTGCTGCTGGCGGCACCGATCATGCCGCAGAGGCAGGCCAGCAAGAAGTAACGCGCCGACGGGGTGCCCCGGTGCAGGGAGAAAAAACCCAGCGCCACCATCACGATGCAGACAAGGCCCAGGAAGGCGAAACCCCAGAGCACCGCCGCCAGATGGCTACCCCAGAGCACGCTCACAGTGGCCACGACAAGGCCAAGCAACGCCAGGCCGCTGACAGCACGGTCAACGCGCTGCGCGCTTGACCAGAGGCGCAAGAAGCGCCTCGCGAACATCAGGCTGCTGACAGCGAAAGCCACCATCATGACCGGGATCACATAGCGCTGAAACCCAGGTAGGTCAGGCCAGATCCAGGCATTCCCGTGGCCCGTGTAGCAGACGTTCACCCCGATGTAGCAGACCAGGTAGACCGCATAGCTGAGGTAAGTGCGCTTGCCCAGGCCTGCGAAGAGCAGCAGGTTGTAGGCACACAGCGCGAGCAGAAAGCCGTAGTGCAGTCCATATAGATAGGCCGTGCTCCGCTGGCGCTGCTCGAACTGCGCCGGGCTCAGCAGCTCCAGCGGCACAACCATCGGATCCACGCATGCCACGCGCAGCAGGACCTCGCTCTGCCCCGGGGGCAGCTGCAATGCCATCGTGAAGCCCAGGCCGGGCACAAGCCCTGTTGCACCAGGGCGCTCATCGCCCATCTGCCAGCTGGCCAGTGTGCGGCCGCTCTGGATCAGGTAGCCATCAATCCGGTCCGTCCACGGCACGCCAGCCACGAGATGAAAAACCTGTGCCTGGGCATCCAGGTTGTTGACCTTCAGCCGGATCCAGCGCGGGGTCGCGCCGATTCCGAAGCTCGGCTTCTGCTGGGTGATGGGCTGAAACGGTGCCGTCCGTTCCTGCACCTGCGCCAGATCGAGCGGCCTCGCCGGCAACTCGACGAGCACCTCGGCATGCAAGCCCAGTGCGCCCGCTGGAAGCTCCTGAAGCACCACGCCCATGGCCATGGACTTGGCACCGACGCCGAGCAGCCATGCCAGCAGCAGCAGCCACTTGAGCATCTGTGACAGCAGCTTTCGGGGCAAGCGGGCGGAGGGCGGCATTGACTTCACAGCATTGAGTCTAAATGCGCCGCGTGAACTGCCCCTGCGGCGCACGCTGAGCTGATCGGAGCCGCACCGGTCCAGCCATGCAAGCGGCAGCTGGCGTGCTGATGGTGGTTCAACACAGCACGCCCGCTTGCCCGCGCCCGCAGGCCAGCTTGATCCCGGCAAGGCCGACCCTGGACCTAGAATCGCTCGCCATGAGCTCACGACCCACCCGCAGCCAGTACGAAGACTTCATGCGCCATGTGTTCGAACATGGTGTGCAAAAGGGTGACCGCACCGGCACCGGCACCACCAGCGTGTTCGGCCACCAGATGCGCTTCGACCTGCGCGAGGGTTTTCCGCTAGTAACCACCAAGAAGGTGCACCTGAAGAGCATCATTCTCGAGCTGCTGTGGTTCCTGCGAGGCGACAGCAATGTGGCATGGCTGCAAGAGCGCGGCTGCACCATCTGGGACGAGTGGGCGCGCGCCGATGGCGATCTGGGCCCGGTTTACGGCGTGCAATGGCGCAGTTGGCCCAAACCGGATGGCGGGCACATCGACCAGATCGCTGAAGTGGTGAAGCAACTCAAGACCAACCCCGACAGCCGGCGCATCATCGTCAGCGCCTGGAACGTGGCCGAACTGGACCAGATGGCGCTGATGCCTTGCCATGCCTTCTTCCAGTTCTATGTGGCCGAGGGCCGCTTGTCCTGCCAGCTCTACCAGCGCAGCGCCGACATTTTCCTGGGCGTGCCCTTCAACATCGCCAGCTACGCGCTGCTGACCCACATGCTGGCGCAGCAATGCGATCTGGAGGTGGGCGACTTCATCTGGACCGGCGGCGATTGCCATATCTACAGCAACCACCACGAGCAGGTGCAGACCCAGCTGGCGCGCGCGCCCTTCCCTTACCCGACGCTGAACATCAAGCGCCGGCCGGAGTCGATCTTCGACTACCAGTTCGAGGACTTCGAGGTACTGGAATACCAGTGCCACCCGGCCATCAAGGCGCCGGTGGCAGTTTGACGACCGGCAGCGCCGACTCCCTCCCTAGCGGCACGGCACAACAGCTGGCGTCGAGCTTTCGCCGGAATTGACGGCAAATTTAACAAAAACGACCACCCATGACAGAGCTGGTGCTGATCGCCGCCGTCGCGCACCAGCGTGCGATCGGCAGGAACAACGACTTGCTGATACGCCTGCCCGAGGACATGGCGCGCTTCAAGGCGCTGACTCTGGGCCATACCGTGATCATGGGGCGCAAGACCTGGGATTCGATCCCGGCGCGATTCCGCCCCTTGCCGCAGCGCCGCAACATCGTGCTGTCGCGCCAGCCGGGTCTTGCGCTGCCGGGGGCGGAAGTCTTTGCTTCGCTGGATCGGGCCATCGCCGCCTGCGCCGACGAGGCTCAGGTGTTCGTGATGGGCGGCGCCGAGATCTATGCGCAGGCCCTGCCGCTCGCCGATCGACTGGAACTGACCGAGATCGATGCGGCGTTCGAGGCGGACAGCTTTTTCCCGGACTGGTCGTCGTCCGGGCTCGAAGAACAGGGCCGCGAACCGCGGCAGCACCGCACGCCCGAAGGACTAGACGTGACCTATGACTTCGTCCGTTATCAACGCAAGCAAGAGTCCACGCAAGAGAGGCATTGATAGCCATGTCCGGCGGCAGTTTTTGCGTTCACGGACCGCAAGGCAACAAGTTGGAGCTTGCCGCGCAGCACGAACCCAAGGGCATGGCCGGGCAGCTGGCCGTGCTCACCGCGGTGCTGGCCACCTTCGGTGCGGTGTTTTCCTATATGGGCGGCGCCACCCAGGCCAATACCCGTCTGTACAAGAGCAATGCTGCGATCAAGAACACCGAGGCCTCGAATCAATGGAGTTACTACCAGACCAAAAGCAGCAAGCAAAACCTCGCTGAGCTGGCCGCGGCGCTCGTCCTGACGGATCGCAAGGCGCGCTACGACGAAGAAGTGAGCCGCTATCGGGCCGAGAAGGCGGTGATCAAGACCAAGGCTGAAGCGCTGGAGCAGGAGTCCGCCGATTGGGACCGCAAGAGCGATGAGCAGATGCATCAGCACCACCGCTGGGCCGAGACGACGACGGCGCTGCAGCTCTCGACTGCCCTGGCCGCCATCGCGCTGCTGACCCGGCGCCGCTTGATCGCGTGGGCCATGCTGGGGGTGGGCGCGGTAGGTGTTTGCGTCGGCTCCGCCGCCTGGCTGCACTTGTGATGCGGCTGGTTCTGCTGGACCGCCTTGATTCGCGCCACCTTGCGCTAGGTACATCTACTGGCCGAAGCCGACGTGCGCTGTGAAAGACTGACCGCCACGCGCCAGCCCATGAGTGCCAGATGCCCGCTTGCCCATCCGAACAGGAGCTAAGCCCGATGCCGTTTCAACGCCTGTCAGTCCTTGTCGCCGCCACCCTGCTGGCCGCCTGTGCACACCATCAGCCGCTCTCGCAGGAGGCTGCCCCCCAGCCGCTGCCCTGCCCGAGCGGCATCGGTGCTGAGATACGTTGCCTGGGCGGCCGCGACAGCGCCGGCGCCTACTACCTAATCGCCATGCCCAAGGACTGGAACGGCCATCTGGTGATGCATGCGCACGGCGGCCCCTTTCTGGGCGAGCCGACGGCCAAGCGCGTCGAGGAAGACCTGCAGCGCTGGTCCATCATGCCGCGGGCCGGCTACGCTTGGGCAGCCTCAAGCTTCCGGCAAGGCGGCGTGGCCGTGCGCCCCGCGGCCGAAGACACCGAGCGCCTGCGCCGCCTCTTCATCCAGCACGTGGCCCCACCCAAGCTGACCTTTCTGCATGGCCAGTCGTGGGGTGCGGGCGTTGCTGCCAAGGGCGGCGAGATGTTCACCCAAGGCAAGCCTTACGACGCGCTGCTGCTCAGCAATGGCGTGATCGGCGGCGGCACGCGCTCCTACGACTTCCGGCTCGATCTGCGCGTGGTCTATCAGTACCTGTGCGGCAACCATCCGCGCCCCGACGAGCCGCAATACCCGCTGTGGCAAGGCCTGCCCGAGGGCAGCAAGCTCAGCAGCGCCGACCTGGCCCAGCGCAGCAAGGACTGCCTGGGTCTGGGCCTGCCGGCAGCCTCTCGCAGCGCTGAACAGGCACGCAAGCTCAAGACCCTGATCGATGTGATCCGCATCCCGGAAAGCAGCGTGCAGGGGCATCTGAACTGGGCGACCTTCCACTTCCACGACATAGCCAGCAAGCGCACGCAAGGCCGCAATGTGTTCGGCAATATCGGCGCCGTCTATCGCGGATCGGCGGACGACCAGGCGCTCAATGCCGGCGTGTTGCGCTATGCCGCCGACCCGGCCGCCGTGGCGCAGTTCGGTGCCGACACCGACCCCAGCGGCAAGATCACGGTGCCGGTGCTGATGGTGCATGGCATCGATGACCCGATCGCCTTCGTCGAGCTGGAGTCGGTCTTTGCCGACACCATGGCGCGCGCCGGCAACGCAGGCCAGCTGGTGCAGACCTTCAGCGCCGACAGCAACCACAGCTACTTGAGCGACGCCAGCTATGTGGGCCTGATGGACGCACTGCAGGCCTGGGTCAGCCAGGGCCGCAAGCCGACGCCTGCAAGCGTGGCGCAGGCCTGCCAGGCCGCGCTGACACGCTTCCCGTCAGGCTGCCGCTTCCAGCCCGACTACCGTCCTCAGGCGCTGGAGACCCGGGTGCCGACGCGCCAGCGCCCGTGACACCGAGCGGCCTCGTGCGAGAAGCACCCGCGTCGATGACGGCATACAGCCAAGGTTTCGCGCCAGAGCTTCTGCCTTGCCGGGCCTCGGCCCACCACGACCTAGTTGATTGATACGGAGAGATTCGATTTATGCGCCTTGCCACCTGGAACGTGAACTCGCTGGCGGTACGCCTGCCCCAGCTGCTCGATTGGCTGGCTGCCAACCCGGTCGACGTGCTGGTCTTGCAGGAGACCAAGCTGACGGACGACAAGTTCCCGACCCTGGAGATCGGCGCCGCCGGCTACCAGGTCCAATGGTTCGGGCAGAAGACGTACAACGGCGTGGCCCTGCTAAGCCGTGTGCCGGCCCAGGATGTGGTGAAGAACATCCCGGGCTTCGCCGATGAGCAGGCGCGGGTCATCGCGGCCACCGTCAACGGCGTGCGCTGTGTGGGCGCGTATTTCCCCAATGGCCAGGCGCCGGGCAGCGACAAGTTCGCCTACAAGATGGGCTGGCTGGACGCCTTGCGCGACTGGTTGCGCGAAGAGTTGCGTCAGCATCCGCAGCTGGTGCTGATGGGCGACTTCAACATCGCCCCGGAAGACCGCGATGTCCATGACCCGGTGGCCTGGGCCGGGCAGATCCACTGCACCGACGAAGAACGTGCCCATTTCCGGGGACTGCAGGAGCTCGGCCTGGTGGACGCGTTCCGCCTGTTCGAGCAGGCGCCCAAGAGCTGGAGCTGGTGGGACTACCGCAACCTGGCCTTCCGCAAGAACCAGGGCCTGCGCATCGACCACATCCTGGTCAGCGAAGCGCTGAAGAGCGCCGTCACGGCCTGCAGCATCGACAAGCTGCCGCGCAAGAACGAGCGCCCCAGCGACCATGCGCCGGTGCTGGTCGAGCTCAAGCTCTAGAAGCTCTCAGCCTCAGCCGCGCAATGCCGAGCAGGCTCGCGCCAGCTCGGTGATGCGCGCCCAGTCGCCCTGCTCGACCGCGTCAGCCGGCGTCAGCCAGGAGCCACCACAGACGCGCACATTGGGCAGCGCCAGAAACTGCGCCGCGTTGTCCGGCGTGATGCCGCCGGTGGGGCAGAAGCTGACATCGGCAAACGGGCCGGCCAAGGCCTTGAGCAGTTGCACGCCGCCCACCGCCACGGCCGGAAACAGTTTCAGGAAACGATAGCCGGCGTCATTCGCCTGCATCACTTCGCTGGCGGTCGAGACACCGGGCAGCAGCGGCAGGCCATGCACGCGGCACGCCTCGGCCAGGGCTTCGGTGAAGCCGGGGCTGACGCCGAACTGGCAGCCGGCGTCGCGCGCTGCGCGCACATCGTCAACCGTGCGTAGGGTCCCTGCACCGACGATGGCCTCGGGCACGGCCCGCGCAATGGCCTCCATGGCGGCCAGGGCGACCGGTGTGCGCAAGGTCACCTCCAGCACCTTGACGCCACCGGCCACCAAGGCCTGGGCCATGGGCACGGCGTCTTCAAGGCGCTGGATCACGATCACGGGAATCACCGGGCCGTGGGCGGCCAGCGAAGCGGTTTCAATCGACATGGGAAGTCGTCCTTCTTGGCAAGGGTGATGGGCTGATCACAACCAGCTGATGGCGCCCTGCTCGGCGCTGCTAACGTTGCGCCGCATGCCGGCAAACAGTTCGCGACCCAGACCGTGGGCATTGTCTTCAGCCTGCAAGGGCTCAATCTCTGCGAGCGCACGGGCGGCCCACTCGCCTTCATCAACCAGCGCCTGCAGACTGCCCGTGGTCGCATCGAGCCGCACCAAGTCGCCATCGCGCAGACGCGCCAAGGGACCGCCGGCCAAGGCCTCCGGCGAAACGTGGATGGCGGCCGGCACCTTGCCGGAGGCGCCGCTCATGCGCCCATCGGTGACCAGGGCCACCTTGAATCCGCGGCCCTGCAGCACCGCCAGCGGCGGCGTCAGCTTGTGCAGCTCCGGCATGCCGTTGGCTTGCGGCCCCTGGAAGCGCAGCACCACCACCACATCGCGCTCCAGCTCGCCGGCAGCGAAAGCGGCCAGCATCGCTTCCTGGTTGGTGAAGATGCGCGCGGGCGCCTCCACGACATGGCGATCCTCGGGCACGGCAGAGACCTTGATGACGGCACGTCCCAGATTGCCTTGCAGGAGTTTCAGGCCGCCGCTTGGGTTGAAAGGCCGGGCCGCCGGGCGCACCACGCTCTCGTCGCCGCTTTCCTTCGGCAGCGCAGCCCATTCGACACCGCTCGATGCGCTGAGCGTCGGCAGCAGGGTCTGCTCACGCAGGGAAGCGCCGCTCACCGTGCTGACGTCTTCATGCATCAGGCCGGCATCCAGCAACTCACGGATCACGTAGCCCGGGCCGCCGGCGGCCTGGAACTGGTTCACGTCCGCGCTGCCATTCGGGTAGACACGCGCCAGCAGCGGCGTCACCGCGGACAGGTCGGAGAAATCACTCCAGTCGATCAGGATGCCGGCGGAGCGCGCCACGGCCACCCAGTGAATCAAGTGGTTGGTCGACCCGCCAGTGGCCAGCAAGGCCAGCAAGGCGTTGACGATGACGCGCTCATCGACAAGGCGGCCGATCGGCGTGTAACGCGCCTTGGCGGTGATCTCCAGTGCCGTGCCGACCGCACTGCGCGTCAGCTCATCACGCAGCGTCTCGGCGGGATGGACGAAGGCCGCACCCGGCACATGCAGGCCCATCGCTTCCAGCAGCATCTGGTTGCTGTTGGCGGTGCCGTAGAAGGTGCAGGTGCCGGCGCCGTGATAGGCGGCCGATTCGGCCGCCAGAAGCTCCTCGCGGCCGACCTTGCCCTGGGCATACAGCTCACGCACCTTGGCCTTCTCGCCATTCGACAAGCCGCTGCCCATCGGACCGGCCGGCACGAACACGCAGGGCAGATGGCCGAAGTGCAGCGCGCCGATCAGCAGACCTGGCACGATCTTGTCGCAGATGCCCAGCAGCAAGGCGGCATCGAAGACATCGTGGCTGAGCGCTACGGCCGTGCCCATCGCGATGGTGTCGCGCGAAAACAGGCTCAGCTCCATGCCGGGCAGCCCCTGCGTGACGCCATCGCACATGGCCGGCACGCCACCGGCCACCTGGACCGTTGCGCCACGCCGGGCTGCCTCTTCACGGATCAGGCCCGGGTAGCGTTCATAAGGCTGATGGGCCGACAACATGTCGTTGTAGGCGGTGACGACAGCCAGATGAGGCGCCTTTTCCGCGACGATGCGCAGCTTGTCATTGGCTGGCATCGCTGCGAACGCATGGGCGACATTCGCGCAGCCCATGCGCTCGACGCCTCGGCGCCGGCCGGCCAGGCGCTCAATCTGTGCAAGATAGCTCGTCCGGGTCGCAGCGCTGCGTTCCTGGATGCGTCGTGTGACTGTCTCGACGGTAGGATTCATGGTCTCAAGCGATGTAACTCGCCGTTTGAATTCGTGTAACCATATTACACGAGCAAGCGCGACCTTGGTTACAAGCTTGGTACAGCCCTGCCGCGCCACCGACCTTCATGCCTCTCAACGCCGCCGACCAGCAAGCACAGACAAGCACCGCGCTGCAGCTGCAGCTGCTGCTGCGCCAGCGTCAGCCGCAGCAAGCCCTGCACTTGTTCGCCTACGGCTCGTTGATCTGGAAGCCGGAGTTTGAGTTCCGCTCGGTTCAGGCCGCGCGGGTGCATGGCTACCACCGCTGCCTTCGCATGCGTTCGCAGCTCTATCGCGGCACCGAGCTGCAGCCTGGTCTGGTGCTGGCGCTGATCAGCGGTGGCAGTTGCGAAGGCATGCTCTACGAGATCGCCCCGGATCAGGCGGACACGGTGCTGCGCCAGGTCTGGGCGCGAGAAATGATCAGCAGCGCCTACACGCCCCGTTGGCTGGCTTGTCGGTCGCGGGGCGGCCAAAGGCTTGGGAACGCGCTGGCTTTCACCCTCTCCCGCCAAAGCCCAAACCTGGTGAGCCCGCTTGGCGAAGCAGACCTGCTTGGCGTGCTCAGACACGCCCGCGGGCGCTACGGAAGCACACTCGACTATCTCTATCAGACCGTCAAGAGCCTGCGTACCCATGGCATTCATGACCGCGAGCTGGAACGCCAAATCGCGCTGGCCGTGAAGCATGAGCTCTGTGAAGCCCCGGCCGAGCACAGCCGGCAGCCAGCAGCAATGCGGCCTTAGCTGCGCAAGCTCCGCACGCGCGCCAGATCCGCCACGGTGTCCACATCAATCAGCACACCCGGGTCGTCGACGGCCACGCCTTGCGAAGGAAAGCGGGCCAGCAGCCGCCGGGCGCCATCATCGCCTTGCAGACCCACCAGTTCGGAATAGAGCTCCGGCCCGAAACCAACCGGGTGCCCTCGCTGCCCGCGGTACTCGGCATAGGCGATCGGATGCTCGTGCAGCGACTGGGCAACCGCTTGAATCGTCCGCGGCTGAATCAAGGGCATGTCGCCCGGCACGACCAGCCAGCCATCGGCGTCCCCACTTGCAGCGACACCTGCAGCCAGCGAATGCCCCATGCCCACAGGTGATGGCCGGCCTTTCGAGTCCTTTTCAGGCAAGGTGAGGACGTCGTGTGCTGCCACGAACCCGTCGACGATCGGCCTGAGATCCTCGCGGGTCACCACCAGCAC
Organism: Roseateles sp.; assembly: GCF_044373315.1. Lineage (GTDB taxonomy): Bacteria > Pseudomonadota > Gammaproteobacteria > Burkholderiales > Burkholderiaceae_C > JACDQM01. Next base: position 16,423 of record NZ_JBILQK010000056.1, on the reverse strand, counting down.
GCGAAGGCCGGACGCCATTGCATTCTTCAGCGTCTGAGCCAGCAAAGGCGCACCATCCAGCTCCTGGTGCAGCTTGTGCCCTGCACCAAGGAAGCGCTGCCCCAGTCCCGCAGCCAACACAACAACAACAGGCCGCATTCCCATCGCTTGCCCAAACCTTCTCATAAGCAGCAAGGAGGCTCTCGGCCATAGTGGCCAGTACTGCTCCGACGAGTCCAGAATGCCCAGGCCCCCGCCCTGCTGCTACTGGGGCCTTCACCTAAGGCTTTGTACGATCCGGCGAAACGCTCGCTTGCCGCCAACGGATACTCACGCTATGGAAACCAAGAACCTCGCTGCCCTGCGCAAGAGCTATGAACAGGGCGAACTCGACGAACAGCATGCAGCTGGCGAACCGCTCGACCAGTTCCGCCAGTGGCTGGAGCAGGCCTTGACCGCCGAACTGCCCGAGCCAAACGCCATGACGGTGGCCACCGTCGGGCCAGATGGCCGGCCGTCGACCCGCATCGTGCTGATCAAGGACTTCGACGAGCGCGGCATCGTCTGGTACACCAACTACGCCAGCCGCAAGGGCCGCGAGCTGGAACACGCGCCCTTCGCCGCGCTGCAGTTCCACTGGGTGGAGCTGGAGCGCGTGGTGCGCATCGAGGGCCGGGTCGAGAAGGTCTCGGCCGAACAGTCTGATGCCTACTACCGCTCGCGCCCGCTGGACTCACGCCTTGGCGCCTGGGCCTCGCCGCAAAGCGAGGTGATCAGCTCGCGCGCGGTGCTGGTGGCCAATGCCGCCAAGGCCGCGATCCAGCACGGCCTGAACCCCGACCGACCGCCGCACTGGGGCGGCTACCGACTGGTGCCGGACCGCTGGGAGTTCTGGCAGGGCCGCCGCTCGCGCCTGCACGACCGCATCCGCTACCGCCCGGCCGAGGGCGGTGGCTGGCTGCGCGAGCGTCTGGCCCCTTAAGCTTGCGCTAACGGATCAGAAGCGCAGCTGCAGCCCGGTTAGCAGCGAGCGGCCGGGCAGCGGCGACAGTTCACGCAAGGTCGCGATCGTTGACGCGTTGTAGGCCAGCTGATTGCCGACGTTGTCGAGCTTGACGTACCACAGCGCATCGCTGCCGGCCAGCTTGAACTGCCGGGCCAGGCTTAGACGCAGGATCTGATACGACGGTGTGGCGCTGTCCAGGGTGGGTACGCGGTCCTGCCGGTCGGACCAGCGCCAGTCCAGCGCTGCCTGCCAGACGCCGTCCCGCGCCTCAAGGACCAAGCCCACGCGCAGCGGCGCCAAACGCGGCAGTGCCTCGCCAGTCGAGCGATCCACACCGCGCAGCACATCGAGCTGGCCCGACATCGCCAGCTGCCAGCCGCTGAGCCGCTGCGCGAAGGCATGGCGGCCTTCGAGCTCGAGCCCGTGCAGGCGCGCCGGCACCGCCCGGAAGGCGTACTCGGGCACCGCCTCGCCATCGACGTCAACCTGGGCACCGGTCGGGGCCAGCGAGATGTAGTTGGCAAAGCGGGTCTGATGCAGATTCAGGCGCAGCGAGCTGTCGCCCGACTGCCAGCGCAAGCCCAGATCGACGCTGCGCGCGCGTTCCAGCCCGAGCGAAGCATCGCCCCGCTCATAGGCGCCGCTGGCGATGTGGACGCCATTGGCATGCAGTTCGTAGAAGGCCGGTGCGCGCTGCGTGTGGCCCAGACTGAGCTGGACGCGCCAGGCGGGTGCCAGCGCATAGCCAGCTTGCAACGAGACGCTGCCTGGGCTGAAGCTGCGGCTCGATGCTGCGCCGAAGCGTGCCTCGACTGCACCAGGCGCATCGCCGTCCGATTCCACCTTCACGGACTCGCGCCGCACGCCCGCAGCCAGCGTGAGCGCGCCGCGCTGGTACTGCTCCAGCAGGAACAGCGCGCGGCTGCGCGTGTGGCTGGTCGGCACCAGCGCCTCGGCGCCCAACGCCGAGAACTCGGCCTGCTCCCATTGCACGCCGATCAAGCCCGTCAGTGGCCCGAGCGGTGTGTGCCTGGCCTCGACGCGACCGTCGGTGCCGCGATTGCTGAAGCGCGTGCCGATGGCGCCGTCGCCTTCAACTTCCACATGCTCATAGCGGGCGCGGCTGAGCTGCCAGCTGAGCTGCGTAATCGGGCCGCTCGGCTTGCGCCACTCGCCCGCGGCCGCGGCACGCTGGCGCTGCATGCGGATGCCGACATCGGGCTCGACCGTGACGCCGTAGTCCTTGCGGAAGCCATCCAGCGAGACGCCGACGAAGCCGGAGTCGAAGTGCAGGGCCGCCCCGATCGCGCCGCCGTGGCTGTCGCTGGCCGAGTTGCGCACGCGATTCACGCGGTCGCCGTCGAAGTCATGCGCGGGCACGCGCAGATCGTCGCTCTTGCGCGTGGCCGCATCGGCATGCCAGGCGACCGCGCCCGAGCCTCCGTCGAGCACCACGGCCGCACTGCGCTCACCCGCCGCGCCACCCAGACGCCCTTCCACCGCGCCGGTCAGGCCGGACGGGCGCTGGCGCGGGATGCGGTTATCCAAGGTGTTGACGACCCCGCCGATGGCGCTGCCGCCATACAGCAGCGCAGCCGGACCGCGCAGCACCTCGATGCGTTCGACCACCAGCGGATCCAGCGGCACGGCATGGTCGAAGCTGAGCGCCGAGGCGTCGATCGAGGCTCCGGCATTACTGAGTAGGCGAACCCGGTCGCCGTCCAGCCCACGCAGCACCGGCCGGCTGGCATTCGGCCCGAATGCAGTGGCCGAGACGCCGGCCAGTCCGTCCAGGCTCTCGCCCAGGCTGGCGCCACGGCGCAGGGTTAAGGCATCACCGGCCAGCAAATGGCCGGGCTGCAGGGCATCGGTGTTGGCCAGAGGATTGCCAGTCACCAGAACCGGCGCGAGCTGCTGGGCCGGCGCAGGGACGCCGGATTGCGCCCAGGCCGCACCCATGTTGAGGCAGGCCAGCGCGGCCGCCTGGCACAGCAGACCAGGCAGAAATTGGTAGTTCTTCATGGGAAAGCTCTCAGCCATGCCTGCGGCGCGAGCCAGGCAAGACATGGCGACAGGACCCCGCGGCCGCACAGGCGCGCCGGGGATCGATTCAGTACAGGGGGATGGGGCGGAAGGAGCGTCAGGCCGCGCTGGGCGGGGCCCGGGCACCACGCTGCCAGCGCGAACTCAGCGAGGCGCTGCGCGCCTGTGGTGACGCAGGCTGCGCCTTTGGCAGTGCGTCGGCGACAAGAGAATGCGCGAAGGCCGGACCGAGGTCCTGGCCCAGCTGGTCATGCAGGCGGCACTCGGCGGCGTCGGCCGCATGGCCCCAGCCGGCATCGTCGTGCTCCGTCGGGGCGTGACTGTGGGTGTGACTTTGGCTGTGCCCGCCGTGCGCCAACCGATGTAGATGGCCCAGCCCTTGCGCACCGAGCAGCACGCACAGCAGCACAGCGACCAGCCAGGGCCGGGCGTGCAGCAGGCGATCAGTGCACAAGGCGAGCATCAGCCATCGAAGCCCTTGCGGGATCAGTTTACGGGCTGGGCGTCGACGACGCGATAGAACAGCCCGTAGGGATCGTTGGCCAACACGGCCAGCGTGCCTTCGACCAGCACCGGCTCCAGCGTGTAGCGGATCGGTGTCTTGCTGCGCACCTCGACCAGGCCTTCCGGGCCAGCCGCGGTGCAGAAGTTGCAACTGGTCGGCACCGACGACAGCAGGAAATGGCGCTGCTTGTCACCAGGTTCGAGCGGCATCATGAAACCCTGGATCTTGACCTTCTGCTTGTCCAGCTGCTGCACGCCGGCCGGAAAGCTGGGCACCAGGCGCTTGTTCTCCAGCTTGGTCGTCACCGAGGCCAGCAGCGGCCAGGACACGACGCCCTCGCGCTCCTGCAGCGGCTTGAAGGCGCTGCGTGGATCGTGGATGCCGGGGCCCTGGCCAATCGCTGGAGCTGCCGGCACTTGAGCGCCGGCGCCGGCAACCATGCCGAGACTCAGCGCCAGCAGCAGCGCGGTGGATTTGATTCGATCAGTGCTCATGCTTCAACCCGCAGTACTTGCCGATGCCCAGGCCACGGCAAGCGGCCAACAGTCGCTTCTGGCATTCATCTTCGGAGGTACCCGCCTCAAGGCAGCGGGCCGCATCTTCATGGGCCTTGGACATCGCGCGATGACGGCTGATGTCCTTCTTCACATGCTCGCTCAAGGCCGGCGCGGCGGCTGGCTTGGCCTTGTCCGGGCTTTGCGCGCCAGCGCTGGCAGCAAACAAGGCGGCTGCAACAGCAGCAATCAGATAGTTCATAGCTTCCCTCTTGATCCTGAATTGTCCACGCTTCGATCTGGCAGCGTTCTCAATGCGGCGCTTGCAGCAGTTCGGTCACCTCCAGGCGATAGGCTCGCCAGGCCGGCCAGGCTGCTGCCGCCAGGGCCAGCAGCAAGGCCAGCAGCGGAATGCCCCACTCCCAGACCGACCACCAAGCACCGCTGATGCGCAGCGACTGTTGCGACGCCAAATACCAGCCTAGCGCATGTGTCAAGCCATGGCCAAGAGCCAGGCCCAGCACACAGGCCAGCGCGGCAAGCCAGAGCGCTTCGCTGGCCACCAGCACAGCCACGCGCCAGGGCGGCGCGCCCAGCATGCGCAGCATCGCCAGATCACCCTGGCGCTCGCGCACCGCATGCAGCAGCGCCACAAAGACCGACAGCGAGGCCGCCAGCAGCAGCACCCAGCCAAACCCGCGCAGCACCTCGGTGCCGGCACCGACCATGCGCAGCAGCCTGGCGGTTTCAAGGGCTGGCGCCGCCGCCTGCAGACCGTCCTGGGCATTGATCCAGCGCGGCAGACTGATGGCAGCCAGCGGACTGCGGTAGCTGACCAGCGCCAGGGTGATCTCGCGCGATTCCTCCATCGCGCGGCGGTCGCTCTCATCAAGCGCATGCATGTCTTCATGCACCTTCCACACCGAGGCCAGATCGGTGACCACGAGCCGGTCCATCACGCTGCCAGTCTCGGCCAGCACGCCGACCACGGTGTAGGGATGGTCGCCATGTTCATCGCCTTGCTCACCCAGGCCATGGCTGCCCTTGAACTGCGAACCGGTCGTCAATCCCGTGGCACGTGCCACCGCGGCGCCCAGCACCGCCTGCATCGGCGCATCCCACAAGCGGCCATCGGCCAGACGAGCGCCGTACAACTCCAGATACTCCGGCGTGCTGCCGATGATGCGATAGCCCTTCAGGCTGTCGCCCATCGAGAGCGGCACGGCTCGCGCCACCAGGGGTTGGCTCCGCAGTTCTTCCAGCGTGCTGAGCGGGATATTGCCGGTCGGCACATCCAGGTGAAACACACCGGCCAGCATGATCTGCATCGGGCTGCCCTTGGCGCCGACGACCAGATCCACGCCAGCCAGATCACGTTGCACACCGGCCTCGATCTGCTCGCTAACCAGCAGCACGAAGCTGACCGCCGCCAGCCCCAGGCTCAGCAGCAGCAGATTAAGCGCCGACACCAGCGGCTGCGACCACAGATAGCGCCAGGCCAGACGGGGCAGGTTCATCGCGCGCCTCCCGCAGCCAGCCGTGGCAAGGCCATCAGATGCATGCTGGCGCCCTGCAGGGCTTGCACAACGCGACTGTCATGGGTGGCGATCACCAGGCAGGCGCCCTGCTCGGCCGCGGCCTGCTGCAGCAGGCTCAGGCCGGCCGCACAAGCCTCGTCGTCAAGGTTGGCGGTCGGCTCATCCGCCAGCAGCAGGCGCGGCCGGCGCAACAGCGCACGGGCCAAGGCGACGCGCTGCGCCTGGCCCAGGCTGAGCTGATGGGGCTTGCGATGGATCAGCTCTGCCAGGCCGAGTCGCTGCAGCAGTTCGTCGACGCGCGCCGCATCCACAGGCAGACCGGCGGCGGCATAGCTCAGGCCAAGGTTGTCTCCCACGCTGAGCGCCGCGCTGAGGTGCAGTCGCTGCGGAACGAAACCCAGGTTCGCGCCGCGCCAGGCATCGCGCTGACGCGCGCTCAGGCCACCGAGCTCGGTGCCGCCCACGACGACCCGGCCCGAGCTGGCGCTCAGCAGCCCCGCCAGCAGGGCCAGCAGCGTGGACTTGCCGCTGCCTGAGGCACCGCGCAACAGCAAGCCTTGGCCGGGCGCAAGGCCCAGGTCGGCAAAGCGGATATCAGCCCCCGTCGCATACCGGTAGCTCAGCCCTTGCAGTTCGATCATCGGCGTCAGTCGCGACGGTATTGCGCGAAGGTGGACAGGAACTTGTCGACCTTGGGGCCGACGACAAAGGCGCAATAGCCCTGCTCCGGATTGCGGGCGTAGTAGTGCTGGTGATAGGCCTCGGCGGCGCTGTAGTTGCGCTCGGCCTCGATCTCGGTCACGACCCGGCCGCCATGGGCTTGCTGGGCCTCGGCCAGTACAGCCTGGGCCACCGCTTCCTGCGCTGCGTCATGGAAATAGATACCCGAGCGGTACTGGGTGCCCACATCTGCGCCCTGCCGGTTCAGGCTGGTCGGGTCATGGGTGGCGAAGAAGATTTCGAGCAGCTGGTGCAGGCCGATCTGTTGTGGATCGAAACGCAGCCGCACCACCTCGGCATGGCCGGTGCGGCCCGAGCAGACCTGCTCATAGCTGGGCTTGTCAACCTGGCCGTTGCAGTAGCCGGACTCCACCGAGATCACACCGCGCACCTGTTCAAACACGGCCTCGGTGCACCAGAAACAGCCCCCGCCGAGGGTGATCGTTTCAAGGGTCGGATGGTCTGAATTCATGCGCTGGTCGACAGGGTTGCTGAAGCTGGGCGGCAGCATAGCGGAGGCCGCCCCTCAATGCGTGGACAGCGCCAGATCGACCCGTGGAACCCAAGGTTTGTCAGGATCGGGTTCGGCCAGGCGGGCTGTGGCCAGGAAGATGCGCTCATTCGGCACCTTGCGCGCAATGAGCGCGTCGCGCAGCGCAACAGCGCGCGCCAAAGCCAGCTGCCGGATGGTCTCTTCCTTCACTTCATAGCTTGCCAACAGCATCGCCCGCATCTCCGCGAGCGGGATGTCCTTCAGCATGCCAAGCAGGTTGCGGGGCCGCTTGGGCAGGTTGCTGGCCTTGTAGACCTGGGTCAGCAGGCGAGCCCGTTCAGCATCGCTCAATTGCTCGGCATCACTCAAACCCTCAGCCTGCTGACGGCCCGAAGCGCTCTGTTGGCGCCTGAGCTCCCGGCGGCGCTCCGCCAGCAGCGCACGCTCCAGCGTCAGGGCCTGCAGCGAGCCGCGCTCAGCGTCGGCCTGGGCCCAGCCAGTGATCGTCAGGCTCAGGCCGGGCCGGTTCAGCAGCGCCTGCGCCAACTTGTCCAGCCGTTCGTCGCCCGCGGCATCGATGGCCGCCGAGCCCGGTGCGAATTCAGCCTGACTCAGGTCCACCCCATCGCCAGCGAACAGACTGAAGGGCGCGATCAGCGCCTTGCCGATCAGGTTGACGATCACGCGCACGATCAAGCCCCCCATGCTGAACTGCGGATCGTTCAATGAGCCGCTGATCGGCAGGTTCACATCGATCACGCCCTGACTGTCTTTCAACAGCGCCACGGCCAGCAGCACTGGCAGCTTGGTGGCCGTGGGGCTCTCGATCCGCTCGCCGAAGGTGAGCTGATTCAGGATGAGCTGGTTGTCAGCCTGCAGCTGCCCGCTCGGGTCGATGCGGTAGTGCACGCGGCTGGAGAGCTTGCCACGCTCGATCGCATAGCCGGCGTACTTGCCGGCATAGGGCGAGAGGGGTGCAAGCTCGATATCCGTCGCGCTGGCCTGGATGTCCATCGCCAGCGCTTGCGCGCCCGGATTGAGCTGGCCGGTGATCTGCAAGAGGCCGGTGCCTTCGACACGACCAGTGATCGTCAGCGGCGCCAGCTCGGCACTGCCGCTGGCGAAGCGCCCCAGGCTGCCAGCCAGCTCGCTGAGCTTGGCACTGAAATTGGGCCGGATGTAGCGGTCGCTGAAATCCACGCTGCCGTTGCTGACACGCGTTTCCGCAACGCTGATGGCCAGGGCTGGCGCAGCCGCCTCTCTTTCCATTTGCGCATCTTGCTCTTGGCGAGGCTCGCGCTGAGGCTCGGCAGGGTTTCGCAAATCGCCCAGGTTGAACTGCCCGCGCTCGTCAACCAGCAGCCGCGCGTAGAAATCGGCCAGGTTCGCACGGCCAACCTCGAGCCGCGGCGTGGCCTCCGGTTCAAGGGTCAGATCGAGACCGGTCAGCTCCAGCGACTGCCAGTTCAGCAGTTCCTCACCCGCTTGGCGTCGTCCCTCGACTTCGGGCGCGTGGAACAGCCGCAGATCGGCGACCAGCAGAGCGCCCTGGGCGTGGCTGCGCCATCCCTTGGGCGTCTGATTCACACTGAAGCTGCCCCGAAAACCCGCCTCGCCACGTCGCAGGTAGATCTGCAAGGCGGGGTCCAGATAGGGATCCAGCACCGGCAGCGGCAGACGCTCGGCGCGCAGCGTGCCACGCACGCCCAGAGGCGACAGGGCCAGCTGACCTTTCCAATCGATGCTGCCGGGCGTGGCCCCATCACGCCGCCCCTCGCCGCGGCCGAGCAGCAGGCTCAGCTGGATCGGGCTGGCCTTGCCGGCACCGGGCGGGCCCGAGGCCAGATCCCTCAGGCGCAGCTGAATCCGCTCAGCCAGCAGGCTGTGCGAAGCACCACCGCCCAAGCGGGCCACCGGCTTCACCGACTCATCCTGGAACCAGGCTTGCCCCTGATCAATGGCAAGCTCGGCGAGGCGCAGCTCCCAAGGGGGCAGTGCCGAACCGGCGACCTTGGCTGAAACGGTCGAGACCGCTGCAGGAGATGCGGGAGCCAGCAGCGCCTGCAATGACAAGCGCCCCTGCGCATCCCGCTGCATCCGCAGCACCGGCGCTTTCAGTCTGAGCGAACCCAGAGCCAGCTGGCGCCGCGGCAGGTCGATGCGCGCCTCGTCCAATTGGACACGGGTCGCGGTGGCGAAGTCCTTGCCGGTCTGGCTCAGGCCAGCTTGCAAGCCGCCCACATCCACATCGCGCAGCGTCAGCCGCAGGCGCTCCAAGGGCTGCGGCTGCAGCGGCTGCGGCAGCTCAAGAGCCAGGAGCCCAGCCATACGGCCTTTCAGGCTCAGTGGCAGCTGCACCTGCAGATAGGGGGATAGCGACTCCAGCGGCAGCGCCATCCAGCCGCCCTGGAGCTCAAGCTGTTGCGGGCCAAGCTGCCCCGCCAACTGCAAGGCGGCCGCTGGTTGCCGACCATCGGCCTGCAGTTCGGCAGCCAGCTTGAATCCAGCAGCATGGCTTGCGTCGGCCGGCAGCGGCCACTGCAGGCGCTCGGCATCCAGCGCCACAGCAGCAAGTGTGAGCTGCGCAGCAGGTCGCAGCGCCTCGTCACGCCAGCGCAAACGCCCCTGGCTGAGACTCAGGGCTTCGAGTGCCAACTGCCAGGCCGGTCCGCTGGCCTTAGCAGCAGCGGACCGGCTGCCGGCTGGCAGCAGCAAGCGCCCGGCGGCATCACGGCGCAAGCGCAGCTCGGCTGCGGTGACCGCCAGCTTGCCAAGCTTCACTTGCTGCCGCAGCGGCTGAAGATCCAGAACCGTCAGGCGCAGATCCTGCCAGGCGAGCCACCGGGACTCGCCCTGCCGCGCCAGGCTGACATCTCGGGCAGCGATGGCGCCTTTGAGGCTCAGGGTGGGCGGCTCAGTGCCTGGCTTGGCTGGCTGTGCGTAGTCCAGCGCAAGGTCGGCATCGATCTGCCCCTGCTCAGGCCGCAGCGGCAGATCGCCGGGCAGGTAGGGCAACCACGGCTTCAGATCGACGCTCGAGAGCTTGATCGACGCGTGCACAGCCCGGGCTTGGGCAAAAGGCTGGCCTTGCAGCTGTACATCGAAAGCCGATCCATTTACCCGCCCGGCTGCGCGGGCAGTAACGGGGAGCGCTGCATCCGCCTTGCGCAAGGAGAGAAAAGGCACCTCCAGGCTCAGCGCATCGAGCTCGTGAGTCGTGCCTTGATGGCGGTCGTCAAAGCGCCAGCGCCCGTCACGCACAGTCAGGTCGCGAATCTCGACAGTCGCCCCATCCCCGGCTGGCTCCGTGGGATCGGGCACGGCCAGACGGGCCAGCAGGTCGTCGATGTCCAGGCTGCGCTCGCCCAGGCGGGCCAGCTGAAACTGAGGCCCCTCGATCAGGAGCGCCGAGAGCGTCAAGCCTCGCCACAGGCTGCTGGGCGAGATGCGCAAGTCGACGCGTTCGACCGATAGCTGCGCCTGCTCGGCAGTAGCTTTCGCTGCTGCAACGCGCAGCCCTTGCAACTCAAGTCCGAGCCGCCAGGGGCTAACCGCAATTCTTTCGGCTGATACAGGGCGCCCCAGCAAACTGCTGACCAGTGGCAACCCTCGGGTCTGCAACCACCAAGGCCCAAGCACTGTGATGGCGACGATCAGCGCTGCAAAGAGGCCAAGAAGAGCGCTTGCCCACAAGAACGACGCTCGATGCCACAGTGGCTTGCTTGCTGAGGAAGGGAACCTTTCTGTCATTGCGGCCAGTTTAGCGAGGCCGCGGCTGCGATGATGCGGTCCCCGACCGAGTCAGCCGCTCTACCAGCCGCAATATGGACGCCATCCTTGCCCTGCTGCAGCCCGCCAAACCCATGCTGCTTGCGCTGCTGCTGCCACCAATCCCGCTGTTGCTGCTGATGCTCGCCGGAGCCGCCTTGCTGCGGCGCCTGCCAAAGCTGGGCTGGACGCTCGTCGCTGCAGGCGCAGCGCTGCTGTGGCTGAGCAGCACCGAGTTTGGCGCTGAGCAGGCAAGACGGGGATTGCTGGGCACGCCGAAGACTGTTTCTTTGGAACGGCTGGATCAACTCAAAGGCGCGCCGGGCACGGCGATCCTGGTGCTCGGTGGCGGCGCCCGGCAAGACAGCCTGGAGTATGGCGGGGCGTCATTGAACCCCTTGTCGCTGGAGCGCCTTCGGTACGGCGTCTGGCTGGCCCGCCGGACCGGCCTGCCACTGGCCTACACCGGGGGGATCGGCCACGGCGGCGAGCCTTGGCACCAGCCCGAAGGCGTGCTGGCGGAAAAAACTGTCGCCGATGAGTACGGCCTGCCTTTGCTGTTCGCCGAGAGCCAGGCCCGTGACACCCGTGAGAACGCTCAGTTCAGCGCACCATTGCTCGAAGCGCATGGCATCCGGCAGCTCATCATGGTCACCCATGTCCAGCACATGCCACGTGTCATGAGAGCATTTGCGCAGGCCAAGACCGCAGAGCCGATCACGCTCGTTCCCGCCGCCGTGGGCTTGCGCCCCAGAGAGACTTCATTCTCCATCGGAGACGGCCTGCCGTCCTCCGAAGGCTTCAGACAGTTCCGCTATGCAATCTACGAATGGCTGGGCTGGGTGATGGGACACTGAGGACCCGGCTTGGGCTGACGAAGCCTCCATGCCGCATGGCATGCGTGGCTTGACCGGGCCCGCCACAAATGACAAGCCCCTTCCGTGCTTGCGCCCGGAAGGGGCCGGATGACTTACGCCATCGCTTGGGGCTCCACAGCTATCTGCTGCGGGGCTCCTGGCGCGCAGAGACTGCGCCAGAGGTTATGCCTTGAAGAAGGCCTGACAACATTAGGCGAAGGTTGCCGCTGCTTCAAGCCTCGAATCAACCCTTGCTGGCCGACCCGAAGAGGCGCCCATACAAGTCTTCGGCGTGTCGCTCGACTTCGGGCGTCATCGTGATCGTTCGACCCCACTCGCGCGTCGTTTCGCCCGGCCACTTGTTCGTGGCGTCGAGACCCATCTTGCCGCCCAAGCCGCTGACAGGCGAGGCGAAGTCGAGATAGTCGATCGGCGTGCCCTCGACCAAGGTCGTGTCGCGAGCGGGATCCATTCGCGTGGTGATGGCCCACACCACCTCTTTCCAGTCCCGGATGTCGACATCGTCATCCACGACGACGATGAACTTGGTGTACATGAACTGCCGCAAGAAACTCCACAGACCGAACATCAGGCGTTTGGCGTGGCCGGGATAAGCCTTCTTGATGGAAATGACCGCCATGCGGTAGCTGCAACCCTCAGGTGGCAGATAGAAGTCAACGATCTCCGGGAACTGTTTCTGCAAGATGGGAACGAAGACCTCATTGAGTGCCACCCCGAGGATGGCGGGTTCGTCAGGCGGCTTGCCGGTGTAGGTCGAGTGATAGATCGGCGCGCGGCGCTGTGTCAGGCGCTGCACCTCGAACACCGGGAACCAGTCCTGCTCGTTGTAATAGCCGGTGTGGTCACCGAACGGACCTTCCAGGGCGTGCAGATAGCCGCCCTTTTCCTTGATGGGCACCCCATCCTCGCTGACGCCCTCGAAGCCAGGCTCGGCAACAGGGATGCACCCCTCCAGCACGATCTCGGCACTGGCCGGTACCTGCAGCATGCAGCCGGCTTCGCCGACGCCGCTGTTGACCAACTCCGTGCGCGAGCCGCGCAGCAGGCCGGCGAACTGGTACTCGGACAGGCTGTCCGGCACCGGTGTCACTGCGCCAAGGATGGTGGCGGGATCCGCACCAAGGGCCACCACGATCGGGAACGCCTGCCCCGGGTTGGCAAGTGCAAAGTCTCTGAAATCAAGAGCGCCACCCCGGTGCGCCAGCCAGCGCATGATCAAGTGCCGACGACCGATGAGCTGCTGGCGATAGATGCCGAGGTTCTGGCGCAAGCGCGGTTTCGCGATGCGCTGAGGGCCGCGCGTGACCACCAAGCCCCAGGTCAGCAGTGGGCCGATGTCTCCGGGCCAGCAGGTCTGGATGGGTAGCGCCTTCAGATCCACCTCAGAGCCGACAAAAACCTCTTCCTGACAGGCAGCTTGGCGGACAAGGCTCGGCTTCATGTCCCACAGCGACTTGAGCATGTGCAGCAGACGCCCCGTGTCCTTGAGTCCGCGCGGCGGCTCAGGCTCTTTCAAGTTCGCCAGCACCTGACCCACGGCGCGCAGCTCCTGGAGATCCTGTGCCCCCATGCCCAGCGCCACCCGCCTTGGTGTGCCAAACAGATTGGCGAGGACCGGGATGTCATATCCCTTGGCTTGCTCAAAGAACAGCGCCGGACCGGCGGCGCGAAGCACCTTGTCGCTCAGCGCTGTCATCTCAAGAACCGGGGACACCGGCTCAGTGACGCGCTTCAGCTCACCCAAGGTCTCGAGTCCGTGCACGAACTCGCGCAAATCGCGATACTTCATATTATTTAGAAATAAAGAACAATGTAAACAAGCTTGACGGGTTATTCATGGACCTTAGAATCCGCCTGCCTTGAGATTTCAGGGTTAACCCGAGCCTGCCCATTGGGACCGAGCAGGTGCCCCGCTGCCGATGGACGCCGGTCATGCGAAGCCTCCCAAAACGGAAGCCCTTCGCGATCCAGCCGGCCCATTATCAACGCCGCCTCTTCCAGGTGATGCGCCCCAGCGCATCGCACCACGGACGAGAGGGCCGAGAAGAAAGGAGTCACATGACAGCGCGTCGTGAACTAATCGCCCTGGCCCACCACATCGGTGCAGCCATTTCCCTCTTTGTGAAAGACATCGGCCATGGCTTGCTCGTGGTCAGCCACAACACACTGGCGCTGCTCGGCCTGGTCGTACTCGCGCTCGGGCTGATCTTCATCAGCCAGGCTGAGATGCGGCATCGCGTCGAAGCCGAGGTCTACGGATGGCTGGATTCTCGCCAAGGTGCTCGTGCCGAAGCCGAAGGCAACTCGCTGTTCGGCCTCAATGAGCCGGAGGCGATCAGCCGAGCAGTGGCTTCAGACCCCAAGGCCCTGCCCAAGCAGCAGGCCGCCGTCGCGATGTGGCTCTCAAAACGTTACAGAGTGGCACCGGAGCCCATCAGCCGTCTGGTCCAAGAAGCCTGGACCGTCGGGCAACGCGCCCGGGTGGAACCCACCTTGATCCTTGCAATCATCGCCGTCGAGTCCAGCTTCAACCCCTTTGCGCAGAGCGCCGTGGGCGCCCAAGGTCTGATGCAGGTGATGACCCGCGTGCACGATGAGAAGTACCAGGCTTTCGGTGGCTCGCTGGCCGCGTTTGACCCCATCACCAATCTGCGCGTCGGCGTACAAGTCCTGAAGGAGTGCATCCGGCGTGGCGGCAGTATCGAAGAAGGCTTGCGCTACTACGTGGGTGCCGCCAACCTTCCGGACGATGGCGGCTACGCGGGCAAGGTCCTGGCCGAGCATGAGCTGCTCAAGGCGGTCGCCGGTGGTCCGCCAGCGTCGGTCAAGCCGCGCGACCTGAGCACGCCGGCAGCTCCCGCTGACGACAAGGTCGCTTTGCTCAACTGAACTGTCGCTGCCCTCCGCTACACTGACGATTCGCGCGACTGGCGATCAAGGCTGCGTCCCGATGCAGCCCGAGGTGGTGGACCACCGGGGAGCGCGAACGTCCAGGCAGGATTGCCGAGGGCGTCATCGGCCGTTCGCCTGGGCAGCACCACTCCGTCGAGACAGAGGTTTCGGCGGGCGCTCGGCGCTACAACCCTTGAGATCCTCCACCATCATGTTTGACCGTAGCCAATCGACCCTCGCCAATGTGGACCCGGAAATCTGGGCCGCCGTTCAGCAAGAAAATCAGCGCCAGGAAGAGCATATCGAGCTGATTGCCTCGGAGAACTACACCTCGCCCGCAGTCATGCAGGCGCAGGGCAGCCAGTTGACCAACAAGTACGCCGAGGGCTACCCCGGCAAGCGCTACTACGGTGGCTGCGAGTACGTCGACGTGGTCGAGCAGCTGGCGATTGATCGCCTGAAGCAGCTGTTCGGTGCAGAGAACGCCAATGTGCAGCCGAACTCCGGTTCGCAGGCCAACCAAGGCGTGTTCTTCGCGCTGCTGCAGCCGGGTGACACCATCATGGGCATGAGCTTGTCCGAGGGTGGCCACCTGACCCATGGCATGCCCTTGAACATGAGCGGCAAGTGGTTCAAGGTTGTCAGCTACGGGCTCAACGACAAGGAAGAAATCGACTACGACGCGATGGAGCGGCAAGCGCGCGAGCACAAGCCCAAGCTGATCATCGCTGGCGCCTCGGCCTACAGCTTGCGCATCGACTTCGAACGCTTCGCGAAGATCGCCAAAGAGATTGGCGCCTACTTCATGGTCGACATGGCGCACTACGCCGGCCTGATCGCCGCCGGCGTCTACCCGAACCCGGTGCCGCATGCCGATGTGGTGACGTCGACCACGCACAAGAGCTTGCGCGGCCCGCGTGGCGGCATCATCCTGATGAAGGATCATGTGGCCAAGCAGATCAACAGCGCCATCTTCCCGGGAATTCAGGGCGGTCCGCTGATGCATGTCATCGCTGGCAAGGCTGTGGCTTTCAAGGAAGCGCTGACCCCTGAGTTCAAGAGCTACCAAGAGCAAGTGGTCAAGAACGCCAAGGTGCTCGCTGAGACCTTGATTGCTCGTGGCCTGCGCATCGTCTCTGGCGGCACTGAGAGCCATGTGATGCTGGTGGACTTGCGTCCGAAGAACCTGACCGGCAAGGAAGCCGAAGCCGTTTTGGGCAAGGCGCACATGACCTGCAACAAGAACGGCATTCCCAACGATCCGCAAAAGCCGATGGTCACCAGCGGCATTCGCCTGGGGACGCCCGCCATGACGACTCGCGGCTTCAAGGAAGAGCAGGTTCGCATCACCGCCCATCTGATCGCTGATGTGCTGGACAACCCCAACGATGAAGCCAACCTGGCAACTGTCCGTGCCAAGGTCGCAGCATTGACGCGCGACTTCCCGGTCTACCGCTGAGTTCGGGCCAACATGCGCTGTCCGTTCTGCAGCCACACCGAAACCCAGGTCGTCGAGACTCGAGAATCCGACGAGGGGGACGTGGTTCGCAGGCGGCGGCGCTGCCTTGCGTGCGACAAACGCTTCACCACCTACGAACGTGCAGAAATCGCGCTGCCCGTGGTGGTGAAAAAGGACGGCACGCGAGCCGACTTCGACCCTGCCAAGCTGCGGGCCTCCATGCAGCTTGCCTTGCGCAAACGCCCGGTCAGCATCGAACAAGTCGATGCGGCGATGGAGCGAATTCAGGAAAAGCTGCTGACCAGCGGCGCACGTGAGCTTCCCTCCACACGCCTGGGCGAATTGGTCATGCGCGAACTGAAGCGCATTGACAAGGTGGCCTACGTGCGATTCGCCTCTGTCTACCGAAGCTTTGAAGATGTCGACGAGTTCCGGCAACTGATTCGCGACATCTAGACCCTCCTTAAGACGGAGGGTGCCCCCTCGCAGGCAGGACAGAAAGCTACCTGATCGCGCTCTGTCTAGGGATGGTCTGCATAAACCCCGGGGAAATCAGCTACCGGACGACCTGAGCGGCTGAGATGATTGAGACCATGAAGCAGACGAGTCTTGGACTGGGGCAATCGAGCAAGCGCACGCGGCGACGCG
>NZ_JBILQK010000136.1:0-6705 GCF_044373315.1 Roseateles sp. | reverse complement strand
GCCACCCGGCCGGACATCACCACCCTCCCCATCCAGGAGTTCTCATGTCCCAGAAGTCTGTTGTGTTCCAACGTACCACCACCGCTGCAGCCCTGCTGCTGGCCGGCCTGCTGGCCACCGGCGCGGCCCACGCCGACACGCTGAAGAAGATCAAGGACAGCGGCTCGGTCACGATGGGCGTGCGCGAATCCTCCGGCGCCCTGTCCTACACGCTGGGTGACGGCAAGTACACCGGCTACCACGTTGAGATCTGCGAGCGCGTGCTGTCCGACGTGCGCAAGCAACTGGGCCTGAGCAGCCTGTCGGTGAAGTACCAGCCGGTGACCTCGCAAAACCGCATCCCGCTGGTCGAGAACGGCACGGTCGACATCGAGTGCGGCTCCACCACCAACAACGCCGCCCGCCAGAAGCAGGTCGCTTTCGCGGTAACCACTTTCGTCGAGGAAGTGCGCATCGCCGTCAAGGCCAACTCGGGCATCACCTCGATCAACCAGCTGGCTGGCAAGAACGTGGCCACCACCACCGGCACAACCTCGGTGCAGACCCTGCGCCGCCATGAGCGCGCCAACGGCGTGGACTTCAAGGAAGTGTTCGGCAAGGATCACGCCGACAGCTTCTTGCTGCTGGAATCGGGCCGCGCTGACGCCTTCGTGATGGACGGCTCGCTGCTGGCCGGCCTGATCGCGAAGAGCAAGAACCCGGCGGAATTCCGGATCGTCGGCGAAGTGCTGTCGGTCGAGCCGATCGCCATCATGATGCGCAAGGACGACCCAGCCTTCAAGAAGGCCGTGGACGACAGCATCAGCGCGATGATCAAGTCCGGCGACGTGGCCAAGCTCTACGACAAGTGGCTGCTGCAGCCCATCCCCCCGGCCAACACCAAGGTCGGCCTGGCAATGAGCGACAACCTGAAGGCAGCGCTGGCCAGCCCGAACGACAAGCCGGCTGAAGACTACGCCAAGAAGTAATCGCTTCCGCGTGACCCCCTCGGGCCTGCCGCGCTGCGGTTGCGGCAGGCCCCTGTAGTTTCGAATTTCAAGAAATTCTGGAGGCGCCTGTGGCGAGCTGGGATTGGCAGGTGTTCTGCAAGAACACCATCGATGGCGAGGTGATGCCGCGCTGCTTCGGCAGCGGCGGTGACATCACCTATCTGGACTGGATGATCTCAGCCTGGGGCTGGACGCTCAGTGTCGCGCTGCTGGCGCTGGTGGTGGCCCTGCTGGTGGGTTCGCTGGTCGGCATTCTGCGCACCGTGCCCAACAAATGGCTGGCCGGCTTCGGCGAAGCCTGGACCGAGCTGTTCCGCAACATCCCGCTGCTGGTGCAGATCGTGCTGTGGTACCACGTGATCCCCGCCATGGTGCCCGTGCTCAAGACCGTTCCCAGCTTCGTGCTGGTGGTGCTGGCGCTGGGCTTCTTCACCTCGGCGCGCATCTCCGAGCAGGTCAAGGCCGGCATCAACAGCCTGCCCAAGGGCCAGCGCTACGCCGGCCTGGCGATGGGCTTCACGCTGCCGCAGACCTACCGCTTCGTGCTGCTGCCGATGGCCTTCCGCATCGTCATCCCGCCGCTCACCAGCGAAAGCATGAACATCATCAAGAACAGCTCGGTGGCCTTTGCCGTCTCGGTGGCTGAGCTGACCATGTTCGCGATGCAGGCGCAGGAGGAAACCTCGCGCGGCATCGAGATCTATCTGGCGGTCACCGGCCTGTACTTCATCTCGGCCTTCAGCGTGAACCGCATCGCCCTGTTCATTGAACAGCGCGTGCGCGTGCCGGGCCTGATCGGTGGAGCCAAGTGATGCAAAGCCTCTCTCTCGACTTTTCTTTCCTGAGCTGGGATGTCCTCACCGGCTTCGTCGCCAAGGGCCTGATCTTCTCGATCCAGCTGACGCTGATCGCGATGATCGGCGGCATCCTGCTGGGCACCGTGCTGGCGCTGATGCGCCTCTCAGGCAAGAAGTGGCTGGAAGTGCCGGCGGCCTTCTACGTCAACACGCTGCGCTCCATCCCGCTGGTGATGGTGATCCTGTGGTTCTTCCTGCTGATCCCGCTGATGACCGGCAAGCCCATGGGCGCCGAGCTGTCGGCCATCATCACCTTCACAGTGTTCGAGGCCGCCTACTACTCGGAGATCATGCGCGCCGGCATCCAGAGCGTGCCCAAGGGCCAGGTGCATGCTGGCTATGCGGTGGGCATGACCTACGGCCAGACCATGCAGTTGGTGGTGCTGCCGCAGGCCTTCCGCAACATGCTGCCGGTGCTGCTGACGCAGACCATCATCCTGTTCCAGGACACCTCGCTGGTCTATGCCATCGGCGCTTATGACCTGCTCAAGGGCTTCGAAGTGGCCGGCAAGAACTTCAACCGCCCGGTGGAAACCTATCTGGTCGCCACCGCCGTCTATTTCGTGATCTGCTTCGGCCTCTCAATGTTGGTGCGCCGCCTGCAGAAACGCATTGCGATCATCCGCTGAGGCCTGAGAAATGATTGAAATCAACAACGTCTCCAAGTGGTACGGCCAGTTCCAGGTGCTGACCGCCTGCACCACCGAAATCAAGAAGGGCGAAGTGGTGGTCGTCTGCGGCCCCTCGGGCTCGGGCAAGTCCACGCTGATCAAGACCGTCAACGCGCTGGAGCCTTTCCAGAAGGGCGACATCAAGGTCGACGGCATCAGCCTCACCGACCCCAAGACCAATCTGCCCAAGCTGCGTTCGCGCGTGGGCATGGTGTTCCAGCACTTCGAGCTGTTCCCGCATCTGTCGGTCACCGAGAACCTGACCATCGCGCAAATCAAGGTGCTGGGCCGCAAGCCCGACGAGGCCAAGGTCCGCGGTCTGAAGATGCTGGAGCGCGTGGGCCTGTCGGCGCACAAGGACAAGTTCCCCGGCCAGCTTTCCGGCGGTCAGCAGCAGCGTGTGGCGATTGCGCGTGCGCTGTCGATGGATCCGATCGTGATGCTGTTCGACGAGCCCACCTCGGCGCTCGACCCCGAGATGGTCGGCGAGGTGCTGGATGTGATGGTGGGCCTGGCCAACGAGGGCATGACCATGATGTGCGTCACCCACGAGATGGGCTTT
This sequence comes from Roseateles sp., assembly GCF_044373315.1. Taxonomy (GTDB): domain Bacteria; phylum Pseudomonadota; class Gammaproteobacteria; order Burkholderiales; family Burkholderiaceae_C; genus JACDQM01. Next base: position 3,626 of record NZ_JBILQK010000136.1, on the reverse strand, counting down.
GCCAAGAAGGTCAGCGACCGCGTGATCTTCATGGACGCTGGCAAAATCGTCGAGGACTGCCGCAAGGACGAGTTCTTCGGCAACCCTGACGCCCGCTCGCCGCGCGCCAAGGACTTCCTGTCCAAGATCCTCCAGCACTGACCGATCCCTTCTTGACGCCCAGCACCACCGGCCTTCGCAGCATGTCCTGGTCGGCGCGCCCGCGCGGCGCGCTGCGCACGCTGGCGCAGGCCATGCTGGCGCTGGTGCTGGTGCTGCTGGCCGGCTGGCTGGGCTTCTCGGCCAGCGTGCAGCGCGGCACCGAGTCGCTGCGCCAGGAGGCCAACCACCAGCTGGAGCTGTTCGGCGCCGCGGCCGAAGGCATCATCAAGCGCCTGGAGCATGCGCCCGCCACGGTGCAGCTGAACCAGGATGTGCTGGCCCTGCTGCGCCAACCGCAGTCCGCCGCCCGGGTGGACAGCGCCAACCTCTATCTGCGCCGCCTCAACGCGCATCTGGGCAGCCTGTCGGTGTTCGTGCTGAACGAGCGCGGCACCGTGCTGGCCTCCAGCGATGCCACGATGGCGGGCGAGGATCAGGCCTTCCGGCCCTACTTCCTTGAAGCGCTGTCGGGCCGCGTCGGCCGGCATTTCGCGATCGACACGCGCAACCAGCAGCCGGGTTACTACGTCTCGCATCCCATCCACGACGGCGCCCGCGTGGCCGGCGTGGCCGCCATCAAGATCAGCCTGGAAGCCATCAACGAAGCCTGGCCCAGCCTGGGCTCGCCGGCGCTGCTGGCCGATTCCAACCAGGTGGTGATCCTGTCCTCCGAGCCCGGCTGGCGCTACACCGCGCTGGCCGAGCTGAGCGTGAGCCAGCGCGTCGACCTGCAGCTCAGCCGCCTGTATGGCGAGCAGCGCCTGCCGCGCTTTCCGCTCAAGGTGGACCTGCGCATTGACGAGAACAGCCAGGTGGTGGAAGGCCTGGTGCCGCATGACCCCGACGCCGACGCTGGCCTGCCGCTTCCGGCCAGCCGCGGCCTGCTGGTGCAGGGCCGCACGCTCAACGGCATGGACTGGCGGCTGCTGATGTTCTCCGACCTGCAGCCGGTGCGGCGCGAAGCGGTGATGCACAGCCTGCTGGCCGCACTGGCCGCAGGCACCCTGCTGCTGCTGGCGCTGATCGCGCTGCAGCGCCGCCGCCTGGTGCGCCAGAAGCTGCAGGCGCAGCGCTGGCTGCAGAAGGCCAATACCGAACTGGAGCACACGGTGCAGCGCCGCACCAGCGCACTGACCGAAGCCAACCTGCGCCTCAAGCGCGAGGTGGCCGAGCGCCAGCAAGCCGAGACCACGCTGCGCCAGGCGCAGGACGAACTGGTGCACGCCGGCAAGATGGCCGCCCTGGGCCAGCTGGCCACCGGCATCACGCATGAGCTGACCCAGCCGCTGGGGGCGATTCGCACGCTGTCAGGTAATGCGCTGGAGTTCATGAAGCGCGGCAAGCTCGACACGGTGCAGAGCAATCTGCAGATCCTGACCCGGCTTGCCGACCAGATGGGCGGCATCATCGAGCCGCTGAAGGGCTTTGCGCGCAAGAGCAAGGCGCAGCCGGTGCGCTGCGATGTGGCCGTCGCCATCAACAATGCGCTGTTCCTGTACGACCAGCGCCTGCGCAACGAGGGCGTGCAGCTGCACAAGGACTGCACACCGGGCGCGGTGCAAGCCTGGTGCGACCCCAACCGGCTGGAGCAGGTGCTGATCAACCTGATTGGCAACGCGCTGGATGCCATGCGCGAGGCCGGCGTGGCGCAGCGCCAGCTGTGGGTGAGCGCCTGCAATGAGGCGACCGATCAAGCGCCGGATCGCGTGCTGATTGAAGTGCGCGACAGCGGCGCCGGCCTGGCCGAGGATGTGCGCGCGCGCCTGTTCGAGCCCTTCTTCACCACCAAGGATGCCGGCGTCGGCCTGGGCCTGGGGCTGGCCATCTCGCGCGACATCGTGCGCGAGGCAGGCGGCGAGCTGGAAGCCGACAATCACCCCGAAGGCGGCGCCTGCTTCAAGCTGCGCCTGCCCACTGCCCCCGACAGCGCCACCGGCGCGGAAAGCCCATGAGCCAAGAACTGTCCGTCCTGCTGGTCGAAGACGATCTGCACATGCAGCTGGGCTGCGTCCAGGCCTTGCAGCTGGCAGATCTGCGCGTGGACGCGGTCGAATCGGCCGAGGCCGCGCTGGCGCTCATCAAGCCAGGCTTTGCCGGCATCGTCGTCACCGACATGCGCCTGCCGCGCGCCGACGGCATGAGCCTGGTGCGGCGCTGCCATGAGCTGGACCCCGAACTGCCCGTCATCATGATCACCGGCCATGGCGACGTCAGCCTGGCGGTGGAGGCGATGCGCAGCGGCGCCTACGACTTCATCCCCAAGCCTTTCTCCCCCGAACTGCTGGTGGAGGTGGTGCGGCGCGCTCTGGAGAAGCGCCGCCTGACGCTGGAAGTTCTCAGCCTGCGCCAGGCCCTGGCCGCGCGCGCCGGCGTTGCTGGCAAGCTGGTGGGCCGCTCACCGCAGATCGAGGCGGTGCGCCAGCTGGTCACACGCATCGCTGATTCCTCGGTGGATGTGCTGATCCGCGGCGAGACCGGCACCGGCAAGGAGCTGGTGGCGCAGGCCCTGCATGAACTCTCCGGCCGGCGCCAGGCGCCGCTGGTGGCGCTGAACTGTGGCGGCCTGCCCGAGACCCTGCTGGACAGCGAGTTGTTCGGCCACGAGGTGGGCGCCTTCACCGGCGCCAGCAAGCGCCGCATCGGCAAGATCGAACATGCCAACGGCGGCACGCTCTTCCTCGACGAGGTCGAGAGCATGCCTATGGCGGTGCAGATCAAGTTGCTGCGTGTGCTGCAGGAGCGCCAGATTGAGCGCCTGGGCTCCAACCAGCGCATCGCGGTCGACTGCCGCGTGGTGGCCGCCAGCAAGGACGACCTGCTGCAGCGCGCGCAGCAGGGCTCCTTCCGCAGCGACCTCTACTACCGGCTCAATGTGGTGACCATCGACCTGCCGCCGCTGCGCGAACGCCGCGAAGATGTGCCGCTGCTGCTGGAGCACTTCATGCTGCTGGCCGCCAGCCGCTACGGCCTGGCCGTGCCCGAAGTCAGCGCCGCACAGCTGCGCGCGCTGATGTCCCACGCATGGCCCGGCAATGTGCGCGAGCTGCGCAATGTCGCCGACTGCCTGGTGCTGGGCGTGCGCAACGATGTGCTGGGCCTGGCCGAAGCCGCGCCCGCAGCCGCCAGCGAACTCTCGCTGGCCGAGATCGTCGAAGACTTCGAAAAGAGCCTGATCCGCGAAGAACTGCAGCGCCAGGGCGGCAATATCGCCCGCAGCGCGATGGCCCTGCGCACCGCCAAGACTACGCTGGCCGACAAGATCCGCAAGTACCGACTCAACAACGAGAGTGGCGAGGGCGAATGAGCGCGCTCAGGACAGGCGGAAGCGCGACACCAGCTTGACCAGTTCGTGCGACTGCCGGCTCGAACCTGTCAGAAATTTTGTGTGTGAGGCATAGCATGTCGACAAGGAGCATGAATGCCACGCAAGACGAAGACGACCGCCACGGCGGACAAGGCGGACAAGGCGGCGCAGCCGCAATTCT
>NZ_JBILQK010000055.1:0-27537 GCF_044373315.1 Roseateles sp. | reverse complement strand
GCGCCCCAACCATCAACACCTCGCCGTGCGCGAAGTTGATCAGGTTGATGATCCCGTACACCATCGTGTACCCCAGCGCCACCAGCGCATACATGCTGCCCAGCACCAGACCGTTGATGATCTGTTGGATGAAGGTTTCCATAAGGTCTTTCTCGCTCCGGTTCGTTCGTCAGGCAGGGAGCCTGGCGCCGCAGGGGACACAGGACTGGTTCACCGAGACCAAAAAAAAAGCCCGCGCAAGGAGTGCCGGGCCCGCTGAAGCTCCCAGTCCTGCGAGCTGCCACGATTGTAGGAGTCAGGCCCTTGCGGCCCTTGTCGGGGATAACCCCCTGGCGCCAGACGCCCGATTCAAGCCCCGGAAGGAGGGTCCTGAATGGCCTGCTCATTGCGGCGACGCAAATCAGCCAGCTTTTCACCGATGCGCAGCTCAAGCCCGCGCGGCACCGGCGCATAGAACTGCGTGCCCTCCAGACCATCGGGCAGATAGTGCTCACCGGGCACGAATCCGCCTTCGAAATCATGCGCATAGCGGTACTCGCGCCCATAACCCAAGCCCTTCATCAGCTGGGTCGGCGCATTGCGCAGATGCAGCGGTACGGGGCGGCTCTGGTCCTGCTTCACCAGGGCGCGCACCTGGTTGTAGGCCTTGTAGACCGCGTTCGACTTGGGCGCCACGGCCAGGTAGACGACGGCCTGTGCCAGCGTCAATTCGCCCTCGGGCGAGCCGAGCCGTTCGTAGGTCTCGGCGGCGTCCAGCGTCATTCGCAAGGCACGCGGATCGGCCAGGCCGATGTCCTCGCTGGCCATGCGGATCAGCCGGCGCGCGATGTAGCGCGCATCGACGCCACCGTCCAGCATGCGCACGAACCAATACAGAGCTGCATCGGGGTCGGAGCCACGCACGGATTTGTGCAGTGCAGAGATCACGTCGTAGAACTGCTCGCCGCCCTTGTCATAGCGGCGCAACTGCTCGCCTAGGGCACGCTCCAGCGCTGCCTCATCAATCTCGCCGGCTCCCACCGGCGCCAGGCTGGCAGCCGACTCCACCGCATTGAGCAGGCGGCGCGCATCACCATCGGCATAGGCAGCCAATCGCTCGGCGGCCGCTGCGCTGAAGAGCGGGCAACCCAGTGTCTGCTGACCACGCGTGACCAGCGCCAGCAGATCTTCCTTCTCAATCGCCTTGAGCACCTGCACGGTCGCCCGCGAGAGCAGCGCCGAGTTCACTTCGAAGGACGGGTTCTCGGTCGTTGCACCGATGAAGATGAACAGGCCGGACTCCACATGCGGAAGGAAGGCATCCTGCTGCGCCTTGTTGAAGCGGTGCACCTCGTCGACGAACACCACCGTGCGCCGCCCTTGCGCGGCCACGCTCTGGGCGCGCTCGACAGCCTCACGGATGTCCTTCACGCCGCCCAGCACAGCGGAGATGCTGATGAACTGCGCATCGAAGGCCTGGGCCATCAGCCTTGCCAGGGTAGTCTTGCCTACGCCAGGCGGCCCCCACAGGATCATCGAGTGCAAACGCCCGGCCTCGAAGGCCGTGCGCAATGGCATGCCGGGGCCAAGCAGATGGCGCTGACCGATTACATCGTCCAGCGTGCGCGGGCGGAGCCGCTCGGCCAGCGGCTGGTACGGGGCCGCTGGCGCGGCGCCGGCGGCGCTTGCCGCCGAGGGCGCCGTCAACTCGGGGAACAGGGAATCGGACTCGACGGAAGACATAGCCTCATTGTCGCAGTGCCCACTCAGCGCGGCCCCGGGCGCATCTGCGCCACCACGGCGGCGCTCAACTGCTCGGCCAGGCTTTGCTCAGCCACATAGACCTCGCCCAGGCCGGCCTCGCGCAGCAGTCTCGCCTCGTCTTCACTGGCAGCGCGAAGCATCACGCGGATGGACGGATTGAGCGCGCGCGCCGTCTCGACCATGCGCCTGGACTGCAGGCTGTCGCCGCCGGTGACCAGCAGCAGCGCTGCCCGTGCCACATGCGCCTGGATCAGCACGGCAGGTTCGGCCGCATCGCCGCAGACGGCAGCCACGCCCTGGGCACGCAGATCTTCGACCAGCTCGCGCTGCTGCTCGGCCACAACAAAGGGCAGGCCCTGCGCCTGCAGCGCAGCGGCGACAAGGCGTCCCACGCGCCCATGCCCAACCAGCACGACCTGCCCCTGCAAACCCGCCTGATCGGTGCTGGCCGGCAGCTCGGACAGTGGATCGTCGCGTTGCTCCATCCGGCGCGCCAAGGCAGAGCGGCGCAGTATCCAGGCCTGCGTCGGCGCCACCGCGGTGAACAGCAGCGAGTTGAGCGCAATGGAGATCAGCGCTCCGGCCAGGATCAGGCTTTGCCCTTGCACGGGCAGCAAACCCAGCGCAACACCGAGGCCAGCCAGGATGAAGGAGAACTCACCAATCTGCGCCAGACTGGCCCCGACGGTGAGCGCGGTGTTAAGGGGATATCGCAGCAGCAGCACCAGCGCCACGGCTGCCAGGGTCTTGCCGACCACGATGATGGCCACGACTGCTAGCACCTTCAAGGGCTCGTCAAGCAGCACCTGCGGGTCGAACAGCATGCCCACCGACACGAAGAACAACACCGAGAAGGCGTCTCGCAAGGGCAACGATTCATCGGCCGCTCGATGGCTGTACTCGGACTCGCGCATCATCATGCCGGCGAAGAACGCACCCAGCGCAAAGGACACGTTGAAGAGCAGCGCCGAGCCATAGGCCACGCCGACGGCCACCGCCACCACGCACAGCGTGAACAGCTCGCGTGAACCGGTGCCCGCCACCCACCACAGCAGGCGGGGGAAGACGCGACGGCCGACGACCAGCATCAGAATTACGAAGGCTGCCACCTTGGCCAACGTCAGCACGAGTGTTGACAGCAGGCTACCTGACGGCGCCGTGGCGCCGGCTCCTTCGGGCTGTAGCAGGCCCGCCAGCGGCGGAAGCAGCACCAGCACCAGCACCATGACGAGGTCCTCGACGACCAGCCAGCCCACCGCGATCGAACCGTTGGCGGACTCGAGCTGGCCGCGGGCTTCAAGCGCACGCAGCAGGACGACCGTGCTGGCCACCGACAGGCACAAGCCGAAGACCAGCGCGGCCCCGGCACTCCAACCCCACCACTGCGCCAGGCCATAGCCTAGCAGCGTGGCCGCCGCAATCTGCACGAGGGCGCCGGGCACCGCGATGCGCTTGACCGCCAGCAGGTCCTGCATCGAAAAATGCAGGCCCACGCCGAACATCAGCAGCATCACGCCGATCTCGGCCAGCTGCGCCGCCAGGGCCATGTCGCCGACGAAGCCCGGAGTGGCCGGGCCAATGGCGATGCCGGCGAGGAGGTAGCCCACCAACGGCGGCATGCGCAGACGTGCAGCGACAAAGCCCAGCAGCAAAGCTAGGCCGAAGCCGGCCGCCATGATCGCAATCAGATTGACGTCGTGCGGCATGGCGCGCGTCGCCTACTGTTCGATCAGATCAGCGCCCGCGGGCAGCACGAAGCGAAAGCGCTCGGCCGCCAGCGGCACATTGCTGCTCACGCTGCTGAACTGCAGCAGCGAGCGCTGGCCGAAACCGTCCAGCACGTCGATCGCCGCCAGTTCCTTGCCCTTGAAGCCCACGCGCAGGTTCTGCAGCATGCCGTCGGCCTGGCGCGGCGTTGCCAGCACCCAGGACAAGCCCTGGCTGTCCGGCAGCGCCTTCAGCTCGAAATCACGCTCCAGGTTGGCACCCGCCAGCAGCGCAGCGGGCGTGGCACCGAGGGCCTGGTCGATGCGGCGGGAGCTGGCCTGCTGCAAGTCTGGGTCATAGATCCACACCTTCTTGCCGTCAGCGACGATCAGTTGCTCGAAGGGCTTGGTGTAGACGAAGCGGAACTGGTTGGGGCGCTGAAACTCGAAGCTGCCCGACGAGGTCTTCTTGCGCTTGCCATCCGGGGATGTGACGGTCTGAGTGAAATCCGCGCGGCCGCTTCTCACCTCTCGGCTGAATTCCTTCAAGGTTTGCACCGCATCGGCCCAAGCCGGCACAGACGCCAGGGCCAGCATCAAGGGAAGCAAGAGACGCTTATTCATCACGTTTGGGAATGATCAGTTCGCGGCTGCCATTGGTGGCCATGGCGCCAACCAAGCCCGATTTTTCCATCTGTTCCAGCAGGCGCGCCGCGCGGTTGTAGCCGATCCGCAGATGGCGCTGCACCAGCGAGATCGAAGCCCGGCGGTGTTGGAGCACGATGGCCACGGCCTGGTCGTACATCGGATCGCTTTCAGCATCGGCGCCGCCCGGTCCGCCAGCAGCGGCATCGCCACCCTCGCCTTCCAGCACCCCACCTTCCAGGATGCCTTCGATGTAGTTGGGCTCGCCCTGCGACTTCAGGTACTCAACGACGCGGTGAACCTCCTCGTCGCTGACAAACGCGCCGTGCACGCGCACCGGCAGGCCGGTGCCCGAAGCCATGTAGAGCATGTCGCCCATGCCAAGCAGCGCCTCGGCGCCCATCTGGTCGAGGATGGTGCGGCTGTCGATCTTGGAGCTGACCTGGAAGGACAGGCGCGTTGGGATATTGGCCTTGATCAGCCCGGTGATCACATCCACCGAGGGCCGCTGCGTGGCCAGGATCAGGTGAATGCCGGCAGCGCGCGCCTTTTGGGCCAGACGGGCGATAAGCTCTTCGATCTTCTTGCCGACCACCATCATCAGGTCGGCCAACTCATCGATCACGACGACGACATGCGGCAGGCGATCCAGCGGCTCCGGCGCCTCGGGCGTCAGACTGAAGGGGTTGGGCAGCTTCTCGCCGCGCTCTGCCGCCTCGTCGATCTTCTTGTTGTAGCCGGCCAGATTGCGCACGCCCATCTTTGACATCAGCTTGTAGCGGCGCTCCATCTCGCCGACACACCAGTTAAGGGCGTTGGCGGCCTGCTTCATGTCGGTGACCACAGGGGCCAGCAGGTGCGGGATACCCTCATAGACGCTCATTTCCAGCATCTTGGGATCGATCATGATCAGGCGCACATCGCGCGCCTCGGCCTTGTACAGCAGGCTCAGGATCATCGCGTTGATACCGACCGACTTGCCCGAGCCGGTGGTGCCCGCCACCAGGCAGTGCGGCATCTTGGCCAGATCAGCCACCATCGGCGCGCCGATGATGTCCTTGCCCAGGGCCATGGTCAGCAGCGAAGAAGCATCGGCATAGACCTGCGAGCCGAGTATTTCCGACAGGCGGATGGTCTGGCGCCGCGCATTGGGCAGTTCCAGTGCCATGAAATTCTTGCCGGGGATCGTTTCGACCACGCGGATGGACACCAGGCTCAAGCTACGGGCCAAGTCTTTGGCCAGGTTGACGATCTGCGAACCTTTCACGCCGGTAGCCGGCTCGATCTCGTAGCGCGTAATGACCGGGCCCGGGGAAGCAGCCACCACCCGCACCTCGACGCCGAAGTCCTTCAACTTCTTTTCGATCATGCGGCTGGTCATCTCGAGCGACTCGGGGGTCACCGCCTCAACCCGGCTCGGTGCGGCATCCAGCAAGTCCACCTGAGGAAGCTTGGTGTCGGACAGCTCGCTGAACAGCGGCTTCTGGCGCTCCTTGGCCACACGGGTGGACTGAGGCACCTCAACCACCGGCGCCTCGATGACGATGGGCTTGTGCTCGTCCACAACGTGGCGCTCGACTTCGACCACCTGCTCGCGCTCCAGCGCGGCCTGCTCGCCGACGCGCTCATCCTCGGCTTTCTCGCGACGTTCCTGCAGGCGCTCGCGCTGACCTTCGATCCAGGTTCCGATCAACTCCGCCACGCGAAGCCAAGAGAATCGCAGAGCCAGCGAAGCACCAAGCAGAAGTGCCACGATCCAGACGACGCCGGAACCGGCAAAACCCAGCACCTGCATGCCCCAGGGGCCGAGCGAATAGCCCAGCACGCCGCCTGCATGTCCGGGCAGCCGGGCTTCCAAAGCGTAGAGCCGCGACCACTCAAGCGCACAACTTGCGGCCAGCAAGAGCAGCACACCGGCCAGCCACAGCCCTCGTGACAGAGGCTTGACTGTGGTGCCAGGCTCACGCAGCAGCGAAGCCAATCCGCCCAGCCACAGCCGCAAGCCGATCAAGAGCAGCCACCAGGCTGAGAAGCCAAAGCCGAAGAGCAGCAGATCCGAGACCCAGGCGCCCAGCGCTCCGACCTGATTCCGCGTCGGCGCACCACTGCCAGAGACCGAGAAAGCTGCATCGCTGCCGTTGTGACTGAGCAAAGCCAGCGTCGTGAGCAGCCAGATCAGGCCGCCAATCAGCAGCCATAGCGGCGTCAGTGCGCGCGAAGGCGCCTGTGGCTGCGCCGAAGCAGGCTGACGCTTCTGCCGCTTGTAGACTTTTTCGCTGGCGCCGGCCTCATCGCCGCCCAGCAAGGAACCGAGGGGAAAACTCATGCCGCCATTGTGGCGCAGGAAAGCCTGCGCCCATTCGGCCGCTCACGTCTGCACACAGCTTCTCCGCCCCGGCGGCGCCGCGCACTCAGTCGTGCAGCCGTTCCTTGATGACCACCGAGCCGTTCTCGAGCGTCTCGATCACGCCCCGCTCCTCCAGATCCTTCATCACGCGGCTGACCATCTCGCGCGAGGCACCGACGACCTTGGCCATGTCCTGGCGCGAGACCTTGCCACGGATGATCTTCAGGCCCTTTTCTTCCTCGGACATGTCGAGCAGGGTGCGCGCGACGCGACCATAGACATCCAGCAGTGCCAGCGACTCGATCTGCCGATCAGCATTGCGCAGCCGCGCCACCAGTCCGCGCAGGATTCCGTAGGACAGGCTGGAGCTGTCGGGCAGGCAGCGCGAGAACTCGTTGCGACCGAGAACGAGCATATCGGTCTGCACCTCGGCGCGTACGGTAGCCGAATGGGGTTCGTTGTCGATAAGGCTCATCTCGCCGACATAGTCGCCTGGCTGCAGCACGGCCAGAATGACTTCCCGTCCGCGGGTGTCAGCCGTCAAGACACGCGCACGCCCGTTCAGGAGGATGAACAAGGCGTTGGACTTGGTGCCCTGCTCCACAACCAGTTCGCCGCGCTTGAAGCGGCGCTTGACGACACTGTCCGCAATGGACTGCGCCTGATCGGTGGTCAACCTGGAGAACAGGGGCACTCTTCGGATCAGGTCCAGATTGGACAGCATCGCCATGTAATCACTCCTCTGATTGCGGATTTGGGTTTCTGTAGTTCATATCCCCAGCACGGTGCGACTCGGCGCAGGTGCCTAGAATGGCGCCTATTGTGCCAACTTGGTCACACTTTCCCATAGGGTCTAGGCCGTATCCTGCCGGCCGCAGCCTTGTGTGTGCTGTGCCCGCAACCCATATTCCAAGCCATGAGCCTCCCGACTTCCCACCATTCGCTGCTGATTCTGGGTTCCGGCCCGGCTGGATACACGGCCGCCATCTACGCAGCCCGTGCGAACCTGAAGCCAACGCTGCTGACCGGCATGGCACAGGGTGGACAGCTGATGACAACGACCGAAGTGGACAACTGGCCAGCCGATGTGATGGGCGTGCAAGGCCCTGAATTGATGCAACGGTTCCAGCAACATGCCGAGCGTTTCAACACGCAGATCGTCTTCGACCACATCAACAGCGTCGACTTCTCCAAGCGTCCCTTTACCCTGACAGGAGACAGCGGTACCTATACCTGCGACGCGCTGATCATCGCGACTGGCGCTTCGGCCAAGTACCTGGGCCTGCCATCGGAAGAGGCCTTCATGGGCCGCGGCGTCAGCGGTTGTGCCACCTGTGATGGTTTCTTCTACCGCGAGCAGGAAGTCTGCGTGGTCGGTGGCGGCAACACGGCCGTCGAGGAGGCGCTCTATCTGTCCAACATCGCCAGCACCGTGCACCTTGTCCACCGCCGCGACAAGTTCCGCGCAGAGCCGATCATGATTGACAAGTTGATGGAGAAGGCAGCCGCTGGCAAGATCAAGCTGCACCTGCACAACACGCTCGACGAAGTACTGGGCGACGCCTCGGGCGTGACCGGCGTCCGCCTCAAGAGCACCCAGGATGGTTCGACGCAGGAACTGAAGCTCCAGGGCTGCTTCATCGCGATTGGCCACCAGCCCAACACCGACATCTTCAAGGGCCAGTTGGAGATGAAGGACGGCTACATCATCACCCGGAGCGGACTCAACGGCTTCGCGACCATGACCAGCGTGCCCGGAGTCTTTGCAGCCGGTGACGTGCAGGACCACATCTATCGCCAGGCCATCACGAGCGCGGGCACGGGATGCATGGCTGCTCTCGATGCGCAGCGCTTCCTGGAGCAGGGCGACCACTGAATCGGCACCTCCCTTGGCGCAGCAGCGCGGAAATCCGCTATACTCGCGGGCTTTCCTGCGCTGCGCACTTGCTTGCATTGATGCATGCATTTGGACAATCCCAGGTGAGAAGACGGGTTACCGCCACCCTTTTGGCGAGGTGAGGCTGGAAAGTCTGGCTCGATTCCTGAGGGGTCGGCACTGACAACTGGCTGTTTGACAGTATCGGAGTGTCCTCATGGCACGCGTCTGCGAAGTCACGGGCAAGAAGCCCATGGTCGGGAACAACGTTTCCCACGCCAACAACAAAACCAAGCGCCGGTTCCTCCCGAACCTGCAATACCGTCGTTTCTGGGTCGAGAGCGAGAACCGCTGGGTTCGCCTGCGCATCAGCAATGCTGCCCTGCGCCTCATCGACAAGAAGGGCATTGAAGCTGTGCTCGCCGACCTGCGCGCGCGCGGTCAAGCCTAATCACTGACACAGGAGCGACACCATGGCATCCAAAGGCGGACGCGAGAAGATCAAGCTGGAATCCACTGCCGGCACCGGTCACTTCTACACGACCAACAAGAACAAGAAGACGACGCCCCAAAAGCTCGAATTCATGAAGTTTGATCCTAAGGCGCGCAAGCACGTGCTGTACAAGGAAACCAAGCTGAAGTGATGAATCGTGGTGGACACCGTCCACACGATCCTTCATCAAGAAAAAGGCCTGCGAGCAATCGCAGGCCTTTTTCTCTTTGCGGGTCCAGGCAGCCAGTCCACCCCCCCCTGAGCAGCGCTCAGGACTTCGACGACTTGGAAGCTTTCCCGGACGGCTGCACAAAGGTCTCCTTGAACCAATAGGTCCAAAGATCACGGTCGTACGACAGTGCGCTTGAACTGCCAGAAGTGACTCTGGACCGGAGGTAGGCCAAATCCCGCAGCTGAACCTCGCCGTCCTTCAGCACGCGCCCACCCTCGGACAGGCTGTATCGAAAGCGCGCGGAAGGCGGCGTGGTCTCACGCATCACACGAAGGTCATAGAACCGGGTCGAGCGCCGCTCCGGCTCACCGGCCAGATCCACGTCCAGCACCTCAACCGTCAGCTGCTGATTCGCCGGCAGGCGCTTGCGTGCCAGATCGAGGATGTGCCCCTCCAAGACTGCCAAAGCCTCATCGCGGTTGTAGGCCCTGTCGGACGCATCCGCGTAGCGCTCCGGCTCAATGAACCGAACCGTGGCGGTGCCCGCATAGGCTCCAACCGCGCCCATCAGTGCCAGCATTGTTGCCACCGGCAAAACAACTGAGTTGATCCTTTGCATAAGACGTCCTCCTAGGGTTAGCCCTTTGATTGTCGCTGCGGATCACAAAAAAGGCACCCCACAGGGTGCCTCTTTACCGAACGGAAACAGCAAGCGATCGTCAGGCTTTGGCAGCACGCAAACGCATGGAGAACGCGCGCAACTCGGCAATGCCACTGTCCTCGGCTCGCTGGCACCAGGCCTGCAAATCAGCCACCAGCTGCTCCGCTGACACATTGGTGCGCGTCCACAGCTGGCGCAGCTCTTCGCGCATCGTCAGCAGCTTGTCCAATGCCGGATTGGACGCGAGGACGTTGGCAATCTGCTGCTGATAGACCGACGGGATGCGATCCTGGTCGCGATGCAACCAACGCTTGGCCAGCTTGTACTGCTGCCACTGGGCACTGTGCTGCTTGCCCTGCTCCTTCAGACGCTCCAACTCAGCCGCGCAAGCACTCTTCAGACCACGGCCGTAGTTGGCCATCACCTCGTAGCGATTCGCAATGATGGCTTCCAGGGTGGCCTTGTCAGCCGGCTTGATCTCGCCTTCACGCAGCTTGGGTGCAGTCTTGCGGACCTTGGCCCAGCCCAGCATCTCAAACACACGGATGTAGCCCCAGCCAATATCGAACTCGAAGGGCTTGACCGAAAACTTGGCCGAGGTCGGATAGGTATGGTGGTTGTTGTGCAACTCTTCGCCGCCGATCAGGATGCCCCAGGGCGACACATTGGTCGACGCATCCTGAGCCTCGAAATTCCGATAGCCCCAGAAATGGCCGATGCCGTTGATGACGCCAGCTGCCCAGATCGGAATCCACGCCATCTGCACCGCCCAGATGGTCAGGCCGATGGCGCCAAACAGAGCCACGTTGATGATCAGCATCAGGCCCACACCCTGCCAGCTGTAGCGGGTATAGAGGTTGCGCTCGATCCAATCGTTCGGCACGCCATGGCTGTACTTGTCCAGCGTTTCCTGGTTCTTGGCCTCGGCACGGTAGAGCTCAGAGCCCTCCAGCAGCACCTTGTTGATGCCGCGTGTCTGCGGGCTGTGCGGGTCGTCCTCGGTCTCGCACTTGGCGTGGTGCTTGCGATGGATCGCGACCCACTCCTTGGTGACCATGCCGGTGGTGAGCCACAGCCAGAAGCGGAAGAAATGCGAGGGGATCGGCCCCAGATCGAGCGAGCGATGCGCCTGGGCACGGTGCAGGAAGATGGTCACCGCTGCAATGGTGAGATGCGTCACCACCAGCGTGTAGCCCAGCGCCTGCCAGCCACTGGCCTCAAGAAGGCCGTGGCTCAGCCACTGCACCAGTGCATCATGCACATTCATCAGAAAATTCATTCGGTTCTTGCCCTGCTCGATCGAGCCTAGTGTTTAGGTGGGTCGCCCTAGAAAGCGCCCTGGATTGTAGGTGACAGCCCAGAGCATGCCCAAGTGCGCCACTGCGGCATTTCCCTAGGCTCGCCGCTCCCACACTGCGGCAAAGAAGCCATCCGTCTGCTGCCGCTGTGGCCACAGGCGCAGGTAGGCGCCCTCACAGAGTTCCGCCGCACGGTCAACATGCGCGCGCTCAAGTACCTCAACAGCGGGCAGTGCGGTGAACTCCGGATGTTTGGCGCTGAACGCTTCTGCAATCACCTCGTTCTCAGCATTCAGAAGACTGCAGGTGGCATAGACCAAGCGCCCACCCGGCTTCAGCATGCGGGCCGCGCTTTCCAGAATGGCGGCCTGCTTGACCTGCAGCTCCTCGACAGCTTGAGCCGTCTGGCGCCATTTCAAGTCCGGATTGCGGCGCAGCGTACCAAGGCCGGAGCATGGTGCGTCAACCAGCACCCGGTCGATCTTGCCGGTCAAGCGCTTGATCCGGTCATCCCGCTCGTGCGAGATCTGCGCCGGGTAGACATTCGACAGCCCGCTGCGAGCCAAACGCGGCTTGAGTTTCTCCAGCCGATGGCCCGACACGTCGAAGGCGTAGAGCCGCCCTGTGTTGCGCATTGCAGCGCCCAAGGCCAGCGTCTTGCCGCCAGCGCCGGCACAGAAATCCACCACCATCTCGCTGCGTTTGGGGTCCAGCAACAGTGCGAGCAGCTGGCTGCCCTCGTCCTGCACCTCGACCGTGCCGTTGGTGAAAACCTCCTGCTTGGACAAGGCCGGCTTGCCCTGCACGCGCAGACCCCAGGGCGAGAACGGCGTCGGCTCGGCCGTGATGCCCGCAGTCTTGAGCGCCAGCAACGCCTCCTCGCGCTTAGCCTTCAGGGCATTGACCCGCAGGTCCAGCGGCGCGCCTTCGTTCATCGCGCTGGCCAGGGCCCAGAACTGATCCTCGCCCAGACGCTGCAGCAGCGGCTCGGCCAGCCAGTCAGGCAGGTTGTGGCGCAGCTTGGGCGCCAGGGTGGACCGGTCGATGGTCTCGATCTCGGCCAGCCATTGCTGTTCCTGCGCGCTCAATGCAGGACGCAGGAAATCGCGGCTGCCAGCCCAGGCCAGCAGCGCCAGACGGCGCTCCATCGGGCCGCTGCCGGATTGGGCCAGATGCTGCAGCAGCAGGCGCTGACGCAAGACCGCGTAGGTGGTCTCGGCCAGCGCATGGCGCTCGCGCTGACCCAGCTGTTTGTTCTTGCGGAAAAAGGCGGACACCAAGCCATCGGCAGGCGCATCGAACTTGAGCACCGCGCGCAACAGCTCGCAGCTCATTTCTAGAAGGGCATTAGGATGCATGGGCCGGATTATCCCAGGCCGCCCGAGCCATGGCCCAGACGTGAACACAGACGACGATTTACCCGCCCTGCCCGACATCGTTCTTGGCCGCTACCGCCACTACAAAGGCGGTGAGTACGAGCTGATCGGCGTTGCTCGACACAGCGAGACGCTGGAGCCGCTGGTGCTCTACCGTCCGCTCTACAACGCATCAGGCCTGTGGGTGCGGCCGCACGCGATGTTCTTCGAAACGGTCGTCATCGACGGTATTGCGCAGCCCCGTTTCACCCGCATCGAAGGCGTCAAAGACTGAAGGCCTGCACCTCGCCGTCCAGCTGCTGCACGCGGCCCTGGTCCACCGCCAGCCTCCCTTCGACGAACCAGCGCACCGCACGCGGATACATGCGGTGCTCCTGCGCAAGCACGCGGGCGGCCAAGGCATCAGCGTCGTCTCCCGGCAGCACTGGCACCGCAGCCTGCGCCACGATGGGGCCATGGTCCAGCTGAGCGGTGACGAAGTGCACCGTGGCACCGGCGAACTTGCAGCCCATCTCCAGCGCCTTCTCGTGCGTATGCAGGCCCGGAAAGGCCGGCAGCAGCGAGGGATGGATATTGAGCATGCGGCCTTCGTAACGCGCGGTGAATGCATTGCCCAGGATGCGCATGAAGCCGGCCAGCACCAGCAGATCCGGCGCAAAGCTGTCGATCACGCTTGCCAGCTCGGCATCGAAGTCCTCGCGGCTGGCAAATGCCTTGTGGTCGACCACGGCGGTAGCGATGCCATGGCTGGCCGCAAAAGCCAAGCCGGCCGCACCCGGCCGGTTGCTGATGACTCCCGCGATCTGCGCCGGCCAGCTTTCGGCAGCGCAGGCGCGCACGATGGCCTCCATATTCGAGCCACGGCCGGAGATCAGGATCACGATGCGTTTCATGGGCCGGCAGTGTAGCCGCGCGCCTACATACAATGCGTGCCCCACCGCCCGCCGCTGCCGATGAACCCCGAAGCCCTGCCCCCGCCCCGCCCTCGCGTGCTTTCCGGCATGCGCCCCACCGGCGCCTTGCATCTGGGCCACTACCACGGCGCGCTGAAAAACTGGGTCAGGCTGCAATCCAGCCACGACTGCTTCTTCTTCGTCGCCGACTGGCATGCGCTGACCACCAGCCGCCCGGACCGCGCCACGCTGGAGCGCAACGTCTACGACATGGTGGTCGACTGGCTGGCGGCCGGTGTCGACCCTGAACAGGCCACTCTCTTCATCCAGAGCCGAATGCCTGAGCATGCCGAGCTGTTCACGCTGCTGGCGATGAGCACGCCGCTGTCCTGGCTGGAGCGCATTCCCAGCTTCAAGGACCTGGCCGAGCGCCTGCCTGACAGCGCCAGCTACGGCCTGCTGGGCTATCCCTTGCTGCAGGCGGCCGACATCCTGATCTACAAGGCCGCGCAGGTGCCGGTGGGTGAGGACCAGCAGGCCCATATCGAGATCACGCGCGAAGTGGCACGCCGCTTCAACCACCTGTACAGCCCCGAGGCACCCATCCTGGTCGAGCCCCAGGCCTTGCTGACTGACACCGCCCGCCTGCCCGGCCTGGACGGCCTGAAGATGAGCAAGAGCTACGGCAACGCGATCGCGATGCGCGAAGAGCCAGACGTGGTGGAGGACAAGATCCGCACCATGCCCACCGACCCGCAGCGCGCTCGCCGCGGTGATCCGGGCGAGCCCTCGCACTGCCCGGTCTGGCCGCTGCATCAGCTCTACAGCGACGAAGCCACGCGCAGCTGGGCAGCACAAGGCTGCCGCAGCGCCGGCATCGGCTGCCTGGACTGCAAGCAGCCGCTGATCGAGTCCATCAAGCGCGAACAGGCACCCTGGCGCGAACGCGCCAACGAGTACCTCGCCAATCCAAAGCAGGTGCACTGGATCGTCGAGGTCGGCACCGAGCGCGCCCGCGCGGTGGCCCGCAAGACGCTGCGCGAGGTGCGCAGCACGATGGGCCTGTCCTACTGAGGCCGGCGCGCATCCCCATGGCCGCCATCCACATCACCGACATCGAAGCCGCCATCAACTGGTGGCGCGCCAAGAAGCCTTCATCAGACGGCCTGGCTGCCTGTGCCGAGGTGCTGGCCCTGGCCGAGGTCTACGGCAGGCTGGTCTACTTCCGTGACAGCGAGTGCGAGGAAGAGCGCATGCCGGAAGCGGCGATGACAGCCTGGCTGGCCTGGTATGCCAGCACGCCTGACGCGCCCTGCATCGCAATCTGCTCCACCAGCCAGGGCGACGCACTATGCAAGGGCTGTGGCCGCAGCTTTGACGAGGTGCAGCACTGGCCGATTCTCACGCCGGTGGAGAAACGCATCACCTGGCGCCGCATCACGCAGGAGGGCACGGCCTGGCGCTTCAACCGCTATGCCGAGCGCGCACGCGAAGGCAAGACTGCGTGAACCTGCCGCAACTCGACAGCCTGCGCCGCATCGCGCCGCTGGCCTGGCCGGTGTTCATCGGCCAGATCGCGGTGCTGGCCTTCTCCACCGTCGACACCCTGCTGCTGGCACGTTTCTCTGCCATCGATCTGGCGGCGCTGTCGGTGGGCGCGGCCTGCTACATCACCGTCTTCATCGGCCTGATGGGCGTGGTGATGGCGGTCAGCCCGATGGCCGGCCAGCTGTTCGGCGCCGGCAAGCCGCAGGAGGCCGGCGACCAGCTGCACCAGGCCGTGTGGCTGGCACTGGCCCTGACCGTGGTGGGCGAAGTGCTGCTGCTGGTGCCCGACCCCTTTCTGGCGCTGGCCCAGACCACGCCCGAGGTCGAGGCAAAGTGCGCAGCTATCTGGCCACGCTGGGCCTGAGCCTGCCAGCCGGTCTGCTGTTCGCGGCCTACCGCGGCTTCAACACAGCGGTGTCGCGGCCCAAGATGGTGATGGTGCTGCAGCTGGGCGGCCTGCTGCTGAAAGTACCGCTCAGCATGCTGCTGATCTACGGCTTCAGCCTGGGCGACGCCAGCGTGCCCGCACTGGGCGCCACCGGCGCCGCGCTGGCCACGACAGTCGTGATGTGGAGCCAGCTGATCGTGGCGCTGCTGCTGATGCGTCGCGATCCCTTCTACGCCCGCTTCGGTCTGCAGCAGGGCGGCCTGCACGCGCCGCGCTGGGATGCCATCCGGCGCCAATTGCATCTGGGCGTGCCGATGGGGCTTTCCATCCTGATCGAGGTGACCGGTTTCACCTTCATGGCGATCTTCATCGCTCGCCTGGGCGCCACCGCAGCCGCCGGCCATCAGCTGGCGGCCAATCTGGTGGCGCTGATGTTCATGCTGCCGATGGCGCTGGGCAATGCCACCGGCGCCCTGGTGGCTCAGCGCATCGGCGCGCGCGACTTCGCGGCGGCGCGCCGGCTCGGCTGGCATGGGCTGGAGATTGCGCTGGCGGCCGGCTTCGTGATCGGCGGCGTGATCTTCCTGCTGCGCGAACAGGTGCTGGGCCTGTACACGCACGACACCGCCATCATCGCGGCGGCCCTACCCTTACTGCTATGGGTCTGGGTCTTCCACAGCGCCGATGCGGTGCAGGCGCTGGCGGCGGCAGTGCTGCGCGCCCACCGTGTGGCGGTGATGCCGATGGTGATCTACGCGCTGGCGATCTGGGGCATGGGCATCGGCGGCGGCTACTTCCTGGCCTATGGCGACAGCCCCTGGGTGCCCGCCAGCCTGCGCGGCGCCAGCGGCTTCTGGTCAGCGGCCACGGTCGGCTTGCTGGTCTCTGCCATCGCCTTGGCCACGCTGCTGGCCTGGATCCATCGCCAGGAGCGCCAGGAACAAGCGCCGGCGCGCTGAGCGGCCAAACCCTCAGGCCTGGATCAATGCTGCGTCATTCCGGCCGGCAGCACGATCACGAAGCAGCTGCCGCCGCCTTCGCGGTCCTCGCAGCGCACCTGCCCGCCATGGCGCTCGGCAATCTGCTTGACCAGGCTCAGCCCCAGCCCCACGCCACCGGCCTGCTCGGCATGGCCGGGCAAACGGAAGAAGGGCTCGAAGATGCGCGTGCGCATCTCGTGCGGCACGCCCGGGCCACGGTCACAGACGCGCAGTTCGACCTGATTCGACGCCAGCTGACGCAGGCTCAGCAATGTTTCTTCGCCGCCATACCGGCGCGCGTTCTCCAGCAGATTGCGCAGCGCACGCCGCAGCAGGCGTTCTTCGCCCTGCAGCGTGAACTGCGCGCCCTCGGGATCGGTGAGCAGTTCAGCGCCGCTGGCCGCGGCTTCCTCGACCGCCAGACCCAGCAGGTCGACCGGCTCGCGCAGCGGCGCCTGACCCTGGGCCTCCAGCCGGCTGGCCAGCAGCACCTCTTCCACCAGCGCATCAAGCTCGCTGATATTGGTGTCGATCTCGCGCCGCAGCCGCTCGCGCTGGGCCGGCACCGCCGAATCCAGCATCGCGAACGCCATCTTCATGCGCGCCAAGGGCGAACGCAGTTCGTGGCTGGCATTGGCCAGCAGGCTCTGGTGCGAACGCAGCAGCAACTCGATGCGCTCGGCCGCGCGGTTAAAGCTTGAAGCCAGCGCCCCGACCTCGTCGCTGCCGCCATCGTCGACACGCAAATCCAGCCGGCCGGCGCCGAACTGCTCGACGCCCTGCTTGAGCCGCTCCAGGCGGCGCGTCAGACGTCGCACCACCGGGTAGGCACTGATCGCCACTGCCAGGAACAGCAGCACCAGCAACACGATCAGCACCTCACCAGGAGGCACGGGCCCGAAGCCGCTCAGGAATCGTGGCATGGGCCAAGCTCCATCCTCCCGCGCTCGCATCGCGCGCGGCTCGGCATGGGCCGGCGGACCTGGCTGGCCAGGCCCCATCGCTGGCCCACCTTCGCCTTGGGCCGCTCCGGACTGCTCGGACGCACCGCGCTCGAAGCCGCCAGGCCGGTGTCCATCAGGCCCGAATCGCGGTCGCGGAAAGCGCATCAGCAGCAGGCTGCGGCCGTCGTCGAGCTCGACCGTCTGCACCTGCATCATCGGATCACGTTCGCGACGCTCAAAAGCTGCTGAGGCAGCAATTCGCACGCCCTGCGCGTCCTGAAGTGCAAAAGGCATGCGAAGGCGGCGCCCCCAGTCCTCAACCGCCTCTGCCTGCGCCTGCACCGGTGCGTCGGCTGGCGGCAAGGCCCGATGGATCAGCAGCGCGATGGCGGTCAGGCGCTCCGAGGCCGTGGCCTCCGCCTGTCCGCGCTCCTGCTCGATCTGGCGCTGAAACAGCCAGGCGGAGCCGAAGGCAAACGCCAGCAGCAGCGCCACCAAGGTCAGGTAGATCCGTAGGTAGAGAGACTTCAAAGGCAGCTCATCCAGGTCAGGCGTGGGCTGGGTGTCCGCGGGTTAGGCGCCAGGCTCGGCGTCCTGCTTGCGGGCGAAGACATAGCCGACGCCGCGCACCGTCAGGACACGGCGCGGGTTCTTGGCATCGTCCTCGATCACCGCGCGGATGCGTGAGATGTGCACATCGATGGAGCGGTCGAAGGCATCGAGCGGATGGCCCTTCAGCGCGTCCATGATCTGGTCGCGCGTCAGCACCCGCCCTGGGCTTTGCGCCAGCACCACCAGCAGATCGAACTGGTGGCTGGTCAAGTCGCAGGACTTGCCGTCCAGCCGCGCCACCCGGGCCGCCAAGTCGATCTCCAAGCGGCCGAAACGCAGCATGTCGTCCGACTGCGCGTCCAGGCCGCTGCGCCGCAGCAAGGCCTTGATGCGGGCCTGCAACTCGCGAGGCTCGAAAGGCTTGGCCAGATAGTCGTCCGCACCCAGCTCCAGACCGAGGATGCGGTCCATCGGTTCGCCACGCGCCGACAGCATCAGCACCGGGAGCCGGCGCACGCGCGCATCGCCACGCAACGTGCGGCAGAACTCCAGCCCGTCGCCATCGGGCAGCATCAGGTCCAGCACCAGCAGATCCGGCACCGACGACTCCAGCGCCTGCCTGCCCTGGGCCAGCGAGCCAGCGACCTCAACTTCGAAACCAGCCAGGCTGAAGTAGTCCCGCAACATCGAGGTCAGGCGGGCATCGTCATCGATCAGCAGCAGTTTGTGACTCATGAGACTTGTGAGCCGGGCCCGGCTGCTGCAGAGCTCGGCTCGGCGCAGCTGACCCGGGTTGATGGTGGGCGCAAGCATAAGCGAGTGGTCTGGCTGCTCAGCGTTCGCCGCGCTTGGGCGGGGCGTCCTTGAAACGCTCGGCCATGCGAGCTTCGTGCCTGGCCATGCGCTCATTCAGCTTGGTGCGTTGCTCGGGTGTCAGCACCTTGGCGCCGTCAATCATGGCCTGGCTCATGCGCTTGCTCACGAGCTCGCGCTGGGCCTGCATCTGCTGGCGCTTGGCCTCCACCGCAGCAGCGTCAATGCTGGGAGCGGCCAGCAGCGCACGCTGTTCGCCATGCAGCTTGCGCATCGCCTCGTGCTGCGGTTGCAGGTCCTTGCGGGCCGCCTGCATCAGTTCGCGGATCTGCTTGTGCTGGGCTTCGCTCGCATCGACGAGGTCCAGCATCATGCCCATGCGTTGCGGCGCATCGCCCGGCCCGCCATGCGGACCATGGCCGCCTGGCATGGCGTGAACCGCAGCTCCGCAGAGCACGAGCGACACCGCCAGGGCGGCTGCCTGGACCGACTTCATCATCTTTGGCTTGTTCATCTCGGCACTCCTTGTGCATTGGGGTGAAGAGATGATCCGTCCGGCACGTTGCGAGGCCATGCCGCCCAGGTAAAGATCTGTGAACGCCCGAAAAAGCGCAAGGGGCCCGAGGGCCCCTTGCGTCGCAACCGAAGCGACTCACTTGATCGGCTTGAAGCGCATGCGCTTGGGGCGCGCGCCCTCCTCGCCCAGACGCTTCTTCTTGTCGGCCTCGTACTCGTGGAAGTTGCCGTCGAAGAAGAACCACTGCGAATCACCCTCGCAAGCCAGGATGTGGGTGCAGATGCGGTCCAGGAACCAGCGATCGTGCGAGATCACCATGGCAGAGCCGGCGAACTCCAGCAGCGCCTCTTCCAGCGCACGCAGGGTTTCGACGTCCAGGTCGTTGGACGGCTCGTCCAGCATCAGCACGTTGCCGCCCTGGGCCAGGGTCTTGGCCAGGTGCAGGCGGCCGCGCTCACCGCCGGAGAGTTGGCCGACGAGCTTCTGCTGGTCGTTGCCCTTGAAGTTGAAGCGGCCGATATAGGCGCGCGACGGCATCACGAACTTGCCAACCACGATGTTGTCGAGGCCACCGGAGACGTCCTGCCACACCGTCTTGTCTGCATCCAGGCTCTGGCGACTCTGGTCGACGAAGGCCAGCTTGGCCGTCTTGCCGATCTTGACCGTGCCTGAATCGGGTTGCTCGACGCCCTGAATCATGCGGAACAGCGTCGACTTGCCGGCGCCGTTGGGGCCGATGATGCCGACGATGGCGCCGGCCGGCACCTTGAAGCTGAGGTTGTCGATCAGCACGCGGTCGCCGAAGCTCTTGCTGACGTTCTCGAACTCGATCACCTCATTGCCCAGGCGCTCGGCAACCGGGATGAAGATCTCGTTGGTCTCGTTGCGCTTCTGGTATTCGACGTCGCTCAGTTCCTCGAAGCGGGCCAGACGCGCCTTGCTCTTGGCCTGACGGCCCTTGGCGTTGGAGCGCACCCACTTCAGTTCCTCCTTCATCGCCTTGGCGCGAGCGTCTTCAGACTTCTGTTCCTGCTCCAGGCGGCGTTCCTTCTGGTCCAGCCAATCCGAGTAGTTGCCCTTCCAGGGAATGCCATGGCCACGGTCGAGTTCAAGAATCCACTCGGCCGCGTTATCGAGGAAGTAGCGATCGTGGGTGATGGCCACCACGGTGCCGGGAAAGCGCTGCAGGAACTGCTCCAGCCACTCCACCGATTCCGCGTCCAGGTGGTTGGTTGGCTCGTCGAGCAGCAGCATATCGGGCTTGGACAGCAGCAGGCGGCACAGCGCCACGCGGCGCTTTTCACCGCCGGACAGCACGCCGATGTTGGCATCCCAGGGCGGCAGGTTCAGCGCGTCAGCCGCCAGCTCCAGCTGCAGGTCGGTGTTCTCGCTGCCCGCCGCGGCGATGATGGCTTCCAGTTCGCCCTGCTCGGCTGCAAGCGCATCGAAGTCGGCATCCGGCTCGGCATAGGCGGCATAGACCTCGTCGAGGCGCTTCTTGGCAGCCAGCACACCGCCAATGCCTTCTTCAACGGCCTCGCGCACGGTCTGCTCAGGATTCAGCCGGGGCTCCTGCTCCAAATAGCCGATCTTGATACCGGGCATCGGAATGGCTTCGCCCTCGAACTCCTTGTCCACCCCGGCCATGATCTTCAGGATCGTGGACTTGCCCGAACCGTTCAGACCCAGCACGCCGATCTTGGCGCCGGGGAAGAAGGACAGCGAGATGTCTTTCAGGATGTGGCGTTTGGGGGGAACCGTCTTGTTGACACGGTTCATCGAGAAAACATATTGCGCCATGGCGGGCTTCTTCCTGGGGAGTTTGCTGAGTTCTGCAAGGCTGCGGGTGGCTGGCACCCGGCGCGCCTCACGCGAGAGCGAGACGCGAAGCGCCGCATTGTCGCAGCTTCGGCTGCCACCGTGACGTCCGCCAGCCCAGCTCGCGCCGACGGCGGCGCAGGGGGCCGGGCTATAATCAGCCCAACGCTGCGGACTACCAGTCTTCCGTGGCGTTATTTTTTTGAGCTCAAGCACGCTCCTATCGCAGGACCGAAGACTGGCGTTGTCTACCCGGCAGCGCGGCCTCGCACCCAGGGCACCGTGCTCTACAAGCAGTCAATGAGTTTTGAATCTCTGGGCCTGGCCGCCCCCCTTCTCAAGGCCATCGCCGACGCCGGTTACACCACGCCGACCCCCATCCAAACCCAAGCCATCCCTGCGGTGCTCAAAGGCGGCGACCTGCTCGCCGGCGCGCAGACTGGCACCGGCAAGACCGCCGGATTCACGCTGCCCTTGCTGCAACGCCTCTCCGAAGGTCAGCCCGTGCGAAATGCGCGCGGCAAGGCCATGGTGCGCGCGCTCGTTCTGACGCCCACCCGGGAACTCGCCGCCCAGGTCGAGGAAAGCGTCAAGGTCTACGGCAAGTACCTGCCCCTCACCAGTATGGTGATGTTCGGTGGTGTCGGCATGCAGCCCCAGGTCAACCGTCTGCGCGACGGCGTCGACATCCTGGTGGCCACACCCGGCCGCCTGCTGGATCACCACCAGCAAGGTACGCTGGACCTGTCCAAGGTCGAGATCCTGGTGCTGGACGAAGCAGACCGCATGCTGGACATGGGCTTCATCCATGACATCAAGAAGGTGCTGGCCGTGCTCCCGCAGAAAAAGCAGAGCCTGCTCTTCAGCGCCACCTTCAGCGACGACATCAAGAGCCTGGCCGACCGCTTGCTGAACCAGCCCGCGCTGATCGAAGTGGCACGCCGCAACCAGACCAACGACGCGATCGCACAGAAGGTCCACCCGGTGGGCCGCGAGCGCAAGAAGGAACTGCTGGCCCATCTGATCAAGTCGGGTGACTGGCACCAGGTGCTGGTCTTCACGCGCATGAAGCATGGCGCCAACCGCCTGACCGACTACCTGAACGACCAGGGCATCAGCGCCATGGCGATTCACGGCAACAAGAGCCAGGGTGCCCGCACCAAGGCACTGGCCGAGTTCAAGAGCGGCGAGCTGGCGGTGCTGGTGGCCACCGACATCGCAGCGCGCGGCATCGACATCGACCAGTTGCCGCACGTCGTCAACTTCGAGCTGCCCAACGTCCCCGAGGACTACGTGCACCGCATCGGCCGCACCGGCCGCGCCGGCGCCCAGGGCGAGGCCGTGTCGCTGGTCTGCGTGGACGAGAACGGCTTCCTGCGCGAGATCGAGAAGCTGATCAAGCGCGAGATCCCCAAGGAGATCGTGCCCGGCTTCGCGCCTGATCCGAACGAGAAGCCCGAGCCCATCGTGCTGGGTCGCATGGTGCTCAACACCAATGGCAGCCGTGGCCGTGCGCCCGGCGGTGGTGGCAATGGCGGTGGTCGCGGCGGTCGCCCAAGTGGCGGCGGTGGTGGCGGTGGCGGCGGACGTCCTGGCGCCAGCACGGGCGGCCGTCCGAGTAGCAGCGGTGGTGGGCGTCCCAGCCAAGGCAACGGTCGCCCGCAAGGCGCCGGCGGCCCCGGTTCCGGACAAGGCCGTCCGCAAGGCGGCGGTGGTGGCCAGCAGCGCCCGGCAGCCGCGGGTAATGCACCGCGCCGTGACGGCAGCGCGCCGCGCCACAACAACGGCCCGCGCCTGACCCAACCCAAGCGCTGAAGACCGCCCAACGCAGCGCCAGCGCTGCACTGAGGACGCAAGGCCCGACAACCATCGGGCCTTGTTCATTTCTGGCTTAGCATGCCACATGAGTGAGAACACCTCGACCGTCTGGCTGGCTGGCGCCACAGGGCTGATTGGCCGGGCCCTGACGGCCCAGCTGCTGGACCAGCGCGGCACGCAGCTTCATCTGTTGCTGCGTCGCCCCGCACCTGCCGACCTGCCCGGCTCTGAGCGACTGCACACCCACCCGATCGATTTCGGCCGAGCCGACCTGGGCGGAGCCGACCTGCCAGCACCGGCGCAGGTCTTCATCGCGCTGGGCAGCACCATGGCGCAGGCCGGTTCGCAACAGGCCTTTCGTGCGGTCGATTTCGATGCGGTGCTGAATGTCGCCCGTGCCGCCAAGGCCGCCGGGGCCAGGTCTTGCGCCGTGGTGTCGGCACTGGGCGCCGATGCGCAGTCCAGCGTTTTCTACAACCGCGTCAAGGGCGAGGCTGAACAAGCGCTGCGCGCGCTCGGCTTCGAGCGCCTGGTGCTGGCACGTCCTTCGCTGCTCAGCGGCGACCGCGCTGCGCTCGGGCAAGCGGCCCGGCCGGGCGAGTCCTGGGCCCTGCGACTGAGCCAGCCGCTGGCACCCCTGATCCCGGCGCGCTGGCGGCCCATCGCCTCTGATCGCGTGGCCCGCGCCATGCGCCTTGCCATGGCTCAAACCAATGGCACGGTCTGCGTGCTCGAATCGGCGCAAATGCAAACCCTCGGAGCCCCATGAAACTCACCTTCCTAGGCGCCGCCGACGCAGTCACAGGCTCGCGCCATCTGCTCGACATCGGCCAGCAGCGCCTGCTGCTGGATTGCGGCCTGTTCCAGGGCTACAAGGTGCTGCGCGAGCGCAACTGGGTCGGCCTGGGCGTGCCACCGCAGAGCATCGACGCGGTGCTGCTGTCGCACGCGCACCTGGACCACAGCGGCTACATCCCGGCCCTCGTCGGCCACGGCTTCAAGGGCCAGATCTTCTCGACGCAGGCCACCCGCGCGCTGTGCGAGGTGCTGCTACTGGACAG
This sequence comes from Roseateles sp., assembly GCF_044373315.1. Lineage (GTDB taxonomy): Bacteria > Pseudomonadota > Gammaproteobacteria > Burkholderiales > Burkholderiaceae_C > JACDQM01. Next base: position 3,888 of record NZ_JBILQK010000055.1, on the reverse strand, counting down.
CGCCAAACTGCAGGAGGAGGACGCCAAGCGGGCCAACCGCTTCCACACCTCGCGCCACGAGACCGCGCTACCGCTGTACAGCGGCCGCGATGCCAAGAAGGCGCTGGCCCATTTCGTCGGCCTGCCGCGCGATGGCCGGCTGAAGCTGGCGCAGACCGAGATCCGCTTCACGCCCGTGGGCCATCTGCTGGGCGCCAGCGCGATCAGCGTGACGGCGGAGGGCAAGACGCTGGTGTTCTCCGGCGATGTCGGCCGCGACAATGATCTGCTGATGCCGCCGCCGCAGCAACTCGACAGCGCCGACGTGCTGCTGATCGAGTCGACCTATGGCAACCGCCTGCATCCGGCCGAGGACGTGCAGGCGAGGCTCGGCCAGATCATCCGCAACACCATCCGGCGCGGCGGCAGCGTGCTGCTGCCCAGCTTCGCGGTCGGCCGGGCCCAGGCCCTGCTGCTGGTGCTGCAGCGCCTGAAAGCGGCCGGTGAACTGCCGCGGGATCTGCCCATCATCCTGGACAGCCCGATGGCCACGCAGGCCACCGACATCATCGTCAAGTACCAGAAGCTGCTGCGCATCAGCTTGCGCGAGGCCGCCACGCTGCGCCAGGACGTGCAGCTGATCAGCAAGCCTGCCGACTCGCTGAAAGCCGCCAACCGCGTGATGACACGGCCCTCGGTGATCATCTCCGCCAGCGGCATGGCCACCGGCGGGCGGGTGCTGAACTATCTGAAGACCCTGGCGCCGGGAGAGCGCAACCACATCGTGTTTCCCGGCTTCCAGGTCGGCGGCAGCCGCGGCGCCAAGATCATTGCCGGCGCTCGCGAGGTCAAGATGCACGGCGCCTACGTGCCGGTCAATGCCGAGGTCAGCCATCTGGAAGGCTTCTCCGGCCATGCTGACGCCGATGGCCTGATGGCTTGGCTGCGCGGCTTCCGCAAGGCACCTGAGCAGGTCTTCGTCGTGCATGGCGAGCCCGAAGCCAGCGACGCACTTCGCTGCCGCATCCAGGACGAATTGGGCTGGCGCGTACGGGTGCCGCAGCATGGGGAGTGCGTCTCGCTGTGAGCGGCCTGACGAACGCCTTCGGCGTGTCTGGCGAGCTGGTGACCGGGCTGCTGGCCGCGCTGGGTAGCGGCCTGCTGATCGGCCTGGAGCGCGAGCGCCACAAAGGCCGCGGCCGGTTCCGCGAGCCGGCCGGCCTGCGCACCTTCACGCTGGCCGCGCTGGCCGGCGCACTGGCACAAAGCCTGGCAGCCCCAGGCTTGGTGGCCGTCGGCGCGCTCGCGGTCACCGCGCTGGCCGCAATCGCGTATGCGCGCAGCAGCCGTCGCGACCCGGGCCTGACCACCGAGATCGCGCTGCTGGTGACCTATCTGATCGGCGCGCTGTGCATCCAGGCGCCGCTGCTGGGTGCGCCGGCGGCTGTGGTGATGACGGCGCTGCTGGCGGCACGCAGCCGCTTGCACCGCTTTGCGACCACGGTGCTGCGCGAGGAAGAGTTGCACGACGGCCTGCTGCTGGGCGCGCTGGCGCTGGTGGTGCTACCGCTGATGCCCAATGAGCCGCTGCCCTGGCTGGCCGGCATGAAGGCGCACTCGCTGATGGGCCTGATGCTGCTGCTGCTGGCGCTGCAGGCCGTGGGCCATGCGGCCTTGCGGGTGGCCGGGCCGCAGGCAGGCCTGGCACTGTCGGGCCTGCTATCGGGCCTGGTCTCCAGTACCGCAACGATTGCCGCCATGGGCACGCGCTCGCGCGCCGAGCCACAGCTGCGCCTGGCCTGCACCGCGGGCGCGGTGATGTCGACCGCCGCCACCTGGCTGCAGGCGCAGGCAATGCTGCTGGCGCTGGCGCCACAGGCGGCCATGGCCGCGCTGCCGGTGACCGGCCTGGGCATCGTGCTCGCCGGCGGCACGGGCCTGCTGCTGGCGCGCCAGTCACGTCGCAAGGAAGGCGCTCAGACCTCGATCGGCTCGGCCGACGGCGAACGCCGCGGCCCGCTGCGGTTGCGCGAAGCGCTGATCCTGGCGCTGATGCTCAGCGCCGTCACCATCGCGGTGAGCTGGGCACGCGAGCACTTTGGCGCGTCCGGGCTCTACGGCGCCGTGGCGATAGCCTCCTTTGCCGACGCCCATTCGCCCATCGCTTCGCTGGCCGGCTTGCAGGCTTCGGGGCAGATCAGCCGCGGCCAGGTGCTGGCCGGCATGCTGCTCGCAATCGGCTGCAACAGCCTGACGCGCGGCCTCACCGCATGGCTGTCGGGCGGCTGGGCTTTCGCGCGCCTGGTGATCCCCACGCTGCTGCTGCCGCTGCTGCTGTGCGGCGGGCTGACCTGGCTGCTGGCCACGCTGCAACCATGAAGACCCGGCCCATACGCAGCGCGCCGGTCGATGCCGACAGCGCGCGGCCGGTGCCGGCCGACGCGCTTGAACAGGCGCACCATATCTGCCTCAGCGGCAACGGCCTGCCGCAGCGCTGGCGCGGCCGGTCGCGCTTAGTGATGCTGCAGACCGGTTTCGGCCTGGGCCATGCCTTTCTTGCCACCTGGGCGGCCTGGCGGGCTGACCCAAAGGCCTGCGAGCGCCTGGTCTTCATCAGCATCGAGCCGCAACCGCCCGCGCTGGACCAGCTGCGCCGTGGGCACGTGGGCAGCGCCGTGCCGGAGCTGGTGGCCCAACTGTTGCAGTGCTGGCCCTCGCCGACACCGAACCTGCACCGGCTGAGCTTCGAGGGCGGCCGCCTGCAATTGCTGCTAGCGCTGGGCGATATCCGCGACTGGCTGGGCGAGCTGGTGGCCGAGGTGGACGCCTTCCATCTCGACACCGTGGTGCCAGCCAAAGACGCCGGCGCCTGGGATGGATACGCGCTCAAGCGGCTGGCTCGGCTGGCAGCCGATGGCGCCACCGTGGCCTGCGGCAGCGCCAAACCGGGCCTGCGCGAAGGTCTGAGCGCGGCCGGTTTCGAGGTCGCGATGGCGGCTGGGCTTCCAGGCGCGCCAGAGCTCTGCACGGCGCGCTTTCAGCCGCGCCACCCGATGCAGCGGCCGGCCGGCCGCCTGGCCCTGGCGCCGACGGCGCAGGACATCCTGATCATCGGTGCCGGGCTGGCCGGCGCCGCCTGTGCCCATGCGCTGCGCGAGCAGGGGCTGAGTTGCCGCGTGCTTGAGGCAAGATCTGGCCCCGCGCAGGCGGCCTCGGGTAACCCGGCCGGCCTGTTCCACGGCACGCTGAATCCAGATGACGGCCTGCATGCGCGCTTCAACCGCGCCGCGGCACTGGAAACCGAGCGCCTGCTGCACATGCTGGGGCCCCAACTTCCCTGGCTGCACCGCGGCCTGCTGCGCTTGGAAACGCGCCGCAGCACGGCCGAGATGCAGGCGCTGATCGACAAGCTGGGCCTGCATGACGATTACGTCCGCGCACTGGCGCCCGACGCTGCGGCCCGCCTCAGCGGCCTGCCGCTGCAGTCGCCGGCCTGGTTCTACCCCGGCGGTGGCGCCCTGCCCCCACAGGCCTACACGAGGGCGCTGCTGGGCGACACGCCACTGCAGACGCAGCGGCCCGTGGCGGCGCTGCGCCGGCTAGGCGAGCACTGGCAGGCTCTGGATGCGCAGGGCCGCGTGATCGACGAGGCCGCGGCCCTGGTGCTGGCATGTGGGCACGAGAGCCTGGCACTGCTGGACGGCATCCCCCACCGCGGCCGCCTGCCGCTGCAGCGCCAGCGCGGCCAGATCAGCCAACTGCCCGCCTCCCTGGTGCAGCATCACGGCTGGCCGGTGCCGCTGCTGCCGGTGGCCGGCGCTGGCTACGCGATTGCCGATGGTCGCGGCGGTCTGTGGTGCGGTGCCACTGCGCAGGACGAGGATCTGGATCCCAGCCTGCGCGTCAGCG
>NZ_JBILQK010000054.1:0-27656 GCF_044373315.1 Roseateles sp. | reverse complement strand
CCGGCAATCTGAGCACGCGTGTGCCGGCTGGCCGCCGCGACGAGTTCGGCTTGCTGCTCGGTGCTATGGATCGCATGGTGCTCCAGTTGCGCAGCGTGGTCGGGGAAGTCCGGCAGGGCGTCGAGTCCGTGGCGACCGCCTCCAGCGAGATTGCAACCGGCAATCACGACCTGAGCGCCCGCACCGAGCAGACGGCTTCCAGCCTTCAAGAGACCGCCAGTTCGATGGAGGAGCTCACGGCGACGGTGGGCCACTCGGCCGACACCGCGCGCCAGGCCAATCAGCTGGCCAACTCGGCGGCTGAAGCGGCCACGCGTGGTGGCATGGTGGTGCAGCAGGTCGTGGCCAATATGGACCAGATCACTGAGAGCTCGCGCAAGATCGCCGACATCATCGGCGTGATCGACGGCATTGCTTTCCAGACCAACATCCTGGCGCTGAACGCTGCCGTCGAGGCGGCCCGCGCCGGCGAACAGGGCCGCGGCTTTGCGGTGGTGGCGTCCGAGGTGCGCTCGCTGGCCCAGCGCAGCGCTGAGGCCGCAAAGGAGATCAAGACCTTGATCGGTGCCTCGGTCGAGCGCGTCGAATCGGGCGCTTCACTGGTTGCGCAGACCGGCAGTGCGATGTCGGACATCGTCTCCAGCGTCAAGCGCGTCACCGACCTGATTGGCGAGATCGCCTCGGCCGCGACTGAGCAACGGGACGGCATCGCGCAGGTCAATGTGGCGGTGACCAATCTTGACCACATGACGCAGCAGAACGCCGCCCTGGTCGAGGAGTCGGCGGCCGCGGCGCAATCGCTGCGCGAGCAGGCCGGCCGGCTGACCGAGGTGGTATCGGTGTTCAGGCTCGACGCGAGTCATGTGCCGAGCAGCCCGCGCGCGCCAGCAGCGCCGCCGAAGGCCAGGCCGGTCTCAGCCAAGACGCCGCTCAAAGCGACGCAGCCCAAGCTCTCACCGAAGCTGGCGCCTGCGCCGGCCCGGCCGCCAGCCGCACCGCAGCCGGTCGCCGCCGCCAGCCCCAAGCCCGCAGCGCCGCCGGTCAGCGATGAGTGGGAGTCGTTCTAGGCGACTTGGGTCCTCAGGGCCGCCGTTGGCGGCATCCGGCGCTTGGCCAGCGTGCCCGCCTGTATTACCCCAAGCATGGCGGCCAGCATATTGAGCACGCCCCACAGCGGCGGCACGCTTGACGACAGCAGCAGTGTGCTGAGCGGTAATTCGCCCAGCGCCGAGTTCTCTGAGGCATGCACCAGTCCGTAGAACAGCCAGGCCAGCCAGGCCAGGCAGAGCCCGCCCAGGCACCATGCTGTGGTGGGGCGTCTGCCGCGCTGGCTTGGGCGGATCGTCACATAGCTCCAGACCAAGGCCAGGCCGAAAACCGGCGTGGCCAGTAGCGTGGCGGCGCCAATCTCCTGCGCCAGCATGGCCCGCAGCCCGAGGTGACTCAGCAGTGGTGCAGGCGAGGGCAAGGCCGCCAGCGTGCTGACAAACAGCATGACCACGCAGTACAGCAGCAGGCCGGACAGCAAAGCCCCGAGGCGACGAAGAGAAGAATGCATGGCGGAGCTCCGGGTCAAGCCAGCGCGGTCCAGCGTACGCAGTGGCATGCGTGGCGCGGCGCGCGCGGCGGGTATGGCTTGATTCTGGATGGCTCGGCATGCCTTGCCTCAGCAGCGCCCCCCCGTGCCAGGGGGAGCCCCCCCGCACCTGCGGGGCTCAGCCCACAGGCGGGCCGTACCGGCGAGCATGCAGGGCCAGGCGGGCGACCATCGCATCAAAGCCGGACCACAGCGGTGCGTAGCGAGTTGCATCGCCTTCGAGCTGCTGCAGGGCCAGCACCGTGGCTTCAAGCGTGGAGCGCTGCTGGGCCTGCTCGGCGCGGCGCACCGCGTAGCGCGAGGGCGGCGGCGTGTTCAAGCTCAGTCGCGGCAGGGCCTGCAGTGCGGGATTGAGCGCCAGCATCTTGCGGCTTTTGCGCCAGGTGCCGTCCAGCACCACCAGGCGCAGCCCTGCGGGTGAAGGTGCAAAAGCCGGCGGTGTCTGTGCCGGCTTGGCGGGCATGGCGTCCAAGGGGTAGAGCAGCAGCGGCTGGACGGCCGCGCCGGCAGGCGACGGATGGTGCAACAAGGCCTGCAGTGCGTCGGACTCGAAGCGCTCGCCCACCACCAGCCGGCTGTGCCGCAGCGACAGCGTCAGCAGGCGTGCCGTGCCCTTGGCCTGCTGCTGCTCCAAGGGGTGCTGTAGCACCAGCACCTCCACCAGGTTGTCCGCCGGTGCAATAAAGGCGCACAGACAGGCCACGGCCGGCCGCTGGCAGCGCGCGCAGCAGGCACGCCGAGCCGGCAGGCTTGGCGGCTCAGTGCTCAGCACCGTGCCTCCAGCCGGGTGGCGACTGCCGCTGGCGGACGGAATCGGCCTGCGTCATCGCAGCAGCGCGATGCCATCGAGGCGCGCCTCAATGGCCGCCATCATGTGGCGATAGGCCGGCGCATCTACGCCGCCGTAGCGGCGCCTGAATTCGGCCTCGCTCAGGTACTCGGGCAGGTCCGACAGGTCGGGCAGCAGCTCATGCTCGCGCACACCGGCCGCCATCCTGTGCTGCAACTGGGCGGGTTCACGCATGGCCAGCAGGCCGAATCGCGCGCCGGCTCGGTCAGCCGCCAGGTCGTTGAAGCTGAAGCCGCTGCCGTGGAGGGCGTCGGCCTGCTCCTTGTAGACCCCGATGGCATCCGCCAGCGGCCCGCCGGCTGCCGCTGCCAGTGCAGCCGAGATGATGAAGTGCTGCGGGAAGTCCGGACGGCCCTGCAGGATCAAGGGCAGAGGGTGGGCCTGTGTCCTGGTTGCCGCCACGCTGAGCAGGCTGGCCGGGCTTCGGCCGACGGCATACAGGGCCAGGCTCACCAGCGCGGCGCGGTTCTCTGCCGCGGCGTCGCCGCCGTTGGCGCTTCGCTGGCGTGCCAGCGCAAAGGCGGCCGGCAGCAGCTCCGTCAAGGGCGCAACGCCCTGCCGCGCACTGTCGCGTGTCCAGCGCTCCAGCAGTTCGGCATGGGCGCGCAGTCGCGCTTGCTCCTGCGCGTCAAGCAGGCTGCCGAGCAGGCGTTTGTAGCTGTCGGCCTGCCAGCGGTAGCTCACTTCGAGCTGGCCCGGCTGCAGGCTCACCTGCTGTACCAACTCGCGTGCCAGCTGCAGCTCACCGCGCTGGCCGTACCGGTGCCAGCCCTGGGCAAACATCCATTGGCCCAAGGTGGCCGGCAGGGGCAGGCGGCCCAGCCTCAGACTGTCGACTGCCAGCTGCCGGCCGTCCTCGCGTAAGCCGAGCTGCAGGTTCAGCCAGCCCCAGGAGCTCAGCGCGAAGCTGGCCTGCAACTCGGCCCGGGCCGTCAGCAGACGCAGCCTCATCGCCGGTGCCCGTTCGGCCAGTTGGTGGCGGCCCAAATGGTTGAGCAGCAGGACGAGTTCGCCTTCGGACAGCCGCAGGCTGTGCAGCTCACCGGGGCGGGCGCGGCGCGGATCGTTCATGCGCAGCAACCGCTTGGCTCGCGCCACATCCGCTGGCGCCACGCTGGCTGCGGAGGGCACCAGCGGCCGGCCTTGCAGCGCCAGCGCGGCCAAACCCACCGTGCCGAGAAGCAGCGTGGCTGTCAGGGCAGCCAGAAGCTTGAGCGGGCGCTGGATGCGGGTTTTCATGGGGTGGAGTCTGCCAGCTTTGGCTTGCCCTGCGAGCGTCAGCCGACAATGCGGGCATGACCGATTCCGCACCGGCCGAGCTCGCGCGCCTGTGGCCGCCCGAGGCGGCAACGCTGCGCACGCTGTTTTCGCGCCAACGCCTGCAGCGCGGCCGAAGCTTGCAGGCACAGATCGTCGAGATCCAGCCCAGCCCGACGGGCGCCAACGCACGCGTGCGCGGCGCCGCGGGCGAGAGCTTCGAACTTGCGCTGCAAGGCGTGCTGGATCGTGACGCTCAGCCGCACTACAGCGCGCTGTGCAGCTGCCGCAGCCGGCGCTTTTGCGAACATGCCGCCGCCGTGCTGCTGAGCTTGCAGGCCGAGGCCGATGCACCGCGGCGCGAGAAGGCGCTGCAACTCTGGGTGGCCGCCATGCAGCGGCGTGCGCCGCGCAGCGAGCTGCAGCGCCTGCCGCCGCTGGAAGCGGCCGATGCGGCCCGGCTGATGGATTTGCTGCAACAGCCGCCGGCCGACGCGGAGCTGGCACCCAGCCGCGCAGCGGCAACGCCGGCCGCGGCCGTCGAAGCCCAGCCGGCCGAATTCCAGCCGCGCCTGATCCTGCAGACGCTCGGACGTGGCCATGGCCTGCTGGGCATGAGGCCCAGCGGCCGCATCGGACCGCGCGGCGAGCAGGTCAGCGTGGCCCGCGTGGACTGGCGCTACCGGGGCCCCGGCGGCCTGGCCTGGTCGGGGCCGGCGCCGCGCTCGCTGCTAAACAACCGGCCCCCTGCCGTGCAGGCCTGCGACGGCGGGGTGTTCGCGCGCGACCTGGCGGCTGAGGCTGACGCCTGCGACCAGCTCTGGTCCTGTGGATTGCTGCCACTCGATGCATCAAACCTGCAGTGGCGCGACCCGGGCGCCGCGACCCAGGCCGGGATCGTCGACGAGGCCTTGTGGACGCTGCCGCAGGAGGGCCAGTTCGCCGAGTTCTGGCTGGAGCAGGTGCCGGCCCTGCAGGCCCAGGGCTGGCAGGTCCAGCTGCAGCCAGGCTTTGCCCACCGGCCAGCGCCCGGTGAAGCCTGGCGCCTGACGATCCAGCCGCTGGCCCTGCCGCGCCGCGAAGGCAGCTGGCTCTTGAGTCTGGGTGTCGAGGTGGAGGGCGAAGCCCTGGATCTGGCGCCGATGCTGGCCGATCTGCTGCGGCGCGATGCGCGCTGGCTTGATGCGCGTGCGCTGGCCGACATCGATGATGCCGCGGTCATCGTGCTGCGCGCGCCGGGCGGGCGCCGCATCGAGGCGCCCGCCGCCACCCTCAAGGCCATCGTCGGCCCCATGGTCGATCTGCTGCTGGAGCGGCGCGAGGCGGGGCCCTGGATCTTGAGCGACTGGGATGCCACACGTCTGGCTGGCCTGACGGCTGAGGGGCGGGGGCATGGGTGGCAGGTTGAGGGGGATGCCGGTTTGCGCCGCATCGCTGAGCGCCTGATCCGGGCCGGCACGCCACCGCCGGTGGCGCAGCCCGCGGGCCTGGGCCTGACGCTGCGGCCCTATCAGCTGCACGGCCTGGCCTGGCTGCAATATCTGCGCGCCCAGGGGCTGGGCGGCATCCTGGCCGACGATATGGGCCTGGGCAAGACCGCGCAGACCCTGGCCCATGTGCTGCTGGAAAAGCAGGCTGGCCGCCTGGACCGGCCCGCGCTGGCCGTGTTGCCGACCTCGCTGCTGTTCAACTGGCTGGCCGAGGCGCGGCGCATCGCGCCGGCGTTGCGCGTGCTGGTGCTGCAGGGCACCGAGCGGCAACGCCATTTCGATCAGCTGGCGGCGTTTGACCTGGTGCTGACCAGCTACCCGCTGCTGTGGCGCGATGTGGCGCCGCTGTCGGCCCAGCCCTGGCACCTGCTGATCCTGGACGAGGCGCAGACCGTCAAGAACGCCGCCAGCCGCGCCGCGGCGGCTGCGCGGCGCCTGCAGGCCCGGCACCGCCTGTGCCTGACCGGCACGCCGGTGGAGAACCACTTGGGCGAGCTGTGGGCGCAATTCGACTTCCTGATGCCTGGTCTGCTGGGGGATGCGCGCAGCTTTGCGCGCCGCTGGCGCAAGCCCATCGAGGAAGGCGGCCACAGCCTGCATGCCGAAGCATTGGCGCGTCGGGTGCGGCCTTTCATCCTGCGGCGGCGCAAGACCGAGGTGGCGGCGGAGCTGCCGGCCTTGAGCGTGGTCACGCGTCGGGTGGCGCTGCAGGGACGCCAGAAGGAGCTCTACGAAAGTGTGCGCGTGGCCGCCGATGCGCAGGTGCGCCGCGTGCTGGCGCGGCAGGGCTTTGGCGCGTCGCAGATCAGCGTGCTGGATGCCTTGCTGAAGCTGCGCCAGGTCTGCTGCGATCCGCTGCTGCTGAAGGGAGTGTCGCCGACGCCGGGCCTGGAGCGCGCCAAGCTGGAACTGCTGGCCGAGATGTTGCCGGAGCTGCTGCAAGCCGGGCGGCGGGTGCTGGTGTTCTCGCAGTTCACCGAAATGCTGGACTTGATCGCGGCCGAGCTGGAGCGGCTGGGGCTGCCCTGGCTGAGCCTGACGGGCGCGACTGACGCCGCACAGCGTGGCGAGATCGTGCAGCGCTTCCAGGCTCTGGAAGTTCCGCTGATGCTGGTCAGCCTGAAGGCCGGGGGCGTGGGCCTGAACCTGACGGCGGCCGACGCGATCATCCACGTCGACCCCTGGTGGAACCCGGCGGTGATGGCGCAGGCGAGTGCGCGCGCCCACCGCATTGGCCAGGACAAGCCGGTGTTCGTCTATCAGCTGGTGGTGGCGGGCAGCATCGAGGAGCGGATGCTGGAGCTTCAGACCCGCAAGGATGCGCTGGCGGAAGCGGTGGTGGGCAGCGATGCAGCCGAGGCTGCCAAGTTCACGCCCGAGGATCTGGCGCTGCTGCTGGCGCCACTTGCTGCATCGGAAGACGTAGCAAGTTAGCGCACGCTATCTGGAGAAGTCAATCAGCGCTTGCGATCGAAGCGGATGGCGCGGGCTTGGCTGCGGCGGTCGCAACCCAGCGGGGTGGTTTCGAAGGCTTCGTGCTTGCGGCCCTTGTCGAGCTGCCACTCGGGCGCCGGCATGCGGCGGGGCTGCGATTCGGTGTGATGCTGAGACTTCATGGCGTTCTGGCCTTTTCACAATCTGGCGCCGATTGAAGCGACGCGATTGAGCAGACAACGCGGGCTCAGGGGACCGGGTTGACAGGCCTGAGAAAACTTTTTGCACCCGCGGCGCTTGCGAATCAGAACGCCAGCTTGAGGCCCAGGCTCAAGAGCTTCACCCGCGGCGTCTGCTGCTGTTGGGCCCAGGAGGCGTTCAGGTTCCAGTCCTTGCCTGCGGCCCAGCGCCAGCCCAGTCCCAGCCAGGGCTTCTCGCGTTCGACGCCATAGACTTCGGCCATCCACTCCAAGCCGGGCTGCTGGCTCCACTCCAGGGCCAGGTTCCAGTTGGCCCGGCTGGACCGCTCCGCCCGACTGTGGGTCAGCCCCAGGTTGGCGTGACCGGTGAAGCCCGCCGGCAAGGGCCGACTGGCCACCAGGTTCAGAAAACTCAGCTCGTGCCTGAGGCTGGCGCCCGGCGACTGGTTGCCCAGCACGCCCCAGGCCAGTGTGAGGGCCGTGCCCTGCCCGGCGTCCCCGTCATGCAGGCCGGTCTTGCCGGTCAGGCTCAGGCTGCGCGCGCTGATGCCGTCACTGCGGCTGCGTCCGGCGGCCAGGGCGATCTGGCTGTTGAAGCCGATGCCGCAGCCGATCTGCGTGGCCTGATCGCTGACCCGTGGCTGGCCGCGCGTGGTGGTCCGGACGGCTGCACTTTCCCACTCGCAGTCGCGTGCTTCCAGCACGCCGGCATCTTCTGTGATGAGCGGCCGACCGGCCAAGGCTTCTGTGCACGTCATGTTCGCACCGACCAACAAGCCCGCCAGCCAAGCCATGCGTTTGTCGCCCATGTCGGCACCTCCAGTCGATACCCGGAAATCTACACCGCCAGCGACAATGGGGGCTTCAACCCGTCATCGTTCATATCTGCCATGACCGTGCAACTCAAGAATTTCTCGTCCACCGCCAGCGTCGCGATCACCGTGGTCGACCGTCAGGCGTTCCAGGCGCTCGCACCGAAGCTGCCTGCCCCGACCCGTCACTGGCTGGCCGCGGTGGGTTTCAACGGCGCGCCGGACAGCCATGCGCTGGTGCCGGCAGCTGACGGCAAGCTCGGCCAGGTCTTCGCGGGTGTGGCGCATGTGAGCCATCCTTTCGCTCTGTCGGCACTGCCGCAGGCGCTGCCCGAGGGGCGCTATCACCTGGCCGATGACGGACTGGCTGTCGACGCGGAAGCTGCCGCACTGTCCTGGGAGCTGGGCGCCTACCAGTTCGATCTGTACAAGCCGCGCAAGCGCCCGCCGGCCGAACTGCTGCTGACGCCCAGCCCGGCGGCTCAGCGCGGTCTGGCGCAGGCCACGGCCATGGCCGCCACCCGCGATCTGGTCAATACACCGGCCGAGCACATGGGCCCGGAAGCTCTGGCCAAGGCTGTGCAGATGGTGGCCAAGCAGCATGGCGCCAGCTTCAAGCAGATCGTCGGCGATGCGCTGTTGAAGCAGAATTTCCCCGCCATCCATGCGGTGGGCCGCGCCAGCACGCGGGCGCCGCGGCTGATCGAGTTGAGCTGGGGCAAGCCCAAGGATCCGCTGCTGTCCATCGTCGGCAAGGGGGTCTGCTTCGATACCGGGGGCCTGGACATCAAGGGCGCCGAGGGCATGCGCCAGATGAAGAAGGACATGGGCGGCGCGGCCAATGCGCTCGGCCTGGCGACGCTGGTGATGGCCTTGAAGCTGCCGGTGCGCCTGCAGCTGCTGATTCCTGCAGTCGAGAACTCGATCGCGGGCAATGCCTATCGTCCCGGCGACGTGATCAAGACCCGCAAGGGCCTGCACATCGAGATCGGCAACACTGACGCCGAAGGCCGCGTGGTGCTGAGCGACGCACTGGCCTATGCCAGCGAGAGCAAGCCCGAGCTGATCATCGACCTGGCCACGCTGACAGGCGCGGCACGTGTGGCCCTGGGTGCGCAGCTGCCGGCTCTGTTCGCCAAGCACCACGATACGGCGCGCGACCTGGTCGACCTTGGCATGAAGCTGGACGATCCGCTGTGGCACATGCCGCTGTGGGCGCCCTACAAGGCCGGCATCGAAAGCACCATCGGTGACATCGTCAACACGGGCAAGAGCGCGCTGGCTGGCGCGATCAACGCGGCGCTGTTCCTCGAGTACTTCGTGCCCGAGAACCAGGACTGGCTGCACATCGACCTGTTCGCCTGGAACGACACGGCACGCCCCGGTCGCCCGATCGGCGGCGAGGCGCAGACCATCCGCACCTTGCTGGCCTATCTGGAAGAGCGCTTCGCGGCCTGAGCGCCATGAGCCGGCCGGCGGCTAGCTGCCGGCCTTGATCCAGGCGGCGGCGCGCTCGGCAATCATCAGCGTCGGCGAATTGGTGTTGCCGCTGGTGATGCTGGGCATCACGCTGGCGTCGATCACCCGCAGGCCAGTCACGCCGCGCACGCGCAGATGCGCGTCGACGACCGCCGTCGGGTCATCGTCACGCCCCATCTTGCAGCTGCCCACCGGGTGGAAGATGGTGGTGGCGATATCGCCGGCCAGGCGTGCCAGTTCCTCGTCGCTCTGGTATTGCGGACCCGGCTTGTATTCCTCGGGCTGGTAAGCCGCAAGTGCCGGCTGCGCGACGATGCGCCGCGTCAGCCGCAGGCTGTCGGCGGCGATGCGGCGGTCTTCCTCGGTGCTGAGGTAGTTGGGCGCGATGGCGGGCGCCTGGTCAGGGTCGGCCGAGCGGATCTGCACGCTGCCGCGGCTGCTGGGGTTCAGATTGCAGACGCTGGCGGTGATGGCATTGAAGTCATGCAGCGGCTGGCCAAAGGCGTCCAGCGACAGCGGCTGCACGTGGTACTGCAGGTCGGGCCACGCCTTGTCCGGTGTGCTGCGCGTGAATGCGCCTAGCTGTGACGGCGCCATGCTCATCGGGCCGCTGCGCTTGAGGGCGTACTCGAGGCCGATCTTCGCCTTGCCCCACAGGCTGCTGGCCAGCGTATTGAGTGTCTTGGCCCCCTGCACCTTGAACACCGCGCGGATCTGCAGATGGTCCTGCAGATTGGCGCCGACGCCAGGCAGATCTTGCTTCACCTCGACACCATGCTGCTGCAGCAGCTCGGAAGGACCGATGCCAGACAGCTGCAACAGTTGCGGCGAGCCGATGGCGCCTGCCGCCAGCAGCACCTCGCCGCCCGGATTCAACAGCGCGGTCTGCGGGCCGCTTGGCGTCCTCACCATGACGCCGCCGCAGTGCAGCTGCCCGTCGGCACGGTTCAGCACCAAGCGCTGAACCTGAGCGCCGGTCCAGAGTTCGAAGTTGGGTCGGCCGAAGCAGGTCGGCCGAAGAAAGGCTTTGGCCGTGTTCCAACGCCAACCCTTGCGCTGGTTGACCTCGAAATAGCCCACGCCCTCGTTGTTGCCGCCGTTGAAATCCTCGGTGGCTGGAATGCCGGCCTGCTGGGCCGCTTGCGCAAAGGCATCCAGGATGCCCCAGGACAGGCGCTGCTTCTCGACCCGCCATTCACCGCCATGGCCATGCAGAGCCTTGAAGGCGTCACTGACGCCGGTGGTAGCGTCAAGCCGCCAGTGGTTCTCATGCTGCTTGAAGAAGGGCAGCACCTGATCCCAGCGCCAAGCGTCCTCGCCGGTGGCATCGGCCCAGGCCTCGTAGTCGCGCGACTGGCCGCGCATATAAATCATGCCGTTGATGCTGGAGCAGCCGCCCAGCACCTTGCCGCGCGGATAGCGCAGGCTGCGGCCGTTCAGCCCGGCGTCGGGCTCGGTCTGGTAGAGCCAGTCGGTGCGCGGATTACCTATGCAGTGGAGGTAGCCGACAGGAATGTGGATCCAGTGGTAGTCGTCGTGACCACCGGCCTCCAGCAGCAGCACATGCTTGCGCGGATCTGCGCTGAGCCGATTGGCCAGCAGGCTGCCTGCGGTGCCGGCACCGACGATGATGTAGTCGTACATGGATGCGGAATCAGCGCGCCAGATGCGAGGCCAGCACAGGGAAGAGCTTGGTGAGTCCGTCGGCCAGCAACTCGACCGCGAGCGCGGCCAGGATCAGGCCCATCAGCCGCGTCATGATGTTGATGCCGGTCTGGCCCAGCACCCGGGCAATCCGGCCTGAAGCCGTGAACACGGCGTAGGTCACGAAGGCGACGACGACACCATAGCCCACCAGCACGCCCAGCTCCCACCAGTGCCGGGTCTTCTCGGCATAGATCACCATGGTGGAGATCGTGGCCGGGCCGGTGAGCAAGGGAATGGTCAGCGGCACCACCGCGATGCTGGCTCCGGCGTTGACTTTGTCCGAGCCTTCGGAGACGTCTTCCTTGCGGCCCTCCGCGGGCTGGGCATTGAGCATCTGCAGCGAGCTGATCAGCAGCAGCGTGCCACCCCCGACCTGGAAGCTGGCCAGCGAGATGCCGAAGAACTCGATCACCTTCAGGCCAGCCAATGCGCTGATCGCGATCACGACGAAGGCCGTGAAGGCGCTGACCAGGATCGTGTGCTTGCGCTGCGCCTTGCTGAAGGTCTGAGTGAAGTGGATGAAGAAGGGCACAACGCCGATCGGGTTGACGATGGCCAGTAGGGCGACCAGGGGTTTGTAGAGATCCATCGTCAGATGCTGCCGCAGTGGGCGGCCCTTGAGTATTGGGGCAACTATGCCTCAGCCAGCCCGCGCAGATAGTCCAGACCCCGGGCAGCGCGCGGCCCATACCAGCTGAGCAATTCGCCATCGACCAGGCGAACTCGCGCTTGCGGGCACAGCGCCTGGGCCAGTGGCAGGTGCTGCTGGGTGAAGCGATAGGGCTCCGAGCTGAGCAGGACCTGGTCGATGTGGGCGAGCCAGGGCTCATCGCCTTGCAGCACCGGATAGCGCGCCGCGCCTGTGCTGCCGCCTTCCACCGCTGGCCAGCTGCGCCAGCCGACCTGCTCCAGCATGCGTGCGATGTAGGTGTCGCGCGCCACCGTCATCCAGGGTTCGCGCCAGATCAGGTACAGCACCCGTTGCTCTGGCCATGGTCGGGCCGCGCAGCCGGCCAGTGAGATCTTCAGCTCGCTCGCGAGTCGGGCTGCACTCTCGCGCACCCCGGGCAGGGCATCAGCGAAAGCGTTGACCATCTGCTGCAGCAGTTCGAAGTTGTCCTCGGGCGCTATGGGATGTGTCACCAGCACATGAGGCACGAACTCGCGGATCGCGTCGACGGTGTCGAGCCGGTTCTCGTCCACGTTGACCAGCACATGGGTCGGCGCTAGCCGGCGCAGCTTGGCCAGATTCACGTCCTTGGTGCCCCCGATCTTGGGGACGGCGCGCACCGCATCGGCGGGATGAATGCAGAAACCGGTCCGCCCCACCAGATACGGCGCCAGACCTAGCGCCACCAGCAGCTCTGTCAGTGAGGGCACCAGGCTGACGATGCGCGGGGGTGTGGTCATGGGCCGCGATCATAGTCAGCGGCGCGCCGCCCGGACGGCTGCCTCAGGCAGCACGATTGCGGGTTTCCACGAGGAGCTGAAAAACAACAGTTGCCTGTGCCGCTTTGCGCAGCTCTGGACCGATCCACCATAATCGTTTACCTGTGTCTGGCAGCCGCACCTTCGCTTGAATGGTTCACGATGGAGAAGCTCCACATGGTTTTTTGGTATTGAAAGGGCTTCCTCATGGGAAACAAGCTTTACGTAGGCAATCTGGCCTATAGCGTGCGTGACGAGTCGTTGCAAGAAGCATTCGGCCAGTTCGGCACTGTGACTTCTGCAAAGGTCATGATGGACCGCGACACCGGTCGTTCCAAGGGCTTCGGCTTCGTGGAAATGGGTTCGGATGCCGAGGCGCAAGCCGCCATCAACGGCATGAATGGTCAAGCGCTGGAAGGCCGCGCGATCGTTGTCAACGAGGCCCGTCCTCGTGAAGAGCGTCCGGGCGGCTTCGGCGGCGGCGGTGGCCGTTCCGGCGGCGGCGGCTTCGGCGGCGGCGGTCGCTCTGGCGGCGGCGGCTACGGCGGCGGCGGCGGTGGTGGCTACGGCGGCGGCGGTGGTGGTGGCTACGGCGGTGGCGGCGGTGGCCGTTCCGGCGGTGGCGGCTACGGCGGTGGCGGCGGTGGCCGTTCCGGCGGTGGCGGTGGCTACGGCGGCGGCCGTTCGGGTGGCGGCGGCTACTAAACCCAGCCCAGCACAGACCGGATCACCGGCCCTTGGATGACAAGGGTTGGTGAATGCAAGACAGAAGGCGCCCTCGGGCGCCTTTTGCACTTCTGGATTGCTGCCCGCTCGCACCGGGCACCGCCCGAAGCCCCGCGCAGCTACTCGCCTTGTCGATGCTTGCGCGGCCGACCTGCCAGGAGGCGGTCGAACCAAGCGTTGGGCAGTGCGCGCATCAGCTTGGCGACCACGCCCATCTGCCAGGGGATGACGCGATAGCTGGCGCCGGCTTCGATCGCGGCGAACGCCCGGGCTGCAAAGTCTCCGGGCTGCATCAGGAAGGGCATGCGGTAGCGGTTCTGCCGCGTCAGCGGCGTATCGATATAGCCCGGCAGCAGGGTTACGACGCGGATGCCGTCCGAACGGCACTCGCCACGCAGGCTCTCGCAATAGCTGATGACCGCGGCCTTGCTGGAGCAGTAGGCGGCATGGCCCGGCAGGCCGCGGATGCCGGCCACGCTGGCGATGCCCACCAGCGCGCCGCTGCCGCGCTGGCGCATGGCAGCGATGAAGGGCTGGAAGGTGGCGGCCAGTCCGATGTTGTTGGTTGCGTAGATGCGGCGCATCACCTCAAGGTCCTCAATGATGGCCGTATCCATGCCGATGCTGATGCCGGCATTGGCGATCACCACATCGGGCAGTCCTTGCGCGGCGATGCAGGCGCGGCCGGCGGCGGTGATAGCGTCGATGTCGCACACATCGCCGGTGTGAACGGCATAGCGGTCGGCGCTGAGGCCTTGCGCCTCGGCCCAGGCCTGCAGTTCGGTGCTGCGGCGCGCCACCAGGGCCAGTCGCCAGCCCATCCGGTAGTAGTGCAAGGCCAGCGCCTGACCGATGCCGCTGGAGGCGCCGGTGATGTAGACGAGCGGGGCTGTCACTTCAGCGGTCCTGCGGTGTGCGGCGCGGCTCGAAGCGGGCCTTGCTCTGCCCGGTGAACCGCAGCTGGCCGCGCAAATGGTCGTACTCGATGCCTTGAGCGCGAACCTCGCCGCCGCTGTAGCGCAGCTTGACTGGCAGGTGCGAACGCAGCAGTTCACGATTCAGGAAGGCGTGCAGGAACTCGCCTTCGATCTCCAGCTGCGCAACGGTCGAGGGCCCCTTGTCCTGACCCGGCTCCATTCGGCGCACGCGGACCTCGCCGAGCAGCTGCAGCTCGCTGCCGTCGGCATTGGAGAGCGCACGCAGCGCGGTGGCTTCGGTCACTGCACCGTCGGTGCCCAGCCCACGCAAGCGAACGCCATCGATCTCCATGGTGTCGGTGTCGGGGTAATGGCGCATCTCGCGACCCTCGATGCGAAAGCGCAAGACGCCTTCGCGGTCGAATCGTTGCAGCTCGAAGCCCTGCATCAGGTAGTCCGGCTGGTGCCGTGGCGGCACCGGCTCGGTCGGCCCTTCCTGCACGGGCGTGTTTTTCACCAGCCACCAGCTGCCGGCCGCCAGCAGTGCCATCAGCAACAGCGGCAGGTAGGCTGACAGCAGCGACTGCGCACGCCACAGCCACGAGCGAGGCAGCCTGCGTTGCGCCGGAGCCGTGGGCGGAGCCAGGGTTTGCATCAGCGGCCGCTTCCGTCCAGGGTGTCGAGGTGGCCGTTTAACAGTTCGGCATAGCGACCGGCCGCGATCAACAGCAGATCGCAGCATTCGCGTGCCGCGCCATGTCCTCCCGGCGCGCTGGTGACGTGGTGGGCCACTGCCTTGACTTCGGCATGGGCTTGCGCCGGTGCGCAGGCAAAGCCGGCCCGTGTCATCAGCGGCAGATCGGGCCAGTCATCGCCCATGGCAGCCACCTCGTGCCAGGCCAGGCCGAGCTGGTCCAGCAGTGGCTGGGCCACGGCGAGCTTGTCCTTGGCACCGTAGACGGCATGCTGCAGGCCCAGATCGGCGACGCGACGTCGCACCGCCGGTGAATCGCGGCCGGTGATGATGATGGGGGTGATGCCGCCCTGGTCCAGCAGCTTCAGGCCATGGCCGTCCAGCGTCGAGAAGGCTTTGAAGCTCTCGCCCTGCTCACCGATGTAGATGCGGCCATCGGTCAGCACCCCGTCCACATCGAAGATCGCCGCCTTCAGGGCGAGGCCGGGTCCCTGGGCCTTGATCAACAACTCGGCCGGAAAGCGCAGCGCGGGGTTCAGGGCCTGCATCAGATCACCTTCGCTCGCATCAGGTCGTTGATGCTGATCGCGCCCAGCAGCTTGTGCTGTTCGTCAGTGACCAGCACCAGCGTGATCCGGGCTTCTTCCATCACGTCGGCGGCGTCAACCGCGAGCGCATCCCCCGCCACCGTGCGGGGCTTGGGCGAGGCCACATCGCCGGCTTTCAATTCGCGCAGATCCTGGCCGCGCTCGATCAGGCGGCGCAGGTCGCCGTCGGTGAAGATGCCTTGCACGCGGTCTTCGCTGTCGACCACCACGGCGGCGCCCAGTCCCTTGGCCGCCATCTCGCGCAACATCTCGCTGAAGCTGGCCTGCGGCGCCACGCGCGGCAAAGCGTCGCCGCTGCGCATCAGATCACGGACATGGGTCAGCAGTTTGCGGCCCAAAGCGCCGCCGGGGTGCGAGCGGGCGAAATCCTCGGGCTTGAAGCCGCGTGCATCCAGCAGCGCCACGGCCAGCGCATCACCCAGCGCCATCTGCGCTGTCGTGCTGGCGGTGGGCGCCAGGTTCAAGGGGCAGGCTTCCTGGGCTACGCCGCTGTCCAGCACCAGATGGGCATGGCGCGCCAGGCTGGAGCCGGCCTTGCCCGTCATCGCGATGATGGTGACGCCCAGGCGCTTGAGCACCGGCAGCACGGCATTGAGCTCGTCGCTCTCGCCTGAGTTGGACAAGGCGAGCACGACGTCCTTGGCGGTCACCATGCCCAGATCGCCGTGGCTGGCCTCGGCCGGGTGCACGAACAGCGCCGGCGTGCCGGTGGAGGCCAAAGTGGCGGCGATCTTGCGGCCGACATGGCCGCTCTTGCCCATGCCCATCACGGCCACGCGGCCGCTGCAGGCCAGCACGGCCTTCACCGTGCTGGCGAAGTCATCACCCAGCCTGGGCGACATGGCGCTCAGCGCATCGGCCTCGATCTGCAGCGCGCGGCGGGCCATTTCGACCGCTCGCGCGGCATCGAATTGCTGGACTTCTTGACTCATGCGGGCAGTGTAGCGGGCCAGGCCCAGATGACTGGTCAAGGCCCCGGTCTCTAGAATGCGCGGCGCCAGGGCGGACAGATGAGACGCACAAGGTCTGGCCGACAGCAAGGGAGCGTGGCAGATGCAGGTGGCGATCGTGGGAACCGGGTTCAGCGGCGTGGCGGTGGCCTGCCAGCTGCTGAAGCGGCTGCCCGCTGGCAGCACGTTGACGCTGTTCAATGCTTCCGGCGCCTGGGCGCGCGGCCTGGCTTACGGCACCCAGTCGCAGGAGCACGCGCTGAACGTGCCGGCGGCGCGCATGAGCCTGTATCCGGAGGATCCGCAGCACTTTCTGTCCTGGCTGCAAGCCCAAGGGGAGCGTGCCGCAGGCGCCGATTTCGTCTCGCGCCGCCTGTACGGGCAGTACCTGCAGCATTGTCTGGAGCAGGCCGCGCTGGATCGTCCGCAGGTGCAGCTGAACACCTGCATCGCCAGGGTCGAGCGCCTGCAGCCGCTGGCCGATGGTCGGCAGCAGCTGGTCTGGCGTGAAGGCGCCGACGGCAGCGCGGGCACCGCGGACTTTGATCGGGTGGTGCTGGCGCTGGGGCATTTCGCGCCCAGCCCGCCGCTGCCCGCGCTGGCCGATTTGCCAGCCCCGCTGTATGCCAATGATCCTTGGGATGCGCGGGCCTTGGACGACCTGCCGGCCGATGCCAGCGTGGCCTTGATCGGCAGCGGCCTGACCATGCTGGATGTGCTGCTGTCGCTGCGGCAGCGCG
The DNA here is from genome assembly GCF_044373315.1 of Roseateles sp. Lineage (GTDB taxonomy): Bacteria > Pseudomonadota > Gammaproteobacteria > Burkholderiales > Burkholderiaceae_C > JACDQM01. The sequence goes on along the minus strand of NZ_JBILQK010000054.1, from coordinate 10,767 downwards.
GCCATCGCGGGGTGGTGCTGGCGCTGTCGCGGCGCGGCCTGGCGCCGCTCGGCCACCGCACCAACGAACTTCCGCCGCCCGACTGGGTCCTGAGCCCGGCCTTGCTGGCGCCCGGGCTGAGCCTGCGTCAGCGCGTGCGCCGCCTGCGTGCGGAGTTGCGCGCGGCTGCCGCGGCCGGCTGCGAATGGCGCGATGTGTTCGGCGCCTTGCGAGCCCATACGCCGGCGCTGTGGCAACAGCTGTCGCTGAGCGATCGGGCGCGCTTCCTGCGCCATCTGCAGGTCTACTGGGACGTGCATCGCCACCGCGCCGCGCCTTCGGCCATCGCTCAGTTGGAGGCCATGCAGCACAGCGCCCAGCTGCAGCGGGGTGCCGGGCGCTTGCAGTCCGTCGAGCTCCGTGCCGAAGGCGCGCTGCGCCTGCACTGGCGGCCGCGTGGCGGCGGCGCGCTGCAGGTCTTCAACGCGCAGCGCGTGATCAATTGTTCCGGGCCAGGTTCGCGCATCGATGCGCGCAGCTCGCCACTGCTGTGGCAGCTGCAGCAGCAGGGGCGCCTGCTGCCCTGCCCGCTCGGGCTGGGGCTGCGGGTCGACGGCCACCTGCGCCTGCTGGATGCGACGGCCCAGCCGCAGGCCGGGCTGTTCTATATCGGCCCCTTGCTGAAGGCCGAGTACTGGGAAGCCACGGCCGTGCCGGAGCTGCGCGTGCTCGCCCGGCAGTTGGCTGAGCGAGTCTGCGAGCCGGCCGGCCACTGAGCCGGCTCAGCGATCAGGGATAGAGCCCGCGCTCTTCGCGCGCTTCCAGCACCCGTGTGCAGGCCACGACGAAGGCGGCGGTGCGCAGCGGGATGCGGTGCTGTTCCGAGGTCTCCCAGATGCCCTTGAAGGCACCGGTGATGATCTTGTCCAGGCGGACGTTGATCTCGTCCTCGGTCCAGAAGAAGCTGGAGAAGTCCTGCACCCATTCGAAGTAGGACACCGTTACGCCGCCTGAATTGGCGATCACATCGGGCACGACGATGATGCCGCGGTCGGCCAGCACCTGGTCGCCGTCCGGCGTGGTCGGGCCGTTGGCGCCTTCCAGCACCAGGCGGGTGGAGATGCGCTGGGCGCGCTCGGCCGTGATCTGGCCTTCCAGGGCCGCGGGGATCAGCACATCGGTCTTGACGTCCCAGAAGTTCTCGTTGTCGATGCGGTCGGCACCCTTGAAGCCGCCCACGCCGCCGGTCTTGGCCACGTGGTCGAGCAGATCCTGCATGTCGACGCCCTTCTCGTTCAGGATGGTGCCGGTGTGGTCCTGGACCGCTACGATGCGGGCGCCGTTGGCGGCGAACAGCTTGGCGGCGATCGAGCCGACGTTGCCGAAACCCTGCACCGCCACGCGCGCACCTTCCATCGGGATGTTCAGGCGGCGCATCGCTTCACGGCCGATCACGAACACGCCGCGGCCGGTGGCGGCCACACGGCCCAGCGAACCGCCCAGCGGGATCGGCTTGCCGGTGACGACGCCGGTCGCGGTGGCGCCGGTGTTCATCGAGTAGGTGTCCATCATCCAGGCCATGATCTGGCCATTGGTGTTCACGTCCGGTGCCGGGATGTCCTGCTGCGGGCCGATGATGATGCCGATCTCGCTGGTGTAGCGGCGGGTCATCTTCTCCAGCTCCTTGAGCGACAGCTGCTTGGGATCGACACGGATGCCGCCCTTGGCGCCGCCGTAGGGCAGGTTCACCGCGGCGTTCTTGATCGTCATCCAGGCCGACAGCGCCATCACTTCTTCCAGCGTCACGTCCGGGTGGTAGCGCACACCGCCCTTGCCGGGGCCGCGCGTCAGGCTGTGCTGCACGCGATAGCCCTCGAAGTGGGCGATGGTGCCGTTGTCCAGCTCGATGGGGATGTCGACGATCAGCGCGCGCTTGGGTCGGCGCAGCGTCTCGACCCAGCGTGCCAGATGACCGAGGTAGGGTTCAACGGCGTCGATCTGGGACAGGTAGGTTCCCCAGGGGCTGTTGCGAGTCGGCGAGACGAAGGACAGGTTGGGCATTGTGTGCTCCAGAAAATTTTTTGGTGGCGCGAACGGTATCGCGAAGCGAGCCCTGTGCGCCAGCGCTTTCCAAAGCCGAGTGCACATGTGCCCATGCGCCTTGCGCATAGGGTGCTTGAGAGGCCTATAACATCGGCCCATGACATCGCTGGATCTGGCCCTGCTCTATCTCGTCGCCGCCGTCGCCGGTGTGGTGATCTGCCGCATGCTCAAGCTGCCGGCCATGCTTGGCTATCTGGCTGTGGGGGTGCTGATCGGGCCGAATGCGCTGGCGCTGGCTAATGACACCGCCAGCATCCGCTACCTGGCTGAATTCGGCGTGGTCTTCCTGATGTTCGTCATCGGGCTGGAGTTCAACCTGCCCAAGCTGCGCAGCATGCGCAACCTGGTGTTCGGCCTGGGCCTGCTGCAAGTGACGATCACGATTGCCGGCACCCTGGCCGGTCACTTCCTTCTGGTCTGGGCGTTCGACTTCTTTGGCAGCCGCTGGGAACTGTCCTGGCAGGGTGCGCTGGTGCTGGGGGCGGCGATGGCGATGAGTTCCACCGCCATCGTCGTCAAGCTGATGGCCGAGCGGCTTGAGCTGGAGAGCGAGCACGGCCGGCGTGTTGTCGCGGTGCTGATCTTCCAGGATCTGGCGGTGGTGCCGCTGCTGGTGCTGATTCCGGCGCTGGACAGCGACGCGCAGACGATGGCGCAGTCGCTGGCCTGGGCCGGTGTGAAGGCGCTTGTGCTGCTGGGCCTGCTGTTCTGGGGCGGGCAGAAGCTGATGCGGTGGTGGCTCACGCTGGTGGCGCGCCGCAAGAGCGATGAGCTCTTCATGCTCAACCTGCTGCTGGTGACGCTGGGCCTGGCGTGGCTGACCGAGCACGCCGGGCTCTCGCTCGCGCTGGGCGCCTTTGTGGCCGGCATCCTCATCGCCGAGACCGAGTACAAGCACCAGGTGGAGACCGACATCCGGCCCTTCCACGACGTGCTGCTGGGCCTGTTCTTCATCACCATCGGCATGAAGCTGGACTGGCGCCCGGTGCTGGAGCAGTGGCCGCTGGTGCTGGTGCTGACGCTGCTGCCCATCCTCGCCAAGTTCGTGCTGATCGCCGGCCTGACCCGGCTGTTCAAGGCGCCCACCGGCGTGTCGCTGCGCACCGGTCTTTATCTGGCGCAGGCCGGTGAGTTCGGCTTCGTGCTGCTGACGCTGGGTGCGCAGCAGCAGCTGATCGCGCCGCAATGGGTCAGCCCGGTGCTGGCCAGCATGGTGTTGTCGATGCTCGCCACGCCGGTGCTCTTCATGTATGCCAACAGGATCGTGATGAAGCTCTCGGCCAATGACTGGATGCTGCAGTCGGTGCAGCTGACCAGCATCGCAAAGAAGTCCATCAAGGCGGAAGCGCACGTGATCATCTGCGGCTATGGCCGCAGCGGCCAGAACCTGGCACGCATGCTCGAAAAGGAGCAGATTCCCTATATGGCGCTGGACCTGGACCCCGACCGCGTGCGCCAGGCCGCCGCCGCCGGCCAGAGCGTGGTGTTTGGCGACGCCGCGCGCCTGCAAAGCCTGATGGCCGCCGGCCTGGCTCGCGCCAGCGCGGTGGTGGTGACCTATCACGACACGCCGTCAGCGCTGAAGATCCTGCAACTGGTGCGCTCGCATGCGGCCCAGGTGCCGGTGGTGGTGCGCACCATCGACGACAGCGATCTGGAGCGCCTGCGCGCCGCCGGCGCCACCGAGGTGGTGCCCGAGGCCATCGAAGGCTCGCTGATGCTGGCCAGCCATGCGCTGGCGCTGGTAGGCGTGCCGATGCGCCGCGTGATCCGCCTGACCCGCGATGCCCGCGATGCCCGCTACGGCCTCTTGCGCGGCTACTTCCACGGGGCCGACGACGACACGGCCGAGGAGCGCCAGCAGGAACGCCTGCGCTCGGTCGGCCTGCCGCAAGCCAGCCCCTTCGCGGGCGAGCGCCTGGGCGATCTGGCCTTGCACGCCACCGGCGTCGGCGTGGTCTCGCTGCGGCGCGCCAACGGCTCGGTGGTGGACGCCCACGATGAACTGCTGCTGGCCGGCGGCGACACGCTGGTGCTGTCCGGCCTGCCCGAGGCGCTGGCGCTGGCGGAAGAGAAGCTGCTGCGGGCTTGAGCTGGGGCAGGCGGGCACTGCCGCCCGAGAGGGAATTGCTCAGCCCGCCCCCCATTCGCATGCAGGCCGTGACGACGGCAAGCTTCAGGATGGAGAGTGCGCCACCACCCGGGGCCTCCCAGGCGGATCACTGCACGATCAGCGTGTTGACGTCCTCGCCATCTGGCCAACGCATGCAGGTGCCCGAGCCCGCCACGGTGATCGGCAGCTTCTCGGCACGCGCCATCATCAGCAAGGCGAGCTGGCGCTTGCCCGCTTCAGAGTTTTCATCCCGGATGATCCAGTAGCTTGTCTGGCTCGCGCAGGCGGGCCGGGTGTATCCGGCGCTGTTGCTGAGCTTGAAGGTCACAAGGCCATCGGACGCGCGCACAGCAATTTCGGTGACCAGACCCGTCTGAGTGCCCGCCGTCGAGACACCGGCTATCAGCGCGGCGAGTCCGACGGCGAGTCGCTTGACCATAGGTGAAGAGTTCATGGAGGCTCCTGATCGAGGGGGCGTTTTCCACACATCGAATAAGTTAGCGACCCATCATAGTCATGATTGCGCGGGCAGCCGGAGCCTGGCTGTGTCCCTTTGTCAGCCACCGGATTCCGCGCTGGCTGTGCCAGCCGGAAGTGTCGGGCTGCTTGATCGCGGCTGCCGAGCGCTCGGCCAGCCAGGTCGACCCGCCTCAAGCTGCTGTTTCGCACCGGGATGCTGCCTTCGTGACAGCGACGCCTGGCGGATTGCGCCACACTTGATTCACACCCAGCCAAGGAGCGTGCCGTGAGCATGAACTTCGATTACAGCCCCAAGGTGCAGGACATGCGCGAGCGCCTGCTGGCCTTCTTCGACGCGCACATCTATCCGAACGAGCGCCGCTTCATCGAAGAGATCGAGACCAACCGCCGCGCCGGCAATGCCTGGATCCCCACCAAGCTGATCGAGGAACTCAAGCCCAAGGCGCGCGCCGCCGGGCTGTGGAATCTGTTCCTGCCGCGCTCGCCGCGTGCGCCGGAAGGCCTGTCCAACCTGGAATATGCGCCGCTCTGCGAAATCATGGGCCGCGTGCCCTGGGCGGCCGAGGTGTTCAACTGCTCCGCGCCCGACACCGGCAATATGGAGACCATCGAGCGCTACGGCAGCGAGGCGCAGAAGGACCAGTGGCTGGAGCCGCTGCTGAAGGGTGAAATCCGCTCGGCCTTCCTGATGACCGAGCCGGCCGTGGCCTCCAGCGACGCCACCAATATCGAATGCTCCATCACCCGCGAGGGCGACGAGTATGTGATCAACGGCCGCAAGTGGTGGTCCTCGGGTGCGGGTGATCCGCGCTGCCAGATCTACATCGTGATGGGCAAGACCGACCTCGAGGCCGGCCGCCACGAGCAGCAGTCCATGATCCTGGTGCCGGCCAACACGCCGGGCATCCGCGTGATCCGCCCTCTGAGCGTGTTCGGCTACGACGATGCGCCGCACGGCCATATGGAGGTCGAGCTGAAGAATGTGCGCGTGCCGGTCAGCAGCCTGCTGCTGGGCGAGGGCCGCGGCTTCGAGATCGCGCAAGGCCGTCTGGGGCCGGGCCGTATCCACCACTGCATGCGCTCCATCGGCGCGGCCGAGCGGGCGCTGGAACTGCTGTGCCAGCGCGCTATCGCCCGCACCGCCTTCGGCAAGACCATCGCGCAGCAGACCGTCACGCAGGAGCGCATCGCCGAGGCGCGCTGCAGCATCGAGCAGGCGCGCCTGCTGACGCTCAAGGCTGCCTACATGATGGACACGGTGGGCAACAAGGTCGCCAAGGCCGAGATCGCGATGATCAAGATCGTTGCACCGAACATGGCGCTCAAGATCATCGACTGGGCCATTCAGGTCTATGGCGGCGCTGGTGTCTCCGACGACACGCCGCTGGCCTATATGTGGGCCATGCAGCGCACGCTGCGCCTGGCCGACGGCCCGGACGAGGTGCACCGCAACTCGCTGGCCAAGCTGGAGCTGGCGCGCCACATGAAGCTGCCGGCTGACCAGGTGCAGATGCCGATCACGCGCGGCGCCTGAGCGCCCACAGCGCCGGCAGGCATGGCCCGATAATCCGGGCCATGCCCGAACTCGCCGCTGACTACATCAAACGCCACATCCGCACTGTGCCCGACTGGCCGGCGCCGGGTGTGCAGTTCCGCGACATCACGCCGCTGCTGTCCAACCCGCGCGTGTTCCGCGTGTTGATCGACCAGTTCGTGCACCGCTATTTCGATGAACGTCCGGCGGCCATCGCGGGCCTGGACGCGCGCGGCTTCATCATCGGCTCGGTGCTGGCCTATGAGCTCAATATCGGCTTCATCCCGATCCGCAAGAAGGGCAAGCTGCCCTACACCACGGTCGAGGAGACCTACGAGCTGGAGTACGGCAGCGCCACGGTGGAGATGCATACTGATGCGGTCAAGCCGGGCGAGCGCGTCGTGCTGATCGATGATCTGGTGGCCACCGGCGGCACCATGCTGGCCGGCGCACGCTTGCTGCAACGGCTGGGCGCCGAGGTGATCGAGTGCGCGTCCATCGTCGACCTGCCCGAGCTGGGCGGCTCTGCCAAGATTCGCGATGCCGGGCTCAAGCTCTTCACCCTGGTCGACTTCGAAGGACATTGATGGCCAAGACCATTCCCCGCCTCAGCCCGGACGAGATCCAGCGCGTCATCCAGACGGCCTTTGCGGATCGTCCGCCCTATAACCGTGTGCTGATGGAGCATGGCCTAGGCCAGGGCGAGTTGGTGCAGCTGATGAAGCGCGAGCTCACCTCCAGCGCCTACAAGCTCTGGGTGGCTCAGGGCAAGGGTGTCAAGGCGCCCACCACCAAGGCCAAATGGCCGCATGGCCGCTAGGCCGCATCGGCGCTGCAAAGGGCCTTTCGACGCCAAGGCGTTCCTGCCGATCCCCCCATCACAGGCGGAAGACGGCGACGGCTTGCACCAGCTGCTGAGCCTGGGCCTTCAGGCTTTCGGCCGCGGCGGCTGACTCCTCGACCAAGGCAGCGTTCTGCTGCGTGGTCCGATCCAACTGGGTCACCGCCTCGCCGACCTGGGCCACGCCCTGGCTCTGCTCTGAACTGGCGGCGCTGATCTCGGCCATGATGTCGGTCACGCGCCGGATCGAATTCACGACGTCGGTCATCGTGCTGCCTGCCTGGTCCACCAAGGCTGAGCCACGTTCGACGCGGTCCACGCTGGCGCCGATGAGGCTCTTGATCTCCTTGGCTGCTTCGGCGCTGCGGCTCGCTAGCGAGCGGACCTCCGATGCCACGACTGCGAAGCCACGCCCTTGCTCGCCCGCGCGCGCGGCCTCGACAGCGGCATTGAGCGCCAGGATATTGGTCTGGAACGCGATGCCATCGATCACGCCGATGATTTCGTTGATCCGCCGCGAGCTGTCATTGATGTCCTTCATCGTGCTCACGACCTGGGAGACGACCTCGCCGCCTTGCATGGCCACGCCCCGGGCATGCTGGGCCAGATGGTCAGCCTGACGCGCGTTGTCGGCGTTGTGCCTGACGGTGGCGCCAAGCTCCTCCATCGAAGCGGCGGTCTGCTCCAGCGCGCTGGCCTGCTGCTCGGTCCGTGCAGACAGGTCGTTGTTGCCCGAGGCGATCTGTGTACTGGCTGTAGCCACGTTTTCCGAGCCCTGGCGAACCTGGCTCACCACGGCGGACAGCTTGGTCTGCATTTCTGACAAGGTGCCCAGCAGTTCTCCAATTTCATCGCCTTGGCCGGATTCCAGCTGCTCACCGAGATCGCCATCGCCGATCCGTCTGGCTGCGGTGCAGGCGATGGCCAGCCTGCCGGCGACGCTGCTTGAAAGGCGCCAGCTGATCACGACCGCCAGCGCAACGCCCAAGGCCAGCAGCAGCGCGGACTTGTAGTACAGCTGCTGGAAGCGCGCCTCGACTTCGTCTTGAGCGCGGCGAACATTGGCCGACTCGCCGTCCACCAGGTCTTGCGTCACCTGGATGTAGGTGTCGGTGATGGCCGCAAAGCTGCTCTGCACCAGCCGACGGGCACCCTCGGTATCCCCGGCGGCTTTCAGGGCGTTGACCTGCTCGCGGGCGGCCAGCCAGCTCTTGCGAACCTCGCCCACCTTCTCGGCCCGTGCGCGGGAGGCGGGGTCGATCGCCTTCTCCAGAAAGGTCTTCTGAGTGGCGCTGGTTTGCTTGGAGGTGTTGGCCATGGCCTCCTTGAAGAAGTCCAGCATGGCAGGCCCTTCTGAGAAGCCAACTGCCAGCGAGCGCGCCGAGTTCTGCCTCACATCACCCTGCCAGAAACCGGCGAGCTGAAGCAACGCCGAAGAGCGCTCCATGCGCAGGGTGGCCTCGATGGCGCGCTCCAACTGCCAGACTGTTGCGGCCGCCGTGAACAGAAACAGCACGATCACTGCGGAGAAGCCCAGCTTCAGTCGCGTCGAGATTTTCAGATTGCTCATGGATTGGCCCGCTAGGTTGGCGAGCTTGCGGAATCAGCCGCCTTGGCGACGATGGCAAGCGTTAGGCGAATGGCCTGTCGACGGACAGTGCCCCCAAATTTCATTGTGCAGGGGGGTGGGCCGGAGCGGGAGACCGTGGGCTCATGTGCCAGGGTCTCCCGGCATGGCTTGTCAAACATTCCTGACAAGGGTTTGGCCGTATCGGCCATAGCCTTGCTGCATGAGTGTTGCTTTCAACCAGCTGGAGGCCAGTGTGTTGGGTCAGCCAGTCAGCAGTTTCAAGAGCCGTTCAAGCGCCCTGTCAGCCGTTCAGGCCATGCGGCAGCGAACGACCGTGCTGCACCAGATTTTGGAGTCCAGCGCGCTCGCGGCAGTGCTGATGTCGCCCCGGCTCACCCTGGGCCAGTATGCCGTGGTGCTGAGTGCATGGGGCGGTGCCTGGCGCGTGCTGGAGGCCCACATTGCCACAGCCGCCTGCAGTCCGGGCCTGGCTGAGTTGGCGCCGCGGCCTCGGGCGGAGCTGGCGGAGCAGGATCTCGCCTGCCTGGGGGTCAGCACGCTGATGGAGGCCGAGCGCCAACGCCACGCCGCGCGGCATGTGCAGCTCTTCGACATCGACTCCGACGCCGAACTGCTCGGCGTGTACTACGTGCTGCGCGGCTCGATGCTGGGCGCCAAGCTCATCGGCCGGCATCTGCATGAGGTTCTTGGCCTGGATGCAGCAAGCGGGGCCGCCTTCTTTGCCAGCACCGACGAGTCATCGCTGCCCTGGCCCAGGTGGCTCGAGCGCTGGAATCAGAGCCTGCAGCAAGAGCAGGCCATTGACGCCGCCGTGCAAGGTGCGGTCAAGACCTTCAGCTATCTACTGGACTGGTTTGAAGCCTGCGCACCGTCTGCTTTGGACCGAGCGGCCCAGACGCGTGCGCCAGCCGGATCCATCGGGTGACTGACGCGCCTATGGACATCATCAGCCCAGCTGTCGAGGACAGCTCCCATGCGGACTCGCTCGCCAGCTGTGCGACGGAGGCGATCCATCTGACGCAGTGGGTGCAGAGCTATGGCTTCGTGCTGGTTTGCGATGCTGCGACCCGGCTGCTTGAGCGCGCCTCGCAGAACACCGCACAGTTCCTGGCCATTGATCCGGCCGCTGCGCTGGGCAGCCCAATCGCCGAGTGGTTCGAGGGCGGCGAGCGGGCATTCAGCCTGGCGATCCAGCAGGTGACGCCCGGAACGCCGCAGCTCGTGGATCTGCAGTTCCGGCCGGAGTTGCTCAGGGTGTCCGGCCTTGAGCTCGTTGCGCATTGGGTGGCCGGCGAAGTCGTCTTCGAAGCCATGCCCTGCGATTCGTCTGGCCGTGGCGGCCTTGACGAGGCGAACGTCGAGGCGCTGATCGACAGCCTGGCCGAACTGAGACGCCCTAATGCGCTCCATTCATTCCTGCAGGGTTGTGCCACCGAGTTGCGTCGCCTGACCGGCTACCAGCGCGTCATGATCTACCGCTTCCTGCCCGACTGGTCCGGCGAAGTGATCGCCGAGTCCCATGCGGCCGAAACCACGGAGCGCTATCTCGGGCTGCGGTTTCCTGCATCCGACATCCCGCCTCAGGCGCGCGAGCTCTACAAGATCAACCTGTTGCGCATCATTGCCGATGTGGATGCCGAGCCGGCCCAGCTGCTGGCCACGGCCGATGCCGCCATGCTTGACCAGAGCCATGGGCTGCTGCGCTGTCCGTCGCCGATGCACATCCGCTATCTGCAGAATATGGGCGTCAGGGCCACGCTGGTCATCTCGCTGCTCAAGGATGGTGAGCTTTTGGGCATGGTTGCCTGTCACCACAACGAACCAAAGGTGCCACCCAATCAGCTGCGGCGCTCGACGCGCAATCTGTGCGCGTTGATCGCCGAAGCCACGACGCAGCGCATTGATTCGCTGCGGCAGGTCGAGGTGGCGTCGCGCGCGCTGAAGCTGCGCGACGTGGGCAACCGCTTCGCCGAGCGTCTTCGGCAGGACGGTGATTTCCAGAAGCTGATGGAGACGGCGCTGGGCGAGGCGGCTGAACCCTTGCAGGTGCAGGGCTTCGGACTGTTTCTGCACGGGCAATGGCTGATCAAGCCGCCGCTGCCGGACGAGCATTGCGAGGCCGTGAA
>NZ_JBILQK010000053.1:0-27683 GCF_044373315.1 Roseateles sp. | reverse complement strand
GCCACGGTGACGGCGAGATCTTCACGCCGGAACACCTGAGCGCTGATGGCAAGACCTTGTACGCGGCGACCAACAAGGGCCGCGATACCGTCGCGATCTTCAGGTTCGATCTCGAAAAGAAGGCCCTGGGCGAGATGGTCGCGGCGCATCCGCGCTATGACATGGGTGCCGATGGCCAGGGCGGTGATGTGGCAGGGCTTCGCCTGTCCCAGGACCGCAAGGAAGTGCTGGGCTACACCGTGGACGCCGAGCGCAGCCAGACCAGCTGGGTGAACGCCGATCTGGCGCGCATCCAGGCCCAGATGGATGCGACCTTCCGCAACAAGGATGTGGCCTTGCAGCGCGTCAGCTCCGGCCGCACTCTGGTGACCGTCAGCGCACCGGACAGCATTCCGCAGAGCTTTCTGTTCGACGAAGAGAAGAAGCGCCTGGAGGAGCTGTTCGTCGCCAAGACCGACCTGAAGGACAGCGATCTGGTGCCGATGCGGCCCTTCCTGCTGAAGACGCGTGATGGCCTTGAGATTCCTTCCTACTACTTCCTGCCCAAGGACTACAAGCCCGGCCAGAAGCTGCCGACGGTGCTGCACATCCACGGCGGCCCGATGGCCCGTGCGGACTTCGGCGCCTATGGCGGCGGCTTCGGCTGGCGCGAGGCCCAGGTGCTGGCCTCACGCGGCTATGCCGTCGTGTTGCCGAACTTCCGCATCACACCCGGATTCGGCCGCAAGATCTATGAGGCCGGCTTCGGCACCATCGGCAACAAGATGTCCGAGGACCATGAAGATGCGGTGCAATGGGCCGTTCAACAGGGTTTTGCCGATTCACGCCGCGTCTGCATCACGGGCGCCAGCTACGGCGGCTACGCCACGCTGCAAGCGCTGGTGAAAACCCCGGACCTGTTCGCCTGCGGTATCGCGGGCCTGGTGGTGAGCGACCTGGAACTGCAGCTCACCTCGACCGCCACGGACTTCTCCGGCAGCAAGAGCGCCGTCGCCTACTGGCGTCGCCTGATCGGCCAGAACACCCCGGGCTGGGACAAGGCCCGGGCCGTGTCGCCCGGTCTCAACACCGCGCAGATCAAGTCGCCGCTGGCGATGTATGCCGGACGTGACGACCGGCGCACGCCGCTGGAGCAGACGGAGCGCGTCATCAGCGACATGAAGCGCAATGGCAAGGCGCCCGAGTATGTGTTCATCGCCGACAAAGAAGCCCATGGCTTCGGTCTGCTGGACAACAACTTGAAGAACTATGAGCTGATGCTGGACTTCCTGGATCGGCACATCGGCGCCAAGTCGCGTTTCGCCAGCGAGGCCAAATCCGGCGCGAACTGAGCCGGTTCTCACCCCCGCCACCTCGTGGTGGGGGCGTAGGCGGCCGCGAGTTCAGGCCAGGACGGCACCGCCCACGAACACCTTGAGCTCGCCCGGCTGGAAGGGCACCCAAGGCTCGTCTTGCGTCAGCGGCTCGGTGGCAATCACCGCCACGCGGTCGACCGGTGTGGTGTGGGCGGCGAAGTCCACGCTCAGATCCTCGTCGGCCAGGCGCGCTTCGCCAAAGGGATGCTGGCGCAGCAGGTAATGCAGCTTGGTGCTGCCATGCGCCCACAGCGCCTGGCCGTTCGAGAGCAGCATGTTGAAGGTGCCGTGGCGGTTCAGCTGAGGCATCAGCTCGGCCAACGTGCGGCTGAGCTCGTCGATGCTGGGCACGTCGCAATGCGCCTTGGCCAGCTCCTGCATCAGCCAGCAGAAGGCGCGCTCGCTGTCGGTGCCGCCCACCGGCTTGAAGGCGGCATGCAGGCGCGGGTTGAAATCCACCAGATTCCCGTTGTGCGCGAACACCCAGTAGCGGCCCCACAGCTCGCGCTGGAAGGGATGGGTGTTCTCCAGCGCCACCTGGCCCTGGGTGGCCTTGCGGATGTGGGCGATGACGTTGTCGCTCTTGATCGGATAGCGCTTGACCAGCTCAGCCAGCGGCGAGACGCGCGCGCTGTGGTGGTCGACGAAATGGCGCAGGCCACGACCCTCGAAGAAGGCGATGCCGAAGCCATCCTTGTGCTCATCGGCGCGCGTGGCCAGGCCGGTGAAGCTGAACATCACATCGGTCGGCGTGTTGGCATTCATGCCCAGCAATTGGCACATGTCAGCCCCTCGCCCGCCGGATACGGCGGTCGATCCCCCGAGGGGATGCGGGCCGGCTTGGGGCGACCCGGCGCTCGGCCCGCCTGCGTGGTGACGCGTTCTTCACAGCTCACTCCCAGATGATGCGGGTCAGCCCGCGCCAGGTCACCAGGTTGCCCGGGTTGCTGGTTTCGTTCAGCACGCCGCTCATGCGACGCAGCAGCCGCTCGCTCTTCTGGGCGCGCCAGATCAACAGGTCGGCTAGCCAGGGATAGGCGTTGACGCGATTGGCCCGCTCGTAGAGGTCGAACTTGGGCTTGAGGGTGCGCAGCGCCGCTTCGTATTGCGCACGCGCCGCCGCGTCGTCATGCTGGTGTGCGATCAAGGCTTCGGCCGCCAGCATGCCGGTTTCCATGGCCTTGCCGATGCCTTCGCCGGTGAAGGAGTAGGTGGATCCCGCCGCCTCGCCGGTGACGAGCAGGCCGGGGCGCGTCCAGCGCGCACCTTCCAGCGTGCAGCGCAGCGGCGCACCTTTGAGTTCGCCCACCAACTCACCCTCGCGCATCAGCTCGGCGGCAGGCGGGTAGTTTTCGACAAAGGCATCGAAGATGGCCCGCAGATTGAGGTCCTTCTTGGCGCCTTTGCCGGCCACGGCCTGGTGGCTGTCAGTGACGCCGACGCCGATGTTGAAGCAGTCATCCGGCGCCGGAAAGATCCAGCCGTAGCCCGGCCGCACCGCGCGGCTCCAGACCACGTCCATGGCCTTGATGCGTCCCACCATCGAAGGCGCACGCACATAGCCGCGCAGCGCCACGCCGCTGGGGGTGTGGCGTTCGCACATGCCGGCGGCGCTGAGCGCCTTGGGCACCGCGCCGGTGGCCAGGACCACCCAGTCGGCGAGCACTTCCTGCTCGGCATCGCCGACCTTGAGCACCGCGCCACAGACGCGGCCTGAAGCATCCTCCAGCGGCCGCTCGAAGCGGGCCGGTGCAAGAACGCGAGCACCCGCGCGCTGCGCTTCCTGGCACAGCATCTCGTCGAGCACCCGGCGCGGCAGCACAGCCAGCGAGCCTGGCACATCGACACGGCCGCCGCGCGGACCGATGCAGCCCACATGCGCGACCGGCTGCGCCCGGGCCATCACCGCATCGAGCAGGCCCAGCTTCTTCAGCGCCTGGTGCGCATCGGGGATCAGGCCGTCACCGCAGACCTTGTCGCGGCCCTGCGGGTGCTGGTCGACCAGCAGCACGTCCAGGCCGGCCCGCGCCAGAACCAGTGCCGTGGCGGAACCGGCAGGGCCGGCGCCAACCACAAGTACTGCAGCGCGCCCAGTGGCACCGGGGTCTGTCATTCAATCCTCCTGTGAGTGCGAAGGCATTCTAGGGAAGCTCTGCCTGCGGCGGCGCGAGCGCCCCTCCCCACCCACCGAAGCGCCAGAAGCAGCCTTGCCGTGTCAATCATGTGACAACGCGCTGCCGCATTCATCGAAGGAGCGCAAGCCTGCCGTTGGCGAATTGACACAAGGAATGTCACCAAGTACAGGAGGCGGATGACAGCCAGAGAATCTGGCGCTCCGTGTATTCGGGAGGATTACGTCTTGAGGTACGGAGCGCAGCAGCCGCAGACCCGCGGCAAGAACTAAGGTCAGAACCCATTGACTACTGGAGTAATCATGTTCAAACAGTCCAAGATCGGTGCCGCAGCGGCATTGATAGCAAGCGGCGTCATCCCAATGCTGGCGGTGCCGGCCTATGCGCAAAGCACCACCACTGTGGAGAAGGCTGAAACCGTGGTGGTCACGGGTTCACGGATCGTTCGCCCGAACCTCACCAGCACCACACCGATCGTCGCTGTGAACGCTGAAACCATGGCCAATCTCGGCATGGAGAACTTCGCGGACATGGCTACTCAGCTGCCGCAGTTCGCACCGGCTTTCGGCTCCTCGCGGACCCAGTCCACATTCTCTGGCGTCGGCGCTTCCGGCCTGAACAACGCCAACCTGCGCAACCTGGGCGCTGGCCGCAGCCTCGTGCTGATCAACGGTCGCCGGGTGCCTGGTGGCTCGTCGACAGGTACCGCTGTCGACTTCAACTCCATTCCAACCTCGAACATTGACCGGATTGAGATCTCAACCGGTGGCGCATCGGCCGTCTATGGTGCTGATGCGATGGCTGGTGTGGTCAACATCATCACCAAGAAGAACGTCCGCGGCGTCGAGCTCGGCGTCAGCTACGGTGAAGCCGGCCGCGGTGACAACAAGAACCCCAGCGCCTCGGTGGTGATGGGCGGCAGGTTCGGCGATGCAGGCCGCGCCATGCTGACCATGGAGTTCACCCGGGAAGGCCATGTTCGATGCGCTGACCGTGACATCTGCAGCGACGACTTCGCTTGGCTCTCGCCAGGCAGCCCCGTCTTCGGCCCTACGGCTCGCTCCGGCGTTGGCGCCACTGGCCGCTTCTTCGTGGGCGCGAACAGCTTTACCCGCCGTGGCAGCAGCTTCACCGACGCCAACGGCGCCCTGATCCCCTTCAGCGTGCCTGTCGACGGCTACAACCGCAATGCGGCCCGCGACCTGGCCATCCCGACCAAGCGGATCCTGGTCGCCGGTGATGCCGAGTACAAGGTGACGAAGAACATCACCGCCTACGGTGAGTTCAACTACGCGAACAACTCGATCAACTCGTCGTTCGAAGGTCATCCATTCCAGTCAAATGCCAACACCTTCGGTGGCCAGCAGACGACCATTCCAATCAACAACCCCTTCATCCCCGCACAACTGCGCGCCGCCGCTCAGGCCGCAGGCGTGACGGAAATGACCTGGTGGCAGCGCTTCGGCGACGAGACCATCGGCGGTAACCGCGGCGCCAGCAGCGATCGCACGATGGTTCGCACCGTGTTCGGCGCCAAGGGCGAGTTCGACAGCATCGCCGGTTTCGGCCGCGATTGGACCTGGGACGCCTCGCACACCTTCGGCCGTACCCGCGTGAACCTGGGCACCGAGGGCTCGGTGAGCCTGTCACAGCTCTACCACGGCCTGCGCGTCGAAGCCGACCCGACCCGACCCGGCCAGTTCCGTTGCGTCGACGCGATCGCTCGCGGCAATGGCTGCGTGCCCATCAACCCCTTCGCGCCCTACACCGCCGACATGGCCAGGGCGCTGACGGTCAGCACCACGTCCATCGGCGCCAACTCGCTGAACGACAGCGTGGTATCGCTGTCGGGTACGGTCATGAAGCTGCCCGCTGGCGATCTGCGCACCGCCGTGGGTGCCCAGTACCGCTCGTTCTCGGGCTATCTGGACCACGACACCCAGATCAACCTGGGCAACGTGACCGGCAACAGGCTGGGCGATATCGACAAGACCAAGACCAGCACCCGCGAAATGTTCGCCGAGCTGCTCGTGCCGGTCTTGGCTGACAAGCCCTTCGCCAACTCCTTGAACGTGACTGGCGCATTCCGCGGCTCCAAGGCCGGCGAGAAGAAGTACGACACCTGGAACCTGGGTGGAGACTGGGAGCCGACCGATGGTCTGCGCTTCCGTGCCATGCAGAGCCGCTCGGTCCGCACGCCTCAGCCAGGCGAGCTGTCCGGCATCGGCCAGACCTTCGGTGTGATCAACGACCCTTGCACCGCAGCCCGCCGCAACGCCAACCCGACCCGCGCTGCCAACTGCGCGGCCGACGGTGTGCCGGCCAACTACGCGCCGGCGCTGGCGATCGAACAGAGCGTCGAAGGCCTGTCGGGCGGTAATGCCAAGCTGAACCCGGAGAAGGGCACCACCCTGACCTACGGTCTGGTGTTCCAGCCGACCTTCCTGAAGGGCCTGGCCATCGCCGTGGATCGCTTTGACATCGAAGTGACCGACATGATCACGACGGTGTCACGCCAAGTGGCCACCAACCTCTGCTACGACACGCCGAACCGTCTGCTCTGCGGCTCGCTGACCCGCGGCACCAACCCCTTGCTGCCGGGCGCCACCTACGTGCTTCGCGCTGTGAACGAAGAGCTGCAGAACGTGGCCTCGATGAACATCAAGGGCGTGGACCTCGACGTGCGCTATGCCTTCAAGGCCGGCGCGTGGGGCGACTTCGACCTGTCGGCCGTCGCGACCATCTATGACGAAGCCCTCCTCGTGCCGCTGGCCGGAAACGCGCCTGTGAACTTGCTGGGTCAGGCCGGTGGCTCCACCTCCGACCAAGGCTTCATCAAGTTCACCGCGAACGGCAACGTGTCCTGGAAGAAGGGCCCGTTCAAGGCCAACTGGAACATGCGGCATATCGGACGTGCTGACATGGCTGTGGGCACAACGGCTGCCGGCTACCCGCAGATTGGCGCGCACACGTACCACAACGCGCGGATCGGCTACAGCGCCAGCAAGAACGCCGACTTCTACATCGGCGTGACCAACCTGTTTGACAAGAAGCCCCCGTTCTTCGCTTCGGGCAGCTCCGGCACCCAGGCGCTGGACACCATCCCGGGCTACTACGACATCTTTGGTCGCTCGTACTTCGTCGGCGCCAACTTCAAGTTCTGATCCCAGAGCAGATAGGCACCAAAACGAGAAGAGCGCCATGACCGTCCGCTTCAGGGCGGACTGACTGGCCTCGACGAGACGCCCCGGAGCAATCCGGGGCGTTTTTTTTGGCTCGTCTCCCATGTGCGGGGAGGGCTGGTGACAGCTGCCGACGCTGCGCCCTCGGCCGTGCAGAAATCGCCCATCAGCGAGCTGAGCCAACGCCGCTCAGCACCGCGGCGTTCCCCAAATCACTTGCCAGCGAGTGGCGCGAAGTTCGGCGCCAGCCCGGCGTGGCGAGCAGCGCAAGGCAGTCGAAGACCCGCAGCGGGGCGAGTTCCGTGCCTGAGCCCGGTGGCTGCCTAGAGCGCGCCGTGCAAGGCCACAGCATTCGCAGGGCCTGCAGCAGCACGACCGCGTCCGCTTAACGCCCCTGAAACCGGTGAGGAACCAAGAAAAGAAGAGAAAAGAAAAAGGGGCGAGAAATCTCGCCCCCTTCGCATCACCAGAAGTCTGGGTTGATCAGAACTTGTAGTTCGCGTTCAGGAAGATCGTACGGCCGCGCGGGTCGTACATGGTGACGTCATAGCCGGTCTGGAACTGGTTGCTGGCCGGCACATAGATGTCAGGCACCTTGTCCGACAGGTTCTTCACACCCAGTCCCAGCGACAGGTTCTTGATGCCGCGGTAGACAACAGCCGCATCGAACAGCGAGTACGCACCCACATAGGTCGGCTTGTCGTTCAGATCGTTGCCAGCGCGGTAGCGCGAGGTGTAGTTCTGCGTCACCGAACCGGTCCAGCTGCCCAGCGTGTAGGCGGCAGTCAGGCCATGCTTCCAACGCAGGATCACACCGCCGTCGTCAGCGCCGAGAACCGGCGTGCCATCGGCTTCAACAATGGTGCCGACCTTGCGCGACAGATTGCCGCTCGGGCTGGTCTGGTCGAACTTGGTCATGTAGGTGCCGTTCAACACCAAGTCCAGTCGGCCCGGGCCCACATCCGCGCGGAAGTTGGCGAACAGGTCAACACCTTCGACATTGGCCTGGCCCAGGTTCGAGGTCACGGTGACCACTTGGTCGATGTCGTTGCCGCTCAGCGTCACCAGGTTCTTGAAAGCCGGATCGCCTGCACGGAAACGCGACACCACTTCCTGTGCGCCCGGGGTCTGGATGATGTTGTCGATGCGGATCTTGAACGCATCCAGGCCGACCGACAGATTGCGGTTCGGCGACAGCACCAGACCGAACACCGTGGCCTTGGACTCTTCAGGCTTCAGGTTGATGTTGCCACCGGTCACGCCCTTCACCTGCAGGTCGGTTTGGCCGGTTGCCGGATCGTCGAACTGCTCGGTGGTGCCGATGTTCTGCGGCTGATACAGGTCAGGCAGCGTCGGCGCACGGAAGCCGGTGTTGTGCGATGCGCGCACCAGCACCATCTTGCTGGGGCGCCATGTGCCGCTCAACTTATAGGTGTTGGCCGTGCCGAAGTCGTTGTAGCGGTCGGTACGCACCGCAGCGGTGGCCTCGACATTCTTGATCACCGGGATGACCAGCTCGCCGAAGGCTGCCTTGACGTTGCGGTCCTTGTTGATCGCGAACGCCGCGCCGCCAGCACCGGCGATGTCGCCCGTGCCAGGCTTTTCAGCCGGGGTGCGGCTCAGGCTGTCCTTGCGCGCTTGCACGCCAGCGGCGTACTGCACCATGCCAGCCGGCAGAGAAAACAACTCGCCCGTCAGGCGGCCGTCGAAGCCTTGGTTCTTGGACAGAGCGTCCAGCGACGGGCCGATGTAGGCGGCAGCCTTCAGCTTCTCGGCCAGCTGGCCGGTCTGCAGGCCACCCGGAGCCCAGGGGTTCCAGTTGTTGGCCGGGTCATTGATGATGCGGTTGTAGTCAGTCACCGAGAACACGCCACCGGTGTACTTGCCGGCCAGCTTGCTCTGGTTGTCCATGAAGGCGACTTCATAGTCCTGGTTGGCAATCGTGCCGCGAGCACCCACCACCACGCGCGACTGCGTCGACTTGTCCGTGGTCTGGCGACCGCCGTAGTCGAACACGCGCGACGTAATCGCCAACGGCTGGCCGATCAAGGCGGTGTAGCCGTACTTCGCCAGGTAGTCGGCCGCGATCTTGTAGTTGGGGTTGGACGGGTACAGGATCAGCGAAGGATCCACCTTCTCGGCTTCCAGGCGGGCGTTCGAGCCGGCGGCAAAGCCACGGCGCAGCGGCGGCGTCTGGAAGGTCTGCACCACTTCGCTTTCGGAGTAGAGCACGTCAGCGAACAGCTCATGGTCCTTGTTCAGCTGCAGGCCGAAGTTGCCGGTCAAGGCCATCAGCTCACGGGCCGGCACCAGGCCAACGAAGGGGCCGGTGTCGAAGGCGCAGTACGGCGCACCGACCTTCAGCGTAGGAGAAACTTTGTTGGTCGGGGTGGGGTTCAACACCATGCTGATGTCGCCGCACTTGCCTTGATCGGCCAGCGGGTTGCCGTAGCCGGTGCCAGGAGAGGTTCCGAAATTCGGCTGACGGTCGTCCGGGTACTTGCCCGGATTCACCGCGCCTTCGATATTGCCCTGGCCGGTGGCACCGGACGAGTAGTACGGCAGCACCGTCGCTGTCCGGGTGAAGTCCCGGTCGCGGCCGAACAGGGCGGTTTCCTTCTCGAAGGTACCCGACACCACAGCGCGGAACTTGGTGCCATCGCCGAAGCCTGCGGTGATGCTGGCGCGCTCGGTCTTGCCGCCGCCATCGCCCGTGGGCGTGCTGGCGTAGGCAGCCAGCTCGACGCCCGTCATGGACTTGGTCAGGATGAAGTTGACCACGCCGGCCATGGCGTCCGAACCGTAGATGCTGGAAGCACCGTCCTTGAGCACTTCAACGCGCTCGATCGCGGCCAGCGGGATCGATGCCACGTTGACAGCGGCGCTGCCCGATGCGAAGGTGGCCAGACGGCGGCCGTTGACCAGCACCAGGGTACGCGCAGAATCCAGACCGCGCAGCGACACCGTGGAGTTGCCGTAGGTGGTGTTGCCGGCGCCTTGCGTGGTCGCTATGCCGCCAGCGGAAGACAGAGCGGAGATGCCCTGCAACAGAGCCTCGACGCTGGTCACGCCCGAACGCGCGATGTCCTGCTTGGTGACGACCTGCACCGGCACAGCGGTTTCAGCGTCGATACGACGGATGGACGAACCCGTGATCTCGACGCGCTCCAGCTTGGCTTCCTGGGCGTAAGCGCCCGTCGTCGGCAGCAGGCTGCCGCTGCCGATGGCCAGCAGCGCAGCCGCGCAAACCTTGGATTTCTTGAAAGTGTTCACACCTACTCCTTGTGTTGATCGGGCCTCGGCCCTTGAAAGCCACCCAGCATCGTGAGCACGGATGGCGAGCAAATCGAAAAGCACAGTCATTCTGCTGAGACAGCGACCATCAGCCATGCCGGGCTTCCACCTAGCCTCAAGACGCAGGGCCAGACGCGATCGCCCAAGTCTGCAAGGCGCCCCTCAACAACACCTTAAAAAACAAGGGCTTAGGCCAAAAGTCATAGGGTCAGGCCCGATGCCAGAGGCGAAAATTCACAGCCTCGTCACAATCGCGACCCTTCAGTTACGGGTGATTTCGTGGCCGCGCAGCAACAATGCGCGACTGGCTCGGACAGAGCGGGCGGGCACAAGCGGCAGCCCGCCCTGGACGCGCAGGGCAACGGGCGCCGTTTGCAGCGCCCCGCCGCCTGTTCTCAGGCGCCTGCTTTGACCTTCAGGCGCCAGGCGTGCAGCAGCGGCTCGGTGTAGCCGCTAGGCTGCTCCTTGCCCTTGAACACCAGATCCAGCGCGGCCTGGAAGGCGGCACCGCTGGGGTTCGCAGCCAGGCTCTTGTAGAGCGCATCGCCGGCGTTCTGCTCGTCCACCACCTTGGCCATGCGGGCAAAGGTCTCGCGCACCTGCGCTTCGCTCACCACGCCGTGGTGCAGCCAGTTGGCGATGTGCTGGCTGGAGATGCGCAACGTGGCGCGGTCCTCCATCAAGCCGACATTGTGGATGTCGGGTACCTTGGAGCAGCCCACGCCCTGGTCGATCCAGCGCACCACATAGCCCAGGATGCCCTGCACATTGTTGTCCAGCTCCTGCTGGCGCTCGGCGGCGCTCCACTCGGCCTTGGCGACCACGGGGATGCTCAAGAGCCTGTTCAGGATGTCATGGCGCTCGGCATCGGCGTCGATCTTCTCCAGCTCCTGCTGGACGGCCGCGACGCTGACCTGGTGGTAGTGCAGCGCATGCAGCGTGGCGGCGGTCGGCGACGGCACCCAGGCGGTGTTGGCGCCGGCCTTGGGGTGGCCGATCTTCTGCTCCAGCATCGCTGCCATCAGGTCCGGCATGGCCCACATGCCCTTGCCGATCTGGGCACGGCCGCGCAGGCCGCAAGACAGGCCGGTCAGCACATTGGCGCGCTCGTAGGCCTGGATCCAGGCGCTCGCCTTCATATCGCCCTTGCGCAGCATCGGGCCGGCCAGCATTGCGGTGTGCATCTCATCGCCGGTGCGGTCCAGGAAGCCGGTGTTGATGAAGGCCACGCGACTGGCGGCGGCGGCGATGCAGGCCTTGAGGTTGACGCTGGTGCGGCGCTCCTCGTCCATGATGCCCAGCTTCACGGTGCTGTCTGGCAGACCCAGCATCTGCTCGACGCGGCTGAACAGCTCGGCAGCAAACGCCACCTCGGCCGGGCCGTGCATCTTGGGCTTGACGATGTAGACCGAGCCCTTGCGCGAGTTGCAAAGGCCGTTCTTGCCGTGGCGCTGCAAGTCATGCAGCGCGATGGTGGTGGTGATGACGGCATCCATGATGCCCTCGGGGATCTCGCGGCCGGCCTCCAGCAGGATGGCCGGGTTCGTCATCAGGTGGCCGACATTGCGCACGAACATCAGTGAGCGGCCATGCAGCACGACCTCGCCGTTGCCGTTCGCTGAGGTGTAGCGGCGGTCCGGGTTGAGACTGCGGGTGAAGCTCTTGCCGCCCTTGCTGACTTCCTCGGTCAGCGTGCCCAGCTGGATACCCAGCCAGTTGCTGTAGGCCAGCAGCTTGTCCTCGGCATCGACCGCGGCGACCGAGTCTTCCAGGTCCAGGATGGTGGACAGCGCCGACTCGACGATCAGATCGCTGACGCCGGCCGCATCGCTCTTGCCAATGGCGGTGCCGCGATCGATCTGGATGTCCAGATGCAGGCCGTTGTGGACCAGCAGCACCGAGCTCGGCGCGCTGGCATTGCCCTGATAGCCGACGAACTGGGCCGCATCGGCCAGGCCGGTGCTGGCGCCGCCAATCAGGCTCACCACCAGACGGCCGTTCTCGACCCGGTAGCCGGCGGCATCCTTGTGCGAAGCGCCGGCCAGCGGCGCAGCCTGGTCCAGCACCTGGCGGGCATAGGCAATCACCTTGGCGCCGCGCACCGGGTTGTAGCCCTTGCCCTTCTCAGCGCCGTCGGTCTCGGGAATCGCATCGGTGCCATAGAGCGCGTCATAAAGCGAGCCCCAGCGCGCGTTGGCGGCGTTCAGCGCGTAGCGGGCGTTCAGGATCGGCACCACCAGCTGCGGGCCGGCCTGCAGCGCCAGCTCGGCATCGACCTTGGCGGTCGTCGCCTGCACCTGGGCCGGCATGGGCACGAGATAGCCGATGCGCTCCAGGAAAGCGCGGTAGGCCGGCATGTCCTGGATCGGGCCGGGGTGGGCGCTGTGCCACTGGTCCAGCTCGGCCTGCAGGCGGTCGCGCTCGGCCAGCAAGGCCAGGTTCTTGGGCGCCAGATCATGGGCGATCGCATCGAAGCCGGCCCAGAAGCTGGCGCTGCTGATGCCGGTGCCGGGCAGCACCTGCTCCTCGATGAAGCGGTAAAGCGGAGTGGCGACCTGGAGACGGTGGCAAGTGGTGCGTGCGGACATGATCGTGTGCCTCGACTTGGATGAACAAAAAATGGTGGCCGCCAAGGGCCCTTGATACTGAATCTACGTCAGGCTGGGGCTTCGATTCAGTGGCCTAAACGCATTGAATCCCTGATGTTTTTGCACAAATCACCACCGAATTCGGTTGCTTTCCAGGTCTGGGCACGCAATTATTCGCGCCATGGATCGCCTCAAACAGATCGAATCCTTCGTCGCCGTCGCCACCAAGGGCAGCCTGACTGCCGCTGCACAGCTGGAGGGCGTGGCCCCAGCCGTGATGGGGCGGCGCATCGACGCGCTGGAAGAGCGCCTGGGCGTCAAGCTGCTGGTGCGCACCACGCGACGCATCACGCTGACGCATGAGGGCAGCTCCTTCCTGGAGAGTTGCCAGCGCCTGCTGGTGGAAATCGCCGATGCCGAAGCGGGCGTCAGCGCCGGTGGCGTCAAGGCCAGCGGTCATCTGCGCGTCACAGCACCGGCCGGCTTCGGCCGCCGCCACGTCGCACCGCTGGTGCCCGAATTTCTGGCCCTGCATCAGGACCTGAGCCTGTCACTCAACCTGAGTGACCGGGTGGTGGACATCGTCAACGAAGGCTTCGACTGCGCGGTGCGGGTCGGCGATCTGGTCGATTCCAGCCTGGTCAGCATGCGCCTGGCCGACAACCGCCGCCTGTGCGTCGCGGCACCGGCTTACTTGAAGCGTGCCGGCGTGCCCAAGCACCCTAGCGAACTGGCCCGCCACCAATGTCTGGGCCTCAGTTCCGAAGCCAGCCAGAGCCGGGGCTGGGCCTTCTTGGTCGACGGCGAGCTGATGCACTGGCGGCCGGTCGGGCGGCTGGACTGCAGCGACGGCCAGGTCTTGCACGACTGGTGCGTCGCCGGCCTGGGCGTTGCCTGGCGCAGCATCTGGGAGGTGGAGGCCGACATCGAAGCCGGGCGCCTGCAAGCGCTGCTTGAAAGCTTCTCCGCTCCGCCCAACGGCATCTTCGCGCTGGTGCCGCAACGCAAGCATCTGCCGCTGCGCGTGCGGCTGTGGATCGACTTCCTGAAGCTCAATTACGCGAACCCGGACTACTGGGCACGCGCGATGGCCAAGGACAGCCCGGGCTGAGCGCAACAGGGCGGCATGCCGCCCTGTCGATCCGGTAGCACTGGCTCTTTTACTTCGCAGCCGCGTCGGCCACGCACTTCTTGGTGAAGCTGGTCTTGGCGGCGCCAGCGAGTTTCTTCTCGGACGCCTTGGCTTCGCAGCTGGCTTCGGCCGTGGGCGCGGGAGCCGATGCAGCGCCGCCGGCATCCGCCACACACTTCTTCGTGAAACTGGTCTTGGCCGCACCGGCGAGCTTCTTCTCGGCGGCCTTGGCATCGCAGGCAGCCGCAGCATCCGAGCCCCCCGCATCAGCCACGCATTTCTTGGTGAAGCTGGTCTTGGCAGCGCCGGACAGCTTCTTCTCAGCCGCCTTGGCTTCGCAGGCCTGGGCGGCATCGGCAGCATGGGCATTGAAAGCCGCGAGAGTCAGACAGGCCAGCAGGACGGACAGGCGATTCTTCAGCATGGTCGGGAAGCTCCAGGTGGATGATCGAGTAAGGGGGGAGGATCAGGACTTGCCATCACGCAGGTCCTGACGGCAGCCTAACGCAGCCGGATGCCGCCGCGATTACATGATTCGGCGTGGATGCGAAAGTTGCTCATGCGCCGCATGCAGGCGGCGCACCAGGACCTGGATGAAGGCGCGGTCGAAGCGGTGCTGGCATTCCGGGCTGAGCAGCCCCAGCGACTCGGGCGTAAAGGAGATGGTCGTGCAGATCTCGCTGACCTTGATGTCGGTGCTGTGGCGCCGCAGCTCCGGGTTCGGCGCCAGATAGGCCATCTCGCCCACCGAAGTGCCCTGGCCCAGCGTCGCGACTTTGGCGCCGTCGCGGAACACCTCCACCTCGCCCTGGGCAATGATGTGGAAGGTGCTGCCCTCCTGGCCCTTCTTGTAGAGCGCGTGTTCGAGCGGAAAGCGTCGCCAGCGCGCGCGGTGCACCACCTCCCACAGTTCGACATCACCGAAGTCGGCGAAGAACTCCAGTTCGCGCAGCATGTTGAAGCGCTCGGAGTCCTTGACCTCGTACAGGCGCGCCAGCGGCACCAGCTGGCGCGACACGAGCTCGGAAAGCGCCTTGGCAAAGGCCTCCCAGTCGGCGTAGCGCTCCCCCGGATGCTTGGCCAGCGCGCGCAGGATCACCGCATCCAGCTCGGGCGTCACGCCGCTGCGCAGCCCCTGCAGGGAGGTCGGCGCCTGGTGGTAGATCTGGTGCATCAGCGCCATCTGATTGGGCGCATCAAAGGGCGGGCGCCCCGCCACCAGGTGATAGAGCA
This sequence comes from Roseateles sp., assembly GCF_044373315.1. Taxonomy (GTDB): domain Bacteria; phylum Pseudomonadota; class Gammaproteobacteria; order Burkholderiales; family Burkholderiaceae_C; genus JACDQM01. The sequence continues at coordinate 12,767 of NZ_JBILQK010000053.1, read as the reverse complement.
CGGCGCCCAGCGCATAGATGTCCGCGCGGCTGTCGACATCGCCGCCCTCGATCTGCTCCGGCGGCATATAGGCCAACGAACCGACGCGGTGTACCTGGGTGGAGTCCGAGTTGAGGTTCAGCGCACTGCCGAAGTCGCTGATCTTCACATCCGTCACCACGCCTTGCGCGTCGAGCACAGCCAGCAGATTGGCCGGTTTGACGTCGCGATGGATCAGGCCCTGGCGGAACACATAGGACAGCGCCATCGCGCACTTGAAGCCCAGCTCGACGATCTGGTCCAGCGGCAGCAGGCGGTCGCTGCGGCAGAAGTGCTTGAGCGTCACGCCCGGCACGTACTCCATCACCAGATAGGGCGCCATCTCGTCCGGCACCGCATCCAGGATCTGTACCACGTTGGGATGCTGGAAGCGCCCGGCCAGCGCCGCCTCTGCCGCGTAGAACCGGAAGGGGAACTGATCACCCGGGCCTCCACGGCTGCTCAGTGCCCAGGCCCGCACGCGCTTGATGGCCACCTCCACGTCGTGGAAATCGTCGCGCCCCAGAAACACATCGCTGGTCGCGCCCTCGCCCAGGCGGCGCAGCACGCGGTACTTGCCGATGAATTTCGGCAGGTCGGAGGCGGCTGGCTCAGGCGTGCCTGGCGCGATGGCGGACATGGGCCCCATCATACTGAGCCCCGTAGAATCGCAGCATGATTCAAGCCAAGCAGGATTTGCTCGCCGCCCTGGGCGAGGCCATCCAAGAACTGAGCCCCGGCGCCGATCTGGCCGCCGCTTTCGAGTCCCCCAAGCAAGCCAGTCACGGTGACTTTGCCTGCACTGCCGCGATGCAACTGGCGCGCCCCCTGAAGAAGAACCCGCGCGAGCTGGCTCAAGGCCTGATCGAGGCACTGCAGCGCCGCGCGGCCTTCCAGACCTGGGTCGACAGCCTGGAAATCGCCGGCCCCGGCTTCATCAACATCCGCCTCAAAGCCGCCGCCAAGCAGGCCGTGGTCAAGGAGGTGCTGGAAGCCGGCGCCGCCTTCGGCAGCCAGACCGCCAACGGTCAGCATGTCATGGTCGAGTTCGTCTCGGCCAACCCGACCGGCCCGCTGCACCTGGGCCACGCCCGCCAGGCCGCGCTGGGCGACTCGATCTGCAGCCTGTTCGCCACCCAGGGCTGGGATGTCACGCGCGAGTTCTATTACAACGACGCCGGCGTCCAGATTGCCACCCTGGCCAATTCGACGCAGTGCCGCCTGAAGGGCCTCAAGCCCGGTGACGCGGGCTGGCCCGAGTCGGCCTACAACGGCGACTACATCCAAGACATCGCCGACGCCTTTTTGCGCAAAGAAACCGTCAAGGCCGATGACCGCGAGTTCACCGCCTCCGGCGATATCGACGACCTCGACGGCATCCGCCAGTTCGCGGTGGCCTATCTGCGCCATGAGCAGGACCTGGACCTGCAGGCTTTCGGCCTGAAGTTCGACCACTACTTCCTCGAATCCAGCCTCTACAGCACGGGCCGCGTGGAGGCGACCGTCGCCAAGCTGATCGCCAACGGCAAGACCTACGAGCAGGACGGCGCGCTGTGGCTGCGCTCCACCGACTACGGTGACGACAAGGACCGCGTGATGCGCAAGTCCGACTGCACGTACACCTACTTCGTGCCCGACGTCGCCTATCACATCAACAAATTCGAGCGCGGCTTCACCAAGTGCGTGAACATCCAGGGCACCGACCACCACGGCACGATCGCGCGCGTGCGCGCCGGCCTGCAGGCCGCAGATGTCGGCATCCCGCAGGGCTTCCCGGACTACGTGTTGCACAAGATGGTGCTGGTGATGAAGGGCGGCGAGGAGGTCAAGCTCTCCAAGCGCGCCGGCTCCTATGTAACGGCACGCGACCTGATCGACTGGACCAGCCGCGATGCGGTGCGCTTCTTCCTCATCAGCCGCAAGGCTGATACCGAATTCACCTTCGACATCGATCTGGCGCTGCAGCAGAACGACGAGAACCCGGTGTTTTACGTGCAGTACGCGCATGCGCGCATCTGCTCGGTGATCCGCCAGTGGGCGGCCAACGGCGGCGTCGAGGCCGACCTGCCGGGCGCCGAGCTGGCGCTGCTGAATGCACCGGCCGAGACGGCGCTGATGCTCAAGCTGGCCGACTACCCGCGCATGCTCGGCGGCGCAGCCGAAGGCCTCGCGCCGCACGATGTAACTTTCTACCTGCGCGACCTCGCCGCCGCCTTCCACAGCTACTATGCGGCCGAACGCTTCCTGACCGATGACGACGCCCTGACCCGCGCGCGCATGGCCCTGCTGGCCGCGACGCGGCAGGTGCTGGGCAATGCCCTGGCAGTGCTGGGTGTCAGCGCACCGGAAGCGATGGCACGCGAAACGACGGAGAACCCATGAGCAAAGGCGAGGGCACACAACAGCGCAGCGGACAACGCGGCGGGCAGCGCGGCGGATTCGTACTCGGCCTGATCGTCGGCCTGCTGCTGGGCCTGGGCCTGGCGCTGGGCGTGGCGCTCTACGTCACCAAGGTGCCCATCCCCTTCATCGACAAGGTGCCGCAGCGCAGCGCCGAGCAGGACGCGGCGGAAGCCGAGCGCAACCGCAACTGGGACCCGAACGCCGGTTTGGCTGGTAAGGGCAGCAAGGCGGCCAGTGGCGTGGTCAGCGGAGCCCCGGCACCCGCGCCGGCCACGCCAGCCAGCGCCGCAGCGCCGGCACCTGCGCCCGCCGTCACCGCGGCAGCTTCGGCCGCACAAGCCCCAACAGGCAAGGCCCCTGCCGCCTCGGCCGCCAAAGCCGAGCCCAAGGGCGACAGCAAAGCCGCCACGGCGCCGGCTGCAGCTGACCCCTACGTCTACTTCGTGCAAGCCGGTGCGTATGTGAAGGCCGAGGACGCCGAGGCTCAGCGCGCCAAGCTGGCGATCCAGGGCTTCGTGGCCAAGGTCTACGAGCGCGAACAAGCAGGTCGCACCGTGCACCGTGTGCGCATGGGGCCGCTGGACAACCGCGAGGAGGCCGAGGCCCTGCAGCGCAAGCTGGAAGGCGCCGGCATCGAGGCCAATCTGGCGCGCGTCCAGCGCTGACCACATGCCTTGAGCCGGCATGCCTGCCGGCCATGGGCTGATCCCCTGTACGCACAAAGTCAAGCCGCTGCGTTTAGCATGCAGCCAAAGGGCCATGCCGGCCCCAACGGCTTCAAGCACAGTCAAAACAAGGAATTCAGGATGAAGCGTCGCGATTTCTCCTCCGCTCTGGGTCTGGGCGCCAGCACTCTGGCGCTGGGCATGCCCGGACTGAGCCTGGCGCAAGGTGGCCCGGTCGAAGGCCGCCACTACCAACGCCTGTCGCAGCCGCTGCCCACCGCAGCGGGCAAGATCGAGATCGTCGAGTTCTTCTGGTACGGCTGCCCGCACTGCCACGCCTTCGAGCCGGTGCTGAACGACTGGATCAAGCGTTTGCCCGCCGATGTCAGCTTCCGCCACGCGCATGTGGGTTTCCGCGGCCAGGTCAAGCTGCATCAGCGCCTGTTCTACGCGCTGGACGCCCTGGGCAAGGAAAAGGAACTGCGCGCACGCGTGTTCAGCGCCATGCACATGGAGAACCGCAGCCTCGACAGCGTCAAGGCAATGACGGCCTTCCTGACGCCCCTGGGCGTAGATGCCGCCAAGTTCGAGCAGGCCTACAACTCCTTCGGCGTGCAGACCAAGTGCCAGCAGGCCGACAAGCTGGTCGAGTCCTTCCGAGTCGACGGCGTGCCGGCCATCGGCATCGGCGGCCGCTTCCTGACCTCTCCCTCGCTGTCCACCGGCGGCGTGCGCGTGAGCGAAGTGGAATCCGGCGTGCGTGCCCTGGCGGTGACGGATTACCTGATTCAGCAAATTCGCTCGGGCAAGGGCTGAGCCCGGCCTGTGCGGGGCTAGAATGGTCCGCAAGAACTGTGCCACCATGCCCAAGCCCCTCGCCTCGCCCTTTCGCCAGCTGTCCGCAGCGCTCGCCTTGGCTTTGCTGGCCGCAGCGGGCCTGCCTGAGCAGGCGCAGGCCGAGAAGGCGGATCGCGACAAGGCGCTGAACATCGTTTCCGAGAAGGGCGGCGTCTATGACGCCGTCAAGCAGCACACCGAGTTCAACGGTGATGTGATCTTGAGTAAGGGCTCGATGTTGCTTCGCGCCGAGACCTTGTCCCTGCGTGAAACTCGCGACGGCTACATCCTGGCGTCGGCCGTGGGCAAGGCGGGCCAGCCGGTCAGCTTCCGGCAGGCGCGCGATGTGCCTGGCGAGAGCATCGAGGGCGTCGCCGGCCAGCTTGAGTACGACAGCCGCAGCGACACGGTGCGTTTCATCGGCGCAGCCACGGTGCGGCAGATGCGCGGCACCACCGTGCTGCGGGAAGTTTCCGGCGCCTTGCTGGTCTATGAGAACCGCAGCGAACGGCTGTCGATCGAAGGCGGCCAGGCGTCACCGAATCCGCGCGGCAGTGTGCGCATGACCATCATGCCGCGCAGTGCCACCGAGCCGTCGGCACCTGCGTCAGCGGTGCCGCTGCAGGCCGTGCCGCCTGTGCCACGCAATCCCTCATGACGGTCAGCGCGCAGTCCCATCGCCCGACGCTGGAAACGGGCCCTGTCAGTCGTCTGGAAGCTGACGGCCTGCAGAAAAGCTATGGGGTGCGCAAGGTCGTCAAGGACGTGCACCTGGACGTGCACAGCGGCGAAGTGGTCGGCCTGCTCGGCCCCAACGGCGCCGGCAAGACCACCAGTTTCTACATGATCGTCGGCCTGGTGCGCGCCGATGCCGGCGAGATCCGCATCGACGGCCAGCCGGTGCAGCGCCTGCCCATCCACAAGCGCTCGCGCCTGGGCCTGTCCTATCTGCCGCAGGAAGCCTCGATCTTCCGCAAGCTGACGGTGGAGCAGAACATCCGCGCGGTGCTGGAACTTCAGCAGGATGACAAGGGCCGCCCGCTGCCGCCCCAGCGCATCCAGGAAATGCTCGAAGGCCTGCTGGCTGATCTCAGCATCGAGAAGCTGCGCGACAGCCCGGCACCCGCACTCTCGGGCGGCGAGCGCCGCCGCGTCGAGATCGCCCGGGCGCTGGCCACGCAGCCGCGCTTCATCCTGCTGGACGAGCCTTTCGCAGGTGTCGATCCGATTGCGGTGCTGGAGATCCAGCGCATCATCCGCTTTCTGAAGAGCCGCGGCATCGGCGTGCTGATCACCGATCACAACGTGCGCGAGACCCTGGGCATCTGCGACCGCGCCTACATCATCAGCGAGGGCGCCGTGCTGGCCGAGGGCACGCCGCTGGAAATCGTCGAGAACCCTGACGTACGCAAGGTCTACCTCGGCGAACACTTCCGGATGTGATGCCAGTGACCCGGCCATGAAACAGTCACTGCAGGTTCGCCTCAGCCAGCATCTGGCACTCACGCCGCAGTTGCAGCAATCAATCCGGCTGCTTCAGCTCTCGACCTTGGAGCTGAACCAGGAAGTCGAGCAGATGCTGGCGCAGAACCCGCTGCTGGAGGCTGACGAAGACTACGGCGATGTGCCGATGCCCGAAGCGCCGGAACTGCCGCGCAGCAAGGCCACGGAAGGCGATGCCGGCGACAGCCCCTCGGGTGGTGAAGCCGAGACCACCCCGGAAATCCAGGCCGAGGACTTCGGCACCACCGAGCGCGAGGACTGGGAGAACGGCACCGAGCGCGACGACTTCGACGGCATCCGCGAACTGCCCGGCAACAGCTCGGGCAGCGGCAGCGACGAGGACGGCGAGCGCCAGGACCAAGAGTCCGCCGAAATCAGCCTGCAGGAGCATCTCTACCAGCAGCTCGCCGGCATGACGCTCAGCGATGAAGACAAGGCGGCACTGCATGTGCTGATCGAGTCGCTCAACGAGGATGGCTACCTCGAAGACAGCCTCGAAGAGCTGACCGAAGCGCTGGCCGGCGCCGAGTCCGAGCCTGAGCAGCGCGAAGAACTGCTGGACCATCTGCGCTGTGCGCTGAAGTGGCTGCAGAGCATGGATCCGGTGGGTGTGGGGGCGCACGACCTGGCGGAATGCCTGACGCTGCAGTTGCGCGCCCTGCCGCGCAGCCAGGTCCAGGTGGTGGCGATCCTGATCTGCAAGCAGTATCTGGAGCTGCTGGCCAAGCGCGACCTCAAGCGGCTGATGTCGCTGACAGGCGCCGACGAAGCACTGCTGCGCGAAGCGCAGGCGCTGATCGCCAGCCTGGAACCTAAGCCCGGACGGCCGTTCGCGCGCGGCCAGGCCCAGGCCGTGATTCCGGATGTGATCGTGCAAAAGGTGGGGCGCGATTTCCGCGTGATGCTCAACCCCGAGGTGGCGCCCAAGCTGCGTATCAACGAGCTCTACGCCCAGGCACTGCGCGCCACGCGCGGCGGCATCAGCAACTCGCCGCTGGGCACGCAGCTGCAGGAGGCGCGCTGGTTCATCAAGAACATCCAGCAGCGCTTCGACACCATCTTGCGTGTCTCGCAAGCCATCGTCGAACGCCAGAAAGGCTTCTTCACGCATGGCGAGTTGGCGATGAAGCCGCTGGTGCTTCGCGAGATCGCCGACGAGCTGGGTCTGCACGAATCGACCATCTCGCGCGTCACCACCGCCAAGTACATGGCCACGCGCTTTGGCACCTTCGAGCTGAAGTTCTTCTTCGGCTCAGGCCTGTCGACCGAGGCTGGCGGCAATGCGTCGAGCACGGCCGTGCGGGCGCTGATCAAGCAGTTCGTCAGCGCCGAGGACCCGGCCAAACCGCTGTCGGACAGCACCCTGGCCCAGATGCTCGAAGAACAGGGCATCCAGGTGGCGAGGCGCACCGTTGCCAAGTACCGCGAGGCGCTCAAGATTGCGCCAGCCAATCTGCGCAAGAGCCTCTGATTCCACGCCCGGCTCAGCCGCCTCGCGTTCAGCGCGAACGGTGAAGCCTATGCCGGTCTGACGCAGCGGGCGGCTCGCCAGGGGACAATAGGCCCTTGTTGACCGCCCAGCCTGCCATGTCCCGCTCCGACCTCCTCGACCTTTTTCTCTCCTGCCCTGCCGGCGTCGAACCCTGGCTGGAAGAGGAGGTGCGCGCCATCCTGCCCGGCACGCGCGTCGAAGCACTGCGCGGCGGCGTGGCGGTCAAAAGCGACGCCACGGGCGTGATGCGGCTCAATCTGGAGAGCCGGCTGGCGCAGCGCGTGCTGATTGAACTGGTCAGCGGCCCCTATGGCAGCGAGGACCACATCTACTCGCTGGCACGCAAGGTTGACTGGACGCAGTGGATCAGCGCCGCCAACACGATACGCGTTGACACCACTGCGCAGCGCTCGCCGCTGCGCTCGATCAACTTCGCCACGCTGCGCGTCAAGGACGCGATCTGCGACGCGCTGCGCGAGGCTAGCGGCGAGCGGCCCAGCGTCGACACCCGTTACCCGGATCTTCCGGTGGTGCTGCACCTGGGCGCCGAGTACGCCACGCTCTATGTCGACAGCTCGGGCGAGCCGCTGTTCAAGCGCGGCTGGCGCGAGGACAAGGGCGACGCGCCGCTGAAGGAGACCCTGGCCGCCGCGATGCTGGCCGCGGCCGGCTGGAAGGGCACGCCCGAGGCAGGTGGCGCGCTGCACGACCCCTGCTGCGGCTCCGGCACCATCGCGGTCGAGGCCGCGCAGATCGCCTGCGGCATCGCGCCGGGCATACAGCGCCGCTTCGCCTTCGAGCGCCTGCTGCCTTTCCAGTCGCTGCGCCCGCAATGGCAGCAGCTCAAGGACGCCGCCAAGGCGCGCGTGCATGCGCCGGCGGTGCCGATCTACTGCAGCGATGTGGCCTTCCGCATGGTCGACTTCGCGCGCCGCAATGCCGAACGCGCCGGCGTGGCGCAGTACATCCAGTTCAACGGCGGCGATGCGCTGGAGCGCCCCGCCCCCAGCCTGCCCGACGGCATGCCCGGCACGCTGATGCTGAACCCGCCGTACGGCGAGCGCATCGAGGTGCGCGGCAAGGCCGCGGCAGTGCGCGAGTCCAGCGGCTCGGAGCAGCGCGACACGACAGACGAATTTTTTCCCCGCCTGGCCGCACACTGGAAGCGCGCCTACACGCAGAGCGCCGCCGGCTGGACCGCCTGGATGCTGTGTCCAGACATGAAGCTGCCCAGCAAGATGCGCCTCAAGGAATCGCGCCGCATCCCGATGTGGAATGGCCCGATCGAGTGCCGCATGTTCCGCTTCGATCTGGTGGCCGGCTCGGCGCGCAAGACCTGACCCCAGCTCCAGGCCCGCTCAGGCGGGCTCAGTCCGGCGCCGGCTCGCCAGCCACAGCAGGGCCAGCCCGGTGGCCGCCAGCGGCAGCAGGCTGCCGACATTCATCCAGGTCCAGCCGCCGGTGGTGACCAGTGCGCCCGAGCTGAACGAGGTCACCGTCATGGTGGCGTAGATGCAGAAGTCCATCGCCGCCTGGGCGCTGGTGCGCTCTTCGGGCCGGTAGGTCTGGGTGAACAGCGTGGTGCCGCCGATGAACAGGAAGTTCCAGCCCACGCCCAGCACCAGCAGCGCCGCGATAAAGTGCATCAGGTCCACGCCCGACATCGCGATCAGCACACAGGCCAGGTTCAACAGCACGCCCACGCCCATCACCGGCAGCGCGCCGAAGCGCTTGATCAGGCTGCCGGTGAAGAAGCTGGGCACGAACATGCCCAGCACATGCCACTCCAGCACCAAGGCGGCGCTGTCGAAGGGATGCGCGCACTGCGCCATCGCGATCGGTGTCGCCGCCATCAGCAGGTTCATCACGCCGTAGCCCAGCGCCGCCGCCATGATGGCGACGACGAAGGTCGGCTGGCGCGCCAGCTCACGCACGCTGCGGCCGGCCGGCGCACCGGGCGCCGCCTGCGGCAAGGCCGGGAAGCGGATCAGCGACACCAGCGCCAATGAAGCCAGCGCCACGCCGATCAAGGCCAGATAGGCGCCCGCGAAGGGCTCGGCCAGCCACTGCTTGCTGGCGCTGGCCAGGTTGGGTCCTGCCACCGCACCGAGGATGCCGCCGGCCAGCACCCAGGAAATGGCCTTTTCCTTCATCTCCGCGGGCACCAGCTCGACCGCCGCAAATCGGTAGAGCCCCGCATTGGCGTTGTAGTAGCCGGCCAGCACGGTGGCCAGCACCAGCAGTCCGAACTGCCGCTGGCTGACGGCCCAGGCGGCCAGCGCACAGGCGCCCATCGCCGTCAGCAGGCCGAACTGGAAGGCGCGGCGCCGTCCCCATTGGCGCTGATGCCTGGCCACCAGTGGCGCAAACAGCGCGCCACCCGCCACATAGCCGCATACCGGCAGAGTCGCCATCCAGGCCTGCGGCGCCAAGGCCAGGCCGACCAGGCCGTTGATGGCGATGAAGCAGACGTTGTTGGTGAGAAAGAGGCCCTGGCAGGCGGTCAGCAGCAGCAGCTGGGGGTTCATCCTGCCAGCTCCTGCAGCGCCAACCAGGACAGCACCGCCACCGGTGCCGTGTCGGCGCGCAGGATGCGCGGCCCGAGCTGGGCTGCAAGAAAGCCGCGGCTGACGGCCGCCTGCTCCTCAGCCGGACTGAGTCCGCCTTCCGGGCCGCTGAGCACCAGCGTGCGCGTCGCCGCCATCGCGGCCAAACGCGCCAGCGGCTGGGCGGCGGTCGGGCTCAACAGCCAGCGGCGCTGCCCTGCCTCGGCTGCCGGCAAAGCGGCCAGCCAGGCCGCCAGCGTCTGCACCGGAGCAATCTCCGGCACCTGGGTGCGGCCGCTCTGTTCGCAGGCGGCTATTGCCACGCCGCGCCAATGCGCCACTTTCTTCTCGGCACGTTCAGCATTCAGGCGCAGCACCGAGCGCTCGCTCATCAGCGGCTGGATGGCATGCACGCCCAGCTCGGTGGCCTTCTCGACCAGCGCATCCATTCGGTCATTTGCGGGCATGGCCAAGGCCAGCGTCACCGCGTGCGACAGCTCGCGCTGAACCGGTTGCTGCGTCTGCAGGTGCACGCGCACCTCGCTGCGCCCCATCGCCAGCACCTCGGCCTGCCATTCGCCCCCCTGACCATCGAACAGCGTGATGGCGCTGCCAGGCTGCAGGCGCAGCACCTGGACATGGCGCGCCGCCGCAGGCGGCAGGCTGAGCTCGCCGGGCTGGGCCAGCGTTTGATCGACAAAGAAGCGCGGGGGCATGAGAAGCAGAAGAAAAGGCGGCAGCGGAATGGTCCAGGGACAGGAGTGTGCCAGCCCGGCATGCCGGCCGGCATCGGTGACCGGCTTCAGCTGCGGATGCCGACGGCCTGGCGCAACTCGTTCGCGACCTCCTCGCCCTTGGTCTGCGCCACGCGTTCGACCAGGCTGAGGGCGAGATCCTGCAGATCGGGCAGGTTCTGGCATTGCTCGATCTCCAGCGAGAACATATAGCGCTTCATCGCGCCGAGAGACTTTGCGCCATGGGCATTCAGGTAGGCGTAGAGCTGTTCATAGCCCATCGCGGGCGACTCACCGAAGGCGGCGAGCCGCCGCTGGGTCTTGTCGCTTTCCGGGGCAGCAGGCACCACGGCAGCCGGCGCTGCTGCAGCCCGGGCCGGCACCGCAGCAGAGGCGCCGATCAGCCCCTGCTCGAGCAGATAGGCCAGATCAGCCTCGCCCACACCCTGCACCAGGCTCAACCACTGCCGCGCTGGCTTGCTGCCATCGATCACCAGCAAGAGATTGCGCGCACTGCGCGACAGCGGCAGGGCGCGCGCCTTGATCTCGGCGCGGCCAGCTTCGGTCTTCTGGTAAGCCTGGTCCAGCATCGCTTGTCTCCCTCCGGATGCAGGCCGACTCTAGGCCCCTCCCAGCCTTTGCAGGCGGAACGCGGTCCTATTTCTTGTCGCGTAGTTCACGCCGCAGCACTTTGCCAACGGGCGTCTTGGGCAACTCGGTGCGGAACTCAACGATCTTGGGGCGCTTGTAGCCGGTCAGATTGGCTTCGCAGAAGGCACGCACCGCGGCCTCGGTCAGTTCGGGGTTGCGCTTGACGATCACCACCTTCACCGCTTCACCAGCCTTGTCGTCGGCCACGCCCACCGCCGCGCACTCCAGCACATCCGGCATCTGGGTCAGCACATCCTCGACTTCGTTCGGATAGACGTTGAAGCCGCTGACCAGGATCATGTCTTTCTTGCGGTCGACGATCTTGAAGTAACCGCGCTCGTCGACGATGCCGATGTCGCCGGTACGGAAGTAGCCGTCCGCAGTCATCACCTTGGCGGTCTCGTCCGGACGCTGCCAGTAGCCGGCCATCACCTGCGGACCGCGGATCGCGATCTCGCCGGTGGCGCCCAAGGTCGTGACTTCGCGGCCTTCGTCATCCAGCAGGCACAGCTCGGTGCTGGGCATCGGCATGCCGATGGTGCCGCTGTAGGTGGTGCTGTCGGTCGGATTGCAGCTCGCCACCGGCGAGGTCTCGGACAGGCCGTAACCCTCGACGATCGGGCAGCCGGTCTTCTCCAGCCACAGCTTGGCCGTGGCTTGCTGCACCGCCATGCCGCCGCCGACCGAGATCACCAGGCCGCTCCAGTCCACCGTATTGAACTGCGGATGGTTGGCCATCGCCAGGAACAGCGTGTTGACCGCCGGCAGGCTGTGGAAGCGATGCTTGGACAGTTCCTTGAACACGCTCGGCAGGTCGCGCGGATTCGTGATCAGGATGTTGCAGCCGCCCAGGTGCATGGACAGCATCATGTTCGTGGTGAAACCGAAGATGTGATACAGAGGCAGCGCGCAGACGCTCATCAGCTGCTCGCTCTGCGGGATCTTCTTCAGGGCCGGCTGGTACCAGGCTTCGGCCTGCAGCGTGTTGGCCACCAGATTGCGATGCAGCAGCACGGCACCCTTGGACACGCCGGTGGTGCCGCCGGTGTACTGCAGCACCGCGATGTCGTTGGGACCGACCTTGGGCGCGGTGTAGCTCAGGCCGCGGCCCTTGGCCAGCGCATCCTTGAAGCTGACGGCGCCCGGCAGCTCGAAAGGCGGCACCAGGCGCTTAACCTTGCGCACCACATAGTTGACGATCAGGCCCTTGGGGAAGCCCATCATCTCGCCCAGCGAGGCTAGCACCACATGCTTGGTCGGCACCTGCGCCAGGCAGGCCTGCAGCGTGGCAGCACTGGTCTCCAGGATCACGATGGCCTTGGCGCCCGAGTCCTTCAGTTGGTGCTCCAGCTCGCGCGGCGTGTAAAGCGGATTGACGTTCACCACCACCATGCCGGCACGCAGGATGGCCGCCACGGCAATCGGGTACTGCAGCGCGTTGGGCATCATGATGGCGACACGGTCGCCCTTCTCGAGACCCAGATTCTGGAAGTACGCGGCCAGCGCGCGCGAGGCCTCGTCGAGCTGGCCGAAGCTCATGCTCGAGCCCATCATCTTGTAGGCAGCACGCTCGGGATACTTCCTGAAGGCACTCTCCATCAGGTCCACGAGTGAGGGGTAGAGCTCGGCGTTGATCTCCGCAGGCACGCCCGCGGGGTAATGCTTGAGCCAGGTCTTCTCCATCTTTGTCTCCGATTTGAGCCGGGCATTGTCCCTGATGCGGGGGACTGATCCGCCTAGGGGATTCGATAGCGATTTCTAGAGCTTGGCGCCAAGAACCCCGAAAAAAAAGGTTCTTCGAAGAATTCCGGGGAAGGCTGGGGCCGATCCTTATGCTGATGCCGACAACGGCAAAGGCAGGAGGACGGGATGCTGGATCACAAGACACTGCAGGCGCTGGGCTGCTGGAAGGGCTACC
>NZ_JBILQK010000135.1:0-6801 GCF_044373315.1 Roseateles sp. | reverse complement strand
GGTTCGGAGCGTGGGCCAGGCGCTTACGGCGCCCACGAATGCGGGTTCGGCCGGGCTCAAGGTGCCACGAAGACGCGCACAATGCCTGCTATGAAATCAACCCGCCCAGACCGCCTCACGTCAGCCGCATGCACTCAGCCCGCGGCTGCGTGGGGGGACTTTGGACAGCTTTGTTAGGCCTCAAGCCATGAATTCACCAAAGGAAAGCAACTCAATCGACGAAGCCATCGCTGCCTGCGAGGCGCAGATTGCCGGCCATCGAAAGAGTGCAGTTGGAGTGCTGCAAACGCTTTTCGCTGGTACGGCGCTATTGGTGCTTTCGGTCAGCACGTTCGGTTGGCTGCTTTTTCAGCCACTGGCTAGGCTTTCCGAAGACAAAGCGGTTGCCGCTCTCTTTTCAAGTCCATTCATATTTGCAATTCTCGTCATTTTCATGATCGTCTTTGGCGTCCTGATGTCCGTGTATAGATTTCATCTGAATGAGGTTGCAAAGGCGGAGCACTACCGACTCGGATTCCTACGGGTACGAGTCGCAGCTCATAACGTGACCGCTGGATACCAGTCAGAGGTGCGGCAGGCCCTCACTGACCAAGCGTTCAATCACACAACCCAAAACGGAATTTTCAAGACAAAGTTAGTTGAGAGTCCGCTCCCCGGTCACCCCACATCGGACTTCGCAGCGCTGTTGCTGGACAAGATCCTCGCTAGATTTGACATCGTTGAAAAGAAGAAGGACGAGAAATGAGGCCTAACCCGTTCGAGCCGACTCGCAACGGCTGGCCTCTCCAAGCCCCCATTTCATTCTCGGCCCTTCGTTTCCAGCCGTTGCTCGCGGCTCAACTTCGACGTTGGGCGAAATAGTCTTCAGGGACAGAGCCCATGCCATCTCTCGACGACGCATACACACGCTTGGAGCGTGCCGACGAACATTTGAGTCAGGTTCGTGCTCTTGCACTGCAGATTTGCAATGCTCAGGCCGAAGCAACCAAGGTGCGGCAGGAGCCTGGTCAGACTATCCAGCCAGGCGAGATCGGCCAGATCTTTGAGGTCGAATCTGCCAGTACGCCGATCGTGGGACGGCTCGCAATACTTGTCGGTGACTCGGTCAACAATCTGCGCTCGTGCCTCGACTATCTCGTCGGTGAACTGGCAGAACTCGATTCCGGAAGCAGGAAGCCGCGCACTCAGTTCCCAGTCGAAACCTCGCCGGCGGCATTTCGTGGCCAAAGGAAGAGATTTCTCAATGGGGTAGGTGACACACACGCCGCGTACATTGAAACCCTGCAGCCCTACAACGGAACAGTATGGACAGCCAAGCTGTCGAGCATGAGCAATTGGGACAAGCACAACAAGCTGGTACTCGTGGCACACGACTACCTAGTGAGTGCCTCGGTCACGCAGGGCGAGCCGTCGCCCTCCGGAGAGGTAGCCATCCAACTCCAGTTCGCCATACAACCGTCTTTGCGTATCCAACTCGAAAACGGGCTGCAACTTCTCGATTCATTGCAGGAGATACGAGACGGCGTCGCTAGCACGCTGGATCATTTCTCATCCGCGTTTCGTGCCCCATGATGCCCAACCCTTCCATCAAGCGGACCCGCCTACGGCAGGCCGTTTATGTCAAACGTTGAGCGACCGCTTTCAGGCGTCGAGTTCGTCAAGGCGCAAGGTGGCAGTCGCTGCAAAGCCGGCGAACTCGGTGAGCAGCTTTGCTGAACTGCGCGCCCTCCCGCGAGGGTCCTGTGGCATACGGTGACAGGGCGGACATGCAATGCCCGTGTCTATTGTTTACTCTCACGCAGGAGTTCACTGGCAGGGGGTTTGGAGCGTGCGAACGCCCGCCCGCCTACTCGATACTCCAGCGCCTCAACGCGGCAGCCTTCTGCTCCGGCGTTAGCTTTGACAGCACGTCCCGCGCAAGCTTCTGCCATAGAGCTTTGGTCTCGGGGGCGCGCAGCCTTTCAATGAGCTGCTTGCGTGTTGTTTCATTCATCGGGATACCTGCTAGTGGTCGCATGAAGCACCAGTGCCTGCAGTCCATGCAGTCGAAGTCGGCGAGCCCATCGACATCGAAGTGCGCTGACTAATCTGCCTGCGGCCTGTTTCTTCAGTTGGGCTTGTGCGTACCAGTTAACGCCTTAGACGCGAGCTGTGAGTGCTACGCCGGCGCCTGCCTCGGTGCATCTATGCAGCGGACCAAAGAGATTGTCAGTGATTACTAACCTAAATTCAATAGTCGTAGACCGATTGCGCGCTGCGATGCTCTTGACACTGTGCTGAGTTGTCGTACGCTTGTGTCTCGTTTGTCGCAGACGTCGCCTTCACACGGCAGGGGTCGCAGGTTCGAACCCTGCACCGCCCACCAAAAACGCATAAGCCTTGTAGGTCATTGATCTACAAGGCTTTTTGCTTTGTATCGCGGTCTCCCTGACCGCTCCCGGAACCCCCCGGAAATGCCCGTTTGGCTGGCCTATTGGTGCGTTTGCGCCAAATTTGCGCCACTGGCTCCCGAGTCACTTGTTCAACGACTCGAAGGAGAAAAACATGGCATCCATTCGCTATCGCGCACCGTGGCGCGTCATCGTCAACGGCAAGACCGACCCCAAGGGGCCGTTCGCCTCCGAGAAGCAAGCGCAAGCCTATGCAGCGATCGTTGAACGCGACGCCATACGAGATGTGGTCATCGCCAAGACTGCTAATCGGCGCGTGTTGGGATCGCTCAATGACCTGGCCTTTCAACTGCAGGTCGGGCTGGCCCACTTCCCCGACCGCTCGCTGTTGGAGCATTCGCTGTGGCTGGCTCGAACTCCCTTGAAACTGATCGAGTACGGGGCACCAGACCGCGCAACGGTCGCAGCTTTTGCGACTCAGCAGGCCTTGCAAAAGGCATCTGGCCGGTGACCTTTGTGGCTTCATTCCAATTGTTTGAAAATCACATCACTTGATGAAATGTAATGAGTATATTAAACTCTTCCTCGTGAACCAGTCTGACCACATCCTCGAACTGGCCCGGCACCGGCGCGTGCTGCGGGCGGAGGATGTCCGCGCGCAGGGCTTGTCACCGCAGTTGCTGATTCGCTTGCACCAGCTGGGCAAGCTGCAACGCATCGCCCGTGGACTGTATGGGCTGCCCGATGCCGACATCACCGAGCATCAGACCCTGATCGAGGTCTGCAAGCGCGTGCCCAAGGGTGTGCTGTGCCTGTTGAGCGCGCTGCAACTCCATGAGATCGGCACACAACTGCCGCACGACGTTTGGATCGCGCTGCCTGAAGGCAGTCAGACCCCAGTACTGAGCTATCCCAAGCTGCGCATTGCGCGCCTGCGCGGCGTCGCCTACAGCGACGGCATCCAGACCGTGACCGATCATGGCGCCGCCATCCGCGTGTACAGCGCCGCCAAGACCGTGACCGACTGCTTCAAGTTCCGCCACAAGATCGGACTGGATGTGGCGCTGGAGGCACTCAAAGACGCTTGGCACAGCCGCAAAGTCACCATGGCCGACCTGAGCCACTTCGCCAAGATCAACCGGGTCGAGAGGGTCATGCAGCCCTATCTGGAGGCTCTGGTGCAATGAGCGGCAACTTGTCTGCGTCGGTCCTGGCTCGCTTGCTGACCCTCGCCAAGCAACGCGGAGACGACTACAGCTTGCTGCTCAACCGCTTCGGCATGGAGCGCCTGCTGGCTCGCGTGAGCGCCTCACCCCATGCCGACCGGTTTCTGCTCAAGGGCGCACTGCTCTTCGCTCTCTGGTACGACACGCCGCACCGGCCGACCCGGGACGCTGACTTGCTAGGCTTCGGTCCTGATGATGAAGCGAACCTGATCGCCACATTCCGCGACATTGCCCGCATGGACTTGGGCGATGCCATCGTGTTCGATCTCGACTCCGTGAAGGCTGAGGCCATTCGTGAGGACAACACCTACGGTGGTACGCGCATCACGCTGACGGCACGCATCGGCTCCGCACGATGCGCTCTACAGATCGACGTGGGCTTCGGCGACGCCGTGACGCCAGGGCCGCAAACGGTGGCCTACCCGACCTTGCTGGGCGACTTTCCTGCCCCGGTGCTGCGCGTCTATCCGGTCTACACCGTGATCGCCGAGAAGTACCAGGCCATGGTGATGCTGGGGCAAGCGAACAGCCGCATGAAGGACTTTTTCGACCTGGCCGTCATTGCCCGTCGTACGAAGCTGGACGGTGGCACGTTGGCCGCCGCCATCGCCGCCACCTTTGCCCGCCGCCAGACCGCGCGGCCCACCGAGCGTCCGCTTGCGCTGACCAAGGGGTTCAGCGAGGACGCTGCCAAGCTACGCCAATGGCAGGCCTTCCTCAACAAGAACCGCATTGAAGCCGCCAGCTTGGGCGACACGGTGGCGCTGCTGAACGACCTGCTTTGGCCACCGACCCAAGTCGCCGCAGCAGGCAGTCAGGCAACGGTCACATGGCGCCCCGAAACGCTGCGCTGGGTCTAGGCGCTGACCCATCACATGGCCGTGCCGACATTCCCTGGATGGCCTCCATCGACTCTGGCATCATCAGTTTGCTTGGATGGCAGCGAGGGTAGAGGTCGCAAGTTTTGCGGTCACCAGAGGCCAAAATTTGCGCCAAATTTGCGCCACTCACGCACGGGTTGCTCCGTTTTCAAGCGGGTGCGAGCGGGTGACTCGATCACACTTGACCATCGGCTAACTTATTGATTTGATTGGTTAATCGGGAGTTTCCGGGCACGTCCGGGGAGTTCCGGGAAATGACCGAAAAGGCCACAAAACCGCGTTCACACGGCAGGGGTCGCAGGTTCGAACCCTGCACCGCCCACCAGACAGAACCCCCGAAAAGCGTTTGCCTTTCGGGGGTTTCTTCGTCAGGGGTCATGCTGCGGCCAGCCGCTTTCTGATGAGGGCGCCGAGGTTCACGCTTTGCGAGCCTGTCTCCTGCTGCGGCGCACCGTGGGTACCAGCATGCCCGCCAATGCCACACCCAGCAAGGCGTAGGTCGAGGGTTCTGGCACGGTGCATTGGCCGTTGCCGACTTCAATGCAAATCGAGCCGAAGGCTGCATCGAGCGTTGCCGCGTCAAGCCCGACGACGTTGCGCTCATAGTCCGGATCCAGCCCGAAGGAGAGCGACGAAGTGCCATCGGCGAGGCCGTTGAAGCTCAGGGACAGAAGCGTGAAGACGTCTGACTGATCAGCCGACAAGGCGGGATCGTCAAGGAGGGACACGAGGTTTGCAGCCACAAAACCTGTGCCGAAGCTTGCACTCGTGGACGTGTTCGCTAGACCACCGAATTCAGCCAGAAACAGGGTGATTGATCCCGCGGCGAGTACGCTTGGCGCAAACAAGAGCTTCAGGTCGTAGCCTGAGGCGATCTCGCCACCGAGGCCGCTGATGTTGACGGCGACCGTCACCGTATCACCCACGTTGATGTGGGTGGCGCTGGGAACCAAGCTGACCACGATGGCTGCCTGGGAAGGAAGGGCCGAGCTCAGCGCCGCGCAGGCGAGTGCTATCGATGCAAGAGTTTTCTTCATTGCGATGCCTTTCAGTTGGAAGAGTCGATGTGGCTCATTGCGTTGCGCAACTTGGGCGTGTGCACTTCAGGGCACAAGCACGCGCATCGTTGATGGTGATCTTCCCGTCGCCGTTCGCGTCCCGTGCGTCGCCGGGAGATGGGGGCTGCCCGATCGATGCCCGAATCAGGCCCACGTCAACGGAGTCAACGTCGCCATCGCCATCGATGTCGCACGTGGTGACCGCGCTGTTGATCGTGAGGTCGTAGAGGAACGGAGACTCGTTGCCTGCGTTCATCTGCAGTCGGGTCCGAACCTGAACATAGCGCCCCGCCGCGTTGAAGCTCACGTTCTTGGCAACCGGCTGGTAGGTCTGGAGGTCCAGGGCCGCCTGGTTGTCGGATGCGCGGGCGAGCACCTCGATGTTCGCGCCTGTGGGGATCAAATCATTCCAGCTGATCTTTCCCCATTGCGTGCCTGCGGCGCCACTGTCAAAGACGACCGTCCAGGTTCCCAGCTTGTTGACGGTCTGATTCTTGGTGGTCAGTCCGGATCCGTCGGTATACACATAGGGATAGGCGCCCGTGGACAGCGTGCCAATCTTCTCGCCTGTCACGCCGTCGTACTTGGTCGTGGTGTTGAAGCTCAGGTTCATCACCCAGACGTCGTTATTGCCGTCGATCATGACGCCATAGGTCGTTCCGCTCTCGCTGGCACTCCACAGAAGGGCCTTGTCGGACGCCCGGTACTTTCGGACGCCGGAATAGTCGGTGGAGATGATGTCTCCGGCCCCATCGATCGCGATGCCGGCGCCGCTGTAGCTATGCGGGCTGCGATCCCAGCTCCCAGCGGCGGCAGGATCGTAGACAGCCCAGCCATAGCCTCCTGCATACGGTGCTTGATAGATCTTGCTGTTGCCTTGCGCGATGCCGTAGTTGTAGGACCCGTAAGGGCTGTCGATCTTGGTGAACGCGCCGGTGTTCGTGTCGACCCGGCCGAGGCCGGAGTACTGCAGGTTGGCGCTCCAGAGGATGCCGTTCCTGTCCACAGTGCAGCCATACGGCGCCCAGCCGGTCAATTGCACGTAGGGCAGGTTGGACGGCCCGATCGGCAGCGTCGCACCATTGGCGGGGTCAACGCGGTAATAGCGCGCCTGATTCCAGATGCCCACCCAAAGCTTGCCATCCGGTGCGATGCATACCGAGCGGCCGAAGGAGGTGCCGGTGCCGATCGGTGCAATCCAGGCGACGCGCTCGTCGCCGATGCCGGCATTCGTATTGGCGCTCAG
>NZ_JBILQK010000052.1:0-28011 GCF_044373315.1 Roseateles sp. | reverse complement strand
AGCTGCGGCCGAGACGACCGCCTCCTCTATGAACTGCGTCAGCGACTCGCCTTCGCGCAAGACGGCCTCGACTTCGGCCCTAACCTCGGGCTCGACGCGGATCGGAGGAAAGGTGGCGGAGCGCATGGGTGGAATGTATAGCAAACGTGCTACATCCGCGATCGAGGCCGCCGCGACGCCCTGAAGCGGGCAGTCGCTGATGATCGTTCCTGGCCGTCACCAGCCAATCGACTCCCCGACATCAACGCCGCCCCCCTAAGGAATGTGCTCCACCCCCTCCGGAACCACCACCCAGCCATGCATCCGCTCCTCGTAGACCGATACGCTCGGCGCCGGGAAGCTCGGATCAGCGAAGGCGCCGATGGGGATGGCGAGGTAGTCATCGTCCAAGCCCTCAGGCTCGTAGTAGACCGTCGCGCCGCAGTGGGGGCAGAAGTGGAAGCGAATGCGGGAGCCTTCATCACCGATGCGCACATATTCGGACGAGCCGCCTGATATCACCACGTTCTCACGGCGGAAGCGGGCCTGCTGGCCGAAGGGGCTGCCGGTTCTGCGCTGGCAGGCCAGGCAGTGGCAGATGGAAACACGCACCGGGTCACCGACAACCTGAGCTGTGAGCTGACCGCAACTGCAGGAGGCAAGGCGCTGAGACATAGAGGTTTGCGGCGCTGGTGGCGATCGATGGCCCGACGATAGCGGAACATCTCTCTATTGCCGCCGTTTCCGCCGCCCGCCGGTCAGACGGCCGCCACGGCCTCCATGAATCTGATGACGCTAGGGACCCTCACTCGCAAGCTCCTTGACGTACTCCTCATCATCCACCGCCACGCCGCCAACGCAGTCATTGCCCGGCAGGATGCGCGTGAACGCAAAGCCTGCCTTCTGCAACACCCGCGCCGAGGCCCCGTTGCCCACCGTCACGGTGGCCACCAAGCGCTGCACGCCGCGCTGCGCCAGCGCCTGGGTAGCGGCCCGCGCGGCTTCGCTGGCGTAGCCCTGGCCCCAGTGCGGGCTGAAGAGGTAGTAGCCGAAGTTGCTGGCTTCCAGGCCCGGGGTGATTTCGGCATCGACGCGTCCGAGGTACTGACCATCGGCCTTGCGGCGCAGCGCCCAGGCCGGCCAGGCAAAACCTTGACAGGGCGAGATGCGGCCGCTCTGCTCGATGCGCCGCCAATGGGTGCGCAAGGCCTCAAGGCTTTTGGGCCGATCCATCGAGATCCAGCGGTACAGCGCCTCGTCGCTTTGCAGCGGCCCGAAGAAGGCCGAAGCATGTTGCTCGCTCATGGGTTCGAGCAGCAGCCGGGGCGTCTCGATGGCTTGGGCCAGGCGCTGGGCCAGCGCGGGCGGCATCGTTGTCGTGATCGTCATCGGGTCGACAGCGCCTGCAGATCACGCCGCAGTCAGGCCGGCGAACCGGTTTGGGCTGTTTCAGAAGCTGGGGCCGCCGCCGGAGCCAGCGGCTCGATGCGCACCGACAGGCCGTAAAGCGCCAGCAGGCCCATCACATGGCCGATGGCCACGCCGGGCTCGCCGGCTTCGATGCGGCCGATGGTCTGCACATGCACGCCCAGGCGAGCAGCAGCAGCAGCCTGACCTTCGCCGGCCTGCTGCCGGGAGGCCTTGGCGGCAGCGCCGAGCTGCTGGATGGTCTGGAGGGCGTCGCCGCCGATGTCTGCCGAGATTCGCTTGCCTTGTGCCATGGCGGCATTGTCGCCTTGCGGCTGCAGGCTCAGGCCGGAACGGCGACACTAGCAAACCCTTGTTCCCTCAGCCCAAACCGACCGCTCCCCCGCCTTGGAAACCACTGCCTCTGCCCCCGCACCGCTGCTTGCCACCCTGTCCAACGGCCTGCGCCTCGTTGCCATCCCCATGCCCTGGCGCGCCACCATTTCCCTGAGCGTGTTCGTGCGTACCGGCAGCCTGCATGAGCACCTCGCGCGGCTGAACGGCATCAGCCATGTGGTGGAGCACATGGCCTTCAAGGGCACGGCCACGCGCGATTGCCAGCGCATCAATCTGGAAGCCGAAGCCCTGGGCGCCGAGGTGAACGCGCATACCGACAAGGACCACACCGCCTTCCACATCGAAGGCCTGCCCGCCGACCTGCCGGCCTTTGTGACGCTGCTGGCCGACATCGTGCTGAACCCCAGTTTTCCGCAAGAAGAGCTGGCGCGCGAGCTGCGTGTGATCGAGCAGGAATACGCCGAGTACGAAGACGACCCCGGTGCGCTGGCTTTTCGCTTGTTCGATGCCGCCTGCTATGGCGCGCGCCACCCTGCCGGGCGGCCCATCATCGGCACGCGCGCCAATATCCGGCGCTTCAAGCGCGAAGACCTCTTGGCATATGTGCAGCGCCAGTACACGGCGCGCAATGTGGTGATCGCGGCAGCCGGGCCGGTGGACGAGACGATGTTTGCCGCGCTGCTGCGCCAGCTGGAGCAGGACACCGGCTTCGGCGCCATGCCCGCCGGTGCACCCAATGCGGTGGACCTGCCGAGCTGGCAAGGCGGGCTGAAGGCGCGCCGCCTGGCCGGCAGCGGGCAGACCCAGCTGGTGCTGGGCTTTCCGGCGCCGGCACTGGCTGCGGGCGAGGCCGCCACGATGCCGCATGTGCTGGCCGCCGCGATGCTGGGCGAGGGCATGAGCTCACCGCTGCTGGACGAGATCCGCGAGCGCCGCGGCCTGGCCTATCAGGCTGGTTGCGCGGCTGACATCTGGCCGCATGGCGGGCAATTCGTGATCGATGCCGCCACCGCGCCCGAGCAGGCGGTGGAGCTGCTGGATGCCGTGCATGCACTGCTGCAGCGCCATGCTGAGGGTGGCGTTGAGGCTGACCGCGTGGCTCTGGAACGCGCGCGGCGCCAGCTGGCGGTGCGCGCGCTGCGCGGGCTGGAACAGCCGGCCCGGCGGCTGGAGGCGGCGGCGCAAGACCTGTTCACGTTCGACCGCCTGCGCGACACGCAGGACTGGTTGGCGCAGCTGCAGGCGGTGAAACCAGCCCAGGTGCAATCAGCCTTTGCCGCGATGCAGGGCGGCCAGCAGCGCGCCGCTGTGGCGCTGGCCGGCAGCGTGCCGGCCAAGGCGCGCGAGCGGGCGGCGGCGCTGTTCGGGCTGAGCGAAGCAGAAGAGCTCAGCGCATGACAACGGCAAGACCTGGCACCAGCGCTGTGCTGTTCGAGGCCCGCGATCTGCCCTGCCCGGGGCAGGACGCCCCACTGAGCTTCACGCTGCGCCCCGGCCTGACGCTGGTGCACGGCGGCGAGGGCCGCGGCAAGACAGCGCTGCTGGCGCTGATCGCAGAGAACGCCACGTTGAGCCTGTGGCACGAACAGCCGGCCGATGCCGCGCATGACCAGATGGTGGCGCGCGCATGGCTGGATGAGCGGCGCGGCGCAGCATCAGGACGCTGGACCGATGCGCTGCAGGCGGCGCTGATCGAGGCCTTCGCGCTGGCCGAGCATCTGGACAAGCCGCTGTTCATGCTGTCGGCCGGCAGCCGGCGAAAGCTGGGCCTGGTGGGCGCTGCGGCCAGCGGCGCACAGCTGACGCTGCTGGATGTGCCCTATGCGGCGCTGGATGGCCGCTCGGCCCGCGTGCTGAGTGAGCTGCTGCTGGACGCGGCTGAAGACGAGACTCGGGCCTGGGTGCTAGCAGACTATGCACTGCCCGCAGCGCTGGAGGATGCGCCGCTGGCCGGCGTGATCGAGCTAGGTGACTGACCCGCTGGCGGTCAGCCGTCGCGCAGCAGATTGGACAGCTCCACCGCCGACTTGACGTTCATCTTCTCGAACACGCGCGCGCGGTGCACTTCCACCGTGCGCACGCTGATGTTCAACTGGTCGGCGATCAGCTTGTTGGCCAGGCCCTGGATCACAAGGTTCATCACCTCGCGCTCGCGGTCGGTCAACTCTGCCATGCGCTGAGCGCGCTGGCCGAGCTGCTGGCGCGCTTCGATGGCGCGCTCGCTGATCTGCAGCGCCTGCTCGACACGGTCGACCAGCGCGTTGTCGGAGAACGGCTTCTCGACGAAATCAAAGGCGCCGCGCTTGACGGCCGAGACGGCAGTGGGCACATCGCCGTGGCCGGTCAGGAAGATCACCGGCAGCGAGTCGCCCAGGCCGCGCTCCTGCAGGCGCTCGAACAGGGCCAGGCCGCTCATGCCGGGCATGCGCACGTCCAGCAGCAGGCAGGCCGGCGCATCAGGCCAGTCGGCGCCGCGGCCGGGGCGCGCATCCAGCATGGCCTCGAAATCTTCGGCGCTGGCGAAGCCCTCGGACAAGAGGCGGCGCGAGCGCAGCAGCCAGGCCAGTGCATCACGCACGACCTCTTCGTCGTCGGCCAGATAGACCATGGGCAGCGGGTGGCGGTTCATCGGCTCTCCTCGGCGGCCATGCTATCGGACGGCAGCGTGAAGCGGAATTCAGTACCGGTGCCGCCCTGCGGGCCGGCTTCGCTGCGGCTCTCGAAATCCATCGCGCCGCCATGCTGTTCGATCACGGTGCGGCACAGGCTCAGGCCCAAGCCCATGCCTTCGCTTCGGGTGGTGAAGAAAGGGGTGAAAAGCTGCTTGGCCACGCCGGGCGCGATGCCCGGGCCGCGATCGATCACCGCGATGCTGACCCAGCGCGGCGAGGCCTGCGTGACGCGCAGCGTCAGCACACGCTCGGCCAGCGGCGTAGCGGGCTCCATGGCCTGGATGGCGTTGCGGCTGAGGTTCAGCAGCACCTGCTCGACCATGGTGCGGTCGCAGCGCACGCGCGGCGCCGGCTGGGGCAGCTCCACATCGATGCGCGCGCCGCTCTTGCGCGCCTGCAGGCGAACCAGGGGCAGAACGGCATCGAACAGCTGGTCGATGCCGATCACCTCGCGCGCCTGATCGCGCCGGCGCACGAAGTCGTGCACGCTCTTGATCACGCGGCCGGCGCGCTCGGCCTGCTCGGCGATGCGGGTCAGGGCCTGGCGCACCATGGCCGGGGTCTGCGGATCGTTGGCCTCGCGCGTGACCAGGTTCAACGAGGCAGTGGCGTAGCTGGCGATGGCCGACAGCGGCTGGTTCAGCTCATGGCTCAGCAAGGAGGCCATCTCGCCCACTGTAGCCAGGCGGGCGGTGGCCTGCAGGCGGTCCTGCTGCTGGCGCGAGAGTTCCTCGACGCGGCGCTGCGCCGAGACATCCAGCACCGCGCTCATCCAGCCGGTCTGTTCGCCCTGGGCATTCTTCAGCGGCGCTTCGAAGATCAGCACCGGGAAGCGCTCGCCGTTGCGGCGCATGAACACCGTCTCGAAGCCCTGGCGCTGCTCGGGCGCCAGGTCGCGGCGCTGGCGGCGCTCAGCATGGCGGCGCTGGTATTCGGCAACGAACTCGGGCGGCCAATAGGGCGGGATGGGCTGCGCCAGCAGCTCGTCGGGCGTGAAGCCGACGATGGTGCAGAAGGCCGGGTTCACGTAGGTGATGTTGCCGTCCATGTCGCGCGCGCGCAGGCCGGTGATCAGCGAGTTCTCCATCGCCTGCCGGAAGGCCAGCGCCTCGGCCAGCGCGGCTTCGGCATGGGCGCGCCGGCGCACATCGCGCGCCAGCAGCAGCACCACGGCGAACAGCGCCAGCGACAAACCCATCACCAGGGCAGTCGCCAGGTTGGGAATCAGCTGGGGTTGACCGGCCGCGCTGTTACCGCGCAGTTGCAGCGTCAGGCCCGGCAGGTCGACCAGGCGCTCAGCCACGTAGAAGCCGGCACCGCGTGTGAGGCCGGTGCGGGCCAGCCGGGTGCCATCGCCTTCGACGAAAGACAGCTCGTGGCCGCGCGCCAGCTCGGCCGGCACCGCGTCTTCAAGCAGCTGGCGCAATCCAATGGTGGCAACGATGAAGGACTCGACCTCGCCAGCGCGCAGGCGTGGCATGCACAGATCCACCACCTCCAGACCTTCGCCGCCAGCCAGCGGCACGAAGTAGCTGCGCGAGTAGAGCTGCGCGCCCTGGCGCAGCGCCGCCACGCAGGCCAGCTCTGTTTCCAGCTGCATCTGCTCGCGGCTGATCTGGCTGAACAGCGGCGGCGCATAGGGTGAGTCTTCGGCCGCGACCACATGGCGGCTGGCATCGCGATACTCGATGCGTAACAGGCTGCGAGCGCGCCGCAGCAGCTCCGAGGCATCGGCATGCCAGCGCGGCGCCTGGGCCGACTCCCACAGCAGGGACTGCAGGCCTTGCAGTTCGCGCCCACCCAGCTGCTTGGCACGGGCCGCGACTTCGGTGACGGCCTGCTCAACCTGTTCCTGCGCGCGAGCGGCCTCGTAGCTGAGCGTCAGGCCGACCAGCAGCGATTGCGCCACCAGCAGCAAGCTGACCAGCGCGCCCCACAGCAGCGGCCGCCGCCAGCGGCGCCAATGCAGCTGAGAGGCGGCGGGGGTGAAGCCTTTGGCGGGGTCGAGCTTGTTGTTGTCCATCATGGTGTCAGTGCGCGCAGTATCGGGGGCTGGCAAGCTGTCGTGATGCGCAGTTACGCGTACCGCCGCACCCGCGTGGATGACGCAAACTGCAGCCCAGCAAGGCGATGGCCCTGACAGCTGTCTGCCAGTTCCGCACTCCTACAATCGCCCGTCCCTAGCGGCCAGGATCGAGACCACGACATGCCAACGTCCGAACAAAAACGCGCCCAGCTGCGTCAAGCTGCGCTGGAATACCACGAGTTCCCGACGCCGGGGAAGATCGCTGTCACACCGACCAAGCAACTGGTCAACCAACGCGATCTGGCGCTGGCCTATTCGCCCGGCGTGGCCGCGGCCTGTGAAGAGATCGTGGCCGATCCGGCCAATGCCTACCGCTACACCTCGCGCGGCAATCTGGTGGCCGTGGTCACCAACGGCACGGCGGTGCTGGGCCTGGGTGATATTGGCCCGCTGGCCTCCAAGCCGGTCATGGAAGGCAAGGGCGTGCTGTTCAAGAAGTTCGCAGGCATCGACGTCTTCGACCTGGAAATCCAGGAGAACGACCTCGACAAGCTGGTCGACGTGATCGCCGCGCTGGAGCCTACCTTTGGCGGTATCAACCTCGAAGACATCAAAGCGCCGGATTGCTTCTATGTCGAGCGCAAGCTGCGCGAGCGCATGAAGATTCCGGTCTTCCACGACGACCAGCACGGCACCGCCATCGTGGTGGGTGCGGCCTTCCTGAACGGCCTCAAGGTGCTGGGCAAGGACATCAAGAGCGTCAAGCTGGTGACCTCGGGCGCCGGTGCGGCCGCCCTGGCCTGCCTGGGCTTGCTGGTCAAGCTCGGTCTGCCCAAGGAAAACATCTGGGTGACCGACCTGGCCGGCCTGGTGTACGAGGGCCGCGTGGAACTGATGGACCCGGACAAAGCCGGCTTCGCGCAAAAGACCGACAAGCGCAGCCTCAGCGACGCCATCGAAGGCGCGGACATTTTCCTGGGCCTGTCGGCCGGCGGTGTGCTCAAGCCTGCCATGGTCGCCAAGATGGCAGCGCGGCCCATGATCTTCGCCCTGGCCAATCCGACGCCCGAGATCCTGCCCGAGGAAGTGAAGGCGGTGCGTGACGACGCCATCATGGCCACCGGCCGCACCGACTACCCGAACCAGGTCAACAACGTCCTGTGCTTCCCCTACATCTTCCGCGGCGCCCTGGACTGCGGCGCTGTCACCATCAATGACGAGATGGAAATCGCCGCGGTGCGCGCGATTGCCGAACTGGCCCAGGCCGAGCAGAGCGAAGTTGTGGCGGCAGCCTATGCCGGCGCCAATCTGAGCTTTGGCCCGGAATACCTGATCCCCAAGCCCTTCGACCCGCGCCTGATGATGAAGATTGCGCCGGCGGTGGCGCTGGCGGCTCAAGCCTCGGGTGTGGCCTCGCGCCCCATCGCTGACATGGACGCGTACCGGGAGAAGCTGCAGAGCTTTGTCTACGCCTCGGGCACGACCATGAAGCCCATCTTCAATGTGGCCAAGCGGGCGGCGAACAAACGCGTGGCCTATGCCGAAGGCGAAGAAGAACGCATCTTGCGCGCCGTGCAAGTGGTGGTGGACGAGGGTCTGGCCCGCCCCACCCTGATCGGCCGCCCGGCCGTGATTGCCGAACGTTGCGAGCGTTTCGGCCTGCGCCTGCAAGAAGGCCGCGATTACGACGTCGTCAACGTCGAGAATGACCACCGCTACCGCGACTTCTGGCAGACCTACCACCAGATGACCGAGCGCAAGGGCGTGACGGTGCAGGTGGCCAAGATCGAAATGCGCCGCCGCCTGACCCTGATCGGCGCCATGCTGCTGCACAAAGGCGAGGTCGACGGCATGCTCTGCGGCACTTGGGGCACCACCGCCAACCACCTGCACTACATCGATCAGGTGATCGGCAAGCACGAAGGCGGCTGCCCGCGCACCCCACAGGACGTGCCCGTCTATGCCTGCATGAACGGTCTGATGCTGCCGGGCCGCCAGGTGTTTCTGGTCGACACCCACGTCAACTACGACCCCACGCCCGAGCAACTGGCCGAGATCACCGTGATGGCCGCCGAGGAGATGGTGCGATTCGGCATTCAGCCCAAGGTGGCCTTGCTTTCGCATTCCAACTTCGGCACCAGCGACCACCCCAGCGCGCTGAAGATGCGCCAGACCCTGGCCCTGCTGCGCGAGCAAGCGCCCTGGCTGGAGGTGGATGGCGAAATGCACGGTGATGTGGCGCTCGATCCAGCCAGCCGCGCGGTGGCCATGCCGCGCTGCACGCTCAGCGGCGAGGCCAATCTGCTGGTGCTGCCCAATATCGACGCCGCCAACATCAGCTACAACCTGCTCAAGACCGCGGCCGGCGGCGGCATCGCGATCGGCCCGGTGCTGCTGGGCGCCGCCAAGCCAGTGCATGTACTGACGCCTTCGGCCACGGTTCGCCGCATCGTCAACATGACCGCGCTCACCGTGGCTGACGCGAACGCCGCGCGCTACTGAAAGCCCGACCGCCATCCCACGCGAGTGACCTCACTCGTCGTGGGATTCGGTATTCACACCGCACCAAAACAGTGCCTGAACCTGCCTGAAGCCAAGACATTTACAAAAGTTTGTAGAGGCTTACCGACCGGAAATGATGGCCCCTGAGCCATACGTAGCAACGTCATAAACGACTGTGTGCGCACACTAACTAGTCAGTTTTCAAGCCCTCTCTTGCAAGAGGCCGCTTGAGATTTCCGGTCTCATTCGGTACCATCTTGCTTTCATAGTTCAGGGTAAACCCGTGTTTTTGCTCGATCGGTCACCCAAGTGGCCATCCTTGCGTCGCCTCGGTTCTGCAGTCTTGTTGATTGCAGCATTGGGGTCCGGCGCTTCGGTGGAAGCCAAGGAATCGGTGACGGTACAGGACACGGTGGCCTTGGCAGCACTGCCGCGCGAAGCCCAGACCACGCACAGCCTGATCCTTTCCGGGGGACCTTTCCCCTACGACAAGGACGGCAGCGTTTTCCGCAACCGCGAACGTCTGCTGCCAATCAAGGCCAGGGGCTATTACCGCGAATACACCGTCAAGACGCCCCGCGCTTCCAACCGCGGCGCGAGGCGACTGGTCTGCGGCGGGATACCTCCGACCCAACCTGAGGCTTGTTTTTTCACCGACGATCATTACGCGAGCTTCAAGCGCGTCGTGCAGTGAGTCGGCGGCCAAGAGTTCTAGAGACTATATAGGAGGATCGCGACCATGCTTTTGCAGAACGTCCGTCCCAATATCGTGCAGGCCATCCGGGCCTACCGCGTTGAGGACCTGATGCAGGCAGCCCAGGAGGCAGGGCATCATTTCCTGTACGCCAATCTGAGCTCGGCACAGTCGAAGCAGGATGTACTGGAAGACATTGCCCAGTCCTTCCTCTTCCCTGCTCACTTTGGCAAGAACCTGGATGCGCTGCATGACTGCATGACCGACCTGGTGCACAAGTCGGGCGCTCAGCCGGGCTTCGTGGTGGTGCTGGAGCAGTTGCCTGACAACCTGCGCTTTGACCGCGAGGCGCGCGAGCAGTTGCTTGATGTGTTCCGCGATGCGGCTGACTACTGGGCTGATCGCAAAGTCCAGTTCAGGTGCTTCTATTCTTTTCAGTAGCCCGCTCCCAAGAAAACGGGTCATGGGAGCGGGCTGCTGAGGTGGCCCCGGTTGCTGAGAAGCCAGCTGCGAAGAGCAGCAGCAAGGCAGCAGCGAATGCAAACTTCGGCATGAACATGCCGATGATGAGCAGCGCCTTCGATACCTCGATGTGGCTCAACGCCGCCTGACGAGTTAGCGACAGCACTGCGCAAGTCAAAGGAGGCCCAGAGGGGCCTCCTTTTCGTTTCAGGACTGAGCTTGACGCAGTAGCTACAGCGCCTGCGCCAGCGCGACGTACTCGGACACCGGCACCTCCTCGGCACGCCGCTGCAGGTCGAAATGGCCGCTGAAGCCGCGCGCCTCCAGCCACTTGCCGAGGCTGTGGCGCAGCAGCTTGCGACGCTGCGAAAAAGCCGAGGCCACCATCTCGCCCAGCAGGGCTGCATCCAAGGCCGGTGGCTCCGCGAACGGCTGCATGCGCACCACGGCCGAATCGACGCGCGGCGGTGGATCGAAGGCCTCGGGCGGCACATCCAGCACCGACTCGACCTGATAGCGCCACTGCAGCATCACCGACAGGCGGCCGTAGTCCTTGTTGCCCGGCGCGGCCGCCATGCGGTCGACCACTTCCTTTTGCAGCATGAAGTGCTGGTCGACCACGTGATCGACGAAGCCCAGCAGGTGGAACAGGATGGGCGTGGAGATGTTGTAGGGCAGATTGCCGACCACCCGCAGCTTCTGGCCGCGCTCGGCCGCCAGAACGGCGAAGTCGACCTTCAGC
Source organism: Roseateles sp. (assembly GCF_044373315.1). Taxonomy (GTDB): domain Bacteria; phylum Pseudomonadota; class Gammaproteobacteria; order Burkholderiales; family Burkholderiaceae_C; genus JACDQM01. The sequence continues at coordinate 17,170 of NZ_JBILQK010000052.1, read as the reverse complement.
ACATCAGACTCGATGACCGTCAGCCCCTTGCGCTGGCGCAGTCGGGCGGCCAGGTCGCGGTCGAGCTCGATCACGGTCAGCTGCGGAATGCGTTCCAGCAGCGGCAGCGTCATCGCGCCCAGGCCCGGCCCGATCTCGACCACCAGCTCGCCCTCGTGCGGATCGATGGCATCGATGATGGCGCCGATGATGGCGCCGTCAGTCAGGAAATGTTGGCCAAAGCGCTTGCGGGCGCGGTGTGCGGCAGGAGCAGCAGACATCAGACGCTCACGGCGCTTCGCGCAACTCGACAAAAGCGCGCGCGCGCAACTCCTTGACCCACTCCTGATAGGCCTCTTCGTACTTGCCTTCACGCAGCGCGTTGCGGGCCTGCTCGCGCAACTGCTTGGGATCAACATCGACCTCGCGGCGCTCCAGCACCTGGATCAGGTGCACACCGAAGCGCGAGACCACCGGGCCGGACATGCCGTTGATCGGCAGGGCATTCATGGCTTCCTCGAACTCTGGCACGAAGCCGCCTGGCGAGGTCCAGCCCAGCTCACCGCCATCGGGCGCGCTGCCGTCCTCGGAGTTCTCCTTGGCCAGGGCCTCGAAGCTGGCGCGGCCGCTTTCGATGGAACGCTTGAACTCGGCCAGGCGGCGCGCTGCCACTTCAGCACTCAGCTGGGCCGAGGGACGCAGCAGGATGTGCCGTGCGCGGGTCTGCGAGGCTTTGCCGGCCGCAGCCGGGCTGATGCGCTGCACCAGCTTTATGACGTGGAAGCCGGCACCGGTGCGCAGCAGCTGCTGCGACACCTCGCCATCCTTGAGCGGACGGACGACGTTGACGAACTCGTCAGGCAGACGATCCGCCTGGCGCAGGCCGATCATGCCTCCCGCCGCCTTGTTGCCGTCTTCAGAAATCTCCCGAGCCACCTTGGCAAAGTCTTCACCCGCCTTGATGCGGGCCAGTGCCGCTTCAGCGCGTGCCCGGCGCTCAGCCAGCACGGACTCGCTCGCGCCCTCAGGCACGCTGACCAGCACCTGCGCAATGTTCAGCTGCGGGTTGTCGCTGATCTTGGCGCGCTGAGCCTCAAGGTACTTGTCGATCTCGCCGTCGGTCACCCGGATGCGGCCCTGCACTTCGCGCTCGCGCACGCGCTCCGACATGATCTGGTCGCGCAGGTTCTCGCGGAAGCGTCGGTAGTCCATGCCCTCGGCTTTCAAGCGCTCCATCAGCTCATCCATCGTCAGACGGTTTTGCTGCGCCACATTGCCGACCACACGGTCCAGCTCGGCATCGTCAACACGCGTGCCGAACTCGCGCGCATGGGTCACCAGCACACGCTCCTCGATCAGCGACTCCAGCGCCTGCTTGCGCAAGGCACCCATGTCCAGCACATCGCCCCGGCGGCGCACCTCCTCGCGCAGGCGCTCGATGCGCTGCTGCACTTCACTCGCAGCGACCACATCCTGATTAACGACAGCGGCGATATGGTCCACCGGACGCGCCGTCGAGGCTGCGCGTTGGGCCTCGGCCGGCGGAGCAGACAAGGCGGCGGCAAGCGCGGCGCTCAAGACCAGGGAACGGAAAGGCAGATCAGTCATAGGAGGCATTCAGAAGATTCGATCGTTCCGAGTTCAGCGGACGGTAGCCGGGGATATTGTCCCTCAGGACCTTGAGCGCATTCGAGCCCAGCCGGGACAGCCCGACCAACTCCAGTTGCAGCAGCAGCCGGGTGTTGGCTTCACTGCGACCGGTCGACTGCCGCTCGGCGCCGACACGGACGATCCAGCAGCCGGCGTCATATTCCAGGCCCAGCACCGAATCGGTAAAACGCTTGTCGCGCAGGCTGTACTGCAAGCGGCCAGCGCTGTACCAGGCACCCTTGCAGCTGCCGCCCGAGGCGCTGGCACTGGCACGGGGTGCATCTGCTGCACCCACACCATACAGCGGCCACTGCCAGGCCAGTTCCAGCTGCTCGCTCTGGCCACGCGCCAAGCGGTAGGCCGTGCTGACGGTGCGCAGCGGGCCCGGCGAGAAACGCGCACGCAGCACGGAACGCGTCGCCTTATTGGTCTCGGCGTTGTACTGCAGCGAGCCCTCCAGCCACCACTGGCGCGACAGATGGGCTGCGCCCAGCAGCAGCAGGTCCGATGCGCGCTGCGTCAGCGGCTGGCCGTCCGGCGTGATGCGCTGGTCGCTGAACAGCAGGCGCTGCACCAGACCTAGACGCAACAGCTCTTCGCCCTGATTGGCATCGAGCCAGCGTGAGGTCGCACCCACCGCCAATTGGTGCGCGTCGGAGACCCGGTCCACGCCCGAGAACTGGTTCTCTGCATAGATCGAGTCGAAATTGAAATCCTTGGGTGCCGCGTCAAAGTTGGGCAGCGCCGATTGATCGCGATAGGCCGTGTTCACATACAGCAGCCGCGGCTCCAGGGTCTGCAGCAAGGCACGGCCGCCCAGACTGCTCTCTCGCTCAAACACCCAGCCATGATCCAGACTGAAGCCCGGCACGCTGCGCGAGGCCGAGCGGCGGCCATCAGCCAGCGGCCGGTCGAGCGAATAGCTGGCTGCGTTCAAGTTCAGCTTGGGAATCAACCACCAGGCCGCACCGCCCATCGGCAAGCTCAGATGGCCCAGCAGGTGCACGCGCGAGCCGGTCTGCGTCTGCGACGCCAGCGCCTCGCTCGGCAGGTCGAAACGGTTGTATTCCAGCTCCAGGCTGCCTTCCAGACGGCTGCGACGTCCCCAGGGCAGGTAGCCGGCCAGCACGCCCTCATCACCCTGGCTGCTCAGCTGCAACCCCAGCTGAGGCGAGCGCTGGTAGGGGGAGAGCAACCGGCTGGCGGGATCGAGCCCCTGCAGCAACTGCCAATGCTGGACGCGGGCATAGAGCTTGGCTTCGCCCCAGCTGAGCTCCCTGCGCCGCTCCAGCTGGAACTGCCCGGCCAGCAGACGCGGCGTGGCGCTGTCGATGCGCTTGGGCAGATCCTTCCAGTAATCGTCGTCCGAGACCCGCTCGGCACCCAACCGGTAGTCCCAACCACGCCCCAGCTCACCGCGGTTCTGCAGATTCAAGGCCCAGCGGCTGCGGCCGGCCACACGGTCGTGGGGCAGCAAGGCCAGATTGATTTCACCGCGGTGCGCCGGCTCCAGATAGCGGAACTCGCTGTCCAGGCCCGCGCCGCGCCGCGTCATCATGAAGGGAGTCAGCGTCGCATCGCGCTGCGGCGCCAGGTTCCAGTAATAGGGCAGGCCAAACTCGAATCCGCTGCGACTGTCCAGGCTGATGTTGGGCGGCAGCCAGCCTGACTTGCGCTGCCCGCCCAGTGGGAAACTCAGTGCCGGCGCCGCCAGGATCGGCACGCCCTGAAAACGCAGCACCGCGCCTTGGGCCAGGCCCTCGCCTGACTCGAAATCCATGTTCAGCCGGGTGGCACTGAGCTGCCAGGCCGGCTCGGCCGCTTCCCCTTCGGGAGCCGGGCAGCTGCTGTAGGTCGCCACCTCGGCCCGCATCTTCTTGCCGCCCAGAAACTTGAGGCTGTTGGCCTTGCCTCCAGCCGCCGTCTGAGAGAAGAAATAGCTGGGCTGCAGGAACTCGCCCTCGAAGCGCTGCACGAACAGGCTCAGGCTGGGCCCGCGAACCCGGTTGCCGTCGCGGCTGATCTCGACATTGCCCTCGGCCTGCACCGCGTCACTGCTCATGTCGTAGCTAAAGCGCTCGGCGCGCAGCAGCAACTCGCCATAGCGCAACTCCGCTTCGCCCTCGGCCAAGGCCTGCTGGTCAAGCTGGCCCTGGATGCGCCGCGCTTGCAGCACCAGCGCCGGCTTCGCCACGGGCCCGTCAGCCGATGGCGGCGCGAGCTGGCGCGTGGGCTTCAGGTTCAGGGCCGGCGCAGTCGACTGCCCAAGCGCGGGCGCACAAAAGCCCAGCGCCAGCAGCAGCGGGCTCAGACGGAACTTCGCAGGGAGTGAGGATGGGGAGTGCGGCAGTTGCACGGCGTCGACGGGCGTCTTCTTCGGACGGTCGCCGGCTCCATGCCGACGGTTTGTAGAATTCATTATCCATGAGGCCCCGCACTGCGCGAGGCGCAGTCCACCGTAGCGCGTGTCCCGGCGCCTGACCCCACCCTCCTCGCATGAACGCAATTGCCTGGCCCGACGCCGCCCGCGAAACAAGCTTCCAGAACTGGCTGCATGGCTTGAGCGCCAGCCACGAGCTGCTGCCCGAAACGGTGACCCTCGCCAATGCCGACGCCAGCGCACGGCGCTATCTGCGCGTGAAGCGCCGTGATGGCAGCACGCTGATCGTGATGGACGCGCCCGGACAGCCCGACAGCCTGCGCGCCTTCATTTCGGTGGCGCAGATGATGCGCGGCTGCGCGCTGCATGTACCGGATGTGCTGGCCGCGGACGAAGCACAAGGCTTCGCGCTGCTCAGTGACCTGGGCGACACGCCCTATCTGCAGGCGCTGAAACAGGCCGAGCCGGCCGACGCCGACCGCCTGATGCGCGCCGCGACGCAGGCCCTGGTGACGTGGCAATCACGCGGCGATGCCGGCGCCCTGCCGGCCTTCGACGAAGTGTTCATCCGCCGCGAGTTGCAGATCTTTGTCGACTGGTGCGTGCAGCGCGAGTACGGCCGACAGTGGAGCGAGACCCAGCAAGCCTGGTGGGAACACAGCTGCAAGGCCCTGGTGCGCAGCATGCTGGAGCAGCCGCAGGTGCCAATGCACCGCGACTACATGGTGCGCAATCTAATGGTCTGCGAGCCCCTGCCCGGCGTCCTAGACTTCCAAGACGCGGTGCGCGGCCCGATTGCCTACGACCTCGCCTCGCTGCTGCGCGACGCCTTCATCAGCTGGGACGAAGAGCGTGAGCTCGACTGGGCCATCCGCTACTGGGAGCAGGCGCGCAAGGCCGGCCTGCTGGACCCCGAAGGCCTGGGCGCAGACTTTGGCGAGTTCTGGCGCGCGCTGGAGTGGAGCGGCCTGCAGCGCCACCTGAAGATCCTGGGCATCTTCTGCCGCCTCAAGCATCGCGACGGCAAGCCCGCCTACGCCGAAGAGCTGCCGCGCTTCTTCGCCTATGCCATCAAGGTCACGACCCGCTATGTGGAGCTGTCGCCGCTGACCCATCTGCTGGAAGACCTGCGCGGCTCGCTGGTGCAGACCGGCTTCAATCTGCGCTGACCCGGCCCGCACGCTGCCCCCCCCCCTTGAACTGGGGGGCCCTGGCTCGCGGGATTGCTGCGTCCCTTCAAGCCGGGACAATGGGCCGCTCTCTGCTGCTGCCCCTCGATGCCTTCCGTCTATCTGCTGCGCCGCAATCGGCAAGCCCTGCTCCGAAGCCGCGAGGCTCTGTGCGCCCACACTTCGGCGCAAGAAGGCACCTGGACCTGCAGCGGCAGCAGCGAGCATTGGCGTGGCGCGCTTGAGGCCTTGCTGACTGCACCACCGGATCTGCTGATCTGCGATCTGCGTCTGCTGGACGGTCCAGCGCGTGCGCTGTTGCAGCGCCTGCCTCGGCCATTGCCCCGTGTGCTGCTGCTGACACCCATGGTTGACGACCCGGAGCTGTTTGCAGCGCTGGCCAGCGGCGCCCATGCCTACTGCCTGGAGCGTGACGCGGTCGGCCTGGTCAAGGCCGTCGCCGGGCTGCAAGCCCAGCGCGCTTGCATTTCACCAGCCCTGTCACGCCAGTTGCTGCACGCCTTCGGCATGCCGCGCAGCGAGCTGCACCAAGCGCATTGCGTGGCGGCCTGTCACGACCATCGGGCGACTGAGGCCGGGCTCTCAGTGGCGCAGCAGCACTTGCTCAGCCTGTTTTCTCACGGCCTGCTGGACAAGGAGATCGCACAACGCTGGCAGTTGGGCGTCGAGGAAATCGGCCAGCGCGTGGGCGAGCTCTACGCCGCCTTGCATCGCCGTTCGGACCACCGGCGCCCTGTCCTGTCCGGCGCCGCTTGATGCAAGCCCGCCACCCCAGGCTCGTACGAGCCTGGATCAGACCCCAGGCGGCTTGGTATCGATGAAGCTCTGGCGAGCCGCCAGCTTCTCGTAGTGCTTTGCCAGGTTGGGATGGGCGGAACGCCAGTCAATCGCCGGGAAGCGGAAATCCAGGTAGCCCAGCGCGCAACCCACCGCCACATCGGCCAGCGTGAAGTGATTGCCTGAGCACCAGTTGCGCTCTCCAAGGCCCTGGGCCATGGCGGCTACGGCCGCATGCACGCGGCTCATCTGGCGATCCGTCCAGGCCTGGCTGCGTTGCTCGGCGCTGCGGCCGGACCAGGTCTGCTCAAGGCGTGCCAGGACGGACGCATCCAGCAGGCCATCCGCCAGCGCCTCCCAGGTGCGCACCTCCGTGCGCTCGCGACCGCGATCAGGAATCAGTCGCCCGACCGGCGACAGAGTGTCAACGTACTCCACGATCACGCGCGAGTCGAACACGGCGCCGGTGATCGCGTCCTGCCCCTCCATCACCAGGCAAGGCACCTTGCCCAGCGGGTTCATCTTCAGGATCTCGTCGCTGGACCACACGTCTTCCAGCACCAGCTGGTAGTCGAGTTTCTTTTCCGCCATGACGACGCGGACCTTGCGGACGTAGGGGCTGGTGAGTGAACCGATGAGCTTCATGAGGCTTTGAATGGGACCGAAGTCCTTGTTGCCGGTGGATTCTATCGAAGCGCCCTGGGCGGATTCGGCATGCGCGCACGGGGCATACGATGCAAACAACAGGGCTTCTTCCGGGGGCTTGCCAGCCTACGCCCGCGCCGCCACACTGCTCGGCGCCAGCGGGAGCGGCGCCCACCTATCAAGGACGCAGCCAGTCTACTGTGCGTGGCGGCTCGCCAGGCAAGCTGATCCGAGCCTGAGCCGGCGCCATGCGGCTCAAGACCTGACCCCGGCGCACCACCAGCAAGCGCTGTGCCCGCAGCCGGAGCGCCTCCACCGGATCGTGCGCCTGCAAGAGCACGAAGTCGGCAAAGCAGCCCGGCGCCAGGCCATAGCCCTGCAGGCCCAGAATGCGCGCGCTGTTGACCGTCACCGCATCGAAACAGGCCCGCATGCCGGCCTGCGACGTCATCTGTGCCACATGCAGGCCCATGCTCGCCACCTCCAGCATGTCGGCGCTGCCCAGCGAATACCAGGGGTCCATCACGCAGTCGTGGCCAAAGCCCACGTTGATGCCCGCGGCCAGCAGCTCGGGCACGCGCGTCATGCCGCGGCGCCTGGGATAGCTGTCGTGCCGGCCCTGCAGCGTGATGTTGATCAGCGGATTGGCCACCACCTGCAGCTGCACCTCGGCCAGCAGCGGGATCAGCTTGGAGACGTAGTAGTTGTCCATCGAATGCATGGATGTCAGATGTGAGCCGGTGACGCGGCCCTGCAGCCCCAGGCGCTGCGTCTCACTGGCCAGGGTCTCGACATGGCGGGACAGCGGGTCGTCGCTCTCGTCGCAATGCATGTCCACCGGCAGGCCGCGCTCGGCCGCCAGCTCGCACAAGAGCTTCACGCTGGCCGCACCCTGCTCGGCCGTGCGCTCGAAATGCGGAATGCCGCCCACCACGTCCACACCCATGTCCAGCGCACGCTTGAGATTCGCCATCGCGCCCGGCGAACGCAGCACGCCATCCTGTGGAAAGGCCACCAGCTGCAGGTCGAGATAGGGCTTCACCCGCTCGCGCACCTGCAGCAGCGCCTCCACCGCCAGCAGCCGCTCATCGCACACATCCACATGCGATCGGATCGCCAGCAGGCCCTTGGCCACCGCCCAATCGCAATAGGCCTGCGCACGCTGGACCAAGGCCTCCTGCGTCAGCTGCGGCTTCAATTCACCCCAAAGCGCAATGCCTTCCAGCAAGGTGCCGCTGTCGTTGACGCGCGGCAGGCCATGGCTGAGCGTGGCGTCCATATGAAAGTGTGCGTCGACGAAGGGCGGGCTGAGCAGGAAGCCCCGCCCGTCGATGACCTCGACGTCCGCAGGGCCCTGCAACGCCGGCCCGATGGCGGCAATGCGGCCGTCCTGCACCAGCAAGTCCTGGCCGGCGCGACCGTCGGGCAGGCGCACATCTCGCAACAGCAGCGGGGCATTCATGGGCTTGGTCCTTGGCAGTCTGATCGCAACAGGGTCGAGCATAGATCGCGCCATCTGCACGCCTGATGTGCCGGTCTGGCGCATCAGGCGTCACTGCGAAGAGTGCTGCCCGTAAAATCCGCGGGTTTGCCCCAAGCTCAGCGGCCCCAGCCGCCCACCTGCCATGAACCTCTCCAGCCTCAGTGCCCTCTCTCCCCTGGACGGCCGCTACGCCTCGCGCGTGGCCGCTCTGCGCCCGCTGCTGTCCGAGTACGGCCTGATGCACCGCCGCGTGCAAGTGGAGGTGGAATGGTTCATCGCGCTGTCAGACGCCGGTTTCAGCGAGTTCAAGCCGCTGTCGGAAGCCGCGCGCGGCCTGCTGCGCGGGCTGGTGACGCGCTTCTCAGAAGCCGATGCGCAGGCCATCAAGGACATCGAGAAGACCACCAATCACGACGTCAAGGCGGTCGAGTACTGGCTGAAGTCGCGCTTCGAGAACAGCCCCGAGCTGAAGGCCGCCGGCGAGTTCGTGCACTTCGCCTGCACCAGCGAGGACATCAACAACACCAGCCACGGCCTGATGCTCAAGGCCGCACGCGAACAGGTGATGCTGCCCACGCTGGACCGCATCACCGACAAGCTGGCCACCATGGCCCACACGCTGGCTTCCGTGCCGATGCTCAGCCGCACGCACGGCCAGACCGCCAGCCCCACCACCGTGGGCAAGGAGATCGCCAACGTGGTGGCCCGCCTGCGCAATGCACGCGCGCGCATCGCCGATGTTCAGCTGCTGGCCAAGATGAACGGTGCCGTGGGCAACTACAACGCGCACCTCAGCGCCTGGCCCGAGCACGACTGGGAAGCCTTCAGCAAGAACGTCATCGAGCAGCAGCTCGGCCTGGCCTTCAACCCCTACACGATCCAGATCGAGCCGCACGACTACATGGCCGAGCTGTTCGATGCCTTCGCCCGCGTCAACACCATCCTGATCGACTGGTCGCGGGATGTCTGGGGCTACATCTCGGTGGGCTACTTCAAGCAGCGCACCGTGGCCGGAGAGATCGGCAGCTCGACCATGCCGCACAAGGTCAACCCGATCGACTTTGAGAACGCCGAAGGTAACTTCGGCCTCGCCAACGCCTTGCTGACCCACCTGAGCCAGAAACTGCCGATCAGCCGCTGGCAGCGCGACCTGACCGACTCCACCGTGCTGCGCAATATGGGCGTGGCCCTGGGCTATGCGCTGCTGGGCTACGAGTCGCTGCTCAAGGGTCTGGACAAGCTGGAGGTCAACGAGGTCGCACTGGCCGAGGATCTGGACAGCGCCTGGGAAGTGCTGGCCGAGCCGATCCAGACCGTGATGCGCCGCTACGCCCTGCCCAACCCGTATGAGCGCCTGAAGGAGCTGACCCGCGGCAAGGCCATCACGCGCGAGTCCCTCCAGGCCTTCATCAATTCTCTGGAAGTGCCCGAGGCCGAGAAGCAGCGCCTGCTGGCCCTGACGCCGGGGAGCTACACCGGCAAAGCCGCAGAGTTGGCCGGCCGCATCTGAGGAACTGGGGCAACATCCAGGGTCTGCTCGGATGCGCAGCCTTCGTCGGGCTGCACCACAATGGGTACTGTCTGCCACAGACCGGCCCGCTGCAGGGCGCACTTGATCGATGCCCAGCCCGACCCCGAACGCCGGCCCTAGCGAGATCGACCCCCAGATGATGCAGGCGCTGCGTGAGCGCGACCTGCTCCTGGAGAACGCCGGCGTCGGCATCGTCTATGTGAAGCAGCGTGTGCTGCTGCGCTGCAACCAGCGCTATGCCGAGATCTTCAGCTACGCCCGCCCCGAGGAGGTGGTGGGCGCCAGCAGTCTTTCGATGTATCCCAGCGAGCGTGACTTCAAGCAGCTGGGCGCAGCAGCCTATCCGGTGCTGGCAACCGGCCAGCATTTCAAGACCGAGCGCCTGATGCGGCGCCAATCGGGCGACTTGTTCTGGGCAAGCCTCACGGGTCGCATGATCGACCCGAATGACACGGCGGCCGGCTCGATCTGGATCGTCGACGACGTCGATGAGCGCAAGCGCGCCGAAGTCGAACTGGCCAAGGTCAGCACAGAGCAGCGACTGATCTTCGACCATGCCATGGTGGGCATCGTGTTCCTGCGCGACCGGCGCGTCACCCGCTGCAACCGTGCCTTTGAAGCGCTGTTCGGCTACGCGCCCGGCGAGCTCGACGGGAGCTCCTCGCGCCAGTGGTACCTGACCGATGCCGACTGGGAAGAGGCCGGCCGGCGCTGCTACGCGCCGCTGGCGGCTGGCCAGGTCTTCCAGGGCGAGATGGTGCTGCGCCGTAAGGACGGCAGCCCGCTGCACTGCGAAGTGCGCAGCAATGCGATCGACGCCAAGGACCTGTCGCAGGGCTCGATCTGGATCACCATGGACATCACGGCGCGCAAAGAGGCAGAGGCCGCCCTGGTGCGCGCCAAGGCACAGCTTGAGCACCTGGTGCGCGAGCGCACGCAGCAGCTCAGCCAATCGGTGCAGGCGCTGCAGCAGAAAATCCAGGAGCAGCAGGAAGCCGAGGCGCATATCCAGCGTCTGGCCCACTTCGATGCTCTGACCGGCCTGCCAAATCGCGTGCTGCTGAAAGACCGCAGCGACCAGGCCATCGAGATCGCGCGGCGCCATGGCCAACAACTGGCGGTGCTGTTCCTCGATCTGGATCACTTCAAGAAGGTCAACGATTCGCTCGGCCACCGAGTCGGCGACGAGCTGCTGCGCCAGCTTTCGGCACGGCTGCGCTCGGCCGTGCGCGAGCAGGACACCGTGGCCCGTCTGGGCGGTGACGAGTTCGTGCTGGTGCTGCCCGGCACCGACATGCAGGGCGCCACCCATGTAGCCACGAAGGTGATGGAGCTGGCCGCACAGCCTTTTCAGGTGGACCAGACCGAGCTGGCGGTCACCCCCTCGATCGGTATCGCGCTCTACCCGGATGACGGCCACGACTTCGACACCCTGTGCAAGTGCGCCGACACCGCCATGTACCGCGCCAAGCGCGACGGACGCAATGCGCTGCGCTTCTTCACTGGCGAGATGCAGGCCCAGTCGGTGCGGGCCCTGACGCTGGAGAACGCCTTGCGCCGCGCGCTGGAGCGCAATCAGCTGCAACTCCACTACCAGCCGCAGATCGATCTGCGCAGCGGCCGCGTGATGGGCGCGGAAGCGCTGCTGCGTTGGCAGCACCCGGAGCTCGGCGCGGTCTCGCCGGCCGAGTTCGTGCCGGTGGCCGAAAGCTGCGGCCTGATCCTGCCGATCGGTGAGTGGGTGATGCGCACCGCCGCTTACCAGCTGCGCCAGTGGCTGGACGCCGGCCTGGGTGATCTGGCCATGGCGGTCAACCTGTCGTCGGTGCAGTTCCGCCACGCCGACCTGCCGGCACTCGTGAGCCGGGTGCTCTCTGACGCCGGCCTGCCCCCGCAGCTCCTGGAGCTGGAACTCACCGAAAGCGTCGCGATGGGCGATCCGCTGGGTGCCATCAGCCTGATGAACGACCTGCATACGCGCGGCATCCGCCTGTCCATCGACGACTTCGGCACCGGCTATTCCTCGCTGAGCTACCTGAAGAAGTTCCGCGTCTACAAGCTCAAGATCGATCAGAGCTTCGTGCGCGACCTCACCGAGGACCCGGAAGACCGCGCCATCGTCAGCGCCATCATCAGCATGGCCGACAGCCTGGGGCTGAGCACCATTGCCGAAGGCGTGGAAACGCCGGGGCAGCTTGAATTCCTGCGTGAACGCGGCTGTACCGAAGTGCAGGGCTATCTGTTCAGCCGTCCGCTGCCCGCTGCCGACTTCGAAGCTTTCGTTCGAACGCACCCGGGCTGAGGGGGAGGCAAAAGCGCGGAGAAACAGGCAAAAGCGAGACAATGCGAGACCTTGGCCCACACCCGCACAGCCCATGAATTTCATCCAGCAGATCCACGCCGCCGAACGCCTCAATGACTCCCTGTTGTGCGTGGGGCTGGACCCGGACCCTGCCAAGTTTCCCGGCGCCTGGAAGGGCGATGCCTCGCGCATCTACGACTTCTGCTCCGCCATCGTGGATGCCACCAAGGATCTGGTGATCGCCTTCAAGCCACAGATCGCCTACTTTGCCGCGCACCGCGCCGAACACCAGCTGGAGCAGCTGATGGCGCACATCAAGCGCGTCGCCCCCCATGTGCCGGTGATCCTGGACGCCAAGCGCGGCGACATCGGCTCGACCGCCGAGCAATATGCGCGCGAAGCCTTCGAGCGCTACCAGGCCGATGCGGTGACCTTGTCGCCCTTCATGGGCTTCGACTCCATCGAGCCCTACCTTCGCTACCCGGACAAGGGCGCCATCCTCTTGTGCCGCACCTCCAACACCGGCGGCAACGACTGGCAGATGCAGCGCCTGGCCGATGTGCCCGGGCAGCCGCGCCTGTACGAGCATCTGGCCCAGCTGGCGCAAACCGAGTGGAACAAGAACGGCCAGCTCGGCCTGGTGGTGGGCGCCACCTTCCCGGGCGAAATCGAACGGGTGCGTGAACTGGCGCCCACGCTGCCGCTGCTGATCCCCGGCGTCGGCGCCCAGGGCGGCGACGCCGCGGCCACCGTCAAAGCCGGCTGGCGCGGCACGGCCGAAGGCAGCAGCGGCCCCATCATCGTCAACTCCTCGCGCGCGGTGCTGTACGCCAGCGCCGGCGACGATTTCGCGGCGGCGGCCCGCCGCGTCGCGCAGGCCACGCGCGAGCAGCTGCGCCCAGCGCGTTAACTAATGCGCAGCCTTGGCGTCGGCAGCGATCTGCGGAGGATTTCCGGCGCTGACCGGTGCTTGGCCACCGCTGGTTCTGACGCAGACTCCGCCCTCTGCGGGCGATCTGCCCCTGGTTAACCGGTCGGCATCGTGATCAAGGACACCCTGGATGAGTTGAGCAGCCTGGTGGGCGAAGACGCCTCGGGCAAGTCCCAGCGCCTCGCGCTCGAGGAGAGCGTGCAGCGCCACTCGACGCGCATCTTCCTCTTCGCCAGCACCCTGATCTCGGCCGTGACCGGCACGCTGCTGTGGCTGACCATCGGCAGCAACGAACCCCTGGGCGGCCTGCTGCCGCCGCTGATGGCCTGGGGCATCTGCGTGCTGAGCGCTGCAGCCATCTGGCAGGGGCCGGCCCGGCATGGCCGGGCACTGGCCCTGCTGATCATGGGTCTGAGCATCGGCGTGGCAGCAGCCATCGCGATCTCGCGCCAGTTCGGTCTTCAATCCGGCAGCCTCGGCGCCATCGGCCTGATGGTGGCGCTCAGCACCGCCGTTCACGGCACGCGCCATGGCCTGGCGCTGTTCACCCTTGGCGTGGCTGCGCTGGGCTGCGTCGGCTGGGCCGAACTGGAAGGCATGGGCCGGCCGGTGCTAGGCCCCGACCAACTGGAAGGCATGGGCCGGCCGGTGCTAGGCCCCGACCATCGCATCTTCGGCCCCGGCATCACGCAGCTCTTGCTGCTGGTGATCGGCCTGATCGTAGGCCTGGGCACCCGCCGCATGCTGCGCCGCTCGCTGGGTGAGGCGGCCGAACGCAACGCGCGCTTTCGCCATCTGCTGAGCATGGCCGCCGACTGGTACTGGGAGATGGACCGCGAGTTCCGCTTCACACATGTGGCCGAGGACCAGCCCGGCGCCTCCGGCCTGGACCTGCAGACCCGGCTCGGCAAGACGCCCTGGGACATCGAACAGCTGGGGCTGTCCGACGACGACCTGGACGCCCATCGCGCCGATCTTGAATCGCACCGGCCCTTCCACGGCCTGGTGGCCCGCCGGCGCGCACCGGACGGCGGCACACGCTATGTCTCGATCAGCGGCGAGCCCCGCTTCGACGCCCAGGGCAACTTCCAAGGCTACTGGGGCGTCGGCCGCGATGTGACGCACGAAGTTCAGGCCGAGCAGGCCGTGGCCGCCACCGAAACCCGCTACCGGGAGTTGTTCCGCCGCTCGCCCAGCCCGCTGGTGCTGCACCGCTGGGGCCGTGTGCTGGACGTGAACCCGGCGGCGATGGCCATGTTCGGCTACACGCAACGCGCCAGCATGATCGGCCAGGATCTGTTCTCGCACTACGAGCCGGGCGATGACGAGCGCGCACGCCAGCGCACCGCCAAGATGGAGACCCTGCCGATCGGCGCGCTGCTGCCGATGGCTGAATTCAAGCTGCGCACCCTGTCGCGCCGGCGCCGCCTGGTGCAGGCCACCAGCGTGCGCGTGGATGCCGCCAGCGGCCCCGCCACGCTGAGTTTCTTCATCGACCAGACCGAGACCTCGCGCGCGCAGGAAGCGCTGCGCCGCTCCGAGGGCCTGCTGTCGCATCTGGTGGCCACCAGCCCCGACGTGATCACGCTCACCGAGATGAACTCGGGCCGCTATGCGATGGTCAACAAGACCTTCGAGCGCCTCTCAGGCTATGCGGCCGAAGAAGTGATGGGCCGGACCGCCGACGAACTGGGCATCTGGCAGAACCTGGCCGACCGCGATCGCGTCGTCAGCGCGGTGCGTCAGCACGGACGGATCAGTGACATGCCGTTCAACTTCGTCGCCAAATCCGGCGAAGTGATCTCCATGGTGCTGTCCGCCGCTCCCTTCAATATGGAGGGCCAAGCCTATCTGGTGATCAACGCCCGCGACGTGACCGAGACTGAGCGAACCCGCCTGGTGCACGCCGCCATCCTGCAGAACGCCTCCATCGGCATCTGCCTGACGCGCGACCAGCACTTTGTGCAGGTCAATCCGCTGGTCGAAGAGATGTTCGGCTGGCCGCCCGGCACGCTGCTGGGCCAGCATGCCAGCGTAGTCTGGCCCAATCCGCAGGCCTATGCCGGCGTCGCCGCCGATCTGGGCCCGCGTTTCGAGACGGGCGAGCAGGTGGAGACCGAGCGCTCGATGCGCCGCCACGATGGCACGCTGTTCCTGTGCCGCATCCTGGCCAAGGCGGTCGACCCCAACCACCCCAGCCGCGGCGGCACGATCTGGATTCTGGAAGACGTCACCGAGAAGCGCCGCGTCGAAGCCGCACTGGCGCAGGCCAAGGACGAGGCGCAAGCGGCCAACCGCGCCAAGAGCGCCTTCCTGGCCAACACCAGCCACGAGATCCGCACCCCGCTCAACGGTCTGCTGGGCTTGGCGCGCATGCTGCAGCAGCCCGATCTGCAGGAAGCCGCCCGGCGCGAATACCTGGACCAGATGCTGGACAGCGCCGAGAGCCTGTCCGGGCTGATCTCCGACATCCTGGACCTGTCCAAGATCGAGGCCGGCCGGTTGACGCTGGAGACCGTGCCCTTCGCGCTGCGCGACATGCTGGGCACCATGCGCCTGGCCTATCTGACGCTGGCCCAGGCGCGCGGTCTGTCCTTCAAGATCGATGTGGCGGAGGATGTGCCCGCATGGGTAGTCGGCGATCCGGTGCGCACCCGTCAGATCATCAGCAACTACCTGAACAATGCGCTGAAGTTCACCCAGGCTGGCGCGGTGGAGGTGCGAGTCGCCCGCGCCGCCAGCGCCACGGACGACCGCGAGCACATCCGTATCGAAGTCCGCGACACCGGTCCCGGCATCGACCCGGCGCTGCACGAGCGCCTGTTCCAGCCCTTCACGCAGGCCGACGAATCCACCACCCGCCGCTATGGCGGCACCGGCCTGGGCCTGTCGATCTGCCGCGAGCTGGCCACGCTGATGGGCGGGCGCGTCGGTGTCGACAGCCAGTTGGGTCAGGGTGCGGTGTTCTGGGCCGAGTTGCCGCTACCCGGCGCCCCCACGCCGATCAGCACCACGTTGCGCGAAGCCCGCGACAACCAGGACCTGCACGGCCGGCGCGTGCTGATGGTCGAAGACAACCCGGTCAATATGATGATCGCGGTAGCCCTGCTGGAGCAGTGGGGCATCGAAGTCTCGCAGGCCAGCGACGGCAGCCAGGCCGTCGAGGCCATCAATGCGCAGGCCAGCATGGGCAAGCCCTTCGACGCGGTGCTGATGGATGTACAGATGCCGGTGATGAGCGGCCACGAAGCCACGCGCGAGGTGCGCCGCAGCTTCAATGCCGAGCAGCTGCCCATCGTCGCGCTGACGGCCGCCGCGCTGGTTTCCGAGCGCGACGAGGCCCTGGCCGCTGGCATGAACGACTTCCTGACCAAACCGATCGACGCCCCCCGCCTGCGCGACACCCTCGTCCGCCTGATCCGGAAACGCGAGTGAGTGCTTGAGTGAGTGAGTCGGCGGCTGCCGAGAGGGGCCTCCCTGCGGACCCATCTGCGCCGACAATCACGCCATGAATTCCCCCGCCCCCTTCCGCTCGCACGCCCTGGCGCTGTTGCCCAACAACGGCCAGCCCGACCTGCTGTTCGTCTTGCTGCATGGCCAGGGTGCCAATGCCGCGCAGATGCGTCCGCTGGCCCAGGCCCTGCAGGCGCAGTACCCGCAGGCTGCCGTGCTGTCCATCGACGGCCCCGCGCCCGATGCGCGCCTGCCCGGCGGCGGCGCGGGCTTCCAGTGGTATGGCAGCGAGGACGGCGCCGACGAGGCGCAGCAGGTGGCCGCCGCGCTGCCGGACTTCATCGCGACCGTGCGCGCCTGGGCTGACAAATTCGAGCTGTCCTGGGACCGGGTGGCGCTGGCCGGCTTCTCGCAAGGCGCGATACTGGCGCTGGAGGCGGTGCAGGCCGAGGCGCAGCTGGCGGGCCGCGTGCTCGCCTTCGGCAGCCGTTATGCCCGCCTGCCCGAGCAGGCGCCGCAGGACGTGTGCCTGCACTTCTTCCACGGCATGGCCGACGAGGTGCTGCCCTACCCGCATGTGGTCGAGGCCGCCCAGACCCTGCTGCAGCTGGGTGCCGATGTCACCGCCGACATCCGCCCCGGTATCGGCCATGAGCTGCATGCCGAGCTGATCGACAAGGCGATGACGCAGCTGCGCACCTTTGTGCCGGCGCGGCTGTGGCGCGAGGCCGTGCTGGCCGCCGCAGAGCAGGAGCAGATCAAGCACTGACGGACACGCCCGGCACGCCGCTTGCACGCGGCGCCGGCATGCATGCCGACACCAGAGGCGCAGCGCCTTCACTGCTGCTG
>NZ_JBILQK010000134.1:0-6938 GCF_044373315.1 Roseateles sp. | reverse complement strand
CCGCGGGCGGGGACTCGAGCATGCGGCGAGAGGCGCGCGTCAACGCACGAATGGTCTGATTGCCGTAGATTTCGCTGAATAGCGCAGCCGATCTTCCGGTGGTGTGGTAGCCGGGCTGGCTTTCTTGCTCCAGAAGCAAGACCCTGCACCGCGACGACAGTTCGTAGGCAAGTGAGGCTCCAGCGATTCCTGCGCCCACGATCGCCACGTCGAAACGACCGCTGTACTCAAACTCTGTGTTGCTCGTCATGTGCTGCACTCTAGTTGCCTCATGGAGCTTTGAGTGAGCCGTGCCAGCTCCGGCTAAGTGCGAGATCAGATGGCCTAAGCAATGCGGGTGTGAAGGTGCCGTTTCAGAGCTTTTCGTGTTTACATTGCACCTCAGTGCTCATCCGGAGCTTTGCGCGCATCAGAGGTGGACATGTCAGTTGTGGTTCGTTTCCGTTCGGTCGATCTGTCGCCTGCCATGTTTGGGCGCATGGGAACTTGGCCGGAAATGTCTCTGGCCCCGGCTGGCATGGTCCACCGATTGACGCCATTGGCGCCGGCCGTCGCCAAGCTGCGTTCGGAATATCCCGGCGGCCGAGCGCAGGGCTATCTGTGCCGTCTCGGACATGGCATCGTGGCGAGTGTGGGCTGCAGCGACAGTGAGGCTCACATCCTCAATAGCGTAGACGGCAATGACATGTTGTCCTTCAACCTGGTCATTTCCGGACAGCTGATCATTGGTTCGAACCAAGCAGGGCACGGGCCAATGCCCGTCAATGCCGGACAAGTCGTGACCGGCATCACAGACAGCCGCCGGATCTACTTTGCCCAGATGTTTGCTGGTGTGTCTGTTCGCACCGTGCGTGTGGTTTGCGATCCCGATCGGCTCGCTGAGGAGTTCCACATCGCAGGTGGGTCTGCAGCCATTCGACAGTGCTTTGGCGGCCTGCGGGTGTCCGCCATCAGCGCTCGCAGCCAGCGCGTCGCTCAAGAACTCCTGGAGATTGATTTTGATCGTCCATTGGCCTTGCTCCGATTCGAAGCCAAGACGCTCGAGCTGATGTGTGAATTGCTGGAGCCACTTCTGCCAGCATCTGGTGCGAGCTCACGTCCCGTGGTCAAGCTCAAGGAACATCGTCAAGTGCAGGATGCTCGAGCTCTCTTGGAGCTGCGGTATGACAATCCGCCAACCATCGCAGAGCTGGCGTCAAAGATAGGTGTTAATCAAAGCAAGCTCATGCGCGAGTTCAAGGCCGAGGTGGGCTGCACCATCGCAGAGTACGCGCTGCGCCAACGCATGGAGAAAGCGCGTGAGCTGCTGACGAAGGAAGGGCTCGGCATTGCGCAGGTGGCGTACCGTGTGGGTTATCAGCACCACAGCAGCTTTACTAGCGCGTTCAGCGACTACTTCGGCTGCACACCGACCGCGTTGCTGGCCAACGAAACAAGCGACGCGGCTTAGTGTGCCGCGCCCGCTCTATCTATTGAACGTCAGCTGCCTGCATGCGCTAGCACCGGCAATGTGAGCGATGACGCCCGTTGGCCAGCGTGGAAGATGGTTGTGGTCGCACATCGCATCTCAACGGCTGTTGCGATCGGCTCGCCTGTGTTTGGATTTGGATCCAGCAGCGGAAACAAGGTGCCTCCTATGAACAGACACAGACTGCTGCCAGCGGGGAGTTGGTGCGCGATATAGGTGAAGGGCAGCTTGACCTCCACTGGTTGGCCCGGTGTGAGCAGCAGCTCCTTGTCCTTGCCTTGCCGGTATCGCAGGCGCAGCGTGGCAAAGGCCAATCGAATGACCTGGCCGTCAGAGCGCCGTTCGGCAAGCTGTGCGATCACGTCGCAGTCAGGCGTGTCTGCCGCCATGTGCAAGTGCAGCCCGGCTTCGCCAATTAGGGTCAAGGGCTGTTCCAGCGCAGCGCCGCTGTAGCAAAGAATGTCGTGGCAGCGCTCGAACTCGCGCAGGTCCAACTGGAACGGATCTGCAGCGAACAGCGCTGGCGAAAACGGCAGAGTGGGGTCGGCGATGAAATGATCCGGCATTTCGTGGGGCGTTGGCGCTTCCCTGTGCAGCCATCCCTGGCCCCGGGCGGAGTTGGCGCGTCCGTCGCTTCGCAAGTACAGTGTGTGAGCTGTTGTTTCCCTTGGCGGGTATTCATCGAAGCCCACCCATTGGTTCGCTCCGGTGACGAAGAGTTGCACCCGTGACGGCAGTACCGGCGCCTTGCCTTTCCCGCGCAAGTGCTGATCGAAGAACGCCAGTCGCAAATCCATTGGATCCACGCGGTCCGCGTCGCCGAAGTCGTACGGGCCGTATTGCTTGCCACCCCCGACGTACGATTGACCATGGTCCCATGGACCGATGAGGAGTTGGCGTTGCTCTGGGTGCGCGGCATGTGCCTCCATCTGGCGCCACAGCGTGAGCGCACCGATGCAAAGGTCGAAGTTGCCGCTGACGACCAGGCAGGGAAGATCGATGTTCCGGTAATCGGCCGAAGAAAGGCTGCGTTGGTTCCACCATTCATCAAAGCGAGGGTGGGCCAGAATGTCTTTGTAGTGCTCCAGCCTGGTGCCAGTGAGGACGCCATCCGCCGCGTCGATCAAGGGGCGTGATCGCATGCGCTGCAACCACTCGGGTTGGCTCAGGATCGGTCCGGGACTTGCAAAGCCCCCCTTTGCCTCGGCCAGTGAATCGATCTGGAGCAGGTTGGTCCAGTTGATCGAGTGCAGCCGACTGAAGATCCCGCCCATGTATGGGATCTCGCGGAAGAAATCCACCGAGGGCACGCACGGCACGATGCATCTCAGATGCGGCGGGCGCTCGGCTGCGGCAGCGAGCTGGGTCATGCCAACGTAAGAAGCGCCGTCCATGCCGACCGCTCCATCGCACCACGTCTGACGTGCGATCCACTCCACCGTGTCGAAGCCATCCAGGCGCTCGTGCGGGCTGTTGAACGTGAACGTGCCCTCTGAATCGCCGATGCCTCGAATGAGCTGAAACACCACGGCATAGCCGGACTGCACGTATCGCAGAATCCCCAATCTACGCCACCCCATGATGTGCTGTCTGTAGGGTGTTCGAAAGAGGATGGCCGGCGCCGGGCCCTGGTCCGAAGGCAGCCATACGCTGGTGTCAAGCTGAACGCCGTCTCGCATCGGAAGCCGCACCCGTAGGTTCGGCAAGGGCATGGCCTCGACGGTCGGTCCGCCATTGCTCCCCGCGTTCTCGAGTACCGACATCGAACTCGTGGCTTTGCTGCCTTTGGATGCGGTGCCTGCTTCTTTGCTCATGGCTTGAACACCTCACGCAAACCGCGGCTCAGCGCAGCTGGATACACCGACATATGGTGTTCGTTCTCAAAGACCATGTGCTCCAGCTCGAGGCTCGGATAGCCGCGCTGATGCAACTGCTCCACAAAGGGAAGCACCAGTTCCACCATTCGCGGGCGCCATAGCCTTTGCAACAGTTCCTTGAGCGCAGGCGGCTGCGTGTCGAGGAACTTGTTCATCTCTTCCTCCGACTCCAGTGCTCCGCAAGCCATGAAGACTCGCGCGCTCAAGTCACTGCGCCCCTCAGCCAGCTCGCGCTCCTGCATCAGCATGACTTCGCCGTCGTACAGCAGCGATGGGCTGCATGCGATGTACCGTTGAAAGGTGTCCGGGGCATTCAGCAGGGTGTAGGTTGCGAACAGGCCGCCAAAAGACAGACCTGCAATGGTCGTGTCATCCGGATCTGCATCGGGCAGATTGGCCCCGACCCAGGGCTTTAGTTCATCGCGGATGAAGCGCAGGAATCTTGCTGCTCCGCCGGTTTGCCATCGGGCTGTTGAACCCATGGTCTGCGGATAGAGCGTTTCAAAGCTGGGGGAAGACGTCGGCGTGTAGTCCCGAGAGCGCAAGGCAAAGATGTCCAGCAATTGGTCGCTCGGGTAGCCGATGCCGACGACGTAGCAAGCGGGCAACTCTCCACCGAACTGAAGTGACCGAGCGGTTTCAACGACCGTTCCAAATTGGGCGTTCGCGTCCAGAGCGAAGATCACCGGGATCTTTTGGCCTGGCATGGTGGGTGTCCAAGGCGTCGCCACAAACAGTTTGAACTCATCTCCGACGTGGTGGGATTGAAGATAGTGAACTTGGGTGCACGCGATGGTGTGAGTGGGATGCGGGTCTGACATCGGCAATCTCCGTGAAGGGGTAGACCCAATGTAGAAGTCGCGGATCGCATGGGCTGTGGCGTGCTGGGCTTGTGCTTAGTCTTCCTGTCGATCGGTCCGCGTGAGCTCCTCGCGAAGGGGGCATGCGCCCTGCGCACATCCATCAAGACGCCTAAGTCTGGCCTTGCCTTGCCGAAGTGCGATGGTGGAGGTGCCAATAAATTGTGGTCAAACCAACAACCCCGGAGACCTCATGATTGCTGCATCCACCACTTGCACTGCCGTTCTTGCACCACTTGCTGCAGCAGTGTGCTCAGCGTTGCTAGCGTTTCCCGCACTTGCCCAGTCGGCAGGTACTGCCGAGGTTGGGGCCACTGCTGCGACTGGAACTGACGGTCGCCAGGTCGCCGAAAAGCGCGCCGTAGAAGTCTCCAAGCAGTTGGACATCGTTGTGGTCAGCGCAACTCGCCGGCGCGAGCCGATTCGCGAGGTTCCCATGCAGGTCAATGTGCTTCAAGCCGATGCGTTGCAAGATAGCGGAGCGAAGTCATTGGCTGACTACCTGTCGGCTCAGCCTGGCATTGATTTGAACTCTCAAGGTTCTCCGGGGCTTGGCGGTGTGAGTATGCGGGGGGTGAGCACTGGACAACAGACGACAGGGACGGTCGGCGTCTACGTGGACGAAGTCGCCACTGGGTCGAGTGGGGCCTGGGGGGCTGGCGGAATCACGTCTTTGGATATGGCCCTGCTGGATCTGAGTCACATCGAGATTCTTCGCGGGCCGCAAGGAACCCTCTACGGCGCAGGCGCCATGGGTGGGCTCCTGAAGTATGTGACGACTGAGCCCGACACCTACGATCTGTCCGGAAAGCTGGCGCTTGGAGCTTCAAGCATACGTTTTGGACGCCCAGGATCGACTGTGAATGGCGTCATCAACGTCCCTCTGCAGTCTGGCGTCGCCGGTCTGCGCGTGGCCGCATTCAGCGACCGTGCCGGCGGGTACGTCGATGCGATTGGCGCGGCGGCAGGGCGCGACGTCAATCGAGGGCAGACTCGCGGCGCGCGCGCGTCGCTGCTGCTGACGCCAACGCGCCATCTGAAGGTGCGCCTGACCGCCACTCAGCAGATTCTCGAAAGAGAGGGAAGGGACCTCGTTACCTATGAAACTGCAAACGGGCGAGTTGCAATAGGTGATCTCGTGCGACGTCAGTTTGTCCCTGAACACGTTGCACCGCGCTTGAACCTCTACAGCGCTGACCTGGAGTACGGCATCAACGGCGCGCGGTTGAATCTGATCGTGTCGCATCAGGCGTCACGCATGCCTGTCACCGGAGACCTCAGCGAACAGTACTTGCCGCTGCTCGCACAGATGGGCCTTAAGGCAGCTGGGGTCCCCTTCTTGAACACCCTGACCCAGACAAAGGACACGCAGGAGCTTCGGTTCACCTCGAAGTCCGACAAGCGTTTTGAGTGGTTGGTGGGCCTGTTTTCTGCGCGGGAAGCTGCGGCTCAGCACCAAGTGGTCAGCACCATCATGCCTGGCGGTGCGCAGGGGCCCCAATTGCTGCTGGCAGACGTGCCTAGCACCTATCGCGAGACGGCTGCCTACGGGAACGCAACCTGGAAGTTCGAGAATGGACTGTCACTTACTGCGGGCCTGCGTTCGGCCAAGAATCGCCAGTCAGTGACTCAGATCTCAGGTGGGATTCTCTTTGAACCAGTGGCTCGCGTGGGCGAGTCTTCCGACTCGAGCCAGACGCAGTTGCTGACCGGCTCTTATGCATTGAACCCGAGTAGCAGTGTCTACGTCCGATACGCCACCGGCTACCGCCCTGGTGGGCCGAACACTGTGATCGTTGACGCAAGTGGCAAGCCCCTTGCCCCAGGGTTCTTCGGCCCCGACACCCTCAGTAGCTACGAGCTGGGCTACAAGGCCGACTACCTGGACCGGAGGCTGTCGCTGGAGCTCGCTGCGTATGACATCGAGTGGAAGAACGTTCAGCAGATGAGCTCGGTCAAGGGGTTGAGTGTCATCATGAACGGAGGTGCCGCCCGAGTTCGAGGTGCTGAGTTCGCTGCAACATACCGGGCTACTCAAGAGTTCTCGATGAGTGCGAGCGGCGCCGCCATTGATGGGCGTTTGCTAGAAGATTGGGCCGGTCTGAATGGCAAGGCGGGAGATCGCATGCCAAGCAGCGCAAGGTTTTCTGCCAGCCTGTCCGCACGCTACGGCTTTGCGCTTGGCGGAATGCCTGCGTACGCATCCGTGGCACAACGATATGTGGGCGACCGCCGCGCGGGATTCGCCGGCAGCCCCTTGGCGCCTGACTATGCATTGCCAGCCTATGCATTGACAGATCTCCAGGCTGGTCTGGACTGGAACCGAGTCAACGTTTCCGTGTACTTGCGGAATCTCTTTGACGCGCGCCCTCAGCTTGGCAGCTATCCACTTGGCTCCTTGCCCGGCCAAACCTATATCAGCGTTGGGCAGCCGCGGACGTTTGGCGTCACTGCCGCAGTGGCATTTTGAGTTCATTTGAGCCTGTCAAACGGACTTGCACCTATGAAACTATTTGCGGCTGAGTTGGCCACCGAAACAAACACCTTCTCGCCGGCGCCTACCGGCCTGGCGGCTTTCGCTGAGAACGGCATTTACCGCGGTGACGCAAGCAGGTTGGCGCCCAAAGGTACAGGCTTGATGCTCGCTACCTTGCGTGGGCTGGCGGAAGCAGACGGGCATGCTTTTGTGGAGAGCGTTTGCGCTGTCGCCCAGCCAGCCGGCCCGACTTTGCG
>NZ_JBILQK010000051.1:0-28388 GCF_044373315.1 Roseateles sp. | reverse complement strand
AAACCAGCGGCACGTTGATGCGCAAATGCACCCAAAACCTGCTGCTGACGACGACACCGGCGTCACGAAACCTCTTCAATCGGCACCGAGCACAACCGGCGGTGCTTTGTGCAGAGCTTCCCTAGGCCACGAACTCGGCGACCGCCTGCTGGTGCAGATCGCCGCACGCCTGCAGAAAGTGCTGGAGCCGCGCGCCGGGCGGGTGTATCGACTCGATGGTCTTTCGTTCGCGTGCCTGATCGAGAACGACAGCGGCGACGCCGACGCGCGCCTGCTGCTGGCCTCGCTGACCGAGGCGATGGACTGCCCGTTTGTGCTGGACCAGCAGGAGCTGGTGGTGACGATCAATCTGGGCGCGGCAGCCTATCCGCGCCACGCGAACACGGCGGCCGGCGTGGCGCGCCACATCCAGCTGGCGGTGCGCGATGCGCGCGCGCACCCCGGCAACAGCTACCGCCTGTTCGACGAGGTCCTGGCCCAGCAGCAGCGCGAACAGCTGCGGCTGGAAGCCAAGCTGGCGCAAGCCTTGGACCGCGGCGAACTGCAGCTGCACTACCAGCCACAGCGCGACCTGCGCAGCGGTGCCCTGCTCGGTTTCGAGGCCCTGCTGCGCTGGACCACTGCCGAAGGGCCGGTCTCACCGGCCGTCTTCATTCCGCTGGCCGAGGACTCGGGGCGCATCATCGAGATCGGCCGCTGGGTGCTGCAGCACGCCTGCCGCCAGGCGCGCGCCTGGCGAGATACCGGGCTCGGCCGCCCAGTGGTGTCCGTCAACGTGTCACCGCGCCAGTTCCAGCATCCCGGCTTCCTGGACAGCGTGCGCGAAGCGCTGGACAGCAGCGGTGCCGATCCGGCGCAGATCGAGCTGGAGATCACCGAGGGCGCCGTGATGGGCGATGCCGAGTCAACCATCCGCAACCTGCACGCATTGCGCGAGCTGGGCCTGCAGCTGGCCATCGACGATTTCGGCACCGGCTATGCCAGCCTGTCCTACCTGCGCCGCTTCCCGCTGAACCGGCTGAAGATCGACCAGAGCTTCATCCGCCCGCTGTGCCGCAGCCAGGAGGATCAGGCCATCGTCGAGGCCTTGATCCAACTCAGTCACAGCCTGGGCCTGCATGTGGTGGCCGAAGGCGTCGAGACGGCCGAGCAGCAGGCCTGTCTCACCGAGCTGGGCTGCGACGCGATGCAGGGCTACTGGTATGCGCGCCCCGGCCCGGTCGATGCGGCCACCGCGCTGCTGGAGCAGCAGCAGTTCCGCCCGCCTGGCAGCGCCTGAGCGCAACCGCCCGGCAGTCCTTCGCCCACGCTGCCCACGATCCTCAGGCAGGCAGGGTGTCTGACGCGATCAGCGCGCTCCAGTGCGCCGCCGGCTCGGGCCGGCCGAGCAGGTAGCCCTGCAGACCCTGAACGCCCAAAGCGTGCAGAAAGCTCTGCTGTAGCGGTGTTTCCACGCCCTCGGCGATTACTTCCAGCTTCAGGCCATGGGCCAGCATCACGATGCTGCGCACCACGCGTTCGCGCCGCGCATCGCCAGGGCAATCGCGCAGGAAGCTGCGATCGATCTTGATGACGTCCAGCGGCAGATCAACCATCTTGGCCAGCGACGAATAGCCAGTGCCGAAATCGTCCACCGCCAGCGAGAACCCGGCGGCGCGCAGGTGCCGCAACTGCTCCAGCGCGGCGTCTTCGCGCTGCGCCAGCGCGGACTCGGTCACCTCCAGCTGAAGCGCCGCAGGCGCCAGGCCGTGGCGCCGCACCGTGGCCAGCACGCGCTCGCACAGGTCGGCACGCTCCAGGTCATGGGCCGACAGATTGACGGCCACCGTGAGTGCATGCGCGCCCTGTGTATGCCAACGTGCCAGCTGCGCGCAGGCCGCATCCATGGCCCAGTCGGTCAGCTGGGTGATGAGGCCGCTGGCCTCGGCCGCCGGGATGAAATCGACGGGCGAGATGTCGCCGATCGATCCGCTGCGCCAGCGTGCCAGCGCCTCGAAACCGAGCAGGGACTGCGAGCGATCGAACTTGGGTTGAAAGATCAAATGCAGCTCGCCATGGCTCAGCGCGTGAGGCAAGGCGGCTTCGATGGCCATCGCCCGGTTGACCTGGGCGCCCGTCTGGGCGTTGAACATGCCGATGCCGTCGAACCGCAGGCGCCAGCGTGGATCTGTCGCCAGGTCCAGCGCCAGTTCACTGCGGCGCAGCCACTCGGCGCCGTCCACCACGGCGGACATGCCGGCGCCCTCATGGCCCAGGCACACCAGGCCGAAGCTCAGGTCCAGCGCGGCCAGCTGGCCGTCGATCCAGGTCTGCACCGGCAGCGCTTCCCGAAGCGCCTGCACATGGGCCAGAGCCTGGACCTCCTGATCCACCGGATGCCAGACCACGGCGATCACCGACGCGCGCACCCTGGCCGCCACGCAGCCACCGGGCAGCTGCCGCAGCAAACTCTGGACAAAGCTGCGCAGCGCCTGGTCTCCGCCATCGACACCGAAACGCGCGTTGAGCTGGCGCAGGTTGTTGATGCGGATCGTCAGCAGCGCGCGGCAGCGCTGCCCGGCATCACGGCGCGACAAGTGCGAGAGCAGGCGGCTGCAACGAAGCCGGTTGGGAAGACCCGTCACAGGATCCACACGGCTGGCCTGGCGCTCGCGACGCATCGACTCGGCCAGGTCGGACTGCGCACGCAAGAGCGGCGTCTCATCCTCGAAGCTGTAGACCCACAGTCCCGCAGCGGCCTGCCGACATGAACGCAGCACGACGGCACGTGGCTCGACGGAATGGCCCAGCCACCACCTCCGCCCGATGCCTGTGCGCCATCCCGCCGGCATCAGCTCGCGCGCCTGCCGGTCGCCCTGGTGAAGGATCCGCGCCACGGGCTGCCCAACCAGAGCGGCCTCCTCGGCAGAGTCCAGCATCTGCATGAAGCGCATATTGGCGCGCAGGATGCGGTCATCGCCCGTGCAGACCAGGGTCGGTGCACTCACGGCCTGGAACACGTCCTCACTGAGCTGCAGGCTGCGTCGCAGCTCAGCCTGGCTGGCGCGCATGCCGGCGCTGAGTCGGTACACGGCCAGGGGCAGCGCCACATTGAAGAAGGCATAGACGCCTGTATGGATGTAGAAGCTGGCGGCTGGTAGACGCACCCATTCCTGCGGCAGCTGCGGCCAGACCAGGCCGCTGCTCGCCAAGGCGAAGCCGATGGTGTTAAGCAGCATCAATGCCAAAGCAAGCCGCCAGCTCAGCAGCAATCCGGCCACCAAGGGGGCCGCGTAAGCAAACACGTAGCCCATGCTCGACAGCACAGGCGACCAGCCCGTGCTGACAAGAATGCCCACACTCGAGGTGTAGATGGCCGCCACCAGCAAGGCCGCGCCACGTCTGGGCTCGACGCCTGAGTTCCGCACGGCCAGCAACACCAAAAGCATCACTGCCGACATGATCCCGACAGCCATCCAGCGCCCTTGCACCAGGCCCGAGATCGCCACATGCAGGCTCAGTGCGCCGCAGAGCAGCACAGAGATCAGCAGCACCACCCGCAACACGCTCAGCTGCACAGCATCGGTCGTTGCCGCATCGGCACTTGCGCCCACGCCAGGGCCTGCGCTGTTGAGCAGCCAGGCCCGCCAGCGTCGGACATGAGAAACAAGCAGCATGGGTCGGAATCAGCCGAGTCGGCGTTGAAGGCAGGCGCCCCCAGACGTGGTGCGCCTGAGGCAGCTTCCCTGCTGTTCTGGATGGAGTTTACCTAACGCCACAAAAGCGCGCCCAGGCAAATGCAATGTCCCAGACTTTAGCGACACATGCGTCGACCAGTAGCGATGCAAGACGGTACTAAGTCACGGAATTCACAGGTTATGCCACCCACTGGGCCGGTCAGCCACGCAAAGCAGAAAGCACCTGGGGGTTGAGCGCTGTCGGTGGAGTACCGCCAGTGAGCGTGGCGATCAGGTTGTCCGCTGCCAGATCGGCCATCGCCAGCCGCGTCCGGACGCTGGCGCTGGCAATATGCGGCGTCAGTACCACGTTAGGCACCGTCAGCAGCGCGGGGTTCAGCTTGGGTTCGCCCTCAAACACGTCAAGGCCCGCGGCGGCAATGCGCCGCTCGGCCAGCGCCTGGGCAAGCGCCGCATCGTCGACGATGCCGCCGCGAGCGATATTGGTCAGCGTGGCGCTGGACTTCATGCGCGCCAGCTCGGCAGCGCCGATGGCGTGGTGCGAATCGGCCGAATACGGCAGCACGATCACCAGATGGTCGGCCTGGGCCAGCAGCTCGTCCTTGGATACGTAGCTGGCGCCGACCTCGGCCTCCAGCTCGGGCGCAACGCGGCTTCGGTTGTGATAGATCACCGGCATGCCGAAGCCCAGGTGCCCGCGGCGCGCAATCGCGCGGCCGATGCGCCCCATGCCCAGGATGCCCAGCGTCGCGCCATGCACATCGGCGCCGCTGAACATGTCGTAGGCCCACTTGCTCCACTCGCCGCGGCGCAGAAAGTGCTCGCTCTCGGCCATCCGGCGCGCAGCGGCCATCATCAGCGCGAAACCGAAGTCGGCCGTGGTCTCGGTCAGCACGTCCGGCGTATTGCTGGCCAGCACGCCGCGCGCGTTGCAGGCCGCCAGATCGATGTTGTTGTAGCCGACCGCCATATTGCAGACTGCCTTGAGCTGCGGGCAGGCGTCCAGCACTTCGGCATCGATGCGCTCGCTGCCGGTGATGAAGGCGCCGGACTTGCCCTGCAGGCGGGCGATCAGCTCGGCCTTGGACCAGACGGTGTCGCCAGCGTTGGTCTCGACCTCGAAGTGCACGCCCAGGCGCTGCACGACGGAGTCGAAAACACGCCGGGCCACCAGCACGCGCGGACGCTTGGCATCACTCATTTGCAGGCCTTTCAGCGGAACCAGATGAAGGTCATCACAACGAACAGCGGAATCAGCACCGCGCCCGACCAGGCCATGTAGCCGAAGAAGCTGGGCATCCGGATGCCGCGGTCCTCAGCGATGGCCTTGACCATGAAGTTGGGCGCGTTGCCGATATAGGTGTTGGCGCCCATGAAGACCGAGCCGGCCGAGATGGCCGCCAGCGTGGGCGCCAGCGTTGTCATCAGCACTTGCGGGTCGCCACCGGCCAGGTTGAAGAACACCAGATAGGTGGGCGCGTTGTCCAGGAAGGACGACAGCACGCCGCTGAACCAGAAATAGGCCCAGGGCAGCGGCTGCCCGTCGGCACCGGTGACGGCACGGGCCACGGCGGCAAAAGCGCCCTGTTCACCGGCCTTGAGCATGGCCAGCACCGGGATCATGGTCAGGAAGATGCCGATGAAAAGCTTAGCCACCTCTTGCATCGGCGCCCAGCTGAACTGGTTCTTCTCCCGTACCGCACGCGGCGTGATAGTCAGCGACACCAAGGTCACGACGATCAGCAATGCATCGCGCACCAGCGCCTGCAGCTCGACTTCGGTGCCGGCGATATTGAAGCTGATGCCCGGCTTCCAGATGCCGCTCATCAGCACCAGCCCCATCACCGCGGCCAGCGGCAGCAGGTTGATCGCGCCCTCCAGGCCGAATCTGGCGCTGTCCGGAGTCGGGTCTTGCGGCAGCACGCCTTCCTTGCGGTACCAGTAGCTGTCGATCACGAAGAAGATTGCCAGCAGGCTGCCCAGCAGGAACAGGGTCTCGGGGAAGATGTGCTTAACGGTCCAGAAGAAGTCGACGCCCTTCAGGAAACCGAGGAACAGCGGCGGGTCACCCAGCGGCGTCAGCGAGCCGCCGGCATTGCTAACAATGAAGATGAAGAACACCAGCACATGCGCCACATGCTTGCGGTTGTCGTTGGCCCGGATCAGGGGCCGCACCATCAGCATCGATGCGCCGGTGGTGCCCATGAAGCTGGCGAGCACGGCACCGATGGCCATCAGGCCGGTGTTGAGCAGCGGGCTGCCATGTAGATTGCCGCGTACATAGATGCCGCCGGCACTGGTGAACAGCGCGGTCAGCAGGATGATGAAGGGCAGGTACTCGGCCAGCAGCGCGTGGGCCAGCACACCGCCCGTTGCGCCCAGGCCCTGGATGGCCGCAAACGGCAGCAGAAATGCCAGCGCCCAGCCGGCAGCGATCTTGCCGAAGTGGTGGTGCCAGATACGCGGGGCTGCCAGCGGCATGATCGCGATCGACAGCAGCATGCCCGCGAAGGGCACGGCCCAGAGCGCGTTGAAGGCGCTGCCGTCCAGATCCGCAGCCTGGGCCAGCGGGGCGAACAGGGCCAAGCTCAGGGCCAGCCCGAGGCGATGTGTGGTTTTGTTCTTCATGCGCGGGGATCTTCCTGCTTCAGGCTGAAACCGGGCTGAACCCAGGCTCATCAATCCAGAAAACGTGTGAAGCCGCTGACCGGCTCGCGCTCACTGACCAGACTGTTCTCGATCGCGGCCGGATCGGCATAGCCCAGTGCCATGCCGCACACCAGCATCTGCTCCGGCGCCAGCTGCAGTTCTTCGGCGATCAGGCGGTGATACTGCGTGAAGGCCGCCTGCGGGCAGGTGTGCAGGCCTTGGCCGCGCGCCGCGATCATGAGGCTCTGCAGAAACATGCCGTAGTCCAACCAGCTGCCCTGCTTCATGACGCGGTCAATGGTGAAGATCAGGCCGACCGGTGCATCGAAGAACAGGTAGTTGCGGCCATGCTGCTGGTGCATGCGGGCCTTATCGGCCTTGCCGATGCCCAGCAGACCGTACAGGTCCCAGCCGACCTTGCGGCGGCGGTCGATATAGGGCGACACCCACTCGCTCGGGTAGTAGGCGTATTCCTCCTGGTGCTGCGCAGCGACGGCCGGTTCGTTGTGCACCGCCAGGATGCGCTGGCACAGGCGATCACGCGCGGCGCCGCTGAGCACATGCACCTGCCAGGGCTGGGTGTTGGTGCCCGAGGGGGCACGCGAGGCGACCTGGAGGATGTGCTCGATGGTCTCGCGCGGCACCGGCTTGGGCAGGAAAGCGCGCATCGAGTGGCGGCTGGTGATGGCCGCGTCGACCGCAGCGCTCTGTTCTGGTGTCGGCAGGTCGAAAAGGCTCACAGCTGAAGTCCTTCCAGGGCTTTTTGATAGGAGGCAGGCAGTTCCGCGACCGGCCTGCGGCTGTCGCGATCCACATAGACGTGAACGAAGTGGCCGCGTGCGGCACAGGTCTGGGCGCCCTCGGCGAACAGGCCGATCTCGTAGCGCACGCTAGAGCGGCCGCGCTGCGCGACGCGCAGGCCAGCCTCGATGCGCTGTGGGAAGGCCAACGAATCGAAATAGTTGCAATGCGTCTCGACCACCAGACCGATCACCGCACCGCCATGGATGTCCAGCGCGCCCTGCTCGATCAGGTACTGGTTCACCGCAGTGTCGAACAGGCTGTAGTAGACGACGTTGTTGAGGTGGCCATAGATATCGTTGTCCATCCAGCGAGTGCCCACGGCGACAAAGCGCGGATAGGCCTGGCGATCATCGGGTGCGGGGCGTTGACTCATGGGCTGGATTCTTTCATCTGCCCTGCTGCCAAAGCTGCCAGCTGTGCGCAGCCTCACTCAGGGTATTCACCTGCAGGTCGACGGTGATGTTCAGGTCGTGCCCGTAGCCGCCGGCCATCGCCAGGGCGACCGGGATGCCGCGCTCGCGCAGTGCCTGCAGCACGCGCCGGTCGCGCTCACGCAGGCCGGCGCTGCTGAGCTTGAGTCGCCCAAGCCGGTCTCCCTCATGCGGGTCGGCACCCGCCAGATAGAAGGCCAGCCCCGGCGGCTCCGCAGCCAGCCGTGACCAGACCTGCTGCAGTGCCGCGTCCAGCGCGTCCAGATAGGGCTCGTCGGTGCAGCCATCCGGCAAATTGACATCCAGATCGCTGGGCTCCTTGCGGAAGGGAAAGTTTTTCTCGCCGTGCATCGACAAGGTGAACACGCTGTCGTCGTCACGGAAGATCGCCGCCGTGCCATTGCCCTGGTGCACATCGAGGTCGATCACCAGCACACGCATTCGGCCGCGCTGACGGGCCGCCGCATCGGCCTGCATCAGCCGTGCGGCCACCGCCACATCGTTGAAGACGCAGAAGCCCGAGCCGTTGTCCGCATAGGCATGGTGAGTGCCGCCGGCCAGATTGGCGGCCACCCCTTCCGTCAGCGCAGCGCGCGCCGCCAGGAGGGTGGCGCCCACCGAGTGCAGCGATCGTTCAACCATGGACAGCGACCAGGGAAAGCCGATCTCGCGCTGCTGCGACGGCGTGAGGCCGCCGAGCCGCACGGCGTCCACATAGGCAGGCGCGTGCACCAGCGCCAGCTCGTCTGGCGTGGCGGCCACCGCGGGCTGCAGTCGGATCAGCCCTGGCTCGGCCTCCAGGCGCTCGCGCAGCAGACGGTACTTGGCTTGCGGAAAGCGGTGTCCGTCAGGCAGATCCAGCAAATGGGCGTCGGAATGGAAGGCTTGCATACGCGTTCTGGCCAGCACGATAGCCCAGCCGGTCGCGGCGCGTCTGTCACCGTCCGGTCACCTCGCATCGCCATGATTTGGGCTTGCACCTCTAAAAATGCTGCACCGCACAAAAAGCGCTTGCAAATCGGTCCGGCCGGTCTCATACTTCGATTCATGTTGCAGTGCACCATTTCTGCAGCCCAGATCCAATCTCTATCAACCCTCAAGGAGCCTTCAAATGCTGACCGCTGAACAAGTTTTCGCTGCCCACAAAGCCAATGTCGAGACCCTGTTCGGTCTCACCAACAAGGCCTTCGAAGGCGTTGAAAAGCTGGTGGAACTGAACCTGCAAGTGGCCAAGGCCGCGCTGAGCGAAGCCGCCGACAACACGCAAGCTGCGCTGTCCGTCAAGGACGCCCAGGAACTGCTGGCCCTGCAAGCCACGCTGCTGCAACCCAGCGCCGAGAAGGCCGCTTCCTACAGCCGTCACCTCTACGACATCGCCGCTTCCACCAACGCCGAAGTGGCCAAGGTTGCTGAAGCCCAGCTGTCGGATGCCCAGAAGAAGTTCGCTGCCGTGATCGACAACGCCGCCAAGAATGCACCGGCCGGCACCGAGAACGCCGTGGCCCTGGTCAAGTCTGCCGTTGCCGCCGCCAGCAACGCATTCGAGAGCGTGCAGAAGGCTGCCAAGCAAGCCACGGAAGTGGCCGAAGCCAACTTCCAGGCTGTGACCAACACCGCCGTCAAGGCATCGCAGACCGCTTCGCGCGGCAAGCGCGCTGCCTGAGCGTCTTTCGTACTGTTTGTCTCCTCGGTACCCGCGCAAGCCTGGCTTGCCGGTGCCGATTCAAGCCCGGTGCATGCATCGGGCTTTTTTTCGTCCGGACTCAGGGCCCATCGAAGCCCGGAAGGATGCCCAGCTGCTCCAGACGGTCAGCCACCAGCTCCAGCCTCAGCAGGGGGCTCTCGGTCATCAGCAGATGCTGGCGCTCCGCGTCAGCCAGGGGCAGGAGCTCGGCCCAGCGGTTGGCCAGCCAGCCGCAGTCCTGCCAGCGGTAAGGCGGCTGCATCGGCAGGTCGGCGTCAGCCGCGCCTTGCGCAAGGCTGTGCAAAAGACTCTGCAGCAAGGGCGCGAGCGCGGCGAGGTCGGCAGGCACCGCAAGCGCCGCATCATCGTCCAGCAAACGCCCCTGCCCCATCCACAAACCGTGCTGCAGGCAATGGCTGCTCTGCAGCGCAAAACGTTGGCCGCCGCGGCAGCGCAGCAGCAACAGGCCGGGCTGCGGGCTTTCCAGCGCATGGATATGGGCCAGCGTGCCAAGACTCTCGAATTGCTCACGCATGAAGCCGTCCGCCTCGTCACGCCGGCGGACCTCGGTGCCTTCGACCAGGCGAACCACGCCGAAAGGCTCGCCCAGGCTGTGGCAGCGCCGCACCATGGCGAGGTAGCGCGGCTCGAAAACGCGCAGACTGAGCCATCCGTCCGGGAACAGCGGCGACTGGAGGGGGAACAGCGGCAGCTCGGTGGGATGCTGCTGCGCCATCGTCGACTCAGCGCGTCTTGGCCGCGATAAGTTCGCGCAGCATGGGCAATTGCGCCATCGCCGCCTCGCGGCCTGCCTGGATGGCACGCCGGCGCGCCGTGAAATCGGCGCTGCCCACCCCATTCAGTTGCGGTCGCATCACCACATCGGCCTCGCGCAGCTCGAATTGGTTGATGCTACGCCCCATGATGGCGAAGGTCTGCAGCAGCATGCGCATGGCATCGCCGGGTGATTTGTCGGCCGGTGGCGACGAGATGTCGACCGCAATGACGAGATCGGCACCCATCTGCTTTGCATGGCGCACCGGCACCGGCGCCACCAGGCCGCCGTCGACAAACTCCCGCGCGCCGATCCTCACCGGCTGAAATACCGCCGGAACCGCGCTGGACGCTCGCACGGCCGCGCCGGTATCGCCGCTACGGAACAGCACGCCTGAGCCATCGCTGAGGTCGGTGGCAAGGATGCCCAGCGGCAGCGGCATCTGCTCAATCAAGCGCCCGCCGGTTTTCTCGCGCACATACCGAGCCAGCGCCTCGCCGCGGATCAGGCCACGACCAGGGAATGACCAGTCGGTGATAGCGCCCTCGTCCATGTTCTCGGCAACGTTCGCCAGCTCACGGCCGTTCATGCCGCTGGCGTAGAGCGCCGCCACCAGACTTCCGGCCGAGGTCCCCGCCAAAAAGTCGACCTTGATGCCCTGCTCCTCCAGCACCTGAATCACGCCGATATGCGCGAAACCGCGCGCCGCCCCACCCCCGAGCGCCAGCCCGATCAAGGGCGGGCGCGGCGCTGCCTTGGGCAACGTCGGCACGGGCTCTGGAGCGGAGGCGGGCCGCTGCGGCGGACTGGACAAGCCCGCACACCCCGTCAGCGCCAGCAGCGGGAGGCCGAGCGCGAGCCGGCGGCGCCCGGCGTCAGGCCGGACGCACGCCGGCGGGAGAGTCGAAGACATGGCTGCGATTCTAGAAGCCGCGCGAACGCGGCCTCCGGGCAGCACAAGACCCCGACATCAACCCGCCATCAGTGCGCGACCTTCTTTGCGCTTGGCCTTGGTTGCATCGCGCCGGTAGGCCTCTTCAGCCTCCTGGCGCAGCGCCACAGCCTTGTCGAGCGCCTCTTGGTAGCGCTCGATCGTGTACGTGCTCTCGGCGGCGATGTAGACGCTGCGACGCTGAGCCGGCGCACCGAAGCGTGGCAGCAGCACCGAGAAGCTGCAGTCACGCCGATTCGGGCTTCGCTCACGCACGATCGGACCCGAGATGCCCACCGGCAGCGAGTTGCTCTTGTTCGCACTGGGCGCAGGCTTGAGGCGTGACGGCGCCGGCAGCTTGGTCATGCGTTTGGACAACTCTTTCGTGGCCACCGCCAAGGCGCGAGCTGCGTCCCCGTAGGTACCGTCCGAATAGAGTTTCGTGCCTCCATAACGCAGTTGCCAACCATGGGTCGACTTGTGGTCTATGCGTTGAATGCACTGGGGAACGGAGAACTTTTCTCCGTTGTAAATCACGGCTTCTCTGACCTTCATGAGTAATCCTGTTGCGACTGGAAAACTCCCTGTGCCCGCAGTGTACGTTGACTCGTTAGCACTGCCTGCGCAAGTGAGCGCCATTGCTGTGCAACTTTTGCAGTTATTGCCGAATTTGCAACAAAACTGACCGCCGGGACCTACTTCAGTGCGCGTTAATTCAAAAGAAAGATAAGCAATCTACGAATCTATAGTTTGCCCGCATATGAAGACTGAATAGAGTTCGCCTCCTGGCTCTGCCGCGGTGGCAGCCACACGAGGAGAGGCTTTGGACTGGATTGCAAATGCGAGTGGCTTCGGCGACGGCCTGAGCGTCCGCATCTCCGGCGTCGGTGGCGGCTCGCTGATGCAGCCGCCCATGCTGTCGGTGTCCAAGCTGCATCCAACTGCGGCCAGCGGCACAGACCTGTGCTTGGCCGGCCTGAGCCAGGTCTCTGGCTTCATGGCGCATGCCCGCCATGCCCATGCGAACGGCCGACTGCCTGGCGCAGGGACTGTTCTGCGTTTCCCCTGTGATGGCCGGCTGGAAGGTCATCCACTCATTCCATACCGTTGACCATGTACGCCTACACCGACTTCGACCGCCAGTTCGTGCGCGCCCGCGCCGCGCAGTTCCGCGACCAGCTGGAGCGGCATCTCGCCGGCACCCTTCCCGACGACGAGTTCCGGCCGCTGCGTCTGCAAAATGGCTGGTATGTACAGCGTCATGCGCCGATGCTGCGCGTGGCCGTGCCCTATGGCGTGCTCTCGAGCAAGCAGCTGCGCCAGCTGGGCCGCATCGCCCGTGAGTTCGACCGCGGCTATGGCCACTTCACGACGCGCCAGAACCTGCAATACAACTGGATTCCGCTGCCCCAGGCCGCTGACGTGATGGACCTGCTGGCCGATGTCGATATGCACGGCATCCAGACCAGCGGCAACTGCATCCGCAACATCACCAGCGACGGCCTGGCCGGCATTGCGTCAGACGAGATCGTCGATCCGCGCCCGTATGCGGAAGTGCTGCGCCAGTGGAGCACGCTGCATCCTGAGTTCGCCTTTCTGCCGCGCAAGTTCAAGATCGCCATCTCCGGTGCCGCCGAGGACCGGGCCGCCATCGCCTGGCATGACATCGGTCTTCAGCTGAAGAAGAACGCCGCCGGCGAGGTCGGTTTCCAGGTGCTGGTCGGTGGCGGAATGGGCCGCACACCTGTGATCGCCCAGGTGATCAACGACTTCCTGCCCTGGCAGCAGATCCTGGTCTACATCGAGGCCATCGTGCGGGTCTACAACCGCTATGGCCGCCGCGACAATATGTACAAGGCCCGCATCAAGATTCTGGTGAAGGCCGAGGGCCAGCAGTTCTTTGATGCTGTCAATGAAGAGTTCCGCCAGATCCTGGAGCAGGACGAAAGCGGCCACGAGCACATCATTCCGCAGGCCGAGCTGGACCGCGTGGCGGCGAGTTTCGTCGTGCCGGTTGGCGTGAACGCCACAACGGCCGTCGACATCTTCACCGACGTGCAACCCGGCGCCTACAAGCGCTGGCTGGAGCGCAATGTGCACAGCCACCGACTCAGTGGCTACCGCGCGGTGACGCTGTCGCTGAAGCGCGTGGGCATCGCCCCGGGTGACGCCACCGATGCGCAGATGGAAGCGGCTGCAGCACTGGCTGAAACCTTCAGCCATGGCGAGTTGCGCGTCACACACGATCAGAACCTGCTGCTGCCCTGGGTGCGCGAGACCGATCTGCCCGCCGTCTTCGAGGCCGCAAAAGCAATCGGCTTCACGACGCCCAATATCGGCCTGCTGACCGACATGATTGCCTGCCCCGGTGGCGATTTCTGCGCACTGGCCAATGCGCGCTCCATTCCCGTCGCGGCGGATGTTACCGAGCGTTTCCAGGATCTGGACGAGCTCTACGACATCGGCGATATCGACCTGCACATCAGCGGTTGCATCAACAGCTGTGGCCACCACCACAGCGGCCACATCGGCATCCTCGGCGTCGACAAGGACGGCAGCGAGTGGTACCAGGTGACGCTGGGCGGATCGGACGGCTCGACCTTGTCCGGCGCTGCGCTTCCCGGCCGCGTGATCGGCCCGTCTTTCGCCGCGGATGAAGTCGGGGACGTGATCGAGTCCGTCGTGCAGACTTACCGCAGCCAGCGCAGCTCGGCGGCCGAGCGATTCATCGACACCGTGCGCCGCGTCGGCATCGACCCCTTCAAGCAGGCCGCCAACGCCGTGCGTTCGTCCACCGCCACTGCCTGACCGACCATGAAGTTCATCAACCCCCAACAAGACCCATGGCATCGCGTCGCCGGAGAAGACGGCCCGGTCTCGCATCCCGTCGCCGCGCCCCATCTGCTGCTGAGCCTGGAGCAATGGCATGCTGTGCGCGACACCTGGCCGGCCGGCATGCCCGTCGGCGTGCAATTGGCCAATGACTTCGACATCGAGGACATCACCGCCGACCTGCCGCGGCTGGCCCTGGTCGCGCTGAGCTTCCCAAAATGGGTCGATGGCCGGGCCTACAGCCAGGCCCGCCTGCTGCGCTCGCGCTACCGCTTCGGCGGCGAAGTGCGCGCGGTCGGCGAAGTGCTGGTCGATATGCTGCCGCTGCTGGCACGCACCGGCTTCGACGCGGTGCAGCTGCGCCCGGACCAGAGCCTCGAGGCGGCCCAGCGCGCGCTGGCCTTTTTCCCGGCGCATTACCAGGGCGATGTGCACGAGCGGCGTCCGGCTTTTGCAAAGGGCACAGCTTGAGCAGCAGTACCATCTCTGCCCTGCCCGGCAGTGCGGCCGCCAGCACCGCGATCGCGCTGTACGCCCGTGCCACTGAAGGCTTCGAAGCCCGCCTGTTGCGCAGCCGGGCCGTGCTGGCCGATGCCTTCGGAGCCGATGGCAACAGCCTGCTGCAATCCAGCAGCCTGGGCGCCGAGGACATGGTGATCACCGCGCTGATCGCCGAGCTGGGCCTGCCCGTTACGGTGGCCACGCTGGACACAGGCCGCCTGCATGGCGAGACCCTGGCGCTGCTGGCGCAGATCGAGTCGCGCTACGGCATCAAGGTCGAGATCTTCAAGCCGGTGAATGAACAGGTCGTGCAGTTCGTGCGCAAGCGCGGCGAGAACGCGATGTACGAGAGTCTGGCGCTGCGCAAGGAATGCTGCGCAATCCGCAAGCTGGAGCCGCTCTCACGCATGCTGGCCGGCCGCAGCGCCTGGATCACCGGCCTGCGTCGCGAGCAGAGTGCCAACCGCGCCGAGGTGCCCTTCAGCGAGCCTGACGGCCAGGGCCGCACCAAGCTCAACCCGCTGGCCGAGTGGAGCTGGGCCGATGTCTGGCACTTCATCGAGACCCACCAGGTGCCCTACAACGCGCTGCACGACCAGTTCATGCCAAGCATCGGCTGTGCCCCGTGTACACGTGCGATAGCGGTCGGTGAGGACTTCCGCGCCGGGCGCTGGTGGTGGGAGGACGAAAATGCCAAGGAATGCGGCCTGCATCAGGCCAAGAGCAATGAAGAATTGAAGAAGTCTGGAGTTCAGGCATGAATGCCTCGGTGAATCTGGAAAAACTGTTGCCGGCGGTGGACCACCGCCACCTCGACCACCTGGAAGAAGAAGCCATCTTCATCCTGCGCGAAGTGGCCGCGGCCTTCGAGCGTCCCGGCCTGCTGTTCTCGAGCGGCAAGGACAGCTGTGTGGTGCTGCACCTGGCCGAGAAGGCCTTCAAGCGCAAGATCAGCGCGCCGGGCGAGCGCCCGCGCTTCGCCGGCCAACTGCCCTTCCCGCTGGTGCATGTGGACACCGGCCACAACTTCCCTGAAGTGATCCAGTTCCGCGACGAGCGCGTCGCCGAGATGGGCGAGCGCCTGGTGGTCGGCCACCTGGAAGACAGCATGAAGCGTGGCACCGTGCGCCTTGCCCACCCGCTGGAATCGCGCAACGGCCACCAGACCGTGACCCTGTTGGAAACCATTGAAGAGCACCGCTTCGACTGCTTGATTGGCGGCGCCCGCCGTGACGAGGAGAAGGCGCGCGCCAAGGAGCGCATCTTCAGCCACCGCGACGCCTTCGGCCAATGGCTGCCCAAGGAGCAGCGTCCCGAGCTGTGGAACCTGTTCAACACTCGCATCCGTCCCGGCGAGCATTTCCGTGCCTTCCCGATCAGCAACTGGACCGAGCTGGACGTGTGGCTCTACATCGCCCGCGAGAACATCCCTCTGCCCAGCCTCTACTACGCGCATCAACGCCAGGTCATCCCGCGCAAGGGCCTGCTGGTGCCACTGACCGACGTGACGCCGCCGGAAGCCGGCGAGGCGGTGGAAACCGCCACCGTGCGTTTCCGTACCGTCGGCGACATGACCTGCACCTGCCCGGTGGAAAGCACGGCCGCCAACGCCACTGACATCGTCGCCGAGACCCTGACTGTCACCGTCAGTGAACGCGGCGCCACCCGCATGGACGACCGCACGTCCGAGGCCTCGATGGAGCGCCGCAAGAAGGAGGGCTATTTCTGATGTCTGCAGTTCTGAACGACCGCCTGGTGCACCAGGCCGATGTCGACACCCAGCACCGCGCACTGCGCTTCCTGACCGCCGGCAGCGTGGACGACGGCAAGAGCACGCTGATCGGCCGCCTGCTGTTCGACAGCCGCGCCATCCTGGCCGACCAGCTCGACACGCTGGAGAAGCGCGCCGCCGGCGCGCCCATCGACCTGAGCCTGCTGACCGACGGCCTGGAGGCCGAGCGCGAGCAAGGCATCACCATCGACGTGGCCTACCGCTACTTCGCCACCAAGACGCGCAAATTCATCATCGCCGACGCACCGGGCCATGAGCAGTACACGCGCAATATGGTCACGGCCGCCGCAGGCAGCGATGCCGCCGTGGTGCTGGTGGACATCACCAAGCTCGATCTGAGTGAGAAAGAGCTGACCCTGCTGCCGCAGACACGCCGCCACAGCCTGCTGGCGCATCTGCTTCGCGTGCCCAGCATCGTGTTCGCAATCAACAAGATCGACGCGCTCGACGCACCAGCCGAGGCCTATGCCAAGGTCCACGCCGCGCTGACCAACTTTGCAGCCCAAGCCGGTATCACCGTGGCGGCCATCGTGCCGGTGTCGGCACTGCGCGGCGACAACGTCACGCAGCCGCTGGCGGCCGACTGGTACGACGGCCCCTCGCTGCTGCAGGTGCTGGAAGGCCTGCCGACGGTGCAGGAAGCGGTTGAAGGACAGCTGGCACTGCCGGTGCAATACGTTGCGCGCGAAGGCGAAGGTACCGGCAATCAGCCGCGCACGCTGTGGGGCCGCATCGCCCAGGGGCAGGTCAAGGCCGGCGACACGGTGCAGATCCTGCCCAGCGGCGAGACTGCTGTGGTGGCCGAGGTGCGCCGCGCTGGCGAGACGGTGGCGCACAGCGTGGCCGGCGAATCCGCCGGCGTGGTGCTGGACCGCCAGCTCGACGTGAGCCGCGGCGACTGGATCGTCACGCCGGGCAGTGCCAAGCCAACGCAGAGCTTCGAAGCCACGCTGGCATGGCTGGACACCGAGCCAGCCATTCCCGGCCGCAAGTACTGGCTGCGCCACGGCAACCGCTGGGTCCAGGCCCGCATCAGCGCCGTCGAGCACAAGGTCGACATCCACAGCCTGGCCGAGACCGAGGCGCATGAACTGGCGGTCAACGAGATCGGCCATGTGCGCATCGAGACGCAGGCCGCGTTGCCGGTGCAGCCCTACGCAAGTAACCGTGTCGGTGGCGCGCTGATCATCGTCGACCCCGCCAGCAACCGCACCAGTGGTGCGCTGCTGGTCCGCTGAGGAGCCTCGGCATGGGACGCGTGATCTTTGTCAGCGCCGGCCCCGGTGCGGCCGATCTGATCACCTTGCGCGGTGCAGGTGCGCTGGCGCGTGCCGAGGTCGTGCTGTTCGATGCACTGACCGATCCCGCGCTGCGCGAGCTGGCACCGCAGGCGCACTGGATCGATGTGGGCAAGCGCGGTTTCTGCGACTCCACCGCACAGGCGGCCATCAACGCCGCCTTGGTGAAGCAGGCTCGACAACATGATTGTGTGATCCGGCTCAAGGGCGGTGACGCCAGCATCTTCGGCCGGCTGGAAGAAGAGCTCGACGCGCTGGCGGCGGCTGGCATCGAATCCGAGGTGGTGCCTGGTGTGACGGCGGCGGTTGCCGCCGCCGCCCAGCTGCAGCGCCCCCTGACGCGCCGCGGCGCCGGCCGCAGCGTGAGCCTGACGACGGCGATGACCCGCGACGGTGACCTGCAGGCGCAACATTCGGCGGATACCGAGGTGTTCTACATGGCCGGCCGCCAGCTGGGCGCGCTCGCACGCAAGCTGCAGGACGCCGGCTGGCCAGCTGACACGCCGGTGGCCGTCGTGTCACGGGCCGGTTGTGACGACGCGCTGTACAGCGATCACCGGGTTGCCGACCTGGCCGCAGCGGCCATGCTGCACCGCGGCCGCCCCACGGTCGTGACGGTCGGCGTCGGGGCCCAGCCGCTACGCAAACCAGCGCTGGCACGACAAAACCCCCTGATTGACAGCGCTCAAGCCAGCGCAGCCAGGGTGAACGATTAAAATCCCGCCCTTGTGCGCCACCGCAGAGACCGCCGAGACCCGGCGGGCGCTGGCGTCCCAGGGCCCCACCAATACTTCAGAGCTGCTCCATGACCCACGTCGTTACCGAAGCCTGCATCCGCTGCAAATACACCGATTGCGTTGATGTCTGCCCTGTCGACTGCTTCCGGGAAGGCCCGAACTTCCTCACCATCGATCCGGACGAGTGCATCGATTGCGCCGTCTGCATTCCGGAGTGCCCGGTCAATGCCATCGTCCCTGAGGAAGATGTGCCCGGCGACCAGCAGCACATGATCAAGCTGAATGCGCAGCTGGCCCAGAAATGGCCCAGCATCACCAAGCGCAAGGCGCCGCTGCCCGATGCCGACGACTGGAAGGACAAGACGGGCAAGCTCTCCGAGCTGATCCGCTGAACCCTGCCCGGCCAGCCCTGAGGCTGGTCTGCTCAACGAATGGAAAACCAAGTGACTCAAGCCACCTCCACCGCCGCTGGCGTGATTGAAACCGATGCCGTCATCGTCGGCGCGGGCCCGGTGGGCCTGTTCCAGGTGTTCGAACTCGGACTGCTGGAGATCAAGGCCCACATCATCGACTCACTCGCCTACCCCGGCGGCCAGTGCATCGAGCTGTATCCGGACAAGCCGATCTACGACATTCCGGCCGTGCCCGTGTGCACCGGCAAGGAACTGACCGACAACCTGATGAAGCAGATCGAGCCCTTCGGCGCGACCTTCCATCTGGGCCAGGAAGTCACCACGGTGGAAAAGCAGGCCGACGGCCGCTTCTTCGTCGCCACCTCCAAGGGCACGCAATTCCTGACCAAGACCATCTTCATCGCCGGTGGTGTGGGCAGCTTCCAGCCGCGCACGCTGAAGGTGGACGGCATCGACAAGTACGAAGGCTCGCAAGTGCACTACCGTGTGCGCAAGCCCGAGCAGTTCGCCGGCAAGAACCTGCTGATCGTCGGCGGCGGTGACTCGGCGCTGGACTGGGCGCTGAACTTCTGCGGCGGCAATGAGGACGGCAACCCGCACAAGGCCGAGAGCGTGATCCTGCTGCACCGCCGCGACGGCTTCCGCGCCGCGCCGGCCAGCGTGGCCAAGATGCGCGAGCTCTGCGATGCCTACGAGATGCAGTTCATCGTCGGCCAGGTGACCGATATCGACGAAGCGGACGAACAGCTCAAGGGCGTCAAGGTCACCGGCGGTGACGGCGTCACCCGTGTCGTACCTTGCGACCAGGTGCTGGTGTTCTTCGGCCTGAGCCCTAAGCTCGGCCCGATCGCCGAATGGGGCCTGTCGCTGGAACGCAAGCAGATCGTCGTCGACACCGAGAAGTTCGAGACCAGCACGCCCGGCATCTTTGCCGTGGGCGATGTGAACACCTACCCGGGCAAGAAGAAGCTGATCCTGTCGGGCTTCCATGAAGCCGCACTGGCCGCCTTTGGCGCCATGCCCTACATCAACCCGGACAAGCGTGTGCATCTGCAGTACACCACCACCAGCCCCAAGCTGCACAAGGTGCTGGGCG
This sequence comes from Roseateles sp., assembly GCF_044373315.1. Lineage (GTDB taxonomy): Bacteria > Pseudomonadota > Gammaproteobacteria > Burkholderiales > Burkholderiaceae_C > JACDQM01. The sequence goes on along the minus strand of NZ_JBILQK010000051.1, from coordinate 8,768 downwards.
TGGAAACGCCCGTGTTCGACTGAGCTCGCAGCATCGCCTGCCAAAGCCCGCCATCCGGCGGGCTTTTTTCATCCTGCCGATAGAATGCAGCTCTTCGCTAGGGGTGCTGGCTTTCGCAAGAGAGCCGGCTGAGAAAGTCCCTTTGAACCTGATCCGGCGCGCTCTACGCGTGCCGGAGTCCCCACAAGGGGATCGAGTTAATCCTCGCGCAGGGAAGCACGCAAGACACCATCGACGTGACAGCAGGCCTTTCTCTCGCGCTGTCCGGGTGTCTGCGAATTGCCGACCTGCCATCGACCTTGAAGTCCAAGATGGCAACACACGCCCTGAAACTCTCCGCTCTAGCCGCCGCCTTGCTGGCGAGCCATCCCGCATTCGCGCAATCCAGCCTGCCCGCCGTTACGGTGGCTGGACGCAATGCCGATGCCCCCGTGCGCATCGGCGGCTGGGGTGACACGCCCGTGGCCAAGCTGCCGCTGCAGGCCAATGTGCTGAACAGCGAGCGCCTGCTGGATGCCGGCATCTCGAACCTGGCCGGACTGACACAGCTCGACGCCAGCGTGGGTGACGCCTACAACTCGGCCGGCTACGTGTCCTATCTGAAGATCCGCGGTTTCGATCTCGACAACCGCTTCAACTACCGCCGCGACGGACTACCGATCAGCGCCGAGACGGCATTGGCGCTGGGCAACAAGAGCAGTATCGAGGTGCTCAAAGGCACCAGCGGCATCCAGGCAGGCACCAGCGCCCCCGGCGGCCTGGTCAACCTGGTGCTCAAGCGGCCGGACGCCCAGCTGCTGGCCCTTAGCGCCGGTGTCAGCGAGCGCGGCACGCTGGAAGCGGCGGTGGACTGGAGCCAGCGCTTCGGCACGGCCAAGGCCTTCGGCCTGCGCATCAATGCGGCCGGTGCTGCGCTGCGCCCCGAGCTCAGGGACGCGCAGGGCGAGCGTCAGCTGCTGGCCCTTGCCGGTGATTGGCGCATCAGCCCTGACACGCTGCTGGAAGCCGAGTTCGAGTGGAACCGCCAGTCCCAATCCAGCCAACCCGGCATGAGCCTGCTCGGCAGCAAACTGCCCGATGCCAAGGCCTTCGACCCACGCCGCAACCTCAACAACCTGCCCTGGTCGCAGCCAGTGGTGTTCGACAACAGCCATGCCTCGCTGCGCTGGCAGCAACGCCTGTCGGCCGACTGGCGCGCCCAAGCGCATCTGGGCGTGCAAGAGCTCAAGACCGACGACCGCCTGGCCTTTCCCTATGGCTGCTCGGCCGAGAACGCCTGGGACCGCTATTGCAGCAATGGCGATTTCGACCGCTACGACTTCCGCAGCGAGGGTGAGCGCCGCCGCAGTCAGGCGCTGGACCTGTCCTTGAGCGGCAAGCTGGCCATGGCCGGCCTGCAACACCAGATCAGCGCCGGCCTGCTGCTGAGCCGCTACCAGGCCCACCTCGGCGCGCAGACCAACCAGCAGGTGAGCCCAGGCAATGTCTTCATCGACCAGCCCTCGCCGCCCATGGCCGAGCCCAATGACGTCAACACCAACCGCGAAGAGCGCAGCAGCGAGCTCTACCTGCGCGACGCCGTGCAGATCGACAAGCAATGGCAGGCCTGGCTGGGCTTGCGGCACAGCCGCATCGAGCGCGAAAGCGTACGTACCGATGGCTCGCGTGCAACCGACTACAGCCAGAGCTTCAGCACGCCCTGGCTGGGTCTGAGCTACGCCATCAACCCAACGCTGATGGCTTACGGCAGCTGGGGCGAGGGCGTCGAATCGGAAGTCGCCCCCAACCGCAGCCGCTACATCAACCGGGGCCAGGTCTTGCCCGCCTTGAAGAGCCGCCAGTTCGAACTCGGCCTGAAGTCCGGCAGCAGCACCGTCGATTGGTCGGTCAACGCCTTCGACATCCGCCGCCCGGCGTGGAGCGATATCGGCGCCTGTGACGACAACGCCGGCAGTTGCACCCGCAAGGCCGATGGCTACGCGCGCCACCGCGGCCTGGAAGGCCAGGCTGATATCAAGTGGAGTGGCGGCGGCCTGCTGGCCAGCGCGATGAAGCTCAAGGCCCGCCGTGAAGCAGCCATCGATCCCGCGATGAATGGCCTGAAGCCGGCAAACGTCGCCGAGACCTCGATCAAGCTCAACGCCCGGCAGCGCCTGGCCGCCTTGCCAGCACTGCAGCTCAACGCCGGCCTGGTCCACGAAGGCGCACGCACTGTGCTGCCTGACGCCAGCCTCAGCATCCCCGCCTGGACCCGGCTGGATGCAGGCCTGCGCTACGAGCAGACACGGGGCAAGCAACTGCTGATCTGGCGCGCTGGCGTCGACAACCTCGCCGACAAGCGTGCCTGGCGCGAGTCGCCCTACCAGTACGGCCACGCCTATCTCTACCCGCTGGCACCCAGGACCTGGCGCGCCAGTGTTGAAGTGCAGTTGTAAAGCACCAAAAACTCTGGCTATAATGCAAGGCTCTGTTCCTCGATAGCTCAGTCGGTAGAGCGCCGGACTGTTAATCCGTAGGTCCCTGGTTCGAGCCCAGGTCGAGGAGCCAGAATTTCAGCTGCAGCGGTACGGATCCGCTACAGCACACAGAAACAAAAACTACCGGTCAATTCCTCGATAGCTCAGTCGGTAGAGCGCCGGACTGTTAATCCGTAGGTCCCTGGTTCGAGCCCAGGTCGAGGAGCCAAAAGAGAAGCCCCCAGCATCGCAAGATGTTGGGGGTTTTTTCTTGGCGCAGCGCTGATTGATCGACTCAAACCCACTTACCAAGAAGCCATGAAGCCACTCATCCGACTCTTCTTCAAAACCCTGCGAGTGCTGCTCGGCCCGTTGATGCTGCTGAAGGAACGCCTCACGCGCCCGGCCGCCATCCAGCGCGCCGCCGAGAAGCAAGCTGAGGTGGAACGCCAATGCCAGAGCCTGACCCTCTATCAGTTCAGGACCTGCCCCTTCTGCATCAAGGTGCGGCAGGAGATGCACCGTCTGGGCTTGCCGGTCGAGAAGCGAGATGCGCAGCATGATGAGGTGGCTCGCAGCGAACTGCTGCAGGCCACCGGTGCGACGAAGGTGCCCTGCCTCAAGATCACCGCACACAACGGCTCGATCGAATGGCTGGGTGACTCAGGGAAGATCATCGACTACCTGCGCCAGAAGTTTCCAGCATGAGTGCCACGCTAGCGCGCTGAACTGCAGGATCGCCGCGCCGCGAACTACCAGCGCGACGCGGCTTGACGCGGGCATTCGCCCGGGCTCAGCGCAGCGCCAGCCAGATCTCGTTGCGCCGCAGGAACCAGGGAGTGAGCGGCGCGTTGTAGCGCGCCAGCACCGGCTCGCCTTGCGTGGCGATGCCCTGCGCTTGCAGCAACTGCCTCAACTCGCCCAGATGCTCCAGGTAGTTGGCCTGCGACCAGGTGCCTGAGTAGCGCAATACCGCCCAGTTGGCGGCCGGCACCTGGCGGATCTGCACGCGCGGGTCGATCGGCTCGGGCGCCGATTCCAGCGTCACCGCCTTGGGCAGCACGAACTGAACCAGCATGCCGCCAGCCACCGCGGCCTGCGTCACAGGCGCCGTCATCTCCATGCGCATCGGCGCGGCGGTCTCAGTCACCGGCGCCGTCATCGCAAACTTCTTCTCGCCCTTGTTCTTGCCGAAGATGTAGCCGGCAAGAATCGGAAAAGCCTTGTTGCCGGCGTCCTCAGCGCCGCTCTCCAGCAACACCTCGGCCACCACATAGGGCGCATAGCGGCGCAGCTCGACCTTGTCGATGGTCTTCACAACCTCGTACTCAGGTTCTTCGATGGCTTGGCTGTGCAGCGGCATGAGAGCGAGCGAGAGCAGAAGCAGGAGACGGCGCATGGCGGTGGGCGGCTGAGGGGTCAGTCAGACTTTGCAACGATGGCGCAGTATCTGGCTTAGCCCCATGCGCCGCGCAAGGCTGAGCATGCGACTGCGCTGCCGTCAGGGGCTTGCCAGACGGACCGGCGCGGGCAGCAACAAACCCTCATGCAAGGCCACATGTTCCAGGGCCGCCTCGAAGCTGGCGCGCGCGGCGGCGGCCACCTGCCCCAAATAGGCATGCAGCCGCGCGTCTGCTGCGCTGCGATGCGCGCATTCGGCGCTGTAGGCCTCGAAGTGTGAGAGCTGCATCAGCAACTCGGCCACATGCCGCGGGCACTCGCAGGCAATCGTCGATGACAGGCCGGCAAAGTCGGCCAGTGCTGCATCGTCCCAGCGGCGCGCCGGAATGGGCTCACCGCGCCGCGCGGGCCAGGCCGCCGCTGCAGCTGCATCCACACTGGCGCCAGACAGCATGTGCAGCCACTGCCCCAGCACGGCATCGGCTTGCGGCTCGCGCAGCAAGCTGATGCCTGCCCTTGCCAGTGATTCACAGACCGGCTCGGCGGCAAAGCTGTAGATCAGCGCCTTGGGTACAGCGCTCAGGGCAGGCGCAGCGGCTTCGACCGCTGGCAGCCAATCGGCCAGCACGGTAGGCTCCTGCAGCAACAGCGCATCCACATCCGAGGCTTGCAGCGCGGCCGCAGCCTGCGCCAGGTCGCTGAAGGGCCCCAGCAGCTGCAGCGGACGACCCAGGCGGCGCAGCAGTGCCGACCGCTGCAGACGCACGCCCAACGCCGCGCCGATCACCGCCAGGCGCCAGGGACGAGATGGCGCAGGCGCTGCGGCGGCCGGTGTCAGCTGCACCTTCTGCAGATCAGCCAAGGCCTGCGCATGCGTCGCGGCCACCTGCTGCAGCTCCGCCATCGGCAGCGATGCCAGGCTGCCGATGGCATGGCCAAGATCCGTCAACTGTTTCAGCAGCGCCAGCCGGCGCACATCGTCGGCCGAGTACAGGCGCTGGCCGCTGGCCGACAGTGCCGGCTGCGTCACGCCGTAACGCCGCTCCCAGACGCGCAGCGTCGCCACCGGCATGCGCAGCATGCGCGCCACCGCGCCGCTGCGGTGCAAGGTCGGCTCTGCCACGGCGCCAGGCCGGGGGTTCGCGCGCGGGCTCGTCTTGCTCATATCTGGGGCCTCTGGCTTCATTGAATCGCTTTTGACGCCGATTATGCTCGCACTCTGCTCTGGATTAGGTGTGCTGACTCGCTTTTGAAGCCTCATTCTGTAGAGTTCACTCGTCAACTGTTTGACTCAGCCACCCTCCCCAGGAGTTCGCCATGCATCTGCAAATCCCCCGCCGTGTGTTCCTGATGACCGTGGCCGCCTCTGGCGTGGCGCTCGCCACCCGTGCGCAGGCGCAGGCCCAGTTGGACGAGAAAGACCCCCAAGCCGTGGCGCTGGGCTATGTGGCAGATGCCAAGCGCGTCGACGCCAAGAAGTACCCGCGCTTTGCCGCCGGGCAAAACTGCAGCAACTGCGCGCTGTACAAGGCCAAGGCGACCGACAAATTCGGCGGCTGCCCGCTGTTTGGCACCAAGCAGGTGGCAGGCGCCGGCTGGTGCAATGCCTGGGCCAAGAAGCCCTGAACCCGGTTCAGCGCCAGCGGACTGCACAATGACTGCGCACGGCGGCTCCACGCCCTCCTTCCGCGGCAACAAGGCGAGCCTGCCCAGCAAGCTCTGCGCTGCCTGCGGCCGGCCCATGAGCTGGCGCCGCCACTGGGCCAAGAACTGGGGCGAGCTGAAGTTCTGCTCCGAGCGCTGTCGGCGCAGCAATGGCAAGCGCCATGGCTGAGTTGCGCCATCTCGTCCTCGTGCTGGGTGATCAGCTCGACCTCGAGGCCGCCGCTTTCGACGGCTTCGACGCGAGCAGCGATGCGGTCTGGATGGCCGAGGTGGCGGAGGAATCGATCCATGTCTGGTCGAGCAAGCCGCGCACGGCCCTCTTCCTGTCGGCCATGCGGCACTTCGCCGAGGCGCTGCAACAAGCCGGCCGGCCACTGCACTACACCCGGCTGGACGCGCCTGACAACGCCGGAAGCCTGCATGCGCAGTTGCTGGCTGACATCCATCGCCTGCGACCCCAGGCCCTGGTGATGACGGCACCGGGCGACTGGCGCGTGCTGCAGGCCCTCAAGTCCGTGGCTGAAGCCAGCGGGCTGGTGTTGGAGTTGCGCGAAGACCGCCACTTCTTCTGCAGTGTGCGCGAGTTCGCCGCGCATGCCCGGGGCCGCAAGTCCTTGCGGATGGAGTATTTCTACCGCGAGCAGCGCAAGCGTCACGGCGTGCTGATGCAGTCGCCGGCCGAGGGCGCAAGCCAGCCAGAACCGCTGGGCGGCCAGTGGAACTTTGACGCCGACAACCGCGAAGCTTTAGCCGGCACCGGCCCAGCCGACCTGCCGCCGCGCTGCCGCTTCGAGCCCGACACCATCACGCGCGAAGTCATCGCCCACGTCAACCGCCGCTTTGCCGCCCACCCCGGCAGCCTAGACAGCTTCGCCTGGCCGCTCACGCGCCCCCAGGCCCTGCAGGCGCTGCAGGCCTTCATCGAGCAACGCCTGCCACTGTTCGGGCGCTACCAGGATGCGATGTGGCCGGGCGATGCCTGGCTGTATCACTCCCACCTGTCGGCGGCCCTGAACCTGAAACTGCTCAGCCCGCGCGAGGTTGTGGCGGCGGCCGAGGCTGCCTTTCATGCCGGGCATGTGCCCCTGGCCAGCGCCGAAGGCTTCATCCGGCAGATCCTGGGCTGGCGCGAATATGTGCGCGGCATCTACTGGACACACATGCCCGGCTATCTGGAGCGCAATGCACTCGGCGCACAAGAGCCCCTGCCGGACTGGTACTGGAGCGGCCACACCGACATGGCCTGCTTGCGCGATGCGCTGCAGCAGACGCTGGCCCACGGCTATGCCAACCACATCCAGCGCCTGATGGTGACCGGACTCTTTGCACTGATGCTGGGCGTCGATCCCAAGCAGCTGCACGCCTGGTATCTGGCCGTCTATGTCGATGCGGTGGAATGGGTGGAGCTGCCCAACACCCTGGGCATGAGCCAGTACGCCGACGGCGGCCTGCTGGGCAGCAAACCCTATGCCGCCACCGGCAAATACATCCAGCGCATGAGCCCGCACTGCAAGGGCTGCCGCTATGACCCGGCCGAGCGCGTCGGCGCCAACGCCTGCCCCTTCACCACGCTGTACTGGGACTTCCTGCTGCGCCATGAAGCAACACTGGCTGGCAACCCGCGCATGGCCCTGCAAGTAAAAAACCTGGCGCGCATCGACGACGCGCAAAAGCAGGCGGTGCAGCAGCGCGCGGCGGCGATCCGGCGCGGCGAGATCGGCGCCATGCGCAACTCGACCCCTCAGCCCGCCGTCCAGGCAGAACTGCATGTCTGAACCCTACGCCCCAACCCTGGAAGCCGCGCTGGCCCGCATCGCCGCGGTCCGCCCGGCCGCCTACGCCCGCACCCGCAATGCGCTGGACGGTGCGGTGAGCGGCCTGTCCCCCTACATCAGCCACGGCATCGTCAGCCTGGCCGAAGTTCTGGCCGGTGTGGCCGCCCACCACCGGCTGGACATGCAGCACAAGTTTGTCTACGAGCTGGGCTGGCGCGCCTATTTCCGCCATGTCTGGCAGCAGCACGGCGACGGTATCCTGCGCTCGCTGCATGAAGGGCCGCTGCCCGACTCGGCCTATGCCACCGAGTTGCCGGCCGACATCCGGCAGGCACAGACCGGCGTGCCGGTGATCGACGAAGCCGTGCGCACGCTCTACCGCAGCGGCATGCTGCACAACCATGCGCGCATGTGGCTGGCCAGCTACATCGTCCACCTGCGCCATGTGCACTGGCGGGCCGGCGCCGACTGGCTCTACGGCCATCTGCTCGATGGTGACCTGGCCAGCAACCACCTCAGCTGGCAATGGGTGGCCGGCACCGGCAGCCGCAAACCGTATCTCTTCAATGCCGAGAATGTGGCTCGTTATGCGCCAGCCGCCTGGCACAGCCCGGGCAGCGTGATCGACACCAGCTACGACGCTCTGGACCTGCTGGCGCGCCAGCCGTGGCCAGGTGTGGCGGCATCGCCTGCCGGTGCGGCCACCGACGAGCCCTTGCTCCACGACAGCCCTCCCGCCGCACTGGCGGCCACGGCGCCGTCTGCTACCGATGTGGCCGGGCGCGATGTCTGGCTAGTCCACCCCTGGAGCCTCGGCCTGCTGCCGCCCGCCCTGCCTGCAGACACGTTGGTGCTCGGTCTCTTCGTCGACGAGTTTCACTGGGCCTGGCCCTGGAGCGAGCGGCGCTGGCACTTCGTCGGCCGCCGCATGGCCGAGCTGGCAGACCGGCTCTGGCAAGGCGATGCGGCCGCCATCGGCTCCGCGCTGGCCAGCGCCCGCAGCGTACGCAGCGTCGCCGAGCCGCACCTGGAAGCCTGGCTGCCACGCTGGGCGGCCTGCGAGCCTGCGCCGGCACTGTTTCCGCCGGTGGCCCGACGCTGCGACTCGTTCTCGCAATGGTGGACCCACGCCTCACGCGGCCTGCACAGCGCCGCCGATCTATTGGCCGTCAACGAGGTGCCCGCATGGTGAAAGAGCCCGTCAGCCCAAGCAACGGCCAGGCTGCGCCGCTGCTGGTGTTGTATGACGGCAGCTGCCCGCTGTGCCGGCGCGAGATCAGCATCTACCGTGACCTGCGCCCAAATGCGCCGCTGTGCTTTGCCGACGTCAGCGATCCGGCGCTGCCGCTACCTGATGGCGTGAGCGGCCCGACGCGCGCACAGCTGATGGCCCGCTTCCATGTGCGCGCCGCCGACGGCCAACTGCTCAGCGGTGCTGCCGCCTTTCTGGCGCTGTGGGCCGCGCTGCCTG
>NZ_JBILQK010000050.1:0-29127 GCF_044373315.1 Roseateles sp. | reverse complement strand
TCTACGACTGCCCGCTCGAAGGGGTGACACGGCTGTCCTGAGCCTGCTCTGGCAGCAGAGAGATTTTGGCTATCGCGGCGCTTTGATCATTCAAATGGACCTGCGCTGCACCACTCCCTAAAGTCCTCTCCTTGCCAGCAGCGCTGGCGCCCGTTTCGACAAGGAGGCTTCAATGACAACACGCAGAGCACGCCGGCTGCTGGGCCTGGCCCTGGTGGTGGCCGGCAGCGCGCTGAATGCGCAGCATCTGGTGGATTGGATGCGCCACACCAGCGTCTGAGGGCAGGCCTGCGTCCTGGCGGCGGCAGCACTTTGCTTTCAGTACAGTCGCTGCATCCGTACCCCGTCCGCAAGGAGCGATCAAGATGGCAAAGAAGACAAGCAGTGCCGGCCCGGCCGGCATCAACATCGGCATCAGCGACAAGGACCGCGCCGCCATCGCGGCCGGCTTGTCCAAGCTGCTGGCCGACACCTACACGCTCTATCTGACCACCCACAACTTCCACTGGAATGTGACGGGGCCGATGTTCAACACCCTGCACACCATGTTCATGGCGCAGTACACCGAGCTGTGGAACGCGGTCGACCCGATCGCCGAGCGCATCCGCTCGCTGGGCCATGTGGCACCAGGCTCCTACGCCCAGTTCGCCAAGCTCAGCTCGCTGACAGACGCACCCGCCACGCCGCCCAAGGCGCTGGAGATGGTGCGTATCCTGGTCGAGGGCCACGAGGCCGTGGCGCGCACCGCACGCAGCCTGTTCCCGCTGGTCGACAAGGCCAGCGACGAACCCAGCGCCGACCTGCTGACCCAGCGCCTGACCATCCACGAGCAGACCGCATGGATGCTGCGCAGCCTGCTTGAGGAGTAGTCAGGGCGGCGCTGCACGGGGCAGCGCCGCTGGGTGAGCAGCAGGCAAAACTGCAGCGGCCGCAGCTCAGCTGCGCAACCTGAAGGCCGCCACCGCGCTCGCCAGGCGCTGCGCCTGTTCCTTCAGCGACTCCGCGGCGGCGGCCGATTCTTCGACCAGCGCGGCGTTCTGCTGTGTCAGCTGATCGAGGTGATTCACGGCCGAACCCACCTCGGAGATGCTGCCGCTCTGCTCGCTGCTGGCCGCGGCGATCTCCTGCATGATGGTGGTCACCTGGCGCACCGAGCTGACGATGTCGTTCATCGTGCTGCCGGCTTCGTTCACCAGTCTTGTGCCGCCATCGACCTTTTCCACCGAGGCCGAGATGAGCGCCTTGATTTCCTTGGCAGCCTCGGCCGAGCGCTGCGCCAGGCTGCGCACCTCGCTGGCCACCACCGCGAATCCGCGGCCTTGCTCGCCCGCGCGCGCCGCCTCCACGGCGGCATTCAGCGCCAGGATATTGGTCTGGAAGGCAATGCCGTCGATCACGCCGATGATGTCGGCGATGCGGGACGAGCTGCTGCTGATGTCCTGCATGGTGTGAACCACGCGGCCCACCACCTCGCCGCCCCGCGCCGCCACCGCCGAGGTGGACATCACCAGCTGGTTGGCCTGGGCCGCGCGATCCGCGTTCTGCTGCACCGTGTCGGTGAGCTGTTCCATCGAGCTGGCAGTCTGCTCCAGGCTGCTGGCCGTCTGCTCGGTGCGCGAGGACAGGTCCTGGTTGCCGGTGGCAATCTCCTGCGAGGCCACGCGGACCGATTCGCTGGTGTCGCGGATCTCAGCCAGAACGCCAGCCAGCTTGTCGACAAAGCTGTTGAAGCCTCGGCCGATCTCCGCCAGCTCGTCCTCGCCGCGTTCGTCAATGCGGCGGGTCAGATCGCCGCCGCCCGAGCCGATGTCCTGCATCGCGTCGCGGAGCTGCGCCAGGCGCTTCAGGCGCTGCGCCACCAGGCTGCCGATCACGCCGGCCGAGATCAGCAGCACCAGCACCGTGGCCACCAGCGAGGTCAGCGCCAGCCGCGTCAGGCTGCCCAGCGCTTCAGAGCTGTCCAGCGCAATCACCAGCACCCAGTCCGTGCCCTTCACCTTGCTCGCCTGCAGCAGGCGCGGCGATCCTTCAATGTCCATCGCCTGCAACTCGGTCTGACCGGACAGTGCATTGAGCACGCTGGCGCTCAAGCCTGCGGCCAGCTCAGTCGCGGCCTGGCCGCCCCGCTTCGGGTCGGGGTGCGCCACGAACTTGCCCGCCTTGTCGACCAGGAAGGCATAGCTGCCCGGGGTGGGCTGGATGGACTTGACGACGGCCACCACATTGTCGAGATAGACATCGCCGGCGGTCACTGCCGCCACCGTGCCGCCTGACTTGGCGGCCACCGCGAAAGTCACCACCATACGGTTGGTGGCGGCATCCTTGTATGGGGCCGTCAGCACCGGCCCGCTGGCCTGTGCGGCCTGCTGGTACCAGGGACGCCCTGTCGGGTCGTAGTCCTTGGGCAGATCAGCCTGTGGCGTGTTGAAGACGATGCGCTTGTCTGCATAGCCGATGTAGCTGGTGTCGAATCCGCCCGAATCCTTGGCCTGCACCAGGAACTTCACCGGGTCGGCCTCGGCGACAGCCGGCAGCGTGGACTGCACCACGGCCGCCTTGCTGGCCACCCAGTCGGCAATGGTGCCGGCTTGGCTCTGGCCGAGGGCACGCGTGTCGTCCCGCAAGGTGTTCAGCACATGACCGCGCGCGGTCTGGTAGTTGGCCGCAGCGAGCGCCAGCATGCCGAGCGTCATCGCCACCACCGAGATCACCACCACCTGCACGCGCAGGGACTTCAGCTGTCGAAACATGAGCACGCTCCTGCCACTTTGGGCAAAGCTGGTCGGCACGCCCCGTGTCAGGGCACCAGACCAGCGGCGCCCAGGGGATCATCTGCCTCCCTCACGTCAGAGCCGCGCCGCATCCCGCAGGCGCGCTCTCTCCAAAAACTCATCTTGGTTTCGTCAGCCGACTCTAATGCCTAGAGAGAGGCATCGTCCAGCGGGCGATCGCCCGAAAAGCGCCCGCCCAGCCACACTGCTCCACTGAGTTCGGGTGGTGTCGCCCGCATGCAGCACCCGGCGCGCAGTGGCCTGGGCCGATAATCGCCGGTTCGCTCCACGCCTGCCCGCCATGTCCACCGAAACCTCGACCCGCATCGACAGCGAAGTCCGCCGCCGCCGCACCTTCGCCATCATTTCCCACCCTGACGCGGGCAAGACCACGCTGACCGAGAAGCTGCTGCTGTTCTCGGGTGCGATCCAGATCGCCGGCTCGGTGAAGGCGCGCAAGGCCTCGCGGCATGCCACCTCGGACTGGATGGAGATCGAAAAGCAGCGTGGTATCTCGGTGGCCTCCTCAGTGATGCAGATGGAATACCGCGACTGCGTGATCAATCTGCTCGACACCCCGGGCCACCAGGACTTCTCCGAAGACACCTACCGCGTGCTGACGGCGGTGGACGCGGCGCTGATGGTGATCGACGCGGCCAACGGCGTGGAGCCGCAGACGCGGCGCCTGCTGCAGGTCTGCCGCGCGCGAAACACGCCCATCCTGACCTTCGTGAACAAGATGGACCGCGAGGTGCAGGAGCCGCTGGCGCTGATGGACGAGATCGAGCGAGAGCTGGGCATGACCGTCGTGCCCTTCACCTGGCCGGTGGGCATGGGCAAGCAGTTCCATGGCGTGATGGACCTGCGCCAGCAGCGCATGCGCGTGTTCGCGCCGGGCGAAGACCGCGTGGCCGGCACCGAGGAAGTGCTGGACGGCCTGGACAACCCGGCCTATGCCCAGCGCTTCGGCATGCAGTATGACAACGCGCAGGGCGAGATCGAGCTGGTGCGCGAGGCCGCGCCTGAATTCAATCTGGATGAGTTCCTCTCGGGCAAGCAGACGCCGATGTTCTTCGGCTCGGCCGTCAACAACTTCGGCGTGCAGGAGATCCTGGACGCGCTGGTGGAGCTGGCCCCGGCGCCGGCCGAGCGCGCCGCGATGCAGCGCGTGGTCAAGCCCGAAGAGCCCAAGTTCAGCGGCGTGGTGTTCAAGATCCAGGCCAATATGGACCCGGCGCACCGCGACCGCATCGCCTTCCTGCGCGTGGCCTCGGGCCACTTCGAACGCGGCATGCGGCTGAAGGTGGTGCGCAGCGGCAAGGAACTGCGGCCCAACACGGTGGTGAGCTTCCTCAGCCAGCGCCGCGAGTTGCTGGACGAAGCATTTGCCGGCGACATCATCGGCATCCCCAACCATGGCGTGCTGCAGCTGGGCGACACCATCACCGAAGGCGAGGCGCTGCAGTTCACCGGACTGCCCTTCTTCGCGCCGGAAATGTTCCGCTCGGTGGAAGTGGCCGATCCGCTGAAGACCAAGCAGCTCAAGGCCGGCCTGCAGCAGCTTGGCGAAGAAGGCGCGATCCAGGTATTCCGCCCGGTGGCCGGCAGCGTGCTGCTGCTGGGTGCGGTGGGCCAGCTGCAGTTCGAGGTGGTGGCGCACCGCCTGGAGCATGAATACGGCGTCAAGGCCCGCATCATGCCCAGCCGCTTCCAGGTGGCGCGCTGGGTGACCTGCGACGACGACAAGGAGCTCAAGCGCTTCATCGACGCCAACGACCACCGCATGGCGTACGACGCGGTGGACGCACCGACCGTGCTGGTGGAATACGCGCCCGAGCTGCGAGCGATCGAGGCCAACTGGCCCAAGATCAGGTTCCACGCCCTGCGCGAGCACGCCGGCCTCGTCTTCCAGAACAGGCTGGATGGCTAATTTCCAGCTTTGCAGAGGTGGCACTGCGTTGACACCGCGGCCAGGAAGCGCATAACACTCGGCCCAGGGCCGAGTCCGTTCGACGACCATGGATCGCCCCGACGATGACCGTCCTGACCACCGCCCGCCTGCGCCTCGAGCCCGTCAGCGACGAGCACCTCGAAGGGCTCTACGCACTCAACAGCCAGCCCGAGGTGATGCGCTATATCTCCGGCAAGCCCGAGACCCGCGAAGAAACGGTGGCGATGATCGAGCGCATCAAGCAACGCTGGAACGCACTGGGCTACTCCTGGTGGGCCTTTGTCGAGATTCAAAGCGGTGAGGTGATCGGCATGGGCTGCGTGCAACACCTGGCACGAGACCCGGCCAACCCGCTGGAACTCGGCTGGCGCCTGCGGCCGGAGTACTGGCACCAGGGCTATGCCTCTGAAGCCGCCCAGTGCATGGCGGCCTTCGCCTTCGACCAGCTCGCGGCGCCGATGCTCTGCGCCGTGTGCCATGTCGAGAACCTGCCCTCGGCCAAGGTGATGGAGCGGCTCGGCATGCGCTTCAGGGGCGTGGAGCGCTGGTACGAGTTGGAGTGCAAGACCTACCAGATGGACCGGGCGGCCTGGCTGGCCCGATAGCGGCGCGGCTGGCGCTTGACTGGCTTGGTATTCACAACCAGCTGGATGGTTTAGGTCGAACCGCGCCAGGCCCCCCGCAAACCTCAGCCGCCGCTGCGCAACAGCTGGTAGTCCCGCAGCGCGCGCTTGAGCGCGTCCTGCCGCGCCCCCGGCTGCAGCTGGCCGGCAAGCTGCTCGAAGCGGGCCACATTGCCGGCATTCAGAAAGGGGCCGATGTTCTCGGCCACCGACTGCGCCGCCTGCCAGCCGCCGGTGTGCACCAGCTGCAGGAACATCTCGTCATAGCCAGCGGTCAGGCCGAGCTGCTGCCATTGCTGCAGCACCGGATAGGCCTGGCGCAGCAGCACGGTGTCGTAGCTTTCGCGCAAGGCCGCGACGGTGGCGGCCACGGTTTCGGCCGCGGGCGGCAGACGGGCTGCCAACGCCAGCGCCGCCGCCTGCACATGCCCGTCGGGAAAGCCGATCAGCTCGCGCGCCCAGTCCGCCTGCTCGGCAGCGCTGCCGGTCTCGCCCAGTCGCTTGAGCTGCTCGACGATGGCGCGTGAATCGGCGAAATGCTCGTCCAGGCCCTCGGGGCCGGCCAGCTGGCAATTGCCCTGGAAATAGCAAGTCTTCAGTCCGCGCAGGGCCTGCGCGGGATGGGGCTGAGCCAGCGCCTGCCGGCCGGCTGACAGGAAGCCGCTGGCGCTAGGCTCGCTGGCAGCTGCCACTGGCGCGCTCGCCGGCCCGGAGGCGGCCGCGAGCCCGGGGGCCGACGCTGGCAGCGCCACCGCAGCCGGCGCGGCCGCATCGGCCGCAGGAGCATCGCGCATCCACCACAGCCATGCCAGCGCGCCGGCCGCCAGCAACAGCAGCGCGGCGGCACGCCAGTTCGCGGGCCGGTTTCGCTCAGCCACCGATGGCTCCGCTCATCTCAGGGCTGCTGCGCCAGGAACACTGTGGCCGGCCAGCGGTTGCTGCGGCAGAAGCCCGCATTGCCCTGGCTGGCCAGGCAGGCGCTGACCATCGCCGAGCTGAAGGGCCCGTAGACATCGGTCTGCAGCACGCCATCGCGGCTGACGTTCTCGACGCAGTGGAAGCGATGCGCGGATGAACGCGCCGCGCCGCGTGGGCAATCGCCGTTGCCCACGGCCTGCGCTGCGACGGCCTTGCTCCAGATCGGCAGCGTCAGCGCCACGCCGTCGACCACGGTGGCGCGGTTGGCGGTGCACACGGCACCAGCGCCGCTGTCCAGGCAGGCCTGCACGGCAGCCGCGGTGAAGGGGCCGTAGACCGAGCTGGCGCTCATGCACTGGCGGCTGTGGATGTCGTAGCGGGTGCCGTTCGGGCAATGGGCGTGCTTCTGCGCGGAAGGGGCCGCAGCCGGCAGCACCCAGTTGGCGAGCGTGGAGCTCGGGTAGAGATTGCCGCCGAAGATCCAGCCCTCACGCGTCACGCCGTCGCTGTGCGTGTACTCGATGCGGTAGTAGAGGTTGTTGGCGGACGCGGTGCCGAACAGCTCCTTGATCTGCACCACGCGGCCGGCAGGAATCGTCACCAGCAGCGCGCCGCCCGGCGTGGCGCGCATGTTCAGGTTGGGCACCACGCTGACCCAGTCGCCCGGATAGGGCAGCGCGCCCGCACCGGACGGCGCTGCGGCCGTTGCCAGCGAGGCGTGCGTGGCGGCCGCGCCGGCGTCGATCCAGCCGTCGGTCAGCACGCCGTTGAGCGTCGCACGGATGCGATAGAAGCGCTGCTTGGCGGCCACACCACTGACGGCAAAGTCCAGCACCTGGTAAGTGCCGGCCGGGGCCTGGCCCAGCACCATGCCGTCGATGGACGAGCGCAGCGCCAGAGGCGCCAGCGTGGTGATCGCGCTGCCCAGTGACTGCAGCCCCGGCACGAAGGCGCGGCAGATCTGGTGGCGGTTGTGATCGACCCGCATGCGGCCCGTCACCTGCACCGCGTAGATGGTGGCAATCACCCTCTCGTCGAAGCTGCTGCGGCCGCCCAGGCAGCTGGCATCACCGACGGTGTCCACGCACTCCAGCGTCTCGCCCACCAGCACGCAGGCCGAGTTGCCGAGCTTCATCAAGCGGTTCGGACCGAGCGGCGCGCCCACCGGCTGCGGGCACTGCGCACCGTTGTCCATCAGACAGGCCACGTCGATGCTGGCCGGCTTGTTGAGGTCGGCCACATCGGTCAGCCAGCGCCGCAAGTCGTAGTTGTCGCGGTAGCCGTTGTCCTTGGCGACGTTGGCATCCGCCGTGTTCTGCCAGCGGCATACCCGGGTCGGGCCGCCGTTGTAGGCCGACCAGGCCGAGCGCGCGCGGCTGCGCCAGTACTCGTCATCGCCGGATATGGCGCCGCCCAGGCAGCTCGCCGGGGCCTTCTGCCAGGCGTCGTAGTAGATGTCGATCGCATAGCTGAAGTTCTGCATCATGTTCCAGCCCTTGCCTTCTTGCAGGGGCAGGAAGTGATAGCGGTCGTCCACTTGCATCATGCCGTGGCCATGGCCGTTATCGCCACGGATCATCTTCAGCAGGAAGGGCTGCCCGGTGGCGGTCTGCGCGTCGCGGTAGTGCGACCAGAAGCTTTCCTGGCGCAGCAGCGCGAACACGCCGCGCTGGAAGGCCTGCAACTCGCGCTCCTGCACGCCGGGCTTGCGCGCATTCAGGTAGCGCTGGCTGGCATCGCGGATGACCGGATACATCTCCTGCATATAGCGCTTGCGCTCGGCCACGCTGATCGGGTCAGAGCCATTGGCGGTGTTGTAAGCCGCGTCGTTGAAGACAGTGCCGCCGTAATTGCCGCGCACGAAGCTGTCGGGGCCGAAGGTTGCGACGTCGCAGCCGGACGGGATGCGGCCATGCACAAAGGTGCCGCCGACGCGGTTGGCGCATTCCCAGAAGTCGGGTGTGGCGTTGTAGGCCGCATGGCTGCTGCCCAGCCCGCCCAGGCCCAGGGCGAGCACGCCCAGAAGTCGGATCGCGAGTGTCTTCATTGGATCAATCTCCCCTCGGTGTGCAACGGGTCCGGCCGCGGCGCTCAGGCCTGGCGGGAACGACGACTCAGGCCGATCACGCCCAGCAGCGCAGCCAGCGCCAGCGGCAGCGTGGCCGGCTCCGGCACGCTGGCCTCGACATCGCCAACCCGCACCGCCCAGGCGCGCGCCAGGGTGTCCTGCGCCAGCTCCTCCTGATCGCCGATGCCCATGAAGAAGGCTAGCGACCAACCGTCCTGCGATTCGGTGCCGGTCCAGAAGGCCGGGCCGATGGGGTCATGGGCATCCAGCAGCCCGCTGAAGGGGCCGGTGTTCGCGAGGCTCCAGGCCGCGTTGCCCAGGCTGCTGTAAAACAGATGGCCCAGCTCGGCATTCAGGCCGCTGCCGTTGAAGCCCACGTCGGTGCTGCCGTCCTCCGAGTAGTCGAGCTGCAGGGCCAGTCCGTTGACCGGGCTCACACCCGGCAGGCGCCAGTCGTCGAAGCCGCCCTGCACCAGGCCCTCGGCCCAGGCCTTGGCGTCGCCGTAGCTGCGCGGACCGCCGGCGCTGGCATCGACCAGCCAGGTGAGATTGCTCTGCGTGTCGTAGACCATGGTGCCGCCGCCGCGCAGCAGCAGGGCCGCGTGCGACGCGGAGCTCAATGACAGCAGGCCCATCAAGGCCATGCAGGCCAGCGATTTCTTCATGTTCATGGTCCAGGATTTCCGAGTTTGAACACAGGCGCAGCGCGCAGCGCGGCGGGACTGGCGCATCAAGGCATCCACGTCAGCATCGGGTTAGTCCGGCTGTGCGGTTCCAATTCGACAGCAGCGCATAACTAGCTGGAATAGCGTGTGGAATAACCGGGCCCGCTGCGGCAACTGGCGCAGCAGCGCTGGCGGAGCTGCCTTCTTGGCGGTGCCAGGTGGCAGCGGCTTGCCGCGCGCCACGTTCTTGCGGATGGCTGGCGGCACGGGTTTGTAGCCGGTGTACCCGTCCTGAACCGTCAGACTGCGAGCCTGCTCGAAGCGGATCCCCATCAAGAGCTAAGACTCATCAGAACCGCCCCTGTCCTAATCGCGGTGCTCGCCCTTGTCTTCAGGCGGTTGGGCCTGGCCCAGACCTGGGAGGCTGCCCAGACCAAGGCCAGCGCACAACAACGGCATGGCGCGCAGAAGCAGCTTCCGACGCACTGCTTTCATCGACATCTCCTGGGTCTAGCGCCTTTCCCATGAGCAGCAGCATGCGCGCGCGTTGGATAGGCCCGACGCCGTAAGTTACCTGCGAATCTCAAGTGGTGAGCCTTGCGGCGCCCTACGCAGCGACGTTCAGCTGGGCGATGCAGAGCGCCTGAAGGGCTGTGTCCCCTCGAGCTCGCCAACGAACTGCGGCGTCGGGAACGGGCGTTCACGGTACCCTTGTTCGATGCGCCGCGCCAGCTCGCCCAGGCCGCCGGTCCAGTCGCGTGCAGCCACAGCAAGCTGGTAGGTGAAAAGGCCGTAGCGCCGCTGCTGCGCCGGGTCCTGTGGGTCTGGCAGCAGCACCTCGAACGTGCCCTCGCCCTCCTGCGAGGAGAAAAAGCCGATATAGCGGCCCGGCGCAGGGGCACCGACCTTGCGCGGCACTGCCGCGGCCCCGCTCCGCAGTCCTGGCAGCTGGCGGCGAAGGCTATTGCGCCAACGCTCTGACCATAACGACATCGGAATGTGCAGCGCCTCAGGGCCCAGGAAGCGCCACGCTGCAGCGCCGCCGGGGCCGCGCAGCATGTCGGCAGCATGGCAGGTGTCGAACACCGCCCAAACATGGGCACCGCGAGCCTGGATGCGCCGCAGGGCCGCGCCCAACTCCTTGTCGCGCAGCGCACCACGCACCTCCTGTCGCTGTGCGTCCCAGTGCTGGGTGTCACGCGGCAGGAAGACCTCGTCCAGGCCATCGCCCTCGACACGCTCGCCAGGCGAGGCAGGCCGCTGCGGCACCTGGGCGCCATGGCCGGAGAAATAGACCAGCACCCAGTCCCCGGGCTGGCTCTGGTTGGCCAGTCGCGCGAGACTGCGCAGGATGTTTGTTCGGGTCGGCAGGCCGCCGCCACGCTCCGCGAGCACGGTAAGTTGGTCCTCGGCCAGACCCATGCCCGCCAAGGTCTGCTGCATCAGCCGCACATCGTTGGCTGGGCCCTCCAGGCTGCGGCCAGGCAGACCCGGATAGGCGCTGACGCCCACCAGCAGCGCATGATCGGCGGCAGCGGCAAGCGGACAGAGGCCAAGATTTAGGCACAGCGCGAGGGCAAGTGCTGCGCCAGCGCCGGGTCGCCGCCGCTGCGAGGCTGCCTGCCTGCGTGCCTGCATCACTGGCCAACCAGCACAAAGGCCGCCCAGATGCGCGGGTCGCGCAGACGGGCATTGGCATGCGAGGCGAAGGCGCGCTTGGCCTGCACCAGGGCCTGCACATGTCCGGTGCCGCGGCGCACGCGAGCGAGGAAGTCGAGCACGAACTCCGCCGCCAACCCGTCGCTGATCGGCCAGAGCGTGGCCAGCAGATCGCGGTTGCCCGCCACATTCAGGGCATAGGCAAATCCAACCAGGCCTTCGCCGGCCACCAGCTGCCCCTGCCCGGTATCGCATCCCGAGAGGATGACCAACTGGCTGCGCAGTGGAAGGGCCACCCAATCAGCCAGGCCGACCACACCATCGCGGGTCGCATCGGAACCATCGGCGGCCAGTATCAGTCCCTGGGCCTCAGGCCGACCGGGCTCGAACCGGCCATGAGCCGCAATCAGCAGCCGGCGGTAGCCTGCCAGCTCGCCGCTGGCGGCCAGGCTGCGCAGCGCGGTTTCGCTGGCGGCGGCGCCGGTAATGGCCCGCCCCCCCTGGTCTGAAAACAGCTTTGCCGCGGCCAGGGCCTCACGCTGAGCATGCGGCAAGGCTGGCCAGACTTGGCCCTGGGCCAGACCTCCGTCGGAGGCGGCCAGTGCCAGCAGGCCCTTGGCGCGCGGCTGTGGAGCAACCTCGCGCGCCAGCTTGAAAACCGACAACGACGGAGTCAGGCTGACGGCAAAGCGCTGCAGCGCCGGCCGCCCTTGCAGCTGCAGGATGTCCCAGGGCAACAGCGCCAGCACGCCATCAGGCGAGAGCAAGAGTTGCTCGGTGCCGACCAACGCATGATGCAGAGGCGCCAGCAATCGGCCACCCAGCTGTTGGGTCAAGACCTCCGCGTCGACCTGCCGTCGGCCGGTCGCGGTGGTCTGGGCCCGCAAAGCCTCGACCTGAGCCGCCAGATCGGGCAAGACACCCAGCTCGAACCATTGCGGGGCGCCCCGCCGCGTGCGCAGCAGCGCATACCAGGACTGGTCCCGCCCCTTCAGAAAGTGCAACAAGGCAGTCTTCTCACCCAGCAGGGCCAGATCCTGTGCCCCGGCTGGCTCGACATCAAGCAGGCGGGCAAAGCGTGGATCGTATTGCTTCGCCTGGGCAATCAGGCTCTCGATCTCGGCGTGAGTGCGCTGCAGCAAGCCACGCAGCGGCTCGCGCTCGCTGGAACGCGCCGCCACGCCGATACGGCCCTCCAGCGAAGCGCTCTGGGCCACCAGCCGTTGCAGGCGCTGAGCCATACCGTCGGGCAACCGCGTGCCGTCCAATGCGCGTTGGCGCGCCAGTTGCTCCAGCAGGATGCGCGCCTTGTACGACTCCGCCGCCGTGAAGGCCTCCTCCAGCCGGCCGGCCCGCGCCAGCAACACAATGCGCTCGACGATGGCGGCCTGAAGCGGCTCCAGCGCCTGACGCTGCGCTGCGGCACCCAGCGGCGCCAGAGAACGGCGCAGCGCATCGACCCGTGGCACCAAGGCGTCGAGCAGCGGCAGCGCCTCCTGAGGGCGCTGCAAACGCACCAGGAGCTCGGCGACGAGTGCCTGCGCGTGCAAGGCATCCACATGGCCCACACCGAGCAGCCTGTCACGGGTTTCGCTGACGGCCTGCGCCAGCGGCAGAGCCGCCTGCGCCTCGCCCTGTCGTCCCATCAAATGGGCCTGCAGATGCCGAGCCGTCAGACTCTGCGGGTGCTCGGGGCCTCGCACCGCCACCAAGGCCTGCGCCACGGAACCCACATCAGCCGCGGGCACTTCCAGGCCCGCCCGGTTACGAGCCGACAACGCATTCAATACAGCAGTTAGGTGGCGCGGATGCCTGACACCGTCGATGCTCTCGCTCAGTGCAAGGCCCCGCTCAAACTCCTCCAGCGCGGCGCCGACATCTCCGGCCAGCTGCAGGCCAGCAGCCCGTGCCAGCAAGAACGTGACGTAGTCGGGGTGGCGGTCGCCGCTGACCTTCAGCTGGTCGTTCATGACGCGGGTCGAAACATCCACGCTTTGCCGGTGCAGCCCGGCGGCGCGCAATGCCAGTGCCTGATAGTGGCCGGCATGCAGGGTCGTAAGATGGCCATCGCCATAACGTTGCCGCGCGCCGGCCGCCACTTGCTCCAACTCGGCATTGGCCTCGGCGATGCGGCCCATCTGCAATAGCACCACGCCCATGCGGGTGCGGGACTGCAGCGTCTGCAGATGCTCAGCACCCAGCATCTCGGTGCGCAGCTTGATCACCTCTTCAAACTGGGCCAGTGCCTCGTCCATGCGGCCCAGCTGGTCGAGCAAAACGCCTCGCGTGCTCAGCGACGACATCACGTCCATCGCGCGCAGACCCAAACGGGCTCGCTGAGCCGGAATCACCGCATCGACAGTCGCCAAGGCCTCGTCAAAGCGGCCGAGATTCTGCAGCAGCACCGCCTTGCCGGTCTGCGCATTGAAGATGTTCTCGGCATGGCGCTCGGTATCAAGGGCCCAGATGCTGATCGCGCGGTCCAGCAGCGGCAGCGCCGCGGGGGCGCGGCCCAGCATGTTCGCGATCAGCGCCTGGCTACGCAGCAGGGCGGCCAATCCAGGCGCGCCAGGATTGCCCAGTGCCTCGTAGCGCATCACCGCCTCAGCGGCCAGGGGCTCACACTGCTTGGCCAAGCCGGCCGCAGGGCAATGATCGATGTATGCGTTCAACGCATCAAGGGTGCGTGCGTCACCGGGTCCGAACAGCGTCTCCCGCAACCGCCAAGCGCGCTCCGCGCTCTGGGCCGCCAGCTTGGGGTTGCCGCCGCGGTTCTGTACTTCGGTCAGCATCAGCAACAGTTCGGCGGCCTGCGCCGAGGCCGGATCAGCCAGCCGCGCCAACGCGTCCTGCAGCAAAGCCGCCGCATCCCCGTGCTTGGCTTGCCCCTGCAGCACGCTGACCTGCTCGCGCAGGGCCGGCAGATCCGACGCAGATGCTGCAGCACCGATGGAGGCCGCCAGCAGGCAAGCCACTCCCCCCAACTTCCAACCCCTCATGCCCGGCCTTTTGTTCTCATCATTGGTCTTGCAGTGATCTTCCCATGGCCCATGCCCCCGGCCCATCCGGGTCTTGCCTGACAATCCCGGCGCTCGGCGACTCTTCCCCGCACAGTCCGACCTCGCAAGCCCCATGACCCGATCTCTGTTCGATGCTCAAGCTTTCCTGGATGCACTGCGCCTGGGCGGGCCGGCGGCCGAGCGGGCCACCGTGCAGATGGTCCGACACTACCGGCCCTTGCTGCGCGCCCAGCTCTTCCATGCCGGCGTGCAGGCCGACGACATCGAGGACCTGCTCAACGAGATCCTGTTCAAGCTCGTCATGCATGCCGGCGATGTGCGCGCACCCGAGGCCTTCCACAGCTGGGCACGCACCGTGGCCCGCAACGAGACCAGCGCCCACTGGCGGCGCCTGGCCCGCCAGCCGGCCAGCCCGCCGGCCGCGGCGGACGACATGGATCCCGGCCTGGACTGGCTGGCGCAACTGCCTGACCCGGCCAGCTCCGACCCGCTGCTGAGTCGCTGCCTGCACGGGCAGCTGGGCCGCTTCAAGGACGAGCAGCCGCGGCGCTACCACTGCATCGAGTTGATCACCCTGGGCCATGACGCGCGCGAGATCGCCGAGCTGATCGGTCGCAGCTATGGCGCCACGCGGCAGTTCATGAGCGAGTGCTGTGCCGCGCTGCTCGGCTACTTCAAGCCCTGCCTGGACGATGGCCTCGAGCCCATGCGACGGGGTGCGGCCAAGCTGAAGAGGAGCGAGCCATGACTGAGTTCGATGCCGAGCCCTGTCTGGATGCGCTGCGAGGCGCAGCGGACGGCGCGAATGCGCCCGATGCCAGCGCCCGCGCCGGCGCCTGGATGCGCCGACTGATGCTGGAGCAGCTGCAGCCGACAGCGGCCGACACCGCCGCCGAACAGGCCCTGCTGGCCCGGCTGCGCGAGGCCGGCGCCTTCGCCGGACGCCACCGGGCCACGCCCTGGTGGCGCCGTGCCGTCGACGTCTTGGGCGGCAGCGACCGGCGCTGGTGGGCCGTGCCAGGTCTTGCGCTGGTGGCCCTGGTGGCGGTGCGGCAGCTTCCCGATCCAGCCCCCGAACCGGCCGAGGGCGATGTCATGCGAGGGGCCGAGGCGCCGCAGCGCATCGTCAGCGAGCGTCCGGAGTTGCTTGCCGCCGAGCTGCAGGCCCTGCTGCAGAACCACGGCGTGACGGCGCGGCTGAGCGCGCAGCCTGCGGGCGTGCTGCAGTTGCAGGCGCGTCTGCCAAGCGAGCCAGCAGAGCGTGCCGCTGCGCTGGCGCAGGCGCTGCGGCAGCGCGGCGTCGAGGCGCCGGCCCACGGCCGCCTCTTTGTGCTGATCGTGCCCGGCACTCCGGGTAAGCCCCAGGGCGGCGGCGGCTGACAAGTTCCGCGGAAGCGACTCTTCCCAGACATCGCGGGCACCCTTCCGGCTGCTCGTGGGTTTGTCCACTCTCTGGGGAGTCCTGTCGATGTCAAGCACGCGCCCGCGCCGTTCCTGCGTTCCACTGAATCTGCTCTTGGTCGCGGCTGCGCTCAGCGCCTGCGGCGGTGGCGGCGGGGACAGCCCGGCACCGGCGCCCGCGCCCGCACCCGCACCCGCACCCGCACCATCTCCTTCTCCTGCTCCTGCTCCGGCCCCCACGCCGGCCCCGCCCTCCATCGCCAAGGTGGGCGTGTTCATCGATTCGCCCGTGCAAGGCCTGGAGGTGTGGATCGACGGCGCCAAGGCCGGCGTCACCGATGCGCAAGGTCAGTTCAACTACCCCGAGGGCAAGACCGTCACCTTCAAGATCGGTGCGCTGACGCTGGGCACATCCAGTGCCCCCTCCATCGTCACACCGGCCGATTTGAGTACCGACCCGGCCTCGGTGCAGAACATCCTGGTCGCGCTGCAATCGCTGGACAGCGACCGCAATCCGGCCAACGGCATCACCATTGCGGCCGACACCGCCGCCAAGCTGGTGAGCGCGACCGATCTGTCCAAGCCGGGTAGCAGCCTGAACACCGTCAGCAAGGACCTGCCGGCGCTCAGTCTGGTGGCCAAGGACGCGGCGCTCACGCACTTCTGGAGCCAGGCTGCGAGCCTCAACCCCAATCCCTTGGTGCTGACCGCCGTCGACCACATGGTCGGCTTCTGGCAGATGCCCTGCGACGGCAAGGGCCGCATCACGGTCTGGGACATCCAGAAGGTCAGCGCCAACCGCTGGCAGTTTGCGCGCTCGATTTCGCGCGACCACAGCGATGCCAACTGCACCAGCACGAGCTACGTCGAACGCACGGACACCCACAACAGCCAGAGCGACTTCGCCACGGCGATGGGGGCCAGCCGGGCTGCCGACGGCACGCTGACCCTGCAGGGGCTGGCCTTGAACAGCAAGAACGTCCCCGGCACCTTCACGGCCACCGTTGCGCCGGACGGCAGCAGCGTCGCCGGGATTGACCCAGACGCTTTGCGCTTCAGCCTCAAGCGGCTGAGCAGCTTCGCCTTCCCTGGCAGCTCCGCGCCCGCACCGGCACCCCGCCCTGCCATCGGCACCCTGTCGGTCAATGGCAGCGACAGCTACCCGCTTCGCGTGAGCCTCAGCCTGGACAGCGCGGGCCTGATCAATGGCGGTGGCTACGACTTCCACAAGATCAAGGGCACGATGTCGACGCTGTGCACCTACGGCGCCGCCAATGCCGCGAACTGCGTGGGCGGCTCCAGCCGCATCACCCTGAGCTCGCAACATGGCAAGATGACGCCCCAGGGCGCGGCCACGCCCACGGTGCTGATCGCCGGCCCAGATGCCAACGGCTACACCTTCAGCGGCACGCTGACCGGTCTGAGCTGGACCGGCACCTGGACCAAGGTTGCCACCGCCAGTTCAAGCAGCACCGGCGCTGGCAGCTTTGCGGTGCCGGTGGTGTTCGGCGATGGTCAGGTGCCCGGGGTGGCCCCCGGCCTCAGCTGGAGTGGCCCACCCGCCGACAACCCGGCCGCGCTGCGTGTCTGGCTGGCCCTGGACGCGGCCGGCAAGATCGATGTGCGCAGCAACCGCAGCCGCTTCTCGACCCACTTCGACAAGACAAGCAACACGCCCTGCACACCGAGCGAAGCCAACAAGCTCAGCTGCAACGGCAATAGCGGCGTGTTCCTGGTCGCCGAGGCCGGCGGCCCGTTCAGCTCTACAGGCGCGGCAAGCCCAACCGCGCTGCAGCTGATCGACGGCCAAGGCACTGTCTGGACCGGCACCGTCACCGGCAAGACCTGGGCCGGCGTGTGGACCTCGGCGCCAGGTGTGCTGCCGGCGCTAAGCGTGAAGTTCAGCGTCGAGTTGCAGTTTGAGTGAGCGTCTTGCTCAGTTCACCGGATCTCGCGTTGAAAGGCCCTTCGATGAAGCTCCTAAAGTCCTACCAACTCACGACATGTCTACGGGCCGCCCTGCTGTTCACGGGTCTTGCTACAGGCGTTGCCACGCAAGCATCAACCGTCACTTACACCTTGCCCGATCTTCTGACTTCGGCAAGCTATGCCCAGGCCAACACAGGCCAGACCTTCAGCGGCACCGGCTTCGTCGGCATGTTTTCCGATTGGTGGACGCCGCCCAATGGGGAGTTCGGACATCTCTTGGGGCTGGAAGGAAACTTCAGTCGCACGGTAATGCAAGTCAATATCAGTGCGCTGAAAGGAAGCCATATCCGCAGTGCAACTCTCGGCCTTGACCTTCTGAAGCAGCAGATTCCGATCAGCAGTCTCAGCACGATCACTGTTACCGGCTTCGCTACAGGCGGCGCGCTGGGCTACACGTTCGACGCGCCTGCACCGGTTTTTGGCCAGACAAGCAGCCGCCAAGTCCCCCTGCGTCAGTCGTTCAACGTCACAACGCTACTGCAGTCGGCGCTTGACGCCGACGAGCAATGGCTCGGCCTGCACCTCGAGAACTCGCAGATGAGCGCCTGGACATGGACCTTCTCCGGTATTGGCCACAACGCCGACTCCGCAAAGGTTCGGCTAATGGTGGACTATGTGCATCCGGTGCCTGAACCCGCCTCCCTGGCCCTGGTGCTGCTGGCCAGTCTGGGCGCCATGGCGGGCCGTCGGTCAGCGCAGGGCAGGCGGCAAACGACTGCCATCGGCACGGCCGAAGGGGCCGAATTGCGCGTTCGCTGATCCGCCGCATGGCAGCGGCGGTCACAGGGCCAGCGTCAGTGCCAGTGCAACGCCGCAGACAAGAGGTCTCTCGCGCGCTCCCCGCCCGAGAACACAGCACCAGCGTCGACTTGCGTTCGCGAAGGCCGGCTGGATCCCGTTCCATCATTTCTGAGTGAGCAGTTCATGGCGTCTCCCAAGACTTTGATGGCCGCAACAGCGTTTGCGGCCCTGATCCTGCTGACCGGCTGCGGCACGCCGGAAGTCCGCACCAGCAGCGGTAGTCCCATCAAGCAGCCCTTGGTGATTCCGGGCAACGAGCGGGAGCTGGCCGAACTCTGCGAATTCGAGGCCCTGGGCTGGGTGGGCCGTGATGCACAGAACCAGGCGCGGTACTCGTGCAGACAGCATGTCGGGCGCGCCATCCGTGAACGCAGGCAGGAGTGCGACCGCGCCTTGCGTGGCAAGAGCCGCGCCGAGATCGAGCAGTGCGTACGCGCCAACACGGATTTCGTGCAAACCATGGCCCAGGCACGCCAGTACCGCGAGTTCACGCGGATCAAGACGGACGACGAGCGGCGCCACTTCATCGCCCTCAACACGCGGCAAGACAGCCTGAAGCTGGTGCCTGAAGTTCAGCTGCAACTGGCCCGCAGCTGCGGGCCCGGCGTCACGCTGGACAGTCCGCCCCAGGCCGCCACAGCGTGGATGGACAGCTTCGGCATGCTGGGCGCCGAGCACTGCACGCCGCAGCGCCAGATGGCCCAGCGCGTGCTCAGGCGCCAGGCTCTGCGCGATGCGGCCGGTGACTACGACAAGCTGACACGTCTGCAGACGGAGCACGCCGGGCCCGACCCGGACGGCTATCTGGAACAGGCGCGCAGCCAGGCCGCAGCATTGTGGATCGACCAGGAGCGTCGCGCCCTGGCTGCGGTGAGCAGCTGGCCCGAGGCCGAGCGTTTTCTCGCCCGCTTCGAGCCCGATCCGCGCAGCCAGTTGCTAACCCAGGGCCGCACGCGCCGCGATGCGCTGCGCCAGGCTGAGCTGCAGCGCCTGCGTGAGATGCCGCTGCTGGGTCTGCGCCAGCGGCTGGCGCAAGGCAAGGCGAGCGAGCCGGCGGCCTGGACCAAGGCCGCACAAGAGATCCTTTCGGAACGGGCGCCACGCGAGGAGCTGGCCTTGCTGAGCACCATGCCGGCCGACGGCTTGCGGCGCTTTCTGAGCGAGCACAGCGTCAACGCTGAACAACCTGAGAAGCAAGCGTCCGAACAAGGCATGGCCAGGGCGCTGGAGTTGCTGCGCCAGCAGCTGCGCGAGCAGATCGACAAGGGCAGCGATGCACAGCGCGAGGCCGTCCTTGCGGATCAGCATGCGACACCTGAACTGCGCCAACTGGCCACCGGGCGCTTGCGCCAGGACTACCTGCAGCGCCGAGAATTCGCCCCCTTGCACCGCCTGTATCGGCTGACGCAGGATGTCTCGCTGCTGCAGGCGGGCCAGAGCTATGCCCGCTCCTCGGAAGACCGACTGTTGCTGGAGCAGGCGGCGGTCGACGTGCTGAAGTCACCCGGGCGCCTGTTCGATGTCAGTGGTGAATTCGACCGGGTCTCCCCGAACAGCAATGTTCAGCGCAACGCCGGCTTCTTCGCCAACTTCACCGCTGAGGTGAACCAGCGCTTGAAGGGCACGCTGCGCATCAAGCCTCAGGCCCAAAGTCCCTTGCGCCTGAGGCAAGGCCACTACCAAGCCACCGTGAAGGTCAGCTGGCGCGTCGATCGCAAGCGCAGCCTGCGCTCCTCGATGCTGGGCAGCAGCGACCAGGACTCGCCCGCAAGCGGCAGCCAGCAATTCAAGGTGACGCTGTCACCGCCGCATTACCAGGCGAGCCTACCCTTTGATCTGGGCGTGCATTCGCTCGGCTACTTCCAGAGCGGTTCGATGGGCGGCTATACATCCATTCAGCTGAGCGGTGAGCCCGTGGCCACGCTGGAGCTGATCTCGCTCAAGCCCTTGAACTGAAGCCGGCTCAGCGCGCTGAAGCAACAAGCAGCCCCCACACCGGAACCCAACCACCGCCGCGTGAAAGCTCTCCCCATGACGCCATCACAGAACCGCCGAGTGCTCCACAGCCGCCTTGCCGGCCTGACGACCCTGCTGCTCGTCGCTTGCAGCGCCGCAACTGCGCAAGCGCCAGCCGACAAGCCCTTGAACTTCGACGACCTGGCACGGCCCGGCTTGAATCCGAGCTCCAGCTTCCGCGCCCAAGGAGTGGCCCATCAGGTCAACGAGCTGGTAGACGGGCTTGGGCGGGCCCACAACGTCGAAAGAGAGGCGAGCCGAGGGAGCAGCAGCTCGTCGGGCACATCCTCATCGTCGAGTTCATCGTCGTCGTCCAAAGGCTCTGGCAAGAGCGGTGCGCAAAAAACCTTTGTCTGCACCATCTACTGCAACAGCTCCAGCGGCCCGCGCATCGAGCGCGAGTTCACCGGCCCGGATCGCGAAGCGGTGGCACGGATGATCGACGAGAACTCGCACTCGATCTGCCGCGGCAGCGGCTTCGCCAAGTCATCCAGCTCGAAGTTCAATCCCTCGCAGTGCCGGGCGAAGTGAGACATCGCTGCGCGCGGTCAGGCGTGCAATAGGCCTCGCTGTGCAGGTGTTCGGCGGGGCTGCGATGATCGCGGCTCCTGCGCTTACTCCGCCCAACGACCATGCGCCTGCACACCCAAGCCCTGACCCTTCCCTCCCTGCTGCTGGCCCTACTGGGCGCCGGCGCCAGTGCCTTCGCCCAGACGCCGGCCGCGCCGCGGCTGGAGACGGTGGTGGAAGGCCTGGAGTCGCCCTGGGCGATGGCCTTCCTGCCCTCGGGCAAGTTCCTGATCAGCGAGCGGCCCGGCCGCCTGCACATCGCCAGCCCCGGCGGCAAGCCCGGCCCGGCGCTGCTGGGCCTGCCCGCGGTGGATGCCGTGGGCCAGGGCGGCCTGCTCGATGTGCAGCTGGACAGTGACTTCGCGCGCAACCGCACGGTCTACTTCTGCTTCAACGAGCCGGATGCCGACAAGAAGCTCAACGGCACCGCGCTGGCGCGGGCCCGGCTCAGCGAGGATGAGACCCGGCTGGAAGCGCCGCAGGTGATCTTCCGCCAGAACCCCAAGATGGCCGGCCGCCACCACTACGGCTGCCGCATCGTCGAGGCGCCGGACGGCAAGCTTTTCCTGACCCTGGGCGAGCGCTTTGCCGGCATGCAGCGCGCCCAGACCCTGGACAACCATCTGGGCAAGGTGGTGCGCATCGGCAAGGACGGCAGCGTGCCGGCCGACAACCCCTTCGCCGGCCGACCCGGCGCGCTGCCCGAGATCTGGTCCTACGGCCACCGCAACCCGCAGGGCGCCACGCTCGACGGCCAGGGCCAGTTGTGGCTGCACGAGCATGGGCCGCAGGGCGGCGATGAGCTCAACCGCGTCGTCAAGGGCCGCAACTATGGCTGGCCGGTGATCACCTATGGCGAGAACTACGGCGGCGGCAAGATCGGCGAAGGCCTGACGGCCAAGGAAGGCATGGAGCAGCCAGTGGCGCACTGGGTGCACTCGATCGCACCGTCCGGCCTGACCTGGCTGAACAGCGCGCGCTACGGCGCCGACTGGCAGGGCAGCTTCTTCATCGGCGCGCTGAAGTTCCGCCATCTGGAGCGGGTCAAGGTGAGCGCCGGCGAGGCGCCGCAGGTTCAGGCCCGCGGCAAGGTGATCGACGATGTCGGCCGCCTGCGCGATGTGCGCGAAGGGCCGGACGGCCTGCTGTACCTGCTGACCGAGAACCCAGGCCGCGTGCTGCGCGTAGCGCCCCCGGCGCGCTGAGCGAGCGAGCGAGCCAGCTAGCGAACGAAGCTGCCAGCCGGCAGCCCGCGCGGCCACTGTCCAAACTGCAGACATTGCCTGTTCTGCGGACAAGGCTTGAGCGCCGAACGTCTGGAATCCAGACGGATCAGCGGCTCTGCCTGCGCTCAAACGCAGACTGAACCCCAGCGCCTGCCCTGTGCTGGCGCATCCCCTCATGGTTTGCACCAGGGCGGGGCTTTCAGGCATGGCTCTTGCGCCACTGCTGTCACAAAGCGCCCGGCTCTGAACGGGCTGCACAGCCAAGCAGGAGACATCGACACCATGCCGCATCACCACCGCGCCAGCGGGCCCTCCCCCGGCCGCTGAGCCCAGCGTCGGCGCATTGCCGCGCCCACCCCCACGGATCTCGCCCTTTTCGCGCTTCCGGCCTTGCAGGCCGGCGGGTCGAACTCGGCCCGACGACAAGAACACCGAAGAACTGTTCCGCCCCCCTGCCCTCGACGGAGACCCACGATGAGCACAACAAGTCCGCACCGCTTCACCCGCCTCGGCCTGGCCCTGGCTGCCGCGTTCTCGCTGCACGGCCTCGCGGCCGCGCAGACTGCCGCCCCGGCCAAGGCCGACGACACCGGCAACAAGGCCGAGGTCGCCACGCTGGAGGCTGTCACCGTCACGGCGCGCCGCCGCGAGGAAAGCCTGCGCGATGTGCCGGTGGCCGTCACCGCGCTGAGCGGCGCCAAGCTGGAGAGCCTGAACGTGCGCAACCTGGGCGATCTGCAGGGCCAGGTGCCCAGCCTCACCGTCTACGCCGCGCGCGGCAGCAACACCACGCTGACCACCTTCATCCGCGGCGTCGGCCAGGCCGATCCGCTGTGGGGCGTGGATGCCGGTGTCGGCATCTACCTGGATGACGTCTACATTGCGCGTCCGCAGGGTGCGCTGCTGGAGGTGTTCGACACCGAGCGCATCGAGGTGCTGCGCGGCCCGCAGGGCACGCTGTATGGCAAGAACACCATCGGCGGCGCGGTCAAGTACGTCTCGCGCAAGCTGGGCACGCAGACGGAGGGCTCGGCCTCGCTGGCGATCGGCAACTACGGCCAGGCCAACGGCCGGCTGGCCGTGGGCGGCGCCAGCAGCGATGGCCAGTGGCGCGGCCGCCTGGCAGTGGCCAGCCTCAGCCGCGACGGCTACGGCAAGAACCTGGCCGATGGCAGCGACGTCTCCAACCAGGACACCCAGGCCGGCCGCGTGCAGCTGGGCTTCTTTCCCACCGGCTCGCCACTGACCGTGCAGCTGAGTGCGGACGCAACCCATGACGGCTCGAACATGCGCGGCTTCCAGCGCCTGGGCAGCAACCTCTGGGACCCGGCCAAGACGCCCCTCTCCACCCACCGCTACGACATCAACACCGGCATGGCCAACGCCAACAAGACCGACAGCAGCGGCTATGCGTTGACGGCCACCTGGCAGCTCAACGAAGCCTGGGCCGCCAAGTACGTGCATGCCTACCGCGACAGCGACACTGCCACCGCGATCGACTTCGACGGCCTGCCGGGCAAGATCGCCGACGTGCGCGCCAGCTACATCGACCACTCGCGCAGCAACGAGCTGCAGCTCAGCTTCGATGGCGGCGGCAGCCACTCCGGCGTGCTGGGTGTCTACCACTTCGACGGTCAGGCCGGCGGCAGCGTGGCCAGCACCTTCATCGCCGGCACGCCCTTCCAGTCTTTCGGCATCACCGGCGGCACGGTCTACACCACCGGCAAGGCGGCCTACGGCGACTGGAGCTGGCGCCTGACGCCGAAACTGGGCGTCAGCGCCGGCCTGCGCTACACGAAGGAGACC
The DNA here is from genome assembly GCF_044373315.1 of Roseateles sp. GTDB lineage: Bacteria > Pseudomonadota > Gammaproteobacteria > Burkholderiales > Burkholderiaceae_C > JACDQM01. The sequence continues at coordinate 5,643 of NZ_JBILQK010000050.1, read as the reverse complement.
AAGCGCGCCGTGGTGCTGAACCAGGCCTTCGCCAACGACAGCTTCAGCACGCCGATCGCCACGCTGTCCAATTTCGACAAGAGCCGCAGCGTCAGCAACACCGCGCCCAAGCTCTCGCTGGACTACAAGGCCAGCGCCAGCACCAATCTCTACGCTACCGTCTCGCGCGGCTTCAAGTCGGGCGGCTACAACGTGCGCGCCAACGTGCTGGCGGTGCCGGCCTCGGCCAAACCCTTCGAGGACGAGGTGCTGGACTCGCTGGAACTCGGCGCCAAGATGGTGCTGGACCAAGGCCGGCTGGAGCTCAACACCGCAGTCTTCCACAACAACTACAAGAACGTGCAGCTGTCGGTGTTCACCTCCTACACGCAGCCCAACGGCCAGCAAGGCTTCTTCGGTGACTTCACCAACGCCGGCCGCGCCAACGTGAATGGCGCCGAGCTCGAGTTCATCTGGCGCCCGAGCACCGCCTGGACCTTGAGCGGCAATCTGGCAGCGCTGGACGCCAAGTACAAGGAGTACCTGGACCGCGGCGTCAACGTGGCCAGCCAGAAGAAGTTCACCAACACGCCCAAGTTCCAGGGCGCACTGAACGTGGAGCACCGCGCGGCCGCGGCCTTCGGTGGCGTGCTGCGCACACGGGTCGGCATCAGCCACCGCACCAAGGTCTACCCGACCACGGACCTGAGCGAGGCGATCGCGCAGGACAGCTACAGCCTGCTGTCGGCCGGCGTGATCTGGGAGCGCGACCGCAGCCTGAGCTTCGCGCTGCAGGGCAGCAACCTGACCAACAAGGCCTACCGCACCGATGGCTACAACATCCCGGCGCTGGGCATCCTGACCGGGTACTACGGTGCGCCACGGCAGATCACGGCCAGCGTGAACTACCGGTTCTAGAAGGGCGCGGCGCTGTTGCCATGACTCTGGCCCCGGCGCCTCAGGGCGGCCCCGCAGTCGCAGGGCCTCAGCGCACTGCTACATTGACGCGGCTTCCGGCTCCCACACGACCGATGTCCGCTGCAGTCGCCCCGCCCGTCACGCTGATCCCCGAGCTGCCCTTCGATGCCGAGGGCGTGCTGCGCATGGCCGCGCAGTCGCTGTTCGACGCGCTGGCGCAGGCGGCCGAGGGCATGATGGTGGTAGACCGCAACCACCGCATCGTCTGGATCAGCGCCGGCTACAAGCGCTTCCTGCCCGCGCTGGGTTTCGGCAGCGAGACCGAGTTCGTCGGCCGCCCGGTCGAAGAGGTGGTGCCCAACACCATGATGGCAGAGGTGATCGAGACCGGCCGGCCAATGCTGGTGGATCTGCTGACCAACAAGGCAGGTACATTTCTGGTTAGCCGCCTGCCGCTGCGCAACGAAGCAGGCGAGGTGATCGGCGCGCTGGGCCTGGTGCTGCTGGACCATCCCGAAACCAATATGCAGCCGCTGATCACCAAGTTCGGCCGGCTGCAGCGCGAGCTGGACGAGGCGCGGCGCGAGCTGGCGGCCGAGCAGGTGAAGAACCGCCGCTCCAAGTACACCATCACCAGCTTCATCGGCAGCAGCCCGGCGGCGCTGGAGGTCAAGCGCCAGGCGCGGCGCGTGGCGCAGACCGATTCCACCGTGCTGCTGCTGGGCGAAACCGGCACCGGCAAGGAGCTGCTGGCGCATGCCATCCACGCGGCCTCGCAGCGTGCCCACAAGTCGCTGGTCAGCGTCAACATCGCGGCCGTGCCCGACACGCTGCTGGAGGCCGAGTTCTTCGGCGTGGCGCCGGGCGCCTACACCGGTGCCGACCGCAAGGGCCGCGACGGCAAGTTCAAGCTGGCCGATGGCGGCACGCTGTTCCTCGACGAGATCGGCGACATGCCGTTGCCGCTGCAGAGCAAGCTCTTGCGCGTGCTGCAGGAGCAGGAATTGGAGCCGCTGGGCAGCAACACTGTGACACCGGTGGATGTGCGCGTGATCGCCGCCACCAGCCGCGATCTGGCGGCCATGGTGGCGGCCGGCGAGTTCCGCGCCGACCTCTACTACCGTCTCAATGTGCTGCCACTGCGAGTGCCGCCGCTGCGCGAGCGCATCGAGGACATCGAGGCCCTGGCCGATGCACTGGGCGAGGACATCGCGCGGCGCAGCGGCATGCCGCAAAAGCTGCTGAGCCCGGGCGCGCTCGACTGGCTGATGCAACGCCGCTGGCCCGGCAATATCCGCGAGTTGCGCAACACGCTGGAACAGGCCAGCCTGATGAGCGACGAGATGCAGCTGACGGAGCACAGCTTCGATGCGAGCGCCAGCCCCAGCCTGGCGGCATCAGCCAGCCCGACCCGGCCAGTCCTGCCGGAGCCGCCGGCAGGCGTGGAACCCGCCACGGATATGGGACAGATCCGTCCCCTGCCTGAGCGCATCGAGGCGCTGGAGCGCGACGCCATCGCTCAGGCCCTGCGCCTGACGGCCGGCAACCGCATGGCGGCCGCCCGGCTGCTGCAGATCTCTCGCGCCTCGCTGTACGAGCGCCTGGCGCGCTGGCCGGAGCTGGGGCAAGCGTGAAGGCTTGACTGACCGCCAAGGGCTTGCCAGCTCCACCGGCTTGTTCAAGATCCAGGCAGCTTGAAGCGCTGGTTCGTCCGGATTTCATACATCGCCTGAAATCCGGACAGCATCTGACCTGCCTTGGGGCCGCGTTTCGTGAGGCTGCTCAGCTGCGGCGTTGGCATCAGCCCCGCTTTTGGGGCGTTTCCCTGGGGTTTTCACCAAGCTGGTGCACATGGGCATGGCGCTTGCGTGAGTGAGGATCAGCGCTCTCGTCCGACAACACCAGGAGACCTCCCACCATGAAGCATTGGCTCGCATTGAGCGGCGTGGCAGCCGCCACCACCAGCCTGCTGCTCGCCGCCACCCCGGTACTCGCCCAGGGTGCCGGCAGCGGCAAGGAAATCCGCATCGCCCATGTATACAGCAAGACCGGGCCGCTGGAAGCCTATGGCAAGCAGACCGCCACCGGTTTCATGATGGGGCTGGACTACGCCACTGGCGGCACCATGATGGTGGCGGGCAAGAAGCTCGTCGTAATCGAGAAGGACGACCAGGGCAAGCCCGATGTGGGCAAGAGCCTGCTGGCCACCGCCTATGGCGACGACAAGGCCGACATCGCGGTGGGCCCGACCTCCTCCGGCGTGGCGCTGGCGATGCTGCCGGTGGCAGAGGAGTACAAGAAGATCTTGATGGTGGAGCCGGCCGTGGCCGACTCGATCACCGGCGACAAGTGGAACAAGTACATCTTCCGCACCGGCCGCAACTCTTCGCAGGACGCCATCTCCAACGCGGTGGCACTGGACAAGCCGGGCACCACCATCGCCACGCTGGCGCAGGACTATGCCTTCGGCCGAGACGGCGTCAAGGCCTTCAAGGACGCCATCAAGAAGGCCAAGATTGTCCACGAGGAATACCTGCCGACCACCACCACCGACTTCACCGCCGGTGCACAGCGCCTGATCGACAAGCTCAAGGACCAGCCGGGCCGCAAGGTGATCTTCATCATCTGGGCCGGCGCGGGCAACCCCTTCAAGATCGCCGATCTGGACTTGAAGCGTCATGGCATCGAGATTTCATCGGGCGGCAACATCCTGCCGGCGATGACGGCCTACAAGCAGTTCCCAGGCATGGAAGGCGCGAGCTATTACTACTTCGGCATGCCCAAGAACCCGGTCAACGAGTGGCTGGTGGCCAACCACTACAAGCAGTTCAAGGCACCGCCGGACTTCTTCACCGCGGGCGGCATGAGCGCGGCGATTGCCATCGTCGAGGCGCTGAAGAAGACCAATGGCGATACCAACACCAACAAGCTGATCAAGACCATGGAAGGCATGAGCTTCGAGACGCCCAAGGGGAAGATGACCTTCCGCCCGGAAGACCATCAGGCGATGCAGTCGATGTATCACTTCAAGATCAAGGTGGATCCGGCGTTTGCGTGGGGAGTGCCGGAGCTGGTGCGGGAGATCAAGCCCGAAGAGATGCAAGTGCCGATTCGCAATCGTCGCTGATCGCTCGGCTACTGCGCGACTGCCTGGCGTCGTTGCGGGTCCCTCCGCGAATCCTCACGTACAGGAAGTACGTTCCGGTTCGCGGATCCGCCCGCGCCTAGCCAGACAGCCGCTCGCTACGCCTCGGGCTCTGGCAGCTCCTTGGCCTGCGGCCTTTCTATCGCCTTTTTCCGAGACCGCTGTGCTCGAAACCAAAAACCTCACCATCCGGTTCGGCGGGCATGTGGCGGTGGACCATGTGTCCTGCGCCTTCACGCCCGGCACGCTGACGGCCATCGTCGGGCCGAATGGCGCCGGCAAGACGACCTACTTCAACCTGATCTCGGGCCAGCTGCGCGCCAGCGAGGGTCAGGTCTTGCTGGATGGCGAGGATCTGACGCGCCTGCCGGCGCCGCTGCGCACGCGGCGCGGCCTGGGGCGGGCCTTCCAGCTGACCCAGCTGTTTCCGCACCTCACGGTGCTGGAGAACGTGCGGCTGGCAGTGCAGGCGCGGCGCGGCGTGGGACTGCGCATGCTGTCGGTCTGGCTGCAGCACAAGGATCTGCTGGACGAGGCGCGGCACATCGTCGAGCGGGTGCGTCTGGCCGACAAGGCCACGGCCATCGCCGCCAGCCTGCCGCATGGCGACCAGCGCAAGCTCGAAGTGGCGATGCTGATCGCGCTCAATCCCAAGGTCTATATGTTCGACGAACCCACCGCCGGCATGAGCGTGGACGAGGTGCCGGTGATCCTGGATCTGATCCGCGAACTGAAGGCCAAGCGCGAACACACCATCCTGCTGGTCGAACACAAGATGGACGTGGTGCGCGAGCTGGCCGACCGCATCATCGTGCTGCACAACGGTCAGCTGGTGGCTGACGGCGAACCGGCCACGGTGATCGCCTCGCCGGTGGTGCAGAACGCCTATCTGGGCATGGCTGCCGAAGAGGAGGCCGCGGCATGACGACGACGCCCAGCCCCAAGAATCTGCTCAGCCTGCAGGGCGTGCACACGCATATCGGCGCGTATCACATCCTGCATGGCGTCGACCTCGCTGTGCCCGAGGGCCAGCTGACCATGCTGCTGGGCCGCAACGGCGCCGGCAAGACCACCACGCTGCGCACCATCATGGGCCTGTGGCCAGCCAGCCAGGGTCAAGTGGTGTTCGACGGCCAGCCCATCCACGGCCGAGCCACGCCTGACATCGCGCAGCTCGGCATCGCTTATGTGCCTGAGAGCATGGGCATCTTTGCCGACCTCACCGTGGCTGAGAACCTGCTGCTGGCCGCGCGCCAGGCCAAAGGCCTGAAGGATCTCGACAGCCAGCGCCTGGAATGGCTGTTCAGCCTGTTCCCGGCGCTGAAGAAATTCTGGCTGTATCCGGCCGGCAAGCTCAGCGGCGGGCAGAAGCAGATGCTGGCAATCGCCCGCGCCATGATCGAGCCGCGCCGTCTGCTGCTGATCGACGAGCCCAGCAAGGGTTTGGCGCCAGCCATCATCCGCAACCTGATCGAGGCGCTGAGCGAGCTGAAGAAGGGCGCGCAGCAGACCACCATCCTGCTGGTCGAGCAGAACTTCATGGTGGCCAGAGCGCTCGGCGACCAGGTCGCGGTGATGGACGACGGCCGCGTCGTGCACGC
>NZ_JBILQK010000133.1:0-7195 GCF_044373315.1 Roseateles sp. | reverse complement strand
GTCAACGAGGACGATGTGCGCTCGGCGCTGGCGGCCGGCGTGGCGGCAGCACGGGTGTTTCCGCTGTCGGCGCGCGCCTCCAGCGCCCATCCCTTCGAGCTGCGCATTGCCTTCGACGGCGATGCGGTGCTGTTCTCCGACGAGGCCGAGCAGGTCTACCAGCGCGAAGGGCTGAACGCCTTTCAGGCCCACGAGACGGCACGCGCCAACACGCCGCTGCCGCCCGGGCCTTTCAAGCCGGTGCTCGAAGCCCTGCATGGGCTGCAGCGCCAGCCCAGCGAAGCGATGCGGGTGCGCACCGCGCTCGTCACCGCCCGCAGCGCACCCGCGCATGAGCGCGCCATCCGCACGCTGATGGACTGGCAGATCGAGGTGGACGAAGCGATGTTCCTCGGCGGCCTGGCCAAGGGCGAGTTCCTGCGCGAGTTCGAGCCGGATTTCTTCTTCGACGACCAGGTCGGCCATATCCACAGCGCGGCGGCCCATGTGCCCTCGGGCCATGTCAGCACCGGCGTGACGAACGAGCCAGATTCCCGCTAACGGGCAGAATGCGCCCCGGGCCACGAACCCGCCGTGCGGCCAGCTCGCGCCGTGCGACTCGACCGGAGACGCTTTGATGATCAACCCCCCGTTCACCCAGGCCGCCTGGGCGCTTGCGCTTTGTGCGCTGCCCGCACTCGCAGCTGCCAACCAGGCCGGCTTCTACCGCCAGCCCGCGATCAACGGCCAGCACGCCGTGTTTGTGGCCGAGGGCGACCTCTGGCGCGTCGGCCTGGCCGGCGGCGAGGCCACTCGCCTGACCACCCATCCCGGCGCCGAAGCCTGGCCGGCGATCTCGGCCGACGGCCAGTGGCTGGCCTTCACCGCGCAGTACGACGGCGGCACCGAGCTCTACCTGATGCCCATGGCTGGCGGCGTGCCCAAGCGCCTGAGCTGGGAAGGTGGCGGCATGCGCGTCTGGGGCTTCAGCAGCGCCGGCGAGGTGATCTTCAGCAGCCTGGAGGCGCTGCCCGGCGGCCAGCTGTTCGCCATCGATCCCAAGACCCTGAATCGGCGTGCACTGCCGGTCGGCCAGGCCAGCGACGGCGCGCTCAGCGCCGACGGCAAAACGCTGTACTTCACACGCAACGGCCTGAGCGGCGACAACGCGCGGCAGTACCGCGGTGGCGCCATCTCGCGCCTCTGGGCGCTGGACCTGAGCAGCCAGGCCGAGGCGCGCCCGCTGCTGGCCGAAGGCAATAACGACCGCCGGCCCATGCCCTATCGCAGCGCTGGCGGCGAGCGCGTCGCCTTCCTGTCGGACCGCGACGGCAGCGTCAACGTCTGGTCGGTCGACAGCCGGGGGCAGGACTTGCGCCAGCACAGCCGGCACAAGGGCTGGGACATCCGCCACGCCGCGCTGGATGGACAGCGTGTGCTCTACGCGCTGGGCGCAGATCTCTACACGCTCGATCTCGCCACTGCCGGCGACAGCCCCCGCAAGCTCGACATCCGCCTGGGAGGCGATTTCGACCAGCAGCGTGAGCGCTGGATCAAGAAGCCGCAGGACTTCCTGACCGACACCGCCTTTGCGCCGAATGGCGAGCGCGTGCTGCTGGGCAGCCGCGGCCGCCTGGCAACACAAGGCGCGGGCAACCTGCGCCGCGCCGAGCTGCCACAGCCGGCCGATGGCCGCTGCAAGCAGGCCGACTTCAGCGCCGACAGCAAGCAGGTGTTTGCGATCTGCGATTTCAGTGGTGAACAGGAGATCTGGCGCTTCGCAGCCAACGGCCTGAGCCAGCCGGAACAGATCACCCAGGGCGGCCAGTCCCAGCGTCTGTCGCTGCTGCCCTCGCCGGACGGCCGCTGGCTGGCCCACGGCGACAAGGAGGGCCGGCTGTTCCTGACCGACCTGCGCGCCAGCCCCAAGCCCAGCACGCGCCAGATTGCGCAGGACAAGCTGGCGGCTGACATCAGCAGCCTGAGTTGGGCCCCCGACAGCCGGCATCTGGCCTGGACGCAGCCGATGCGCAACAGCAACCGCAGCCAGATCGTGCTCTACAGCCTGGCCGAGGACAAGGTGCTGCCAGCGCTGACCAGCGACCGCTACGACAGCGACTCGCCCGCCTTCAGCCCCGACGGCCGTTGGCTCTATTTCATCTCGAACCGGAACTTCGTCGTTTCGGGCCGCAGCGGCCCCTGGGGTGACCGCAATATGGGTCCCTACTTCGACCGCCGCGGCCAGCTCTTTGCTTTGGCGCTGCAGCCTGGTCAACGCTTTCCCTTCGCTGCCAAGAGCGAGCTGGACGTAACCGATGCCAAGCCGGACAACAAGCCCGAAGCCAAGGCAGAGGCCAAGGTGGAAGCCAAGCCTGATGCGGCGAAAGGCACGGCGAAACCCGAGCCGAAGGGCGACACCAAGCCCGCCCTCGTTCAGGCCGGCCTGGCAGGACGCCTGTATCAGGTGCCGCTTGCCGCAGGCAACTACAGCGCACTGCGCACCGATGGCAAGCGCCTGTGGTGGCTGGAGCTCGACCAGGACCGCAAGACCAGCCTCAAGACCCTGGCCATCGACAACCAGGGCAGCAATGCCGAGACCGTGTCCGGCGATGTACGCAGCTACGAGCTCAGCGCCGACGGCAAGAAGCTGATGCTGGTGCGCGGCGGCAATGCCGGCGCGGCGCCGGAGATCCTGATCGTCGATGCCGCACCCAAGCTGCCGGCCGAACTGCCGAAGTTCCAGGTGCGCTGGAGCGACTGGCAGATCGCCACCCAGCCGCGCGCCGAGTGGCGCCAGATGTTCACCGATGCCTGGCGCATGCAGCGCGATCATTTCTACGACAAGGCCATGCATGGCGTGGACTGGCAGGCGGTGCGAGCCAAGTACGAGCCGCTGGTGGAGCGCGTCAGCAGCCGTGGCGACTTGGCCGAGCTGATGGCGCAGATGGTCAGCGAACTCGGCGCGCTGCACAGCCAGATCGGTGCGGGCGATGTGCGCGCCGGCCCTGAAGAACCCGGCTTGGCCGGCCTGGGTGCGCGCTTCAGCCGCGTGGCCGAGGGTTGGCGCATCGAGCGAATCTATGCCAGCGATCCGGAACTTCCGTCTGAAGCCTCGCCGCTGGCGGCGGCCGGCCTGGAGCTGCAGGCGGGTGACGTGATCACTGCCGTCAACGGCCGCCGCGCCGCCGAAGCGCCGCATCTGGCCGAACTGCTGCGCGGCCAGGCCGGCAAGCAGGTGCTGCTGGAGCTGCGCAGTGCAGAGGGCAAGACGCTGCAGCGTATCGTCACGCCTGTGCCCCAGCGGCGCGACGCGCAGCTGCGCTATAACGACTGGCGCCAGTCGCGTGCCCGCACCGTGCAGGAGGCCAGCGGCGGGCGCATCGGCTATCTGCATCTGCGTGCGATGGGCCCGGACGATATCGCCGACTTCGCACGGGAGTTCTACGCGCAGATCGACCGCGAGGGCCTGATCATCGATGTGCGCTTCAACGGCGGCGGCAATATCGACAGCTGGGTTCTGGAAAAGCTGCTGCGCCGCGCCTGGGCCTTCTGGCAGCGCCGCTCACCCGAAGCTGCGCCGCCCTACGCCAATATGCAGCAGGTCTTCCGCGGTCATCTGGCGGTGCTGATCAACGAGAACACCTACTCCGACGGCGAGACCTTTGCCGAGGGCTTCAAGCGCCTGGGCCTGGGGCCGACCATCGGTCGCCAGACTTCGGGCGCTGGCGTCTGGCTGTCGGACCGCAACCGGCTGATGGACAACGGCATCATGCGTGCCGCCGAGACCGGACAGATGGATCCCCAGGGCCGCTTTCTGATCGAAGGCGTGGGTGTCAAGCCGGACATCGAGGTGGACAACCCGCCGCGCGCCAGCTTCCTGGGAGCCGACGCGCAGCTGGAGGCGGCGATCGCCCATCTGCGCCGCACCATGGCTGAGCGGCCGCTGCAGACGCCCAAGCCCGGCCCCTATCCGCGACCGGTCAAGCCCTGAGCTGGTACAGCCCCCCGCTGCAATAAACATGGGAGGCGCCGAGGCCTCCCGCTTCTGCCTCGTTCCAGGATCGAGCGAAGTCAGCTCAGCGTCCCCCGCGAACTTGCGCTTGCCGACCGGCAGCGCGAACTGGCTGTTCTCGGAACCGGCCAGCTCAGTGAGTCCCCATCGGCCTGGGGCAGCAGCTCTTCGCTTCCTTCCCTCCCAGAAGGTGGGCATGACGCCTCTCACCCGATCAGTGACCGGATGGGGCGGTGCAGCGGCAGCTGACACGATGGGTGTTCGCGATTCGGACAGGAGTGAGTCAAAAGTCGCCCCCCGCCCTGCGTAAAGCCTTGATTTGTCGGGTTTTCTAGGCGTTGACTCAGCCTTCGCCTCGTTATACTCGCCCTTGCTTTGCAACCGGACACGGCCCTCGGGCTGAGCGGTAGCAGGCGCTTGATTCGAGTGGACGCCCACCAGCGTCCGTGATCCAGCAGCCAGGCCCGGCGCCCGGCAGCGATACCCAAAAGCCCCGGGCATTCTTGAGCGTGACTGACTGGAAACTTGAACTGAAGCAGGGTTTGGCCAAGGCCGAAGCTTTCGCCGCACGACACCCCAAAGCCTTGACCGGGACCGTCGTCGGCCTGCTCAGCGGCTTCGCTGTGACCGCTTTCGGTATCGCGCCGCTTGCACCCAATGCGGCCGATCTGCCACGCTACACGATCAGCGAACCTCTGGTACTGCAGAACCTGGAAGATCAGCTCAATGAGCTGGCCCTGCACAAGCTCTCGCTGGTTCGCAACGATCAGACGCGAAGCAGCGATACCGCTGACACTTTGCTGCAACGCCTGGGCGCATTCGACCCGGCCGCCGCGCTCTTCCTGCGCAATGACCCCGTCGCCCGCCGCGTGCTGCAGGGCCGCGCGGGCAAGCTGGTGCAGCTCAGCGCCGATCCGTCCGGCAAGGTCCAGGGCTTGGTGGCCCGGTTTCCGGCCGAGCTCAGCGATCAGCAGACCACGCACTTCAGCCGCCTGAGCATCACACGCAATGGCCAAACTTTCAGCGCCAAGCTTGAAACGGCCCCGCTGACGCCGCAAGTCCTGCTGGGCAGCGGACTGATCAAGACCTCCCTGTTCGCTGCGACTGATGAAGCCGGCATCCCCGACGCCATCGCATCGCAGATGGCAGATATGTTCTCGGGGGACATCGACTTCCACCGCGAGCTCCGCAAAGGTGATCGGTTCTCAGTGGTCTTCGAGTCGATGACCGCAGACGGCGAACCCATCAACTGGGGCCAGTCGGCTGGCCGCGTCGTTGCGGCCGAGTTCGTCAACAACGGCCGCAGCCATGCTGCGGTCTGGTACAAGGACGCAGGCACCAAGGGCGGCTACTACGGCTTCGACGGCCAGAGCAAGCGCCGCGCCTTTCTTGCCAGCCCGATGGAATTCTCGCGCGTGACCTCAGGTTTCGCGATGCGCTTCCACCCCATCCTGCAGAAGTGGCGCGCCCACCTGGGTGTGGATTACGGCGCCCCCACTGGCACGCCTGTGCGCAGCGTCGGCGATGGCCTGGTGGAATTTGCTGGCTGGCAGAACGGTTTCGGCAATGTCGTGTACATCCGCCATTCGGGCGATCGTCAGACGGTCTATGCGCACCTGAGCCGCATCGACGTCAAGAAGGGACAGCGCATCGATCAAGGGCAACGTGTCGGGGCCGTCGGCGCCACCGGCTGGGCGACCGGGCCGCATTTGCACTTCGAATTCCGCGTTAAGGGCCAGCACCAGGACCCGCGCGTGATTGCCCGTGCATCCGAAGCCGTTGTCCTGCCTGCCTCGGCCAAAGCACAGTTCCAGCAAACCGTGGCCAGCATCAAGAGCCAGCTGGCGGTGGCAGAGTCCATCGGCGTGGGTGTCAGCGGCGCTGATTGACAGAGGCAGCCTGCATGAGCGCTGCGATGAGCGCTGAGCTGTACATCGGCCTGATGTCGGGCACATCGCTGGATGGCATCGACGCCGTGCTGGCGAGCTTCCCGGGTCCGAACAACCGGACGATGGAAGTGCTGGCGCATCAGTTCATCCCTTTCCCGGAGCCGCTACGCGGCGAATTGCTGGCCCTGAACAGCCCTGGCCCCGATGAGGCGCACCGCTGCGCGCTGGCGGCCAACGCCATGGCACGCAGCTATGCGGACACCGTGCAGCGATTGCTTGCCCACAGCGGGCATGCCGCAGCACAGATCCGCGCTCTTGGCGCCCATGGTCAGACCATCCGACATCGGCCGGGAGAGTTCGATGGCGTCGGCTATACCCTGCAGTTGCTCAACGGCGCCTTGCTGGCGGAGTTGAGCGGCATCCCTGTAGTCTGCGACTTGCGCAGTCGCGATGTCGCCGCCGGCGGACAAGGAGCGCCCTTGGTGCCAGCCTTCCACGCCTCGCTCTTCTCTCGCGCCAAGCAGCATGTCGCGGTGCTGAATGTCGGCGGCATCAGCAACATCAGCCTGCTGGGGCCGGACGGACAGATCGCAGGTTTCGACTGCGGGCCGGGCAACTGCCTGATGGATGCTTGGATTCATCAGCATCACGGGCGCGCCTACGATGCCGGTGGCGACTGGGCGGCCAGCGGCCGGGTCTTGCCGGATCTACTGACCGCCATGCTGGATGAGCCGTACTTCTGTCAGGCCCCGCCACGCAGCACCGGGCGCGACTTGTTCAACGCCGAGTGGCTGAGCCTTCACAGGCTCGCGCATTCATCAGGCGCTGCCGCTCGCGATGTGCAAGCCACCCTGCTTGAACTGACCGCCCGCTGCATCAGTGACAGCATCCGGGATTACGGCCCCGCTCAAGGCGATCTGCTGGTCTGCGGAGGGGGCGCCCTGAACTTGCAATTGATGCGTCGGCTGAAAGCACTTCTTCCGGCCTTCTCGGTGCAAGGCACGGATTCACAAGGCCTGCCGGCCATGCAAGTCGAGGCCGCCGCCTTTGCCTGGCTGGCCCAGCGCCACTGCGCACATCTGAGCGGCAATCTTCCCGCAGTCACTGGCGCGGCCGGGCCACGCATCTTGGGTGCCTACCATCCAGCCTGAAGTGAGACCGCGCGCCGCAGCACGGTGAAGCATGCACCATCGGGATAGGGGTGAGCCATTATCGACTCCACCCCTCCCACACCACCGGGCATGCGGGTCCGCACCAGGCGGTTCGAGCGCTTGAGGTTATGAGAGCCTGGGCAAGCCCAGTTTGTCGAACCAGG
>NZ_JBILQK010000049.1:0-29195 GCF_044373315.1 Roseateles sp. | reverse complement strand
AAAACGGGGTGTTGCAGCTATATTAAGCCAGAATTTTGGTTTTGTCTCACGTTTGTCTAGGACAAAATAATGTGCACGCTTGTACCTGAATGCGCTTCACCGAGGCCGGCGCGGCTGTCCTCCTGGCAGGTTCGCCATGCCCATGACTGAGCTGGAACCCTTGGTGGCCGTCTGGCCAGGGATTGCTGCGGTCGAGCGCGAAACCGGCATCAGCAAGGACAGCTTGCGAATCTGGGAGCGCCGCTACGCCTTTCCCCAGCCCGCGCGCGATGCCGCCGGGGAGCGCGTCTATCCGCCTGAGCAGGTGCGCAAGCTGCGCCTGATCAGGCGTTTGCTTGACCGTGGGTACCGGCCCGGTCGCCTGGTGCCGGCCAGCCTGGACAGCCTTCAAGCCCTGCTCGCCGAGGCTCAGCCCGCGATGAGCGCGTTTGCCGGCTCGCCCGCTCGCGATGACTTTGCCCCTTTCATCGAGGCCCTGCGATCGCATCAGTTCGAGGAACTGCGCCGCCTGCTGGTTCAGACCCTCCTGCGAATGGGGCTCGGGCCGGGTATCGAGCAACTGATCGCGCCATTGACGGGCGAGGTCGGCGAAATGTGGATGCGAGGCGAGCTGCAAATCTTCGAGGAACACATCTTCAGCGAGTCAGTGCAGGCCGCGCTGCGCCAGGCGATGCAGGCGGTGCCGCGTCCGGCACAGGAGCAAACGCCGCGGGTGCTGTTGAGCACCTTGCCTGGCGAGCAGCATGGCTTGGGTTTGACGATGGCCGAGGCGATGTTCGTGCTGGAGGGAAGCCAATGTCTGTCTCTCGGCGTGCAGACGCCGGTGGGCGATCTGGTGCTGGCGGCTGCCGCGCACCGGGCGGATGTAGTGGCCCTGAGTTGCAGTGCCTTTGTCGCGCCATCAGCCGTGGCCGCCGGCTTGACCGAACTGCGCCAGGCGCTCCCGGCCGGCGTCGAGATCTGGGTGGGCGGCAGCAGCCCGGCTTTGCAGCGCCGCAGCGCGCATCCGAGCCTGCGGCATGTGGTTCGCCTCGGCCAGATTGCCGAGGAACTGGCGCGTTGGCGAGCCTCCCATCCGGGCTGAAGTGCCTTTGCAGGGCTGCGTCACCGCTTGTCACATACGCGCCCTAAAATTGACACAGATCCAAACTGGGACGGACCATGCTTTACCCCGAACTTTTCAAGCAGCTCGAAGCCGTGCGCTGGAACATGGACACCGACATCCCATGGGATAGCTTCGATGCCAGCATGCTCACCGATGATCAGGCACGCACCATCAAGATGAACGCCATCACCGAGTGGTCGGCGTTGCCGGCCACGGAGATGTTCCTGCGCGACAACCGTGACGACAGCGACTTCTCGGCCTTCATGAGCGTGTGGTTCTTCGAAGAGCAGAAGCACTCGCTGGTGCTGATGGAGTACCTGCGCCGCTTCCGTCCCGACATGGTGCCGACCGAGGCCGAGCTGCATGAGGTGCGCTTCGACTTCGACCCGGCCCCGGCGCTGGAGACGCTGATGTTGCACTTCTGCGGCGAGATCCGTCTCAACCACTGGTACCGCCGGGCTGCCGAATGGCACACCGAGCCGGTGATCAAGGCCATCTACGAAACCCTGGCGCGGGACGAAGCGCGCCATGGCGGCGCCTACCTGCGCTACATGAAGCGCGCCATGAGCAAGTTCGGTGACGAGGCCAAGGCGGCCTTCGCCAAGGTGGGCGTGCTGATGGCCAGTGCGCGCCGCACGGCACAGGCCCTGCACCCGACCAATCTGCATGTGAATGCCAAACTGTTCCCGCGCGACACCATCCAGAGCCGCTTGCCCGATCCGGAATGGCTGGAGCGCTGGCTCGACAAGCAGATCCAGTTCGATGCCGTGTGGGAGACCAAGGTGGTCGAGCGCATCCTGCACAACATGAGCCTGCTGATGGAGCGCAGTTTCGCCAGCGTGCAGGAGCTCAACCGCTTCCGCAAGGAGATGGCAGCGCGCGTTGCCGCGGCTGCAGGCCAAGCCCAGCCGGCCACCTGAAACCAGCGTTAGCAAGCAACAAAGCCCGCCGATTTGGCGGGCTTTGCTTTTGCGGCGGCGCGTTTCAGCTCCCTTGGCGACGCTTGAGCACCAACAGACCGAAGCAAGCCGCAGCCAGCAACAGCCCGCCGATGAAGTGGGCGCTGAACAGCTGACCCAGCGTGGCCTGGATGTCATGCCAGGCCCATTGGCCCACCAGCGTCACGAACTCGCCGCTCAGCTCGGGCCGTGCATGCTCCAAGGGGCGCAGGCCACCTGGATCGCCCAGCATGGCACTGCCGGCGCCCTGGAACTGACGTTCCAGCAGATCGAAGACGATGGCGTTGTCGTAGACCTCCTTCAGCACGCCGCCCAGGATCAGCACGCCGCCGATCAGCACGGGCACGCCCCAGCGCTTGAGCCAGGCGGAGGCCGCCATCAGGGCCATGAACAGCGGGGCGAGCCACAGCGTCATCAACAGCACACCGACGGCGCCGCGAGCCAGCACCACCAGTGCCGCCAGCATCAGACTGCTCCAGCTCGGCTCGGCGAGGCTGGCAAAGCCATGGACTTTGATGATCATCGCCACCGCACTCAGCAAGCCCAGCGCAGCGCCAACCGCCAGGGCCAGCAGCGGGATCAGCAAGGCATGCATCAGCACGGTTGCACCGATGCTCTCGCTGTGGCTGGCGGGCAGCGACAGCCAAAACTCGATCGAGCGGTCCTGCCGGTCGCGGCGCGCCAGGCCAGGCAGCTGGAACATTGCGCCGGCAAAACTCAGCATGAAGACCACGGCGGCAGTGGCCATCAATGCGATCGCGGCCAGCGGCATCGGCGGAACATGCAGGTCCAACTCCACCTCGCCGAAGGGCAGGATGAGCAGGAACACGCCGACCGGGATGAGCATCAGCGTCAGCCAGCCGCGGTGGTGCTGCATCCACTCGCGCTGCATCAGGATCAGGAAACGTGAGGACATGGGGTGTGCTCCTTCTGCGTTGAACGAGCCGGCCTCAGGCCTGGCGCTGGATTTCGGGCTTGCGCGTCAGCGCCATGAAAAGGTCGACCAAGCTGGGGCGCATGCGCTGGCCCAGGCCGGCCACGGCCGGCGGCACGTCGCCGTCGAAGAGGGCCACAGGTCGGCCCTGCTGGCGGTAGCGCAGCAGCGGGTGGGCGGCGGCCACCGCCTCGCTGGCGGCCGGGTCATGCGAGAGCGCGACGAAGCGGGAGTCCATCTCGGCCAGGCTGATGTTGAGCACCAGCTTGCCGTCGTCGAGCATCAGCACATCGGACAGCAGGGTTTCGATCTCCTCGACCTGGTGGGTGGAGATCAGCACGCTGCGCTCGCCGTCGCACCACTCGTCGATCAGCATCTCGTAGAAGCTTTTGCGCGACATCACGTCCAGCCCCAGCGTGGGCTCGTCCAGGATCATCAGGCGGCTGTCGATCGCAGCCACCAGGGCCAGATGCAGCTGGGTGACCATGCCCTTGGACAGGCTCTTGACCTTGTCCTTCGGCGTCACGCTGGTGCGCTTGAGCAGGGCGCGGGCGCGCTCGGCCGAGAAGCGTGGTTGCAGGCCGCTCATCAGCGTGATCAGCTCCTCGGCCCGCGCCCAGCGCGGCAGCACGGCTACATCGGGGATGTAGGACAGCGAGGCCAGCAACTGCTCGCGCTGTCCGACCGGATCCAGCCCCATCACGCTGAGCTGGCCCTGGCCGGGCAGCAGGCCGACCAGAGCCTTCATCAGCGAGGTCTTGCCGGCGCCGTTGTGACCGAGCAGGCCGACGACACGCCCCTTGGGAATGCTGAAGCTGATGTTGTCGACAGCGACTTTGCGCCCATAGCGCAGGCTGAAATCGCGGGCTTCAATCAGGTGTTGTGCGGTCGCAGTCATTGCGCCTCCCAGTTCAAATCATTGGCGGTGAGTCCGAGGCGCTGCAGCCGGGCGCGCAAGGCCGGCCAGTCGCGCTGCAGGAATTGGTCACGCTCGCTCTGCAGCAGACGGTTGCGGGCGCCGGGCCGGACCAGCATGCCGACGCCGCGGTGGCTTTCGACCAGGCCCTTGTCGACCAGGGCCTGCAGGGCGCGGCTGACCGTCAGCGGGTTGATCAGGTAGCTGCTGGCGAGGGTGCGGACAGAAGGCATGAGATCGCCTTCGGGCGGGGAGCCGTCGAGCAACTGGGCCGCGAGGCGGTCAGCCAGTTGCTGATAGATCGGGGTCTGGTCATTCCAGCTGTGCATGGCGCGAGTCCGGCTGTGTTGCTGATGTAGCACACCATAACAAGCCGACCCGCCTGCCCCCAGCGGCGGGCGACAGACTGCACAGGACGAAGGACGAACTGCAGGGCCGGCTGATGTGCCGGCCCTGCTGCGGGCTGCTGCCCCCGGGATTCAGTCGGCGCGGCGGCGGCGCGCCATGAAGCCGACGGCGGCCAGACCGGCCAGCATCATTGCGATCGAGGTCGGCTCAGGCACGGCGCTGATCTGGATGTCGCTGACGTTCAACTGCGACACGCCATCGTAGGAGACGGTGTCGACCACGCCCAGTGCGAGGCTGACGTCGCCACTGCTGCCGAAGGTGTAGCTGAAACTCTGGCTGGCCGAGCCTGGCTGTGTGCTGGTGGCCAGCGTGAACAGCTGGCCGTTGATGACCGCAAAAGCGTGGTCCTGGAAGGTGGCTTCCGCGCTGCTGAAGGACCAGCTAAAGCTCAGCGTCTGGCCGGCGATCACACTGAAGCTCTGCTGCACCAGCGAGCCCTCGCTGGCGTAGTCGCTGGCGCTCAGGTTCAGCGTGAGGGGCGTCAGGCCGGCACCCGTTTCCAGGGCGTCGATGGGCACCGCTGACCTGCCGGACAGATTGCCGGCTTCATCATTGACGCCGTCGATGTAGGCGCTCGTCATCGAAAGCTTGCCGTTCTGTGCGACGACGTCACCGAAGCTGTTCCAGCCGTTCAGCGCGCTGCTGCCAGCCAGCGCCTGTGCCGACGCGGCAGACAGCGTCAGTGCTGCGGCCACCAGGCTGGACATCATGAATGTCTTGCTCATGTTCTTTCCTTGTTGCGTTCAGCGTGCCAGCAGGTCGCGAGCGGCATCGAGGCTGCTCGGGCTGACACCGCTAAGGGTCAGCAGCGGGCGGAACACTGCTGCTGAGCCGGGGCCGTCGCTGTCGATCTGCACGCTGGTGCCGCCGCTGACTGCGACGAAGCGGACCCAGCCATCGGCAACCGGGTCGCTGCCGCTGTAGCCCAGGCCTGCCAACAGGGTGCGCAGATCGATGCGGTCAGTGCCTGGCGTGAAATCGGTGATGGTGTCGCCGCCATCACGTATCGATGTGTAGGCGAACAGGTCCGCACCCGCGCCGCCGGTCAGAATGTCGGCACCGACACCGCCAACGATCATGTCGTCGCCGGCCGTCCCCAGCAGCGTGTCACGTCCGCCTGTGCCATTGATGCGCTTGTACAGGTTCAGCCCGATCAGCACCGGATCGTGGTCGGACGAGCGGTAGGGGTTGGCTTCATAGGGGTCGGCAGCACAGGTGGCGCAGGCCGGCTGCTTGAACTCCAGGTTGTAGTCCTGGGCCAGCGACTCGTCGGCGTTGATGTGCCAGTCCTGCGCGTTGGCCACCTTGGGCGACAGGCTGGCGCTGGTGATCGCATGGTCCAGGCGGCCGGCGGCGCCGTCGAAGACGTAGGAATAGCCGAAGCTGTTGAAGCGGCCGATCTGGTCGACGAAGCCATTGCTGGTCAGCTCGTAGATCGGGTCTTCCTGCGCATAGGCGTTCAAGTCGCCGACCAGCAGCACATCATTGCTGCCTGAGCTGGATTGCAGCTGGGCCACGAAAGTGCGCAGCTGACGGGCCTGTTCAACCCGCTTGGCGTTCCAGCAGCCCTGGCCGTCGCCGCTGTCCACGTCGCCAGCGCCGGAGCTCGGGCAGCTGCCTTTGGACTTCAGATGGTTGACCACCATCGTGAAGCGCTCACCGTTGGCGGGTGCGAATGTCTGCGCCAGCGTCGGCCGGCTGTTGATGGCAGCGGTGTCGCTGAGCGACGCGCCGACACGGCTCAGGCGCGCCGGCTTGTAGATCAGCGCCACCTTGATCGCGTCGCTGCCCGTGCCGTTGGCCGGATCGGGCACCACGGCATAGCTGCCGGCGCCCAACTGCGCGTTGAGCGCGTCCACCAGGTTCTGCGCGGCGACGGCGTTGTTCTGGATCTCCATCAGGCCCACGACATCCGCATTCATCGCGGCCAGGGCCCGCACGATCTTGTCGCGCTGTCGCTGGAATTCGGCCAGATTGCTGGCGCCGCGGCAGCTGGACGCGGCGCTGCTGCCGGTGACGCAGGTCTGTCCGGTCTGGCCGCTGGCGGTGTTGCCGTTGGTGAAGGTGGTGAAGTAGTTCAGCACATTCATGCTGCCGACGCGGACATTGCCACCCACGCTGGGCGGCGTGGCCGGGCGCGGATTCGTCGCGGCGAAGGCCGGCGCTGCGGTGGGATGGATGCGGTACATCGCTGCGCCAGCCGTGCTGGCGGTGGCCAGGCCGAAATCGATGACACCGGTCACGGCAGCTAGCGTGTCGCCGGCACGCGGCAGGCCGTTGCCGCTGTAGTACGGCAAGGGGTTGGCGTTCTGTGCCGAGTTGCCATCGTCCAGCATGACGCTCGAGCGGGCTTGCAGATCGGCCAGCGCAAGCGCCTGGCTGCTGCCGGGGCGGTGGCGGTTGGTCGGCACTTCATGGCGGCCGCCGGCGCCTAGCGTCAGCTGGCCGTAGCGGGCCTGGAAGTAGTTCTGCTGCACGGTCAGCGGGCCGACCAGGCGGACCAGCATGCCCTCGTAGCGCTCCAGCGTCTCGCCAGCAGCGAGTGGCAGCGTTACATCCAGCGGCGCCACGCTATAGCCAGTGGCGCCCAGCACGGTCACTGCGCTGACGCTGGTGATCTGCGTCAGCGGGCGCGACGAGGTCGCGCTGTTCGATGCCGAGCCGGTGTTGAACTCGGCCACAGTGCCCGCCACGCGCACCAGGCTGCCGACCGCTGGCAGATTGGTCGAGGTGAAGACGAAGATGCCGTCGGAGGTGGCCGGGTTGCCATCGCCGGTCAGGTCCTGGATGTAGAAGCCGTTGTTGTTGACCTTGGTGACCACGCCGGTGGTCGTGACGGCCTGACCAACAAAGCTGCTGGTCGCGCCACTGCCCTGGATCGTGTAGATCGGCGTGTCGGCGGCGGCGGCGAAGGTGGCCGCGGTGGCCAGCGCGAGCGCCAGGCTGCTGCGGCGAAGGAAGACAGTGCTGTTGTGGTGCATGCTGAGTCTCGGGTGCAGGTGGGGCTCAGCCGGCGCAGCCGCCCCGCAGGGGGCGCGGCATGGCGCAGGCTGCGGGCAGATGGCGCTCAGGCCTGGCGCGCGAAGCTGCCGCGGCGACGCGCCAGCATGCCGACCACGCCCAGGCCGGCCAGTAGCAGCGCGTAGCTGCTGGGCTCCGGCACGGCGCTGGTGAAGCTCAGCGAGACGTTGTCGATGGCCATGCTGTGGTCATTGCCCACATCGTTGGTCTCGACCCAGCGCAGCCACAAGGTCTGTCCCGGCTCCCATGTCAGGTCAGACACCGTGCCGCCGACATTGCTGACCAGACCGGCGTTGTTGCCGTCAACGACAGCAGCGCTCGCGCCGGTGATGGGTGAGCTCCAGGCAAAGCTGCTGCTGGCGCTGGTCCAGGCGGAGACGGCGGCGAAGCTATCGCCGAAGCCGTATTGCACCGTCATCGTCTGCGCCCCGGTGTTGCCTCCGTTGCGCCACTGCTCGCCGCTGTAGCTGAGGGAAAAACTGCTCAGCATGGTCGCGCCGGTATTGGTGAACGCGGCGGCGATGTAGCCGGCCACTGCGCCCGAGGGCGCCGCCGCAAAGTAGGCGTTGCCCGAGCCCACGCCGCCCAGCGCGCGGTCACCGTCCAGGCCGAAACTGTAGAAGGAGCCGGTGTTGGTGTTGTCGGCACGGTAGGTCGTCAATGCCGTGCCCGCCACGTTGAAGAGGCTCCAGCCGGGCAGGGTGCTGTTGTTGAGCCAAACGTTTGCAGTTCCGCTTGAAGCCAAGGAGTCAAACGTTTGCGAGTAAGTCAAAGATGAACTGCTGCCGATCGAGATCGACGCGTGGGCAGTCAATGCGGTGGCGCTGAGTACGGCCAAGGCAAGAAAGCGGTTTTTCATGGGGCTCCTCACGGCGGTTGGGTTGGACTGGCCGAATGTTGCACTGCAGCGATTTTTGGAGAACCTGGGGAAAACGCCTAGGACTGACGCAATTCGGGGCAATGCCGCGACCGCCCCCCTGAAGCGGGGGGCGGGTTTGCCATCGGTTTGTGACGAGATGACATTTTGCGCAAACTACATGACATTTGCTGTCTGTTTGCGCGCTGTTGCCGACGCTTGCGATTTGGGGCTAGCAGTGCTCAGCGCCTTCAGGTTCGCGCCATGCGCTCCTGGTCTGCCTTGCGGTCGGCGGTGACCTTCTGGGCGGCCGGGCGGTCACCGATCAGCTTCGTATAGCCCTTCCAGTCCACGCCGTGTGCCGTCAGCAGGTCCTCGCCCAGCACGGCCTTGGTCGCCATGGCCACCAGGTGCAGGCTGACCCAGGCGGCGCAGTCGGCCATCGTGAAGCTGTCGCCGGCGATGTAGGGCGAGAACTTGGCCAGGCGCTTGAAGGCCGGAATGGTCTTGTTCAGCTGCTTGCGCACGCGCTCCTTGTCGGCATCGCTGCAAGTGCCACCGAAGAAGGCCTGGCCATAGAGATCGCGGGCCACCAGCTCGAGGTGCAGTTCGATGAAGGTGATCAGCTCACGCACCTTGGCTGCGGCGAAGGCATCGGCCGGCACCAGTGCCGGCTGCGGGTAGGCTGATTCCAGGTACTCCATGATGGCCTGGCTCTCGCACAGCGCGCCCTTGTCGGTGCGGATGAAGGGAATCTTGCCCAGCGGCGTGCAGGACAGCACCGCCTCTTCCTTGGACTTGGTCATCACCAGTTCTTCCTGGAAGGGGATGCCTTTCTCGAGCAGCGCCAGCTTGACCTTGTTGTAGTAGTTGCTGAGCGAGAAGCCGCAGAGGGTGATCATGAATGTCTCCAGAAGTTCTTGGGTCGGATGAATCGAGGCAAATCAGTCTAAGGCTCAGCACTGCTGCCGGCCTGCCGCCAAGGGAACATCAGCGGCGGTTCACCAAGGCGATGCCCAGCGCCAGTGCCGCCAGCGCGATGATCAGTCGTTGCGTGACCGGTTCTCCGAGCAGGGCCGCGCCGGCCAGCAGACCGAACAGCGGTGTCGCCAGCGTGAAGCTGGACAGGCGCGTGGCCGGGTAGTGGCGCACAAGCCAGAACCACATCAGATAGCTGGCGAAGCTGACGATCACCGTCTGGAACAGCATCAGTCCGCTCAGCTGCATGGACCAGCGCAGTGGCAGCTGTTCGTTCGTCAGCAGGGCGGCCAGCACCAGGCCCAGGCCCGAGACGCCCAGTTGGTAGAGCAGGGTCTTCTCGGCGCTGGCCTGAGACAGCCGGGTGGCGCGGATGGCCAGCGTCGTGCCGCCCCACAGCAGTGCCGCCAGCAGGCCCAGGGCATCGCCCAGCCACTGGCGCGGCGATCCGGTGCTGCTGCCGAAGCCTTCGGCAAAGGCCCAGCTGACGGCGCCGAAGGCCAGCAGCAGGCCGGCCGCCTGGCGCATGCTTAAGCGCTCGGTCTTCGAGATGAAAGGCATGCCCAGCGCCACGACGAACGGGCTTAGGTAGATGAACACCACCATGCGAGAGGCGCTGGTGAACTGCAGGCCGGCAAAGATGCAGGCGAACTCCAGGCCGAACAGCGCGCCGGCCAGCAGGCCGCCGGGCAGCGTGCCATCACGCTCGAACAGGCGGATGCCGCGCGCGCGCGCCCACAGCGCCACCAGCGCGGCGGCGCCTAGCGAGCGCAAGCCGGCCTGCCACAGCGGGCCGATCTCGGCGAGTGCGGCCTTCACCGCCACCTGGTTCAGGCCCCACAGCACGCAGCACAGCAACACGGTGCTGATGGCAAAGGTGTCGAGCTGCGAATGGCGTTGCTGGTGGGAGGGTAGGCTCATGCGCCCATCATGCCCTCAGCGATGGGCGCGTCCACGGCCAGGCCCGCAGCAGCAGCGCGCACAGCGCACCGGCCAGCGTGCCGCCGAGATGGGCGGCGGGCGCAATCGCGATGTCCCAGCCGGGCATCTGGCGCAGCGGCGGCCCCATCGGCGCCTCCAGGGTCAGCTTGAGCAGCAGGCCGGTGCTGATCAGCACGCCGATGAGGCGTTCCCGCCCCTGCCGGGCCAGCAGTTCGATGGCCGCAATCGCCACGCCGGCATGCAGCACGCCGGACAGGCCGCCATAGTGCCGCAGGCTGGGCCAGGCCAGCAGGGCCAGCTGCGTCAGCGGCCAGGCCAGCAGCCAGGCCAGCACCGCACGACGACCGAGGCCAGCCCGCTGTCCAAGCAGCGCCAGCACCACGCAGCCCGCCAGGTTGGCGCCCAGATGCAGCGGGCTCCAGTGCACCCAGGCGGCGCTGAAGGCGCGCCAGGGTTGCGCCGCGAACAAGGCTGGCTGCCAGTCCAGCAACTCGCGCGGCAGCGGCCAGACGAGCAAGGCCGCCAGCCCCTGCAGCAGGGCTGCAGCCGCCCAGGCGTTCAGGGGAAGACCGCGCGCCACAGGGCCAGCACGGCATCGCGCTGGGCGCTCAGGCCCAGGGCGGCAAGCTCGCTCTCATCCAGCGCGGTGGCCTGCTCGTCGAGCCGGGCCTTGTGCTGGACGCGGCGCAATTCGCGGTAGGCATCGCCTGCCGCGCGGCCGCAACCGTCCGGCAACAGGCCGGCGGCCTCGGCGCGCTGCAGGAGGGCGATCGTGCCGGCGTTGTCCAGCAGTTCCGGGTGCTGGCGCGAGTGCAAGAGGATCAGGTACTGCAGCGCGAACTCGGCATCCATCATGCCGCCGGCGCTGTGTTTCAGATCGAACTTGCCGGCGCGCACCGGCCGGGCGGCGCGCACCTTCTCGCGCATCGCCTGCACCTCCTGGCGCAGCGCTGCGGCATCGCGTTCGGCGGTCAGTACAGCGCGGCGCACGCCTTCGAAACGCTCGGCCAACGCCGGATCACCGGCGCAGAAGCGCGCCCGCGTGATGGCCTGGTGTTCCCAGGTCCAGGCGGTGTTGCTGCCGCGGCCGCTCTGGTAGTTCTCGAAGGAATCCAGCGAGGTCACCAGCAGGCCCGAGTTGCCATTGGGCCGCAGCGCGGTGTCGATATCGAACAGTTCGCCAGCGGCGGTGCGCAGCGTCAGCCAGGTGATCAGCTTGCGCACGAAGGCGCCGTAGATCTCGGAGGCGCTGATGTTCTCGTTCGGGTCCTGGTCGTCGAACAGGAACACCACGTCCAGGTCGCCGCCGTAGCCCAGCTCCTTGCCGCCCAGCTTGCCGTAGGCGATCACCGCGAAGCGCGGTGCGGGCCGGTGCGCCTGCTTGAGGCGCGCCCAGGCCCAGTCGATGGCGCATTGCAGTGTCGCGTCGGCCAGTGCCGATAGCTCATCGGCCACCTGCTCCACCGTGATATGGCCCTCGACATCGCGCACCAGCGTGCGGAACACCTCGGCATGGTGGGCGCGGCGCAGCGTGTCAAGCAGCGACTCTTCATCGGCTTCGCCGGAGCGGTCCCAGGCCGCATGGCGGGCCTGCAGGTCGGCGTAATAGGCGGCGCCGTCGAAGCGCTCGGCCAGCAGGCGCGCATCGGCCAGCTCGTCGATCACGCCCGGATGCTGCATCAGATAGCGCATCGGCCAGCGCGCCAGGCCCAGCAGACGCAGCAGGCGCGTCTGCACCGAGGGGCGCTCGACCAGCAGGGCCAGATAGTTCTCGCGCCGCAGCAGGGGCTCGACCCAGTCGACGAAGCGCAGCGCCGCGTCCATGCTGCACTGCTCTTCCTTGACTGCCTGCGCGGCGCGGCCCACCAGCTTGGCCAGGCGCAGGCGTGACTCCTCGCGCAAGGACTGCACGCGGGCCTGCTGAGCCCAGCGCCGCACCGCCGTCCCCAGCTCGATCGGCAGCTTGTCCAGGAACTCCTCGGCGTCGACCGTCAAGGGTGGTGCGCCGCAGTTGCGGCAACCATTGCCGCTGGTGGCCGGGGCCTGGCCATCGTGCAGCAGGGCGTCGAATTCAGTGGCCACCAGCTCGCGCACCTCGCACAGGCGCTCCAGCAACTCGCAGGCCTCGGGCTTGCAGGTCAGGCCCATGCTGCGGGCGATCCAGGCCAGATCCTCGTCGCCGGTCGGCAGGCAATGGGTTTGCTGGTCGTCCAGATACTGGATGCGATGCTCGATGCGGCGCAGCAGGTCATAGCCTTCGCGCAGCTTGGCGGCGGTCTCGGGCTTCATCAGCCCGCGCGTGGCCAGGCGCGACAGCGCCTTCACCGTCGAGCGGGTGCGGATCTCCGGGAAGTGGCCGCCGCGCACCACCTGCAGCAACTGCACGATGAACTCGATCTCGCGGATGCCGCCGCGCGAGAGCTTGACATCATTGGCCCGCTCCGGCCGGCCGGCGGCGCGCTTGCTGGCCTCGTCCCGGATCTTTCGATGCAGCTGGCGCAGGCCTTCGAACACGCCGTAATCGAGGTAGCGGCGGTAGACGAAGGGCGTTACCAGCGAACGCAGGCCCAGCGCGCTCTTCAGGCTGGCCTCGTCCAGCGGCGCAACGACGCGGCTCTTCAGCCAGGCAAAGCGCTCCCACTCGCGGCCTTGCACCAGGAAATACTCTTCCAGCATCGCCAGGCTCACCGCAGGCGGGCCGGAGTTGCCGTTCGGGCGCAAGGCCAAGTCCACACGGAACACCTGGCCGTCCTCGGTCACATCGCCGATCAGCGCATACAGGCGGCGTGCCACCAGCCCGAAGTATTCATGCGCGGTGATCTGCTGCGGGCCGTCAGTCAGGCCGTCGTCGTCGTAGACATAGATCAGGTCGATGTCGGACGAGACATTGAGCTCGCGCCCGCCCAGCTTGCCCATGCCGACGACCCAGAATGCGATCACCTCGCCCTGCGCGTTGCGGGGCGCGCCATTGATCGCATCCTGTGCCTGACGGGCCTCAGCCAGGGCCAGGCACAGCGTGGTTTCGGCCAGTGTGGTCATCACCTCGGTGATGTCCTTCATCGCGGCGCCGCATTCCACGTCCAGCACGGCGAGGCGCTCCAGCACGAGCTGGCGAGTGACACGCAAGGCGGCACCCAGCGGGCGCCCACGGGCCTGGATCACCTGGATCGTCGCGGCAATCGCGGCCCGATCAGGCAGGCCCGGCGGCAGCAAGGACAGCTCCTCGTCATAGCGACGCCGGATGCGCTGCACGAAGCGGCTGTGGGCGGCCTGCGCACCGGGCAGGCCTGGCACTGTTTCGTTCTGCAAAGAAGGGTCTGTAACGCTCATGGAGTCAGGAGGGCTGTGCTAGATTCCCGGCCATCCTGGGAGTGCCGGGCTGCGTCGCTGACATGGGCACGTGGTGCCCAAGGTGATGCATCGGTGGTCTTGATGATTCGCGGCTCCAAGGCGAGCGCTCCCTACATATCCGTGTTTGCCCGTCCATCCACCGCCCGATCCACCCTGCGCATCCCCCGCTGGCTGCGCCTTTTGCTGCGCTGGTCCCTGCGGGTGGTGCTGGCGGCCTGGGCCCTGGTGCTGGCGGCCGTGCTGCTGTTGCACTGGGCGATTCTGCCGCACATCGACGATTGGCGTCCGCAGCTGGAGCGGACAGCCTCACAGAGCCTGGGCCTGCAGCTGCGTATCGGTGAAATCGAGGTGCGCTCCGGGGGCTGGATCCCTGCGCTCGAGCTCCGCAATGTGCGCCTGCTTGACCCGGCCGGCCGTGAGGCCTTGCGCTTGCCGATGGTCTCGGCGGCGCTGTCGGCGCGCTCCGTGCTCGCCTGGGAGTTGCGCTTTGATCAGCTGCTGATCGATGCCCCTGAGCTGGAGGTGCGCCGTGATGCCAAGGGGCGTATTTTCGTGGCCGGGCTCGACGTCGGGGCCGCCGGGCCGGCCGAGGCGGGCGATGAGCTGGCCGACTGGTTCTTCTCACAGCAGGAGTTCGTGGTCCGCAAGGGCCGGGTGCGCTGGATCGACGAGCAGCGCGGCGCGGCGCCGCTGGAACTCAGCGATGTCGACCTGGTGCTGCGCAACAGCCTGCGCCGCCATGCGCTGCGCCTGGATGCCACGCCGCCGCCGGCCTGGGGCCAGCGCTTCACCTTGCGCGGGCGCTTCACACAGTCCCTGCTCAAGCGTCCCGGCGAGCTGAACCATTGGAGCGGGCAGCTGTTCGCCGAGCTGCCGCGCGCCGATGTGCGCGAGCTGCGTCGCCATGTGGACCTGCCTTTCGAGCTTACTGAGGGCGACGGCGCGCTGCGCGCCTGGGCCGAGGTGCGCGAGGGCAGCGCCCAGAGCCTGACCCTGGATCTGGCCTTGCGAGCCGTGCGCCTGCGCCTGGGCAAGACCATCGAAGCCCTTGACCTGGCCCATATCGAAGGCCGCGTGGCTCTCAAGCGCGAGGCGGAGGGTTTCACGCTGGCCGCCACCCAGCTGGGCTTCGAGGGCGACGACGGCCTGGTGTGGCCGCGTTCGGACTGGAGCCTGAGCCTGCGCGAGTCCGGCCCCCGAGAAGGCGGTGAGCTGAGTGCCCAGCAGCTGGACCTGGCGTTGATGGCACAGATCGTCACCCGCCTGCCGCTGGCCGAAGCGCAGCGCCTGCTGCTGGCTGAGCTGGCCCCCAGCGGGCAGCTGCGTGCGCTGCAGCTGGGCTGGCAGGGGCCGCTGGAGGCGCTCAAGAGTTATCGCGTCAAGGCGCAGGTCGAGGGGCTGAGCCTGGTTGCCAAGGCTTCGCCCGAGCCGCTGGTGGCCGGCCGGCCCGGCATCCGGGGAGCGAGCCTGCAGCTGGACGCCAGCGAACAAGGCGGGCAGGCCCGGCTGCAGTTCCGTGATGGCCAGATCGAGCTGCCTGGCGTGTTCGAGGAGCCGGTGCTGCCGCTGCCCGAGGCCAGCGCCACGCTGGCCTGGACCATCACACAGCGGCCGCAGGCCCTGCCCGCGCTGGAGCTGCGCGTCAGCGATGTGAAGATCGCCAACACCGACCTGCGTGGTCAGCTCGACGCCGTCTGGCGCACCGGTGCCGGCGATGCCAGCAAGCCCGGCCGTGGCGCACGCTTTCCGGGCCATCTGGACCTGAATGGCCGCCTGGACGAGGCCCGGGCCGCACGCGTGGCGCGCTATCTGCCGCTGGGCGTCGGCAACGAGGCGCGCAGCTATGTGCGCGACGCGGTGCGCGGCGGCACCGCGCGCCAGGTGCAGTTCCGCGTGCGCGGCGACTTGTGGGACTTTCCCTTCGACCAAAGCGCGCAGGGTCAGTTCCGTATCAGCACCCAGGCCGAGGACGTGCTGCTGGCCTATGTGCCCAGCCATGCCGCCACGGCCAGCGCGCCGGCTTACGAATCGCCCTGGCCGGTGATGGAAAAGGTCAACGCCGAGCTGGTGTTCGAGCGCGCCGGCATGCAGATCCGCAATGGCCGGGCCCGCGTGCTGGGCTATGAGCTGTATGGCATCAATGGCGGCTTCAAGGACTTGATGCACCAGCAGGTACTGGCTTTGGAGGGCAGCGGCCGCGGCCCGGCAGCCGAGCTGCTGCGCTTCATGCGCAATTCACCGGTCGGGGCCTGGACCGGTCATGCTCTGGCCGAAACCAGCGCCAGCGGCAACGCGGCGCTGAAGTTGGCGCTGCAGATTCCCTTGCATGACGTCAGCCAGGCCAGCGTCAAGGGCCAGGTCGTGCTGGCGGGCAACGATATGCGCATCCGGCCCGATTTGCCGCTGTTGGGCAATGCCCGCGCCCGGGTGGAGTTCGACCGGCGCGGCGTGACCGTCCAGGGCGGCGCAGCCCGGGTGCTGGGCGGCGATGCCACCTTTGAGGGCGGCAGCCAGCGCGACGGCAGCCTGCGCTTCACCGGCCAGGGCGTGGCCACGGCCGAGGGCTTGCGGCGCGCACCCGAACTCGGCCTGCCGGCACGCCTGGCCCAGGCCATGAGCGGCCAGGCCGCCTACCGGCTGCAGCTGGGCATCCAGCAGGGCCACACCGAGATCAACCTCAGCAGCAGCCTGCAAGGCATGGCACTCGACCTGCCGGCGCCGCTACGCAAGAGCGCCGAAAGCAGCCTGCCGATGCGCTGGCAGACCGCGCTGGCCGGCCCGCAGCGGGAAGACTTGCGCTTCGAGCTGGGCAGCCTGGTGCAGGCGCATTACCTGCTGGATACCGGCAGCAAGCCGGCGCGTGTGCTGGCGGGCGGCATCGGTCTGCTGGAGCCAGCGCCCGCCTTGCCCGCGCAGGGCGTCAAGCTGCAGGCCAATCTTGGCGCCGTCGATCTGGACGCCTGGCAGGCCACGGCGCGGCGCCTGTTCGGCGAAGCTGCTGGCACAGAGGCACTGGAGGGCGGCTATGCCCCCACCCAGCTGGGCCTGCGGGCGCAGTCGCTGCAGCTCGACGGCCGTCAGCTGGACCGCCTGGTGGCCGGCATCAGCCAGGTGGGCGAGGCCTGGCGCGGCACGCTGGATGCCGAGCAGCTCAGCGGTTATGTCGAGTTCCGTCCGACGCGCGGCAACCAGCCCGGCCAGGTGTTCGCGCGGCTGGCGCGGCTGTCCTTGCCCAAGAGCGAAGCCGACAGCGTCAGCACGATGCTGGAGCAGCAGCCGGCCAGCGTGCCGGCGCTGGACATCGTGGTCGACGATTTTGAGCTGCGCGGCAAGAAGCTGGGCCGGCTGGAGGTCGAGGCCAAGAGTCAAGGTGGCCAGGGCGGCCAGGGCGCGCAGCGCGACTGGCGGCTGGAGAAGCTGCAGCTGCGCCACCGCGATGCCCTGCTCAGCGCCACCGGCCAGTGGCTGGCCGAGCCCGGCCAGCGCAGCCGCCGCACCCAGCTGAGCTGGAAGCTGGAGGTGCAGGACGCCGGCCGCCTGCTGGAATCGATGGGCCAGGGTCAGGTTTTGCGCGGTGGCAAGGGCCTGCTGGGCGGCACGCTGGGCTGGCAGGGCTCGCCGCTGAGCCCGGACTACGCCAGCATGAGCGGTAAGTTCAATGTGGCACTGGACGCGGGCCAGTTTCTCAAGGCCGAGCCGGGCATGGGGCGACTGCTCGGGGTGCTGAGCCTGCAATCGCTGCCACGTCGTCTGCTGCTGGATTTCCGCGATGTCTTCAACGAGGGCTTCGCCTTCGACGGCTTTGGTGGCGACGTGCAGATCGAGCGCGGCGTGGCCAGCAGCCAGAACCTGCGCATGAGCGGCGTGCAGGCGGTGGTGGCCATGGAAGGCCGCGCCGATCTGGCCGCCGAGACCCAGGATCTGCGCGTGGTGGTGGTGCCGGAGATCAATGCGGCCGGCGCCTCGCTCGCCTATGTCGCGATCAACCCGGCCGTGGGCCTGGGCACCTTCGTGGCCCAGTTGCTGCTGCGCCGGCCGATGATGGCGGCGGGTACGCGCGAGTTCCATGTCACCGGCAGCTGGGATGATCCCAAGGTCGAGCGGGTCGAGCGCAAGGCCGAAGCCCCGCTGCCGGCCTCGGCCGCCTCTGCGCCCTGAGGAGGCTTGATGATGAAGATTGCCGCGATCCAGATGGTCTCCGGCCCCGATGTGGCGGCGAATCTAGCCAGCGCCCGCCGCTGGATGGCCGAGGCGGCCGCGCGCGGCGCACAGCTGGTGGCGCTGCCCGAGTATTTTTGTCTGATGGGCCTGAACGACAGCGACAAGCTCGGCGTGGCCGAGGCGCCGGGCCAGGGGCCGATCCAGCAGGCTCTGGTCGATGCGGCGCGCGAGCTGGGCCTGTGGGTGATCGGCGGCACGCTGCCGCTACGCACGCCTGATCCGCTGCGGGTGCGCAACAGCTGCTTGGTGTATTCGCCGGACGGTGCGCAGGCAGCGCGCTACGACAAGATGCACCTGTTTTGCTACGACAACGGCCGCGAGCGCTACGACGAAGGCCGGGTGCTGGAAGCGGGCGAGCAGCCGGTGGCCCTGCAGGCGGGCGCGTTGCGCGTCGGCCTGTCGGTCTGCTACGACCTGCGCTTCCCCGAGCTCTACCGGGCGATGGGCGAGGCCGCGCCGCTGGACCTGATCAGCGTGCCGGCCGCCTTCACCCACACCACCGGCGAAGCGCACTGGGAGCTGCTGCTGCGCGCACGAGCGGTCGAAAACCTCGCCTTTGTCATCGCACCGGCCCAGGGCGGCCGGCATCAGAATGGGCGCCGGACCTGGGGACACTCGATGAT
Organism: Roseateles sp.; assembly: GCF_044373315.1. Classification (GTDB taxonomy): domain Bacteria; phylum Pseudomonadota; class Gammaproteobacteria; order Burkholderiales; family Burkholderiaceae_C; genus JACDQM01. Next base: position 10,881 of record NZ_JBILQK010000049.1, on the reverse strand, counting down.
CGTCGACCCCTGGGGCGTGGTGCTGGACTGTCTGCCGGAAGGCGAGGGCCTGGCGCTGGCCGAGCTGGACCTGGCGCGGCTGGCCCAGCTGCGAACGCAGTTGCCGGCACTCTCGCACCGCCGACTCTGAGGAGCATGGAATGAAGCGATGGCATGGCCTGGTGGCGGCGCTGATGGCCGCAACCCTTGCGGGCGGCTGCGGCACGCCCGCCGATCCGCTGAACATGCGCCTGGCGCCGGGCGATGCGCTGCAGCTGCGCGGCTTCATGCCCGAGGCGCTGCGCGGCCAGATTGCGCTGGGCGAGATCGCCGGCGGCGCCGAGACCTGGCGCTACTGGGGGTCGCAGGTCAGCGCCAAGGCGCTGGATCAGACCCTGGAAGAGGCGCTGCGTTCGGTCGGCGTGCTGGCGCCTCTGCCCGCGGGCGCCCGCTACCAGCTCAGCGCCAAGCTGAGCGCCTTGCAGCAGCCCGATCTGAAGTGGCAGCCGCAGGCCCTGGTCAGCAATAACCGCGTGCTGGCCACCATCGACTACACGCTCAAGGACAAGGCCAGCGGCGCGGTGCTGTACCAGCGCAGCATCCGCAGCGCCCACACGGCGGAACTGACTGAGGCCCTGCTGTTTCCGCCCGAGCGCCTGCGCCTGGCCAACGAGGGCGCGCTGCGCCAGAGCCTGAATCTGCTGCTGCGCGACTTCGCCGAGCTGCGCCTGCCCTGAGGGTCGGCCGCCGGCAGGTGGTTCCTAACGAACCAGATCTCTGCCCATGCGCTTGGCCTCATAGAGCGCGGCATCAGCGCGAGCCAGTGCCGCGTCAGCGCCGCTGTCGCCCGTTTCGTGCTGGGCCACGCCAAAGCTGGCGCGCAGCGGCCAGCCCTTGCCCTGCCATTGCCACTGCGTCTGCTGCAGCTGTTGCCGGATGCGCTCGGCCACCAGCGCTGCGCCGCCTATATCGGCATCCCGCAGCAGCAGGCAGAACTCCTCACCACCCAGCCGCCCCATAGCATCAAGGTCGCGCAGCAGCGGGCGGATCTGACTGACGAGATGGCGCAGGGCGGCATCGCCGGCGGCGTGGCCGAGCTGATCGTTGAGCTGCTTGAAGTGGTCCATGTCGATCTGCACCAGGCTGTATCTGACGCCGCGCCCTGCTTCGGCATGAGCGATGCGCAAGGCGGTGTCGAAGGCGCGCCGGTTCAGTGCGCCGGTCAGCGGGTCGATGCGCGTCAGGCGCTGCAGTTTCAGCACCAGACGCAGCACCAGCAGGAAGGCCACCTGGGTGTTGATCAGCAGCGCCATCATGAAGCCGACCCACAGCCACAACATATTGGTCCGGCTCTGGCGCAGCAGGCTGAGCTGATCGATAGGCAGCAGCAGCGCGGCCAGCGTGCGTGCCAGGAACATCAGCGACAGCAGCGCGTAGGGCGAGATCAGCAGCGCGGAGAGTGGCCAGCTCAGCACGCGCCGCAGGCGCGGATAGGCGGCGATGACGATACCGGCGGTCATCACCATCATGCCGCTGGTGCTCGCCGCAAGCCAGTGCGTGCTGCTGGTGGGAATCACCACCAGCATCAGCATGGTGAGCACCATCACGCTCAAGGGCTTGCGCCATACAGCGGCCTCATTCGAGACCAGCGGCCCCGCCGCCCACAGCAAGCCGAAGCAGCTCAGCAGGAACAGCGAGGAGGTCTGGTAGGTCAGCACATTCGCCCAGCCCGGCTGACCACGCATCACATACAAGCTCACGCCGACCAGCAGCAGCACGTTGGTGGCGGCCATGGCCCAGGCTGCGCCGGGCGTCATGCGCCGCGACTTGGCCAACAGGCACCACGCCAGGCTGGCGAACAAGCTGAGGCCGGCGATCAGTACCAGCTGGGTCGGTGTGTGGCTGCCGATACTCATGCCGGCTCCGTCAGGTCTGAACGGATGCAGTTGCGGCCGGCCTGCTTGGCCTGGTACAGCAGCCGGTCGGCCTGGCTGAGCAGGTCCGCGCTGTCGCGGGCATCGCCATTGCCGGTGGCCGTCACGCCGAAGCTGGCGCTGATTGGCCAGGCCTGGTTCTTCCAGTGCAGCGGCTGCCCGGCCAGTGCCTGACGCAGCCGCTCTGCCAGCGCCACCGCTTCGGCGAGGCCGGTATTGGGCAGCAGCAGGCCGAACTCTTCGCCGCCCAGCCGCGCCACCGCATCACCGGCGCGAAGCTGGCGCATCAGCAAGGACGAGACCTGCTGCAGTGCTGCATCACCGGCCGCGTGACCGAACTGGTCGTTGATGTGCTTGAAGTGGTCGATGTCCAGCGCGATCCAGGCGAAGCCCTCGCCTCGGCGCTGGCGCGCCTGCATCTGGCTGAGCCGCTCTTCCAGCGCACGGCGGTTCAGTGCACCGGTCAGCGCATCGTGCTGGCTCAGGTGCAGGATGCGCAGCCACAGGCGATGCACTGCCAGGGTCATCAGGCTCAGCGTCAGCCACAGATGAACGCCGGTCATCAGCAGGGCCAGCCAGGGCGAGTGCGCTTCGGTGGCCCAGGGCAGCGTCATGTCGGCCAGCGAGTCGGCTGCCAGCAGGAGCAGAGGCAGGGGCAAGGCCACGCGCACCCAGGTGGACAGGAACCCGCTGGCGCTGGAGCGCCACAGCGTTGCGGCGATGCCCATGCACACCAGCGCTGAAGCCGCAGCCAGGGTGGCGAGCGCCGCACTGGTGCTGCCGGCCACCGCGCACAGTGCCAGCAGCAGGCTGCAGGCGAGGCCGGCCCACAGCGCCGGCTTCGGCGGGGCCAGTCGCAGCAACCGGGCCACCCCAAGCGCCATGGCCAGCAGGCCGGCCAGATGCAGAAGGCTGGGCATCCACGGCGCCAGCGCGTCAGGCCAGGCCGTGCTGCAGCCTTGGCAATCCAGCGTCGGAAGCATCAGCAATTCGCCGATGCACAGCCACATGCTGGCACGTGGCGCGATGCGGTAAAAGCCACCCAGCAGGGCCCAGACCAGAGCCGCAAAGCCGTGCAGGACGGCGGCGGCCGTCCACAGGGTCAGCGGGTCGAGTTGGATCATCCGTTGTTCCAGCGCAGCGAGCTTGCAGTGTGCCAGCAGTCTCCAGCCCATGGAGCGATCCTAAGCAGATGTGTATCACCACCGAACCTGAAACCGCACAAGGCCTTCGTCGTCTGTGCCTGGCACTCCGTGTGCGGCCGTTGACGATCATCAGCAGCCATCACGCCCGGTTATGGCTCGCCCGCCAGCCGTGATGCCGGCCGAGGGTCGGCCCGGGATGGCGCTGGGGTATCGACCGGAATAATGGAGGTTCTTGCAAGGACTGCTCGCCCATGGTTCTCAACTACATCTGGATCGCCTTCTTCCTGATCGGCTTCGGCGTAGCGCTGCTGCGCCTGATCGGCGGCGACCTGGCCATCTTTCCGCAGGTGCTGACCGGCATCTTCGATACCGCCAAGACCGGCTTCGACATCTCGCTCGGTCTGGTGGGCGTGATGAGCCTGTGGCTGGGCATCATGAAGATCGGCGAGCAGGCCGGCGTGATCCAGCTCTTCGCGCGCGGCATGGCGCCCTTCTTCGCGCGCATCTTCCCCGAGGTGCCCAAAGGCCACCCGGCCAACGGCTCGATGGTGATGAACTTCTCCGCCAATATGCTGGGCCTGGACAACGCGGCCACGCCGTTGGGACTGAAGGCGATGAAGGAGCTGCAGGAACTCAATCCGCAGAAGGACACCGCCAGCAACGCGATGATCATGTTCCTGGTGCTCAACACGGCGGGCATCACACTGATCCCGACATCGGTAATCGCGATCCGCCAGGCATTGGCCGTAGACCAGGGGCTGGTTGGCTTCAACGCGGCAGACATCTTCCTGCCCACGTTGATCGGCACCTTCATCTCCTTCATGGCCGGCCTGGTGGCGGTGGCCATGGTCCAGCGCATCAACCTCTTCAGCGCGCCGGTGCTGGCCTTCTTCGGCGGCTTCATCGCCATCATGGCCGGCCTGTTCACCTGGCTGAGCGGCTACCCACCCGATGTCATGGCCAAGTACGTGGGCGTGCTGGGCAGTGTGGTGATCCTGTCCATCATCGTGCTGTTCGTCGCGGCCGGAGCCTGGCGGCGCATCAATGTCTACGAGGCCTTCGTCGACGGTGCCAAGGAAGGCTTCGGCGTGGCCATCTCCATCATTCCCTACCTGGTGGCCATCCTGGTGGCGATCTCGGTGTTCCGCACCACCGGCTGCATGGACTATGTGGTGGGCGCCATCGCCTGGTGCGTGGCCGCCATGGGCCTGCCCACGGACTTCGTGCCGGCCCTGCCGGTGGGGCTGATGAAGACGCTCTCGGGCAGCGGTGCGCGCGGCCTGATGGTGGATGTGATGAAGACCTACGGCGTGGATAGCTTTGAAGGCAAGCTGGCGGCCATCATCCAGGGATCGACAGAGACGACCTTCTACGTGCTGGCTGTGTACTTCGGCAGCGTCAAGATCGCCAAGACGCGCTACGCGCTGACCTGTGGCCTGATTGCCGATTTCGTCGGCCTGGTCGGCGCCATCCTGGTGGGCTACTGGTTCTTCAAGTGAGCGGCTGGCTGAACTTGCCTTGCTGAGCTTTGAGAGGGGCAGCGACGGCAGGCGGATGACAGCCTGTCACCGCTGCATCTGGCGCGTCTCGCGCCGCGCTCAGGAGCGCAGCGCCAGATGGGCGGTCAGCGCTGACAGCAGCTTGAGCTGCTGCTGCTGCAGCTGCAACAACTCCTGCCACTGCGGCTCGCGCAGCTGATCGAGCTTCTCGTGCAGCAGCATGATCTCCAGCTCGGCCTTGAGGTTGACCTCGTAGTCGTGCTCGCCGCGCAGCCGGTCTTTCTGCGACTGACGGTTCTGTGACATCAGGATCACCGGCGCCTGCAGCGCGGCCAGCATTGACAGAAACAGATTGAGCAGGATGTAGGGGTAAGGGTCGAAGGTGCTGCCGCGTGAGAGCAGCAGCCAGCCGTTGAGCGCCACCCAGCCCAGCATTGTCGCCGCGAACAGGCCGACGAAGGGCCAGGAGCCGCCGAACTCGGCCACCGCATCCGCGGCGCGCTGGCCGAGGCTGGGCGGGCTGTCGGGGCTCTGGCTCAGATCGCGGGCAATCGGGGTTCGCCCCGCCACATGCCGCGCCACCTTCTTGGCGCGCTCATCCAGCGAGGCATAGGCCTGCCCCAGCAAATCGGTGGCGATCTGTTCGTGCCGCTTGCGCATGGCCGGGGCGCGCCGCTGGGCTCAGTTCTTGCCCATGTCTGCCTTGGCCGCTGCCGTGCAGCTAGCCTTGGCATCGCCTGCCAGGCTCTCGCACTTCTCGATGGCCAGCTTGTAGTTGGCGGTGCGCTTGTCGCTGGCCGCGTCGGCACGGGCCTCGGTGACGCGCTTGCTCAGCTTGGCGTCGGCCAGGGCCTTGACGTGCGTGGTCTTCGCTTCCTTGTTGCACAGGTCCTTGGCATCGCCGGCCTTGTCGTCGCACTTCTCCTTCGCAACCTCATAGACCGCATCGGCCTTGGCCACCTGCAGCTTGTTCCAGTCGGCCTGCGAGCTGCTGTAGTTGTGGGTCAGCTCAGCCTTGGCGACCTTCTCCTTGCCTTTGGCGGATTCGACGCAGATGTCGTGCGCATTGCCCGAGTGCTGGTCGCAGGCCGTCTTGTCGGTCTTGTACTCCTCGCTGATGCGGTCCATGCCGGTCTTGAGTTCGGCCTTGGACATGGCGGCCTGGGCCATCGGCAGCGCCAGCAGCGCAGCCAGGGCGAGAGCGGACTTGATGTGCATTGAAGTGATCATGGTGTTCCTTGAGTTGAGGGTTGTGTTCGGGGGGGTGGGCATCGGGACGAGCAGCAGCGCTCAGGCGCGCGGTTCGCCCTGACGGTTGACGGTGATGCTGCGGCCCGGAGGCGAGCTCATCTGCACGCGATGCTCCTGGCCCCGGAAGATGTAGGTCACGTCCCAGTAGTCGGGATGGGTCTGCGAAGGTGTTTCGCTGCAACGTTGGACGTCCTGCGTGATTACCGGCTGACCGCGCTTGTCGCGGCCGATGTTGGCGCCGACGGCGGCCCCTGCCACCACGCCGCCGACGGTGGCGATGTCCTGCCCGCGGCCGCCGCCGATCTGGTGGCCCAGGATGCCGCCGATGAAGGCGCCGGCGATCGCGGCCGGCACATTGGCCTCGCCCCGGCTTTGCTGTGAAACCTGCTCGCGCTCCACCCAGCAGCGCCGCTCGGGCGTGCCGAGTACCGCGCGCACCGCCACCACTTCGGCTTCGTAGAGGCGCTCGTTGGCGCGGCGGCGGTAGTCGTTCACCACCAGCGGTGCAGGCGCATAGCGCTCGTCATCTACCCGTGCCTGCGTGGCCAGGCGGCGTGTTGACGAGATGCGGTCGTTCAAGCCCATGGCCCGCAGCGAGGGATAGTTGCCCTGACGCAGCACCACGCAGCGGCCGTCGAATTGTTCGTTCTCGCAGACCTCCCAGCGCGCGTTGCCCACCACCACCGACGAGGCGCGGTCATTGAAGCCCTGACGCTCGAAGTTGTTGATCTGCTTCTGCGTGGTGAAGGAGCGGCCCTGGAAGCCGTCATGCTCGTAGAAGGTGATTTGCGCCAGTGCCGGTGCGGCCAGGCCGATGCAGCCGGCCAGGGCTAGTGCGGTGCGGATGCGTGATGTCATGGCGGTTCCTTGGATTGCTGTTGTTGCTGTTGTGCTTGCGACGGCGAAACCGGTGCGCTTCATCGCCGGCCCATCGCCATCAGCACCAGCATCACGATCAGCACCAGCCCCACCGTGCCGCTGGGCATGTAGCCCCAGTTCCGGCTGTGCGGCCAGGTCGGTGCTGCGCCGACGAGCAGCACCAGAAGGATGATCAGTACCAGGGTCGAGAGTCCCATTGCGTGCTCCTGTCTTGCTTGTGCCAGCGTGGCTGCTTGTCGCCGCCACTGGATGGCAAAGACTAGGCCCTTCGCTGTGCGTCCATCGGTGCGCTGTCGAACATAGACAGCGATAAATTATTTCTTGCGGTGATCCGCAAGGTCGCAGCCGCTTTGTGCGCCTTCGAACCGAACTCAGGCCGGCGGTGGCCTCATGCTGAGTTGTCGAAAAGTTGTCGCGAAGGAGCACTGCAATGAACCCAAAGAGCCAGCACCTGCAACGCAGGCCCTTGTATGGCGAACCGCCCGCCGTGGCGATGCCGCCCTGCCCGGCGTGCAACGGCATGCTCTATCGCATTCCACGTCGGGCCCGCGATCGCATGAGCAGTCTTTTCCGCCCCGTGCGGCGCTATGCCTGCCAGGCCACGGGCTGTGGATGGGTGGGTAATCTGAGCGTCAGCGCTGCCGTCCGGCGTCATCCCGGCGCCAGCGGCGGCCGGATCTATCGGCTCTGAGGCGCGGCAGCGCTGGGAGCGAGCGCGCCCAAGGCCTGCGCAGCCTCCCTCACTCGTGTCGCAGCGCCTCGATCGGGTCCAGCTGGGCCGCGCGGCGCGCCGGGAAATAGCCGAACAGCACACCGATGCCGGCCGAGAACAGGAAGGACTGCAGGTTGATCGTCGGGTCGAACAGAAAGGGCAGCTGCATCAGATCGGCCAGCAGCACTGAGGCGACGGTGGCCAGCACGATGCCCACCAGGCCGCCCAGCGCCGCCAGCACCACTGCCTCGATCAGGAATTGAAGCAGCACCTCGTGCTCGCGGGCACCGATCGCCAGCCGCAGGCCGATCTCGCGGGTTCGCTCCGTCACGCTGACCAGCATGATATTCATGATGCCGATGCCGCCCACCAACAGGCTGACCGCGGCCACTGCGCCAAGCAGCGCGGTCAGCACCTGGGTGGTGCCTGACAGCGTCTGCGCCAGCTGCTGGGTGTCCAGCACATTGAAGTTGTCGTCGTCGACCGGGCTGAGCTTGCGGCGTTCGCGCAGCAGTTCGCGCAGGCTGGCCTTGAGCCGGGCACTGTCGCTGCCGTCCTGCATCGACACCAGCAGCGTCGAGACGCGCTGGTTGCCGGTGACGCGGCGCTGCAGCGTGCGCAGCGGCACCACCACCGTGTCGTCCTGATCGTTGCCCATCGCGGCCTGGCCTTTGGAAGTCAGCAGGCCGATGATGGTGCAGCTGAACTGTTTGATGCGCAGCTGCTCGCCCAGCGCGTCCTTGGCGCCGAACAGCTCGCGCCGCAGCGTCTCGCCGATCACGCAGACGGCGGCACCGGCCTGCAGCTCGGCCTCACTGAACTCGCGGCCCGCGGCCAGCGTCCAGTTGCCGGTCTGGAACCAGGCATTGCTGCTGCCGATCACGCTGGTGCTCCAGTTCTTGCCATTGGCCACCACGGTGGCGCCGCTGCGGCCTTCCGGAGCCACAGTTGCAACGCCGCCGATCTGGGCCAGGATGGCCTCAGCGTCGCTCTCCTTGAACGAGGGCGCGCCGGCACCGCCGCCGCTGGGCGGGCCCATGCGCTGGCCCGGGCGGATCTGCAGCAGATTGCTGCCCAGGCCCGAAATCTGCGCCTGCACCGCCGCGGTGGCGCCCTTGCCGAGCGTGACCATGGTGATCACTGCGCTGACGCCGATCACGATGCCCAGGATGGTCAGGAAGGAGCGCAGCAGGTTGCGGCGTATCGAGCGCAGCGCGAGGAACAAAGTGTTCAGCAGCATGGCTCAGGCTTTCTCGGCCAGCTGCGGCAGGGCCACCGGCTGGGTGTTGGGCTGGTCGCTGGCGATCTTGCCGTCGACGAAGCGCACCAGGCGCTGTGCATAGGCCGCCATATCGGGCTCGTGCGTGATCATCAGGATGGTGATACCGCGCTCCTCGTTGAGGCGTCGCAGCAGCTCCAGGATTTCGCGGCTGCGCTGGCTGTCCAGATTGCCGGTCGGCTCATCGGCCAGCAGCACCGCCGGCTGCGAGGCCAGCGCACGTGCGATTGCCACGCGTTGCTGCTGGCCGCCGGACAGCTCGGCCGGCGTGTTGCGCTCGCGCCCCTGCAGGCCGACGGCAAGCAAGGCCTCGGCCGCCAGATGGCGCCGCCGCGCCGCGCTTTCGCCGCGGTACAGCAGTGGCAGCTCGACGTTTTCCTGCGCCGAGGTGCGGGCCAGCAGATTGAAGCCCTGGAACACAAAGCCCAGATAGCGCCGCCGCAGCAGCGCACGCTGGTCGCGCGTCAGGCCTTCAACCGGCACGCCCTGGAACAGGTACTGGCCGTCGCTGGGCGTGTCCAGGCTGCCGATGATGTTCATCGCGGTGGACTTGCCCGATCCGCTGGGGCCCATGATGGCGACGAACTCGCCGGCCTGCACATCCAGGTCAATGTGATCCAGCGCCATCACCTCGGTGGCGCCGCTGCCATAGCGCTTGCTGATGCCGCGCAGCCGGATCAGCGGCGGCGCAGCGGACGAGTCGTTCATGGCGCGCCGACCTTCTGATCGGTGATCACCGCCATGCCTTCACGCAACTCGCCGCCGGTGATCTCGGTCATGCGGCCATCGCTCAGGCCGGCCTGCACCGGCAGCACCGTCGCCGTGCCGTCCTTGCCGAGTACCCAGACCTGGCGCGCCTGCGTGCTGCCGGCGGCGTCGCGGGCGCTTTTGCGTGTCTGCTGCACGGGCGGGCGCGGCATCAGGCTGGACACGATGCTGCCGCTCTTGCTGGCGCCGGGCGCCGCAGCACCTGCCGCCCCATTCGTCGGCGTGAAGCGCAGCGCCGCGTTGGGCACCAGCAGCACCTTGTCGTGCTGCTGCGCGGTAATTGTGGCGGTGGCGGTCATGCCGGGGCGCAGGCTGAGATCGGAGTTGTCGACATCCAGCTGGGTCAGGTAGGTGACCACGTTCTCGCTCAGCGTTGATCCGTAGGCCACGCGCGTCAGGGTGGCCGGGAACTGGCGGCCCGGATGGGCGCTGACGGTGAAGCGCGCCTGCTGGCCGGCCTTGACCATGCCGACATCGGCCTCATCCACATAGACCTGCAGGCGCAGCCGGCTCAGGTCTTCGGCGATGCTGAACAGCGTCACCGCCTGCAGCGAGGCCGCCACCGCATTGCCGGGGTCCACATTGCGGGTCAGCACCACGCCATCGGCGGGCGCGCGGATCGAGGCCTTGGACAGATTGATCTCGTCGGTGGCCAGCGCCGCGCGGGCGTCGGCGATGCTGGCATTGGCGCTGGCCTGCTCGGCCTGCGAGCGCTCCACCACCGCGCGCGCTGCATCCAGCTCCGACTGGGACGGCACCTTGCCGCCCGACAGCCGCGCCACCTCTTCCAACCGCGCCAGACTGACCTGCGCTTCCTTGTAGCTCACCTGCGCCTGCGCCAGCTGGGCCTGCGCCGAGGCCAGGGAGGCCCGCGAGCGCAAGACCTGACCCTGCAGCTTGGCGGTATCCAGCTCCACCAGCACCTGGCCCTTGCGCACGTGGTCGTTGACGTCCACATGCACCTTCAGCACCGTGCCCGACAACTCGGAGCGCGATGTTGATCGCGCGGGTCGGCTGCAGCGTGCCGTTGGCGGTGACGTTGAGCGCCAGCGTGCCGCGCGCCACGGTGTGCGTGGTGTAACTGGGCGCTGCTGCGGCGCGCTGCTGGCTCTGCCAGACCGCATAGCCGGCGCCAGCGGCCAGCAGCGCGGCCGCGGTGATCCAGGGCGCGGGGCGCCGCCACCAGGGCCGGCTGGCCTCGGTGCCCAGCAGCGCGGTGAGGGCGTTGGCCGTGCTGCTGGTGTTTGCGCCGGCTGGGGCGCCAGTGTCGGGGGAGCTAGTCATGAGCGGCTATCGGAGTTGGGGGCGGGCAGGGCTGGTGCCTGCGAAGTGCTGCCGACTGCAGAAGCTTCGGGCTGCCAGCCACCGCCCAGAGCCTTGTAGAGGCGCACGTGGTCGGCGCTGACGCTGGCGGCCGCACTGGCTACGCCGTCCT
>NZ_JBILQK010000007.1:0-86186 GCF_044373315.1 Roseateles sp. | reverse complement strand
GGGCTTTTCGATCCTCTGACGGGCCATCAGCAAGCGCTGTGTGGATCTGTTTTCTTGAAGAAAACGGATTCGCTGCCCATCCTGCCATGCCGGCAGCTTAGGCCCCCAAGGACGCCGTCACGATCACAAGGAGAACTCAGTGGACCTGATCCAAACCCTTGAGCAAGAAGAAATTGCTCGCCTGAACAAGACCATCCCCGCATTCGCTCCTGGCGACACCGTGATTGTCAGCGTCAACGTCGTTGAAGGCACGCGCAAGCGTCTGCAAGCCTATGAAGGTGTGGTGATCGCCAAGCGCAATCGCGGCCTGAATTCCAGCTTCATCGTCCGCAAGATTTCCAGCGGCGAAGGCGTTGAGCGTACGTTCCAGCTGTACAGCCCGCTGATCGCTTCGATCGAAGTGAAGCGCCGTGGTGATGTGCGTCGCGCCAAGCTGTACTACCTGCGTGAGCGTTCGGGCAAGTCGGCCCGAATCAAGGAAAAGCTCTCCTGATAGGCGAGCTCTCGGCGAAATTGATGGCCCTTTCCGGGTCGCCAATGGAGCCAAAAGCGGGCGAACGCGCTCGTTCTGTCAAAGCCGCCTCCGGGCGGCTTTGTCGTTTACGCCCTATGCTGTGCCCATGTCTCGCGCGCCAATTCTGAACCCGAAGCTTGTGCCGGTGTCCGGCATCGATGCGCACCTTCCGCCAGTGCCTGTTGAGGCCCTGCAGCCACAAGCGCTTCGTCAACGCTTTGCTGCCGCGCCAGAGTGGCAGGTCGAGTTGCCAGGCGACGGCGGTCGATTTGCCGGGCGGGCTTCGGCAGCCGCTGCCGTGCTGGTGCCGATTGTTCTGCGGGCTGAGGGTCCCCAGGTGTTGCTGACGCGCCGGACGGCGCACTTGCGGGACCATGCGGGACAGATCAGCTTTCCCGGCGGTCGGGTCGAGCCTGAGGACGTCGATGTCGAGGCGGCCGCACTTCGCGAGACCGAGGAAGAGATTGGACTCGCGCGGCGCCACATCGAGGTGATCGGGCGCCTGCCAACCTACACCACCGTGACGGCTTTCGAGGTGACACCCGTGGTCGGGCTGCTCGAGCCGGGGTTCAGCCTGAAGCTCGACCCCTTCGAGGTGGCCGAGGCCTTTGAAGTGCCCTTGCAGTACTTGATGACGCCGGCGCATCATCAGCGACACATATTCACCTTCGAAGGCGGCCAGCGCGAGTTTCTGTCGATGCCTTGGCCGCAAGGCAGCGAGGAGTATTTCATTTGGGGCGCTACCGCGGCGATGCTGCGCAACTTCTACCGCTTCCTTTCGGCTTGAGCGCATCCGGCCGCTATCATCCCGGCCCATGAACTTCTTCGCGGTCTTGTTCGCATTGCTTTGCGAGCAACTCAAGCCTCTGCCTCACGGCAACAAGGTCCATCTCGCCGTCATCGCCTGGGTGCGATGGACTGGACGCAATTTCGACGCAGGGAAGGCGCACCACGCCAATGTGGTCTGGGCGATCACAGTTCTCGGTCCGGCCTTGTTGGCCGCGCTGATCCACATCGCCCTCAGCCACTTCAGCCTGATCCTTGCATTGGGCTTCAATGTGCTGGTGCTCTACCTGACCTTGGGCTTCCGACAGTTCAGCCACTATTTCACCGACATCCGCGACGCGCTGGAGAGAGCGGATGAAATGGAGGCGCGCCGCCTGCTGGCCGAATGGCGCCACCTGGATGCCAGCGAGCTGCCCCGCACTGAGCTGCTGCGGCACGTCATCGAGCACTCCCTGCTGGCCGCCCACCGCCATGTCTTCGGCGTCTTCTTCTGGTTCATTTTGCTGTCGACGCTGGCGCTCGGGCCGGCTGGTGCCGTGCTCTATCGCATGGCTGAATTCGCCAGCCGCTACTGGGCGTTCAAAAGCCGCACTATCGACGCGCCGACCAATGAGCGCCTGATGCTCGTGTCACGGCAAGTATTCGGCTGGGTCGACTACCTGCCGGCCCGTCTGACGGCGACCGGCTTTGCGATCGTCGGCAATTTCGAGGAGGCTGTGAACAGCTGGCGCCGCGATGCTGCGCTGTGGCTGCATCCCAATGAAGGCATCATCCTGGCCTCTGCAGCTGGCGCGCTGGGTGTCCAGCTGGGCGGCGCTGCGGCACCTGGCATCACACCCGACCGGAGCAAGACTTTTGGTGCAGGCGGGGATGTGGACGCCACCGGTGCCGCCGGGTCGACCGGCGGCCAGCTGCCGCAGCTTGGGCATTTGCAAAGCGTGGTGGGGCTGATCTGGCGTTCCGTGGTCCTCTGGATGCTTCTCCTCGCTCTCCTCACCCTTGCCAACCTTGTAGGCTGAGCCCGGACCGAGGAGAGGCCTTGCGGCCTGTCTGACACCGGGCGGAGGACGGGACGCGTCACGCGCGACCCGGCTGGGGCGGCCCGGACCGACGAGGAGAGGCCCTGCGGCCTGTCAGACGCCTGGCGAAGGACGGGACGCGTCACGCGCGACCCGGCTGGGGTGGCCCGGACCGAGGACGGGCCCACTGGCTCGCAGTCTGCGAGTGTGGGTCCAAGTGCCCATGGGGCCTGCGTTGCACTGCAGAAAGCAAAAAGCCTCTGAATCGTGCGACTCAGAGGCTTTCGGTTCCTTGCAGTGCTTGCTACCGCGAAAAGCGTCCGCGGCAGCCTTTTGCTCAAGCCAGGCTCAATTCAAGCTCTGGATTCCTGCAATGGCCCACTCCTGGCTACCGTCCAAGGGGCGCACCAGATGCCAGACTTCGTCGAAGTTGCTGGCCGCCGCATCGCTCTGCTCACGGATCAAGCCGCTGAAGCGCACGCTGACAATCTGCTGGCCGTGTTCTTCAGCACGCTCCACCACCTGGGCTTGCAGTTGCAGCACGTCCGTGCGCTGCTCACCCTTGCGATCAAGCAGCTCCTGCTGGATCACGGCGTACATCTGTGGCGTTGTGAAGCGGCGCAGATCGGCCTGGTCGCGGCTATCGTTGGCGGCCTGCAGGCGGATGAACACACGCTTGGCAATCTGCTCGAAGCCTTCCACATCAAAGTCGCTTGCCGGGGCTGCAGCCGAAGCCACAGGCGCTGCGGCCGGAGCGATCACAGGCTGCGACGCACCGAAGCTCTGCTGCGGAGCGCTACCTCCCGAGTTGAAGCTGCCTGACGGGCTGCCAAAGCCGGGACCTGCACCTGCACCTGCACCAGCGAACTGCAGGCCTTGCGGCCCTGCAGCCGCCTTCTTGGCCGCAAAACGGCGCACCAGGAATCCGACCACCATCATTACCACCAGGCCGATCAGCAGCATGGTCATGAAGTTTGCGAGTTCAGCCCCAAAGCCGAAGTGGCTGGCCAGCGCGGCCAGTCCCAAACCAGCGGCCAAGCCGGCGACCGGGCCCATCCACGAGCGCTTGGGGGCGGCCGCAGCGGCTGCAGCACCGGTTGCGGCGGGCGCCGCTGCGGCTTGCTGCGTCGGTGCCTGGCTAGGCGCGGGCTTTGCAGGTGTCTGGCCTTGCATGGGCTGGCTTGGCGTGCTGCGTTGCATGCCTCCATTGCTCAGGCGCTTGGCTTGCACATCGGCGGCCACCAGGCTCAGGCTGAGGGCGGCGCTCAAAGCGGCGAGAACGATTGTCTTCACGTGGTCTCCTGTGGTCTTGGACCGGTTGTGCCCTGAAAGGTGAGGGCGCTGGCCGGCGTTTCAAGCGTCGCGTACATCGCCCAGCACCGTGCTGCCGAAGTCCGCGCGCGTAAGGTAACGCAAAACTTTGGCCGCAGCCTGAGCAGGGCTATCGAGCTGACCTTCACGCTTGAACGCAGCGAATCGCATCTGGTCGGGAAAGCCGCTGGGATCGCCCGAGCGCAGCTGGGCCTGCATATCGGTATCGATGATGCCGGGTGCTAGCGAGACGACGCGTGCGCCAGCCGCGCGCCCCTCTTCATCAAGGGCCACGGCGCGCGAGAAATTGTCCATGCCTGCCTTGGCGGCGCAGTAGGGCGCGCTGCCGGCCATCGCGCGACGGCCCAGTCCGGAAGAAATATTGAGCAGGCGCTTGTCGGCGGCCCAGCCGCGCGTGGCGGCCAGAAAGGCACTGCTCAGCAGCACGGTGGCTTCCAGCCCGACGCGCAGCGCGCTGGACAACTCAGCCAGCGGCACCCGGTCGATAGGCCCGGGCGGCGTGACGACGCCGGCGTTGTTGATCAGGCAGGCATGGCTGAAGCGTTGCGGGTCCTGCCCGGTCAGCCAGTCCTGCAGCGCCTGGGCCGCAGGCAGCGGGTCGGCCAGATCCATCGGCCACTGCAGCAGCGGGCAGCCCGCTGCGTCGGCCTGCTGCTGCAGCTCGGCGTTCTGACGGCGCGAGATGCCCAGCACCAGATGATCGACGGCCAGCAGCTGACTGGCCATTGCCAGGCCCATGCCGCGCGAGGCGCCGCTGAGGATGTAGAGCTTCATTGGTGGATCTCCCTGCAGGATGGGGTCAGAACGGGGCGGCGCTGTCGAAGCTCAGCCCGAGCTCGGGCAGATGCAGCCAGCTCGCATGCAGCAGCAGCCGCGGTGCGAGTGCGCATTGTGCCGGCGATGCATAGAGCGGGTCGCCCAGGATGGGATGGCCGATGGCCTGCATGTGCAGGCGCAGCTGATGGCTGCGGCCTGTGACCGGTTCCAGCGCCACGCGTGTGCTTTGGGCCTGCTCATCGCGGGCCAGCACCTGCCAGCGCGTCAACGACGGCTTGCCGTGGGCGAGGTCGACCTTCTGCCGCGGCCGGTTCGGCCAGTCCGGCATCAGCGGCAGATCTACCTCGCCGCAGGCTTCGGCCAGACAGCCGGCCAGCACGGCGGTGTAGCGCTTGGCGACGCGCCGCTGGGCGAAAGCGATGCTCAGGCTGCGCTGCATCTCCGCTCCGCGCGCCAGCAGCAGCAGGCCGGAGGTGGCCATGTCGAGACGGTGCACGATCAGGGCGTCATTGAAACGCTGCTGCACCCGGTGAATGGCGCAGTCCTGCTTGTCTTCACCGCGGCCGGGCACGGTCAGCAGGTCAGCCGGCTTGTCGACGACGATCAGCCTTTCGTCCACATAGACGGGCGGCAGTTCGGGGTAGGGCGGTGGCATCGCGCGATTGTCCTCGGCCGTCGGCCGCGTCAGCGCTGGTGGGCGCTCAGAACTGCTCGATCCAGCCCGACTGCAGCGCCGATTCCGGGTTGGACCCGGCCGCGCGCACGGCCGCAAGCGCCTCGGCACGCGGCATGCCCAGGTGCTTCAGCACGCAGGCGGCCACGGTGCCGGTCCGTCCGATGCCGGCCGCGCAGTGCAGCAGCACCTGGTCGCCCAAGGTCAGGCTGTGCCCCAGCTGCTCGATGCCTAGCCGAAGGGCGGTCGGATCAGCACCCAGGCCGAAATCGCGCATCGGCAGGTGCTGCCAGCGGAAAGGCAGCCGGCCCTCGGCAATCGCCTTGTGATAGCCCGGCGAGAGCGCAGCCACTTCTTCCAACGGGTTGAGACAGACCACCAGGCTCAGGCTGCGCTGGCGTGCCTCATCGAGAAAGCCGCCGAAGGACTCGAAGCGCCCGGGCATCGATTGCAGCCACAGGCGGCCGCTCAGCGCAGCAGGTAGGGGAAGGGATCGGAAAGGCATGGACTGATTGTCCACTCAGGAGACGATGTAGGCGCCCGAGCCGGTGCTGAGCAGGCGTCCATCGGCGCTGAGGAACTGCATGCGCGTGCTGGCGACGCGGCTGCCCAGGCGCAGCACCTCGGCGGTGGCGTGAAACATCTGGCCGAGACCGGGGCGCAGATAGTCGATCCGCAGGTCGATGGTGCCGAGCTTGCCGAAGCGGTGCAGGCGCGCCAGAGGCGCTTCATCCATATGGCGGGCGCCGATGGCGGCCATCACCGCCAGTCCGCCCATCGCATCCAGCGTGGCGCTGATCACGCCGCCGTGCAGCCGCTGGTGGGTGAAGTGCCCAATCAGCTCGGGGCGCATTGGAATGTGGGCCTTGACGATATCTGCTTCAAGACTGTCGATGCGCAAACCAAGCACCTGGTTGAAGACGATATGCTGCTCGAAGATCTCGCACAGACCGCGGGTGAACTCGGGTTCAAAGATGCTGGAGGGACAGGTCATGCTGACAGGTTATGTTCGGGCGTTGCGAAGGCTTGGCGCGCGCCGGGGAAGGGCGGGACGAGCTTAGCGCAGAACCCGCCGGCACCGGCTGCAGCCTCGCGCTGTGCTGTGCGAACGCCGGCCCGCTGACAGCGGGCCGGCTCCACTCGATCATGACTCAAGGACATTGCGACACCATGGGCGTTCCCTCTGCTTTGAAACCACCGGAGCTTGCCGACTCTTCCGAAGCCCGGCTGCAGGCTTGGACTCGCGCGGTGCGCCCTCTAAAGCCCATGCCGTGTGCCGTGGTCCATCCCTGCGACGAGGCCTCGCTGCGCGGCGCGCTGGAGGCGGCTCAGCTGGGCCTGATCGATGCCCGGCTGGTCGGGCCGGCGCGGCGGGTGCGTGCCTTGGCAGCCACCCTGGGCCTGGATCTGGCCGGAGCCACGCTGATCGATGTGCCTCACAGCCATGCCGCGGCGGCGGAGGCGGTGGCGATGGCGGCACGTGGCGAGGTGAGCATGCTGATGAAAGGCAGCCTGCACACCGATGAGCTGATGGAAGCCGTGCTGGCGGAGCGCACGCTACGCACCGGCCGGCGCATGTCGCATGTGTTCCGATTCGAGGTGGCCACCTATCCCAAGCCGCTGCTGATCACCGACGCCGCCATCAACATCAGCCCGGACCTGGAAGCCAAGGCCGATATCGTGCGCAATGCCATTGATCTGGCGCAGGCGTTGGGCGTCGCAGAGCCCAAGGTGGCGCTGCTCTCAGCCGTCGAGACGGTCACGCCCAGGCTGGCCTCCACCATCGATGCCGCCGCCCTGTGCAAGATGGCGGATCGGGGCCAGATCCGGGGTGGTCGGCTGGACGGGCCGCTGGCCTTCGACAACGCGATCTCGGCCGAGGCCGCGCGCATCAAGGGCATCGTGTCGCCAGTGGCCGGCCAGGCCGATGTTCTGGTCGTGCCGGATCTGGAATCCGGCAATATGCTGGCCAAGCAGCTGGAGTACCTGGCGGGTGCGGCCAGCTGCGGCGTCGTGATGGGCGCGCGTGTGCCGATTGCGCTGACCAGCCGGGCGGATGGCGCGGTGTCGCGCGTGGCTTCGGCGGCGCTGGCGGTGGTTGCGGCGCGTTTCCTGGCCGCACGCGAGGCCGAGGTGATCGCCCGGGCGGCCCTGTGAGCGCGGCGCTGCATGAGCCGCTGGTGCTGGTGGTCAACGCCGGCTCGGCGACGCTCAAATTCGGCCTCTATCCCGCCGAAGGTCCGGCGCTGTGGCTCGGTGCCTACGAGGGGTTGGAGCCGGGCGGGCGTCCCGAGTTGCGGCTCGACGGCATGCGCCAGCCGCTGGACGAAAGCCAGGGCTCGGGGTTCGCGCTGGCGCTGGACCATCTGATGCAAACGCTTGCGCAGCGGGGGCTTGCGGTCAGTGGCGTTGCGCACCGCATCGTGCATGGAGGGGAGCACTTTCTTACGCCCAGTTTGCTTGACGAGCAGGCACTGCGTGACCTCCATCAGTACGACTCGCTGGCGCCGCTGCATCAGCCGCACAACCTGGCCGGCGTCGCCGCGTGTGCCCGGGCCATGCCCGGGGTGCCGCAGATTGGCTGCTTCGACACGGCTTTTCATGCCAGCCTGCCCGACGTCGAACGGCGCCTGCCGATCGACCGCGAGCTGGCCCTTCAAGGGCTGCGACGCTATGGTTTCCACGGCCTGTCCTATCAGTACCTGACGGATCTGCTGCTGCAGCGCAGCCCGCGGGCACGCGGCCGCATGGTGCTGGCCCATCTGGGCAATGGCGCCAGCCTCTGCGCCACGCTGGACGGGCGCAGCGTCGCCACCTCGATGGGGTTCTCGGCCCTGGATGGGCTGATGATGGGCACACGCAGCGGCAGTCTGGACCCCGGCGTGCTGCTGCATCTGATGGCGCAGGGCTGGGATCGGCAGCGGCTGGAGCAGCTGCTTTACAAGGAGTCGGGGCTCAAGGGCGTTTCGGGTCTGAGTGCCGATATGCGCACCTTGCGGGCCAGCTCGCGCGTGGAGGCGGGCGAAGCCATTGCGCTGTTCACGCGCCGGCTGGTGCGCGAGCTTGGCGCCATGCTGGCCGTGCTGGGCGGCGTGGACCTGATCGCCTTCACAGGCGGCATCGGCGAGCACGATGCGCAGTTGCGCGCCGAAGTCGTGGCTGCGCTGCAGTTTGCCGACCTGCGTTTGGATGCCGCAGCCAATGCGCGCGCGTGCGGCGATGCGGTCGCTGCCATCCACAGTGCCGACAGCACGGCCGAGATATGGGTGGTGCCCACCGATGAAGGGCGCGTGGCGGCGCGTGCCGCGTTCAGCGTGCTCGGCCTGGCTCAGCCGAGCTAGCTGCCTCCATCACCTGCTGACGCTGCTGCCCCAGGCCGCTGATGCCCAGCGTCATCACATCGCCTGGCTTGAGGAACTGGGGCGGCTTCAGCCCCAGCCCGACGCCTGGCGGCGTGCCAGTGATGATCAGGTCGCCGGGCTCCAGCGTCATCACACGGCTGCAATAGCTGACGAGTTGCGCGCAGCTGAAGATCATGTCGCGGGTGTTGCCGCGCTGCCGCGGCTGGCCGTTGACATCCAGCCACAGATCAAGCTGCTGCGGGTCGCCGATCTCATCTGCCGTCACCAGCCAGGGACCTACGGGTCCGAAGGTGTCAAATCCCTTGCCCTTGCTCCACTGGCCGCCGCTGCGCTCGGTCTGAAACGCGCGTTCGCTGATGTCGTTGGCCAGCACATAGCCCGCCACATGGCTCAAAGCCTGCGCTTCGCTGACGTCGCGGGCCTGGCTGCCGATCACGATGCCCAGCTCAACCTCCCAGTCCACCTTGCTGCCTTCGCGCGGGTAGACGATGTTGTCGTCCGGACCGTTCAGGCAGCTGGTCCATTTGGTGAACATCACCGGCTCGGCGGGCGCGGCCATGCCGGCTTCGCGCGCATGCTCGTGGTAGTTCAGGCCGATAGCGACGAATTTGCCGATACCACTCCATGGCACCCCTAGGCGTGGCTGGCCGGCGACCAAGGGCAGCTGAAGCGGATCAATGGCGCGCAACACCTGCAGCGCGACCGGGCTGAGACTGCGTGGCGTGATGTCGTCAAGCAATCCGGCCAGGTCGCGAACCTGCCCGTTTGCATCGAGCAAGCCAGGTTTTTCCTGGCCCGGTGGGCCGTGGCGCAGCAGCTTCATGGGGCACTCCGTCGCGGGTGTGATGTGGACTCGGCACACTGTACCCAAGCGCCAGCATCCGCTGGCGCTGCTGTTCGCGCCTGTTGCATCTGCGCTGTTGCGCGATCAGGGCCTCAGCCTGGATGAGGGCTCATCAGACGGTGGCAGCAGGTCGATCTCGCGCAGCAGCACCGGCTCCAGGGAGCCAGTCGCCAAGCGGCGACGCACCGCGGCGTCGATCTCGTCGGCATGGGCCAGATAGGTGTCCAGCGCCTGATCGTCCACGCTGCGTGCGCAGAAGTGGTAGTGCAGCACGGCGCTGGTGATGCTGGCACCGACGCGCTGCTGCCCATGCTGCACCCAGAAGCGCACCGCGTCAGAGGGCGTGTGGAAGAACGCGTCCTGCTTCATTGAGGTGGCGAGACTTCAGCCCTGGTGCTTGTCGTGCCGGAACCAGCCGTCGCTGGCCTTGCGTTGCCATTCGGCCAGCTGCTTTTCGACCTCTTCAAGCGCCAGGCCGTAGCGTTCCTGGATCTTGCCGGCAAGCTGCTCGCGGCGACCGGCCACGACATCGAGATCGTCGTCGCTCAGCTTGCCCCATTGCTCTTTCACTTTGCCGGCCGCCTGCTTCCAGTTGCCTTGGATCTGATCCCAGTTCATGGTGTTTCCTTTGCGTGGTGATTGAAGCCTGAATACTGCGGCCGGGGCGCTCCGGCGTCGGTGCGTCAGCGCACCGACCGGCCGGCGTGAGGCGCTGCGCCCTGGTTCGGTATGCGCCGCACGAGGGACTCTTCAATCCGGCAGTGAAATGACGAAGCAGCTGCGCGGCCCGAGTGCCGCCCATTCCAGGCGCTGACCGGGCCGCAGCAGCTGTCCCTCTTCCTCACTCAGCAGCGCCGACAGCTGGCTGGGTGTGGTGCGCACGAACACAAAGCGCATCAGCCGCCCTTCGCGGCGCAGGCTCAGTTCGGCGCGTTGCCAGGCCAGCGGCAGACAAGGCTGGAAGCTCAGGCTGCTGGCTTGCAAGCGCAGTCCGAACAGCGATTCAAGCGCCGCCCTGTGCATCCAGGCCGCAGCGCCCGTGTACCAGCTCCAGCCGCCGCGCCCGACATAGGGCGGTGCGCTGCAAATGTCGCCCGCCATCGCGTAGGGCTCGAGGCCGTAGACCGGGCCTTGCATCGGATCGCGGCTGCGGTGCGCGGGGCTGAGCATGCAGAAGTAGCGGTAAGCCAGCTCGGCGCCTTGTTTGGAGGACGGGCTCTGCCGCCCCAGCGCCGCCTGTGCCATCAAGGCCCAGATCGCGCCATGCGAGTACTGGCCGCCGTTCTCGCGCACGCCAGGCGGATAGGCCTGGATGTAGCCGGCGCTGGGTTCGGCATGCACCAGCGGCGGTGTCAGCAGGCGCAGCAGCCCTGCCTCGTGGTCGACCAGCTCCTGCTCCACCGCATCCATCGCCTGGCGTTGGCGCTCGGGTGAAGCCTGGCGCGAGAGAACGGCCCAGGCCTGCGCGATCAAGTCGATGCGCGCCTCGGCGTTGTGATTGCTGCCCAGGGGCTTGCCGTCGTCGAAGAAGGCGCGGCGGTACCAGCGGCCATCCCATGCCGGTCCCCGCAGTGCCACGGCCCAGCCTTGCGCGGCCTTCTGCCAGCTCCGCACGCGGGCCAGGTCGCTGCGTGCTTGCGCCAGCGGCAGGAAGTCCGCCACCACGCGGGCCAGGAACCAGCCCAGCCAGACCGATTCTCCCCGGCCGCCATGGCCGACGCGGTTCATGCCGTCGTTCCAGTCGCCGCTACCCATCAGCGGCAGGCCATGCACGCCTACGCGCAGGCTGCGGTCGATGGCGCGCGCCGCGTGTTCATACAGGCTTGCGCCTTGCTCGCTGATGCGCGGCGTCTCGTAGATGTCCTCGGCGCCTTCAGGAATGGGGCTGCCTTCGATGAAGGGTAGCACCTCGTCGAGCACCGCAGCATCGCCGCTGCAGCTCAGGTAGTGGCTGCAGGCATGCGGCAGCCACAGCAGATCGTCAGAGAAATGGGTTCGAACGCCAGCGCCGCCGGGCTCATGCCACCAGTGCTGCACATCGCCCTCAGGGTACTGGCGAGAAGCGCAGCGCAGCAGCTGCTGGCGCAGCAGATCGGGTGCGGCCCAGCTCAGCGCCAGCGTGTCCTGCAGCTGGTCGCGGTAGCCGGTGGCGCCGCCCGCCTGGTAGAAGCCGGCCTTGGCCCAGAGACGGCAGGACAGGGTCTGGTAGAGCAACCAGCGGTTGACCAAGGCATCGAACAGCGGATCCGGCGTACTCACCGTGCTTGCGCCAAGCAGCAGGTCCCAGCGTTCGCGCACGTCCTCCTCGCGCGCCTCGGCGTCGACCATGGCGGCGCGAAGCGCCAGCTGGCGCGCTGCTTCCGGGCAGTCGGCGTAGCCCAGCAGGAACACCCGCTCCAGCGCCTCGCCAGGTGCCAGCTGCAGGCGCGTGGCCAGCACGGCACAGGGATCCAGCCCGCCGCCCTGGGTCTGGCCGAAGTGTTCGGGCAGCACCAACCGGCCGCGGGCGTCGAAGCACTCGCGCCGGTCACAGCTCCAGTCGGCGCTGTCCAGCGGGGCGCCGCCGCGCCCGCCAGGCTCCACCAGCGCCAGGAAGGCGCAGCCTTGGCCGAGGCCGCCGGCCTGCTCCTGCTGGGTGGCCAGCAGCGCGCTCAACCGGCCGTCCTGCGCCAGGCGCTGGCTGAACAGCGCCGTGTGCACGCTGGCGCGGTCGGCGTGGCTGGCGCCCATCAGCCATTCGGCGAAGCCTACCAGGCGCAGGCGGCGGGCTTGGGGGCTGTCGTTGAAGATGCGCAGCCGCAACTGCTTGACGCTGGACTGCGCGTCCACGCACCAGCTGGCGCTGACCGCCAGATCGCCCCGGCGGTGCGTGATGCGTGTGTAGCCCTGGCCATGAACGACGTGATAACGGGTTCCGGCCGCACCCCAGGCTGAAGGGGTGACGCTCCAGGTCTCGCGGCTGTGCAGGTCCTGCAGCAGCCACCACTCGGAGGGCGGGTCGGAAACCGGGTCGTTGGACCAGGCGGTCAGCTGGTTCATGCGGCTGTTGCGGGCCCAGCTGCCGCCACCGCCGGTTTCGGTCAGCAGGCAGCCGAAATCCGGGTTCGCCAGCACATTGATCCAGGGCCGCGGCGGCCGACGATGTGTGCCGACCTCGAAGCTGAATTCGCTGCCATCGGCCGAAAAGGCGCCCGCGGCGATGGCTGCGGTTTGCGCTTGCGAGGGCAGTTCGCTGCAGTCCGTGCCCTGGCGGACCTCGCGCGCCAGTTCGTGCTGCGCAAGCCAGGCGCGCACATGCTGCGCCAGCGGCCGCCCATCGGCGCGCAGCTGTACGCGCGCCAGCTGCTGCAGCGCGTCGAGCTCGGCCGCTGAAAGATCCTGGGCCCGCAGCAGATGGAAGGCAGTGCTGCTGGTGCCGGGCAACGCCGCGGCATCGGCCTGGTGGCGCTGGCGCAATGCCGCGATCTCGCGTTGCAGGGCCATTTCGTAGGAGGCGGCTTCCTCGTTGATGACCACCAGATCGCAGGCGACGCCCCCCCATGACCACAGGCGCAGCCCCTGGTCCAGCGCGCGCAGCAGGCCCAGGCCGGGCAGGGTGCTGATGTGCACCAGCACCAGCGGCCGCTCGCCCGACAGGCCGAAGCGCCACAGCAGGCGGCGGTCCCAGCCCGGGCCGGGCGGCGCGCGCTCGCGGCCCGGCGCTGGCGGGCGCGTCAGGGTCAGCAGCAAGGCGGTGCTGAGCGTCTGAACGGCGGCCAGGCTGTCCGGGCTGATGCGCAGCGCGCGCAAGCGGATACCGGCCAGCGTGGCCGACATCAGCGAGGCGCGCTCCACATGGCTGGGCTGGCGGTATTTGTCGATCACCGCGCGCAGCGTGGCGCCATGCTCGGCCGCAGCTGTGGCGAAGGTCAGCAGCGCCTTGCCGCGTGGCTCGATGCGCAGGGTCGCCGCCAGCACGCACACGGGATCCAGCCCGGTCACCAGGTCGCCTGCGGTGAGCGGGTCCAGACGGCCCAGCGGCTGATGCACTGCGCGATTGCGGCCCCGCCACTGCTGGCGATCCAGCTGCACCTGCAGTGTCTGCACCGGCGGCTCGGCATGGGCCAGGAAGTGCGCGGCCTGCAGGCCCGGCTCGGTGGCCAGGCGCGGGCGGCGTTCGAACAGCAGCGCCTGCTGCTGCGGCAGGCCCTGGGCGCTCAGGAACATCTGGCTGAAGGCCGGATGCGCCTCGTCAGCACGCGCCAGCGCCAGCGTGGGCTCGAAGCAGGAGATCAGCTCCAGCTCGATCGGCTGGTCGCCAGAGTTCCGCAACTCCACCTGGCGGAACTCGATGTCGTCCTCGGGGCTGACCCAGGCCGTTAGTTCGCTGTGCAGCCCCGGCCAGCTGGCGCTCAGGCAGACCCGGTCGGCATGGAAGACGCCGTGGTACTCGGCGCCGGCATCGGGCGCGGGATGCTGGGTCAGCGACACCAGCGCCTGGCTGCCGGCCAGACGCAGGAAGAAGAAGTGTCCGTGCGCGTCGCGCAGCGCATCGTCGCGCCAGCGGCTCAGGTCGTGCTCGCCCCAGCGGCTCCAGCCGGCACCATTGGCGCGCAGCGCGACGCGGTAGCGGCCGTTGGACAGCAGATGGCTTGGCTCCACCGCGGCCTGGCCGGGCGGTACCTCGTTGCGCAGGCTCGGTGCACTGCGCTGATGAGCCTTGGCCGCCAGGCTGGGTGGGGCGTAGAGGTTGGAGATCTCGCGCGGCGCCCGTTCATGCAGCAACGAGGCCACCGCCTCGAGATGCGCATTGGCCATGCCCCAGCGCTGGGCCACGCCGTCCAGCAACACATTGGCCAGTGCCACGATGCTCATGCCCTGGTGATGGGCCATGAAGGTGGCCACCGGCGTGAAGTCCTCGCCGAAGCTTTGGCGCTCCGGGGTGAAATCCAGCGCCTCTATGAAGCCATAGCGGCCGCGCGCGCCGAGGCGTTCCAACGCGGCGAAGTTGCTGCAGGCTGCCAGCGGCGCGATCTGTGCCGCCAGCGCGGTTGCATAGGGCGCTACCACCAGCTCAGCCACGGGCGTTCGCCGCAGCGCCAGGCGCGGCACGCCCTGCGGCGCGTACTGGTAGGCCAGGCTCAGGTCGCGGCCTGCGTAGGCTGATTCCGAAATGCCCCAGGGCACGCCCAGCCGTTCGGCGTAGTGCACCTGTTCGATCAATGCGGCCTCGCTGGCTTCGCGCAGCGCGCTGCCGGGCGGCTCGATCAGCACCAGGCCCGGCATCAGGTACTCGAACATCGAGCCCGACCAGGAACGCAGGCCGGCGCGCGTGCCCACCGCATAGAAAGGCCTGCCGAGTGCGGCCCAGTGGCGCACCGGCACACTGCCGTTGGCGATGGCCAGCAAGCTGCTCAGGCGCGATTCGGAGGCCAGCAGATCGTAGAAGCCTGAGTCCAGCTGCTGCTCGGCCACGCGAAAGCCCAGATGCAGCAGATGCCGTTTGCGGTGGTAGAGGAAGCTGAAGTCCGCCTGCAGCGCCAACTGCTCCAGGCTGCCGGCCAGCGCCAGCAGCGCTGCGCGGCAGCCACTCAGATCGACGCCTTCGTCGCGCGCGGCAGAGGCCTGCGTGGCGCGCAGATCCGCCAGGCCCTGGCGCAGCTCGGCGCGCTCGCTCGGCTCCAGCCGCTTGCGCCGTGCCAGCAGGGGCTGTAGCCGGCTGCGTGCGCGGGCCAGCGCGGCCTGGGTCGGGGCTCCATCCAGCGGATCAAGGGACAGCGCTCGGCAGGCCTCGGCCACGGCCAGCAGATGGCCGCACAGATTGCCGCTGTCGACGCTGGACACGTAGCGCGGCAGCAGCGGCTGGCCGCTGCGGGTGTCGTACCAGTTGAGGAAGTGGCCGCGATGGCGCTCCAGGTCGAGCAAGGTCGCCAATGTGGCCTGCAGGCGATCCAGCAGCTCCTGCGTGCCGATCCAGCCGAACTGGCGCGCGCAGGCCACGCTCAGCAGGTACAGGCCGATATTGGTGGGCGAGCTGCGGTGGGCCAGCATGTCCATCGGCAGCACCTGCAGGTTGTCGGGCGGCAGGTGTCTATCCTCGGCGCTGACGCAGCGCTCGAAATAGCGCCAGGTGTCGCGCGCCACATCGTGCAGGTAGACCTGCGTTGCCGGAGGCAATTCGGCCGCAGCGCCTCCGGCCGGCCGGCTGACCCACCAGATCCCCAGCGGCGAGCCGGCCCACAGGCCGCACAGCAGCAGGCTCAGCGGATGGGCGTCGACGCTCCACAGCAGTGCGGCCAGCAGCAGGGCCAGCGCCGGCGTGCGGCGGTGCTGGCGCAGCAGCTCAGCCAGCCCGGTCTTGGCCGCGGCCTGCGCGGCGGCGGCCGTGGTCCACTGCAGCAGATGGCGCCGGCTCACCGCCATGCGGTAGAGCGTGCGCAGGATCGCGTCGCCCGCCATCCAGGCCTGTTCCATCAGCTGCGCCAGATGCCACAGCCCGCCCAGCAGCACGCGCAGCAGATCGGTCAGCGCCTGCTTGTAGAAATGGCGCCGCGCCAGCTCGTCGCGGCCGGGCAGGAAGCCGGCAAGCGCGCCGATCAGCGGGCCGGCGAAGAAGGCCATCAACACCAAGCCAAGCGCCGCGCGGATCGACACGCCGTGGCCAGCCAGCGCCATCAGCAGTAGGCCCAGCCCCGCCGGCGCCACCAGAGAGCGGCGCAGGTTGTCGAACAGCTTCCAGCGGTTGATCGCGTTGAGAGGAAACAGGCGCGGCTGCAGCAGCAGTGGCAGCAGCTGCCAGTCGCCACGGGTCCAGCGGTGCACGCGCGCCGTGGCCACGTCGGCATGGAAGGGGGCGTCCTCGATCAGCATCAGGTCGGTGACGGCGGCGCAGCGCACCAGCGCGCCTTCCAGCAGGTCGTGGCTGAGGATGGCGTTCTCCGGCAGCCGGCCTGCCAGCACGCGCTGCAGCGTCTGCACATGCAGCAGGCCCTTGCCGCTGAAGCTGCCTTCGCCGAACAGGTCTTGATAGACCTCGGAGCTGGCCGCGCTGTAGGGGTCGACGCCGCACTGGCCGGCGAACAGCCAGTGGAAGCGTGTCAGCTGCCCGGCCGCCGGCAGCGGCGTGACGACGCGTGGCTGCAGGATGGCGTAGCCGCTGACGACACGCCGGCCACTGGCGTCCAGGCGCGGCTGGTTGTGCGGATGAGCGGCCACGCCGACCAGATCGCGCAGCCGGCCCGGCGGCAGTTCGGTGTCACTGTCCAGCGTCAGCAGGTAGCGTGTGTCGGCGGCGATGCGCGAGGCCTCGCCCAGATCGGTGAAGGCGCTGGCCTTGCCGGTGGCTAGCGCTTCGATCAGCTGTTCCAGTTTGCCGCGCTTGCGCTCCCAGCCCATCCAGCGCTGCTCGGTGACGCAGAAGCGCCGTTCACGCTGCAATAGGATGAAGCGCGGTGCCGCTTGCGCCGTTGCGTGGCCATGCAGGCGGTTCAGTTCGTGTACCGCCTGCAGCGCCTGCTTCAGCAAGGCGGCGTCAGCGGGCGTGTGAGCGCTGTCGGCATCGCTCCAGTCGGTGGCCAGTGCGAACTGGGCCTGCGGCTCGGGATTGGCCAGGTAGTGCAGCAGCAGCCGGCGCGCCAGCGCGTCGATGGCGGCCGGGTTGCTGAGCATGGCGGGTATGACCACCATCACGCGCTGCTGGGGCGGTATGCCCGTGGCCAGTGCGAGCCGTGGCAGATGGCGCGGCTGCACTGATTCGCTGATCAGCCGGTTGACCAGGGCCACCACTGCCTCCGAGGCCGGCAGCAGCAGCAACAGGGCGCCCGCCAGACCCATCCACCATGGCGCTTGCGCCAGCCCGAGGCTTTCCTTCAGCAGCAGCCAGGCTGTCAGCGCCAGGGTGCCCAGCAGCAGCGCGCCAAGATACAGCGGCAAGCTGAGGTGATGGCGCAGCGCGCGCCACAGCACGAAAGGGCTGTCATGCAGGCCCAGGCTGCGCAGCAGCGTGGCCCGACCCTGGCCCTGCAGCCAGTAGCTGGCGGAAGCCGGAGCCCCTAGCGGCTCGGGTGCCTGGGCCATCAGCGATTGCAGCACCCGGCCCACGGCCAGTTCGCTGCGGCCGCTGCGGCGTGCCAGCCGCTCGATGGCGTGCAGCGCTTGGTCGCGGGTCTGGATGTGCTCGGCCTCGAATAGCGGTGAGCCCAGCATCAGCTGCATCAGCGCGCTGCTGGCGGCCACAATTTCCGGCCAGTCGGCCTCGCCGATGATGCGCAGTGAGCCCACCGCATTGCTGACGCTGAGGTTGTCGGCCGTCTGGTCGGCATTCAGCAGGGTCTGGGCACCGGCCAGATCGGGCATCAAGCCCTGCAGCCAGGCCTGCAGCGCGGCCTGGCGCGCGCCGGGCTGATCCTGCACGCGCAGGCCCAGCTGGGCCAGGAAGGGGCGGCTCGCGCCGCGCCGGTTCAGCAGCGCCAGCAGCGCGTCCAGCGTCGAGCTGCTGCAGGCCAGCTTGCGGTCGCAGCACAGATTGGCCAGCTCGCGCGCGGCCTTGTGCGTTGCCACTCGTTCGGCCAATCGCCTCAGGTTCTCCACCAGCACCACGCGCAAGGTGGTCGGCAGGGCCCAGATCTCGCTGAGGCTGAGCTCGCGCGTCTCCTGGTAGGCGGCCAGGAATCGGACCAGCAGTTCCTCGTCGAAGGCGCCGTCGGTGTGTGCGACAAAGGCCCAGGCCACACCATAGACGCGCGGCAGGCCAGCCAGTGGCTCTTCCAGCAGCACCGGCAGGCTGCGGAAGTAGCGCCGCGTCAGCCCGTCATGCACTTCCTTGAGTTGGGCCTCGATCAGGTGGGTGTTGTCCAGCAGCCATTCGGCGGCCGGGCTGATGTCATGGCCGGCCGATGCGTAGGCTCCGATATAGCGCTGAGTGCGGCGCAAGGTCTCGATATTGCTGCGCAGGCGCGGATAGAAGCCGGCCTGGCGCCAGCTGGCTGCACCGGCGCCGTGGGTCTGGCCCAGGCTGCGGCCATGCTCGGCAAAGCGCTGCGGGCCGAAGATCTCGGAGCGTATCGGCGGCTGCAGCGCACCGGCAGCGCCGTCCAACAACTCGGCCAGCGCTTGCGGCGCATCGGGCAAGAGGCGCAGCAGCGGGGATGCGAGCATGCCTCAAAAGGCCAGGATCACGGCACCCAGCAGCAACGCCAGCACCAGCGCGGTGGTGACGATGCGCGCCAGCAGGAAGCGGCTCAGCGTCTCGGCGTTGCAGCGCAGATTGAAGAGCCGGGTGTTCTTGCTGCGGCACAGATCCAGATGCTCGCCGAGCGCATGCAGGTCCTGCGGCGAGGTCTCGACGCTGTCGCCGAAGGAGGAGGTGCTCCAGTGCGATCCGTGTGAGGCTTTGCTGTTCATGACGGGCTCCGCCCGTGCGGCCTGGCGACCGAACGGATGATGGGTGACAGGGCAGCGGCAGGCATGCCGCGTATCTGCGTAGACTAGGCACTTTGCGCTTTGCGCTCTGTGCGCTGTCGAACACATGCGGGGCGTATAGTGTTCGAAAAAAAGTGCGCGGGCTGCTCTGCCGGCCCCGCCGATGAGATCGCTTGAACAGGAGGAACCAGGCCATGGCTGTGAACGCTGACTTCAGGCAGAACCATCTGTTGCGCGCGCTCACCGTGAGCGAACAGGCACACTGGTTGCCGCACCTGGAACAGGTCGGCATGCCGCTGGGCATGGTGCTGTACGAGTCCGGCCGCACGCTCAGCCATGTCTACTTTCCCCTCACCTCCATCGTCTCCATCCTGTACGTGACCGAAAACGGTGCTTCGGCCGAGATCGCCGTGGTCGGCAATGAAGGGATGGTGGGCATCTCGCTGTTCATGGGCGGCAACTCCACGCCCAATCGAGCCGTGGTGCAGAGCGCAGGCATCGGCTTTCGTCTTCCGGCGCAGCTGCTCAAAGACGAGTTCAACCGCGCCGGGCCGGTCATGCATCTGCTGCTGCTCTACACGCAAGCCCTGATCACACAGATGTCGCAGACCGCCGTCTGCAACCGCCACCATTCGCTGGACCAGCAGCTGTGCCGCTGGCTGCTGCTGAGCCTGGACCGGCTGCCCGGCAGCGAGTTGGTGATGACGCAGGAGCTGATCGCCAACATGCTGGGCGTGCGGCGCGAGGGTGTGACCGAAAGCGCACTGAAGCTGCAGGCTGCGGGTTTGATACGTTACGCGCGCGGCCACATTGCCGTGCTCGACCGCCCCGGCCTTGAGGCGCGCAGCTGCGAGTGCTATGCAGTGGTCAAGAAGGAATACGAGCGGCTGTTGCCGCATTTGAATCCGGTTGACACCGCGGCGGTTGGCGTCCGCGGCTTGAGCCGGCCTGTGTGGGCTGACCCACAGTGATTCGCGGGCGATGTGTGCAGACTCGGTGCTTGTTCAGCAGCGCCGGAGCACTCTGTGGCCGCCAACGAGAATCAGTTGATCGAGATGCTGCCGGGCGCCGAGCGACAGGCTTTGCTGGTGCATTGCGAGTCGGTCGAGTTGATGCTGGCGGACACGGTCGGCGACAGTGTTCTGCCGGTGCCGCAGGTCTACTTCCCGGTTGACGGTTTTGTTTCCTTGCTGACCTCGGTGGATCGCCACCCAGGTCTGGAGACAGCGATGGTCGGCCGTGAGGGCATGCTGGGCCATGAGGTGGCGCTGGGGCGCATGCCACCGGCGCAGCGGGTGCTGCTGCAGGGCAATGGGCGTGCCTGGCGCGTCAGCGGGCCCGAATTCGTGCGGCAGCTTGCCAGCAGCCCAGCGCTGCGGCATTGCGTTGAGCGCTACATGTGCACGCAGCTCAGCCAGTTGGCCATCGCGGCGGCGTGCCTGCGTTTTCACCGCATCGGCGCCCGTCTGGCGCGCTGGCTGCTGATGGGGCACGACCGAGCCCATGCCGACAGTTTCCATGTCACCCATGAGTTGCTGGCGCAAATGCTGGGCGTGCGCCGGGTTGGCATCACCACCGCCGCCGGTGCCTTGCAGCGGGCCGGCATGATCGAGTACCACCGCGGCACGCTGAGGGTCTGCAACCGCAGCGCCCTGGAGCTGAGCGCCTGCAGCTGCTACGCAGCCGATCAGCAGGCCTACCAGCGCCTGCTGGGTTGATCGGGCTGCGGGCATGCATTGGGTGTGGTAGCGCACAGACGGCGACGATTGCGCTGGACATAGTGGCTGCATCGACAGGGCATTGCCTCGGGGCGCTCGGGGCTGCCAAGCGCAGCAACAGGAAGGTTTCCCCCATGAGCAAGCATCAGCGCGGCAACAAGGAAGCGAAGAAGCCCAAGCAGCCGCCGCCGGTGGCTCCCCTGATCGTGCCTGGCATCGCCGTGATCGCCAGTCTGCCGGCCCCGCGGGTCAAGAAGCGTTGAACCCACGCGCACCGGTGCGATCGCCATGAGCTTGCCTGGATGAAAACGATGGGATCCCCCCCCGGTTCAGCGTCTTCAGGCGCGGCACGCGAGGCGGCCGAACTGGGTTCGGCACGCGCGCTGCTGCAAGGCAGCAACGGCATCAGCCATCCGGCCGTTGAGCCGGGCTTGGCCCATGTGGCTTCACGCGCCGCGACCGGCGCCGGCGCCGATTGGGAGATCACGCTCAGCCATGTGGTCGAGCGGCTCAAGCGTCTGGTCGAGCCGCAGGGTGCGACGGCTTCGCAGACCGCTCAGAGCGAGTTGCACAGCTGCACACAGATGCTGGAGCAGCTGCGCGACGGCTTGCAGCTGGAGCAGGCGCGTCTGCATGCGCTGGAGTTGCAGGTGTTCGACACCCAAGTGGCGCTGGCTCAGGCGCAGGCTGAGTTGCGCGGCACGCAGGACGGTGAGCGCCAGGCCCGCCATCAGGCCTTGCACGATGCGCTGACCCAGCTGCCCAACCGGCGCTTCTTTCTCGAACGTCTGGGGCATGCGTTGGCGCATCGCGAGCCCGGACAGGCCCCATTGGCCTTGCTCTATCTGGACCTCGACAAGTTCAAGCCCATCAATGATGACCATGGACACGATGTGGGCGACGAGTTGCTGCGCATCGTCGCCACGAGGCTGAATCGGGTGGTGCGGAGCGAGGACATGATCAGCCGCCTCGGCGGCGACGAGTTCGCCTGCCTGCGCGCCTGTGGTTCGACGCGCAGCCAGCTGGAGGAACTGGCGGCCAAGCTGTTTGACGCGGTCGCTGCGCCGATGAAGATCGGCCCCTTGCAGCTGTCGGTACGGGCGAGCATCGGCATCGCGCTGTGCCCGGCCGATGGCGCCAGCGTGGCCGAGTTGATCCGGCATGCTGATGCCGCGATGTACAGGGCCAAGCGCGAACGCAGCCGCTATGCGTTCTTCAGCGCAGCGCCGGCCGATTGACGACGCGTCGGGCCTACAGCCAGTAGGCCCACAGGCGCGCGAATCCCTCCTTTACCCGCAGCAGCAACGGGCGCTGCCGCCACTGCGCCGGCGTGATCTCGTCCGACGCCGCCAGATCGGCAGCGAACATGGCCTGCATCTGGCGGCCGAAGGCGGCGCCCAGCACCACGGCATTGAGCTCGTGGTTGTGCACGAAGCTGCGCCAGTCCAGATTGGTCGAGCCCACGGTGGCCCAGACGCCATCGATCAGCGCCGTCTTGGCATGCAGGATCACGCCGCGCCGCTCATGGATCTTCACGCCGGCGTCCAGCAGGCGCTGGTAATGGCTGCGGCCGGCATGGAAGACCAGCCCGCTGTCGCTGCGGGCGGGCAGGATCAGGCGCACGTCGACTCCGCGTGCCGCGGCAGCTTGCAGCGTCTGCAGCAGCTGCGGGTCGGGGACGAAATAGGCCTGCGTGATCTGCACGCTGCGGCGCGCGCTGGCGATGGCTGACAGCAGCGTGGCGTAGATCTGGCTGACCGCTTCGCCCGGGGCACTGGCGATGGCACGCACCACCTCCTGGCCGGCCGCTTCGCTGCGCGGCAGGTAGTCGGCCGGCTGCAGGGGCGCGCCTTGCTGGGCCTGCCAGCTGCTCAGGAACATCTGCTGCAGCTCGGCCACCACCGGGCCCTGCAGCTGCAGATCGGTGTCGCGCCAAGCCGGTGTGCCGCGCGGCCTGGGCTTCCAGCCCTTGCTGAAGGAGCCGCCTGAATAGACGCTGCTGATGTTGATGCCGCCCAGAAAGGCGGTGCGTCCGTCGACGATCAGCAGCTTTCGGTGGTCGCGCTGGTTGAGGCTCCAGTCGGCGCGCGCATCGAGCGGATTGATGGGGTTGAACTCCAGCACGCTCACGCCGCCGGCCACCAGCTGCTCGAAGAAGGCCTCTGGCGTGCCCAGCGTGCCGACGCTGTCACGGATCAGGTTGACCACCACACCCTGGCGGCGCTTTTCGATCAGCGCCTGCGCGAAACGCCGGCCGACATCGTCGTCATCGAGGATGTAGGTCTCCAGGTTGATGTGATCTCGCGCGTCCAGGATGGCCGCCAGCATGGCCTGATAGGTGGCGGGGCCATCCTGCAGCAGGAGCACCCGGTTGCCGGTGGTCAAGGGGCCGCTCGCAATGGCTTCCTCGCGTGCCAAGTGCTCGTCGAAGATGCCGGTATCGCTGACGCTGCGCTCGATCTGGTCGAGCAGCGTTGCGCTGCGCTTGGCCGTCAGCAGGCCCTGTGCCCCCTGAATCGGAACGACAGAGTCAGGCCGATGCGCCATCCGTTCGGGAACGCCTTGAGGTACGGCGCCGCAGCCCGCAAGCGCGCCCGCACCGACTACCAGCGCGAAACCAATCCAAATCCATTCATGCAACTGCATAGCGGCTCCAGCAAACGGCCCAGGCTAGCGCTCGGGTGAAGCCTGTCCGGTGCGTTGCCGAACACAGGGCGACAGTTCGCTAGCGCACAGACCCGGCGCACGCCTGGCGCCATGCTTCAGCTGCGATCCCGCTCATCTCACAGGAACACACCATGATCACTCGCCAACTGCTTGCCGCCACCCTCGTTGCCACTGCGGCGTTGCTCATCACCAGCGGCTGTGCCGTCACCCGCGGCCAGGAAAGTGTTGGCGCCTATATCGACGACGCCACCATCACGACACAGATCAAGAGCCGCTTTGTCGAGAGCAAGGCGGTCGATGCGGCCAGCATCCACATAGAGACCTTGAATGGCACGGTGCTGCTGTCAGGCTTCGCCAAGAGCAGCAATGAGCGCAGCACGGCCGAGAGCATCGCGCGCAATGTCAGCGGTGTGAAGGCGGTGCGCAACGAGATTGCCGTGCGCCCTTGAACGGCCGCAGCGCTGAACGCGTGCGCGCCCCGCCTTGGCGGGGCAGTTCCTGAACCTAGATGGAGTTGCCATGCTCGAAACACTGGTTGTCATCCTGGTCGTGCTCTGGCTGTTGGGTCTCGTGACGTCATACACCATGGGCGGTCTCATCCATCTGCTGCTGGTGATTGCCATCGTCGTGATCCTGGTCCGCGTGATCCAGGGCCGGCGCGTCTAGCGCCACTTGATCCAAGAAGGCCTTTCGATATGAATAACTTCAGGATTGCCGCCCTGGTACTGATCGTCGCTGGCGTGCTGGGCTTGGCCTATGGCAGCTTCAGCTACACGCGGGAGACGCACGAAGCCAAGATCGGTCCGATCGAACTCTCCGTAACGGAGAAGGAAACGATCAACATTCCCGTGTGGGCCGGCGTTGCCGCGATTGCACTGGGCCTTGCAGTGTTGCTGGCGGGGCGCGGCAAGGGCGGTTGAGACCCGTCTGCTAGGCCGCTTCCCAGAAGCAGGCCAGCACCAGCGGATCGTGGCCTGTACGGCTCAATCGCAGCTGGCCCTGGCGAACCGACTGGTCACGGGCCTGCAGTTGCAGCGGCAACTCGCGTGCCGGCGCGTCGGGCTGCAGCTGGGCGATCATCGCTCGCAGTGCTTGCGCCTGCTGCACCGACAGAAATCCATCCAGCAGCAGCCCTTGAGCCAGCGCCTGATCCATGCCCAGCGCATCGGCCGCCCGCCGGTTGAGTTCGCAAACCACCAACTGTTCGTCCAGGGTGAAACAGGCGACCGGAAGACGGTCGAAACGTTCGCCCGAGACCTGCAGCGCGGACTCCAACTCCAGCCGCGACTCACGCAGCGCCTGGGCCTGAAGCTCAAGCTCAACCTGATGCACCTGCAGTTCATGCAGCAGCGCCAGTGCGTCCTCCGCCTTGCTGGGCGACTCGGCCAGGGTATGCAAGGCGGCCAGTGCATCGACCGCGATGGCAGTCACCTGCTGGGGACCTTGGGCGGACTGGAGCCGCTGTGCAGCCTTGCGTCGCAGCTCGTTCGGTGATCCAGCAGAAGTGCTCATGATGCTCAAGCAGGCCAGTGCGCGAAAGTGGTGGGCTGTGCTGACTCTACGCCTTGCGCAGCCGGGCTTCCAGTTCTTTTGCGCGTGTGATGTCCACGAAGGTGATCACCGCGCCCTGGATCACATTGGACTGGGTGCGATAGGGCATGATGCGTACGGTGAACCAGCGGCCATCGGTGGTGGCGATCTGCTTCTCGGTGAAGGCCAGGGTGCGCAGCGTTTCCCTCACGTCGGCGTTCAGGTCGGGGTAGATCAAGGTGCTGGCCAGCTCACTGAGCGGCCGGCCAATGTCGCCTTCGCGCAGATGGATCACTCGGGTGATCTGCTCGGTGAAGCGCCGCACGTTGAGCCCCTTGTCGAGGAACAGCGTGGCGATGTCGGTGCTGTTGAGCAGGTTCTGCATATCGCTCTGCGCGAGAGCCAGATCGTCCAGCTTGGCCTGCAGTTCGCCGTTGATGGTCTGCAGTTCCTCGTTCATCGACTGCGCCTCCTCCTTGGAGGTGGTCAGCTCTTCATTGGCCGACTGCAGTTCTTCGTTGGTGGACTGGAGCTCCTCGTTGGCCGCCTGCAGTTCTTCCTGGGATGCATGCATTTCCTGGCGCAAGGCGCGGATCTCTTCGCGCGAGCGGATCAGCTCCTCGCTGACGGCGGCATCGACCGTGCCGGCCGGTGCCGCACGGCGGCTGCGCTTGTGCGGCGCCTGCGCCGCGTCGCGAAAGGCGATCATCACCATGCCTTGCAGCGCCTGGGGCTGCAGCACCGGCTGCACCGTGATGTCGACCATGGCCGGCGCCTCGTCATCGATGCGCAAGCCGCGCAGCTCGACCGGTGTGCCGGACTGTGTCGCGCTGCGCAGCGCCACCGCCAGCTGGGCACGCAGGCCTGGGCGGGCCATTACATGGATGTTCCAGTTGGCCCGGCCGGCCGCGGGCTCGAGGTAACGGCCGGTGCGTCCATTGATGTAGACGATGTCGCCGGCTTCGGTGACCAGCACGGCAGCCGGCGAGAACGCCTGCAGCAGCAGCTGGTCAGCCAGCGATTGCAGGTTGGCGGGTGTGGCGTTGGAGTGGATCAGGTGAGGCTCCTGCGCTGCAGCTCTGGCGCTGAGGCGGCGCTGGGTGGGGAAGTGCAAGGCGCCAACCGGGCCGCCGCTGTGGTTTCGCCAATATAGCCGCGACTTCTGGTGCAGCGGCCTGAACAGCGATTGCGAGCGCCCCACGGTCTCCGAGCCGCCCAGCAGCAGCACGCCGCCCGGCCGCAGGCTGTAATGGAACAGCGCGACCAGTCGCTGCTGCAGCGGCACGCTGAAATAGATCAGCAGATTGCGGCAGGACAGCAGGTCCAGCCGGGTGAAGGGCGGATCAAGGATCACGTCGTGCTGGGCGAACAGCACCATCTCGCGCAGCTGCTTGTTGATCTGATAGCCGCCGGCCTGCACGGTGAAGAAGTGCGCCAGGCGCTCGGGCGACAAGTCCTGCGCGATGGCCGCGGGGTAGTGACCGCTGCGTGCTCGCGCCATCGCGTCGGCACTCAGGTCGGTGGCAAAGATCTGCAGGGTGAAGTCCTGGTACTCGGGCCACGCGTCGAGCACTTCACTGAAGGCCATGGCCAGCGAATAGGCTTCCTCGCCGGTCGAACAGCCGGCAATCCAGGCGCGCAGCTTGCGCTCTTCGGCGCTGTGCCGTGCGAGCAGCTGCGGCAACACCGCATCCTTGAGTTCGAGCCAGACGTCGGGGTCGCGGAAGAAGGCTGTCACGCCGATCAGGACTTCCTTGAACAGCAGGTCGATCTCTTGTGGGTTCTGGCGCAGAAAGTTCTCGTAGGCGTCGAGGCTGCCGAGGTCGTGCACGCCCATGCGCCGTGTGATGCGCCTGAGCAGGGTGTTGGACTTGTAGAGGGTCAGGTCATGACGGGTGTGCTCTTGAACCAGGCCCAGGATCGCCTTCAGCTGTGGCGGGCTGCTTGCGGCTTCAGCGGGCGAGCTGAGTGGCTGCCGAGTCATCGCCAGGATGCGAGCCGGCATGTCGGCCGGCTCGGCAATGATGTCGACGCAGCCCGAGGCGATGGCGCTGCGTGGCATCGAATCGAACTGGGCCGATTCGGGCTGCTGCGCCAGCGTCATGCCGCCCTGAGCCTTGATGGTCTGCAGACCCTGGGTGCCGTCTGCGCCCATGCCTGACAGCACCACGCCGACAGCGCGCACCCCCAGTTCGCGCGCCAGCGAGCTGAACAGCAGGTCGACGGGCAGGCGCTGACCGCGTGGCTGGCTCGGCGCCGCCAGATGAAGCCGGTTGCCCAGAACGGTCAGCTCGGCATTGGGCGGGATCACGTACACCACGTCGGCTTCGATCGGCTGTGAGCTCAGGACTTCAAGGACCGGCATCGCGGTGCAGCGTTGCAGCAGTTCGGCCAGCATGGCCTTGTGGGTCGGGTCAAGATGCTGGACGACAACGTAGGCCAGGCCGCTGGCAGCCGGCACCTGGGCAAGAAACTGCTCCAGCGCTGCCAGACCGCCTGCCGAGGCCCCGAGACCGACGATGGGAGTGGGATCGGTTGCTGGGCCTTGCGATGATGGCGCGGGGGCGATGCTCATTGGGCGCAGCTTACCGGCAATGTCGTGTCCTGCACGCGCACGCCGGGCTGGCGCGGTCAGGGCACCGCGGGTTTACGGCAGCGTCGTTGCGGGTCGGAAATCGGACACTGTGGCCCAAGTAAGCTCTGCACTGAGTCAGGAGTCAAGCACGATGCGTGTCCAAAGCCCCGAATGGTTCGATGTCCAGTACAACAACCGGGCCCGTGTGCCCGATGCGGCCCGCATTCTGGAGCGCTGGGCTGAGGCCTCGGCGTTTTCGCGCGAACGGCTGGCCAGCCGGCTCGATCTGCCCTACGGCGACGGACCGATGGAGCGCCTCGATGTGTTCGAAGCGCAGACCGAGCACAGCGTGCGCAGCCCGGTGCTGGTGTTCATCCACGGGGGCTATTGGCGGGCGCTGGACAAGTCGGATCAGTCCTTTGTGGCTCCGGTCTTCACCGACGAAGGCGCGATGGTGGTGATTCCCAACTACGGGCTGTGCCCGGGTGTCGGCATGGATCGCATTCCGCTGCAGCTGACGCAGGCGCTGGCCTGGGTGTGGCGACATGCGGCTGATTACGGGGGCGATCCCAATCAGATCGTGCTGGCCGGGCATTCTGCCGGCGGACATCTGGCCAGCATGCTGGCCTGCTGCGACTGGAAGGCGGTGGGCCATGACCTGCCGCGTCAGCTGGTCAAAGGCGTGTTGTCGATCTCCGGGCTGCACGATCTGGGGCCCATCATGCGCACACCCTTTCTGCAGGGCGACTTGAAGCTGGATGCCGACGCGGTCAGGCGTCTGAGCCCCATCAACTTTCCTGCGCCCAGGGCTCCGGTCTACGCCGTGGTTGGCGCTCAGGAGAGCGAGGAGTTCAAGAGGCAGGCACAGCTGCTGCGCCAGGCCTGGGGCGAGCGCACGGTGGCGCTGTGCGAGGAACTGGCCGGCTTCAACCACTTCAGCATCCTGAACGATCTGGCCGATCCGCAAGGGCGAAGCCATCAGCTGGCACGCAAGCTGCTGGATCTGCGCTGGTACAGCGCATTGCTGTGAAGCGCAGGGGCGTGAGTCAGGGGCTGTTGCTGCTGACGTCGGCCGTCCGTTACTGATTGCAGAGTTCACATCACGGGGGAGAGTCGCATGGGATTGAAGGGATCGAAGACCGAGCAGAACCTCAAGGCGGCCTTCTCGGGTGAGTCGCAAACCCATCGGCGCTACTTGTACTTCGCGAACAAGGCGGACATCGAGGGACACACCGATGTGGCGGCGCTGTTCCGCTCCGCTGCCGAAGGCGAGGCCGGCCATGCGCACGGGCACCTGGAGTTTCTCGAGGCGGTAGGCGACCCCGCGACGGGCCTGCCTATTGGTCGGACGCGTGACAACCTGAAGGCCGCGGTGGCCGGCGAGACGCATGAGTACACCGAGATGTACCCGGCTATGGCAAGGACCGCGCGCGAAGAAGGCTTCGATGAGATCGCCGACTGGTTCGAGACGCTGGCCAAGGCCGAACGCTCGCATGTCAACCGTTACCAGAAGGCGCTGGACGGGCTGGAAGACTGAGACCTCGGCCGCGCACTTCCTGCGCTTCGCTTTCTCTTCGGCCTTGCGTCAGGCGCCGACTCAAGCCGCCATGTAACGGCCGGGCCTGTGGTTGATCGCCAGCGCTGCATTGATCGCCGCCATGCCCAGCAGCGACAGGCCGATGCGGTCCCAGCTGACAAAGGACAGGCCGCATAGCAGGATCAAGGCGTCCAGGCCGGCTTGCACATAGCCGGCACGCCAGCCGTAGCGCTCCTGCAGATACAGCACCAGCACGTTCAGGCCGCCCAGTGAGGCGCGGTGGCGGAACAGGATCAGCATGCCGGCGCCGATCAGCAGGCCGCCAGCGATGGCTGCGAACAAGGCGTTCAGTTCGGCGAACTGCAACCAGCGCGGCAGCACCTCGGCCAGCACCGCCATCAGTGCCACTGCCAGCACGGTTTTCACGGTGAAGGCGGCGCCCATGCGCTGCCAGGCCAGCCAGTAAAAGGGCAGGTTGATGCAGAAGAACAGCGCGCCGAAGGGCCAGCCACTCAGGTAGTGCATCAGGAAGGCAATGCCCACGGTGCCGCCGGTCAGCATGCCGACCTGCTTGAACAGCGCCACGCCGAGCGCGACGAACAGCGTGCCGGTGATCAACGCCTGCGCGTCCTCGAAGCGCGAATGGCGGAAGATGCGGCTGCTCAGCTTGGCCGGTGGTGCCGCGGGGGGACGCTCGCCGCTCATTCGCCGAGCCCGCCGAGGAAGTACTTGATCAGACCCTTGGCCGCGAAACCCAACAGGCCGAAGCCCAGACCCAGCAGCAGGATGAAGGTGCCGAAGCGCCCGGCCTTCGACTCGCGTGCCAGCTGCAGGATGATGAACACCATGTAGAGCATGAAGGCGCTGACGCCAAAGGTCAGGCCGAACTGCGCAATTTGCTCTTCGCTGTAACCGAACATGGTGGGGTGGCGGGCTTGTAGGCGATCAGTCGCGTGTGCCGACCAGGTCGCGGTAGGCATGCCAGCTGGCATGACCCAGCCAGGGCAGCACGACGATCAGGCCGATCATCGACAGCATGCCCAGGCCGGTGAGTGCCATCAGCAGGAAGGCCCACAAGGCCAGGGCCTGCGGGTGTTCCATCACCACGCGCCAGCTGGTGAACACGGCCCCCAGGATGCTGAGTGACTGGTCGCGGCGGTCCAGCAGCATGGGGATGGCGATCACACTGGAGGCGAACACCGGCGCGGCGAGCAAGGCGCCCAACGCCAGCCAGGCCTCGAACAGCAGCGAGTGCTCGGCCAGCACCACGTGGCGCGCGAAGTCGATCGGCTTGTCCACCGGTGCGCTGGCATAGCCCGTGATCAACGCGGCGGAGCACAGCACCCAGCCGGTGCCGGCCAGGGCCAGCAGCAGGCCGAAGCCCATCAGCCGGCCATCGTGCGGGCGCCAAGCCTCGATTACGGTGGCCAGGCCCACCGGCTTGTTGCGCTCGATATCGCGGCTCAGGGCGTACAGGCCGGTGGCCAGAATCGGCGCCACCAGCAGGAAGCCGCTGAAAGCAGCAGCCAGCAGCCAGAAGCGTTCATGGGCGATCCAAAAAATCAGCGCACCGCCCAGGGTCATCAGCAGACCGTGCAGCAGCGAGGGGCCGGGGCAGCGCCGCAGATCCTGCCAGCCGCGTGCCAGCCAGCCCAGCGGCCGCAACACGGGCACGGGCTTGACGCCGAAGCGGCGGGATTCCTGCAGGGCTTTGTCGGTGCGCATCGTCATCTCCATCATGCCCGTCTTGTCTCCGATAGT
Organism: Roseateles sp.; assembly: GCF_044373315.1. Taxonomy (GTDB): domain Bacteria; phylum Pseudomonadota; class Gammaproteobacteria; order Burkholderiales; family Burkholderiaceae_C; genus JACDQM01. The sequence continues at coordinate 55,692 of NZ_JBILQK010000007.1, read as the reverse complement.
TCTTGATCGTGCTCAATTCGCGTTGGCCAGCAGTTGCCGGGCGGCGCTTCGCATCTCTTGTTCCGAGGCGCCGGCCAGTGGCAGCTGCAGAGCCGCATCAAGCTGGGGATAGTGATTGCGAAGCGAGCGTTCGTAGCCCGGGTCGTAATGCTCACGCATCAGCTCGGCAAAGACGGTTGGCCACTCGCCAGCGCGTGCCATGGTCTGCCAGCCGTGCACCCGGTCGCGACCACGCAACGTGGTCAGTGCGTCGAGCTGCTGACAGAAGGCCTGCGGATTGGCGATGAAGTGCGCATAGTCCTGCAGCAGCAGCGTCACACGCTCAGCCTCGGGCAGATCCACCCAGATGCAGGTGCTGCTGGCGCGCATGCGCTCGTGCAGCGATTCGGGCACGCGCAGTTGTCCGATCTTGCGGCTCTCGCTCTCGACAAAGACCGGCCGCTCAGGATCGAGGCTGCGCATGCGGCTCCACAAAAGGCTGTCGAAGCGCTTCTGGCTGGGCTGCGGCTGCTCAGGCAGGGCGCCCAGCACGGAGCCGCGGTGGCAGGCGAGGCCCTCAAGGTCCAGTACTTGCGCGCCTTCGACTTCCAGCGCCTTCAGCAGGCGGGTCTTGCCGCTGCCGGTGCGGCCGCAGATCACGCGATAGCGCAGGCGTGCGGGCAGGTTCTCCAGGTCGAGGCGAACCTGCGCCCGGTAAGCCTTGTACCCGCCTTGCAACTGGCGCGAGCGGAAGCCGATCTGACCCAGAAACCAGCTCATCGCGCCGGAGCGCTGGCCACCGCGCCAGCAATACACCAGCGGTCGCCAGCTCTTGGGCAGTTCCTGCGCGTGGGCATCCAGATGCTTGGCGATATTGCGCGCCACCAGGGCGGCACCGATCTTGCGCGCCTCGAAGGGCGAGCTCTTGTAGAGCGTGCCGACAAGGCGGCGCTGCTCGTCGTCGAGCACCGGCCAGTTCAGCGCGCCGGGCAGATGATCCTCGGCGAACTCGGACGGCGAGCGCACATCGATGACGGCGTCAAAGCGGCTCAGCTCGGCCAGCGCGTCGCTGACTTCTATGGTGTGGGCGGATGTCATCGCAAAGGGGCGAGGGGGCCAGGGGGCCGGAGGCTCATGCCGGCAGCGAAACCGCGTCCAGCAACTCGGTTTCGATCTGAAGCTGGCTGCGGTTCTGCTGCAGCGCTGCGCCGTCCAGCAAGAAGGTGTCTTCCACGCGCTCGCCCAGCGTCGAGATCTTGGCGAGCTGCAGATTGATGCCATGTCGGGCCAGCACGCGCGCAATCGCGTAAAGCAGACCGGTGCGGTCGCTGGTGCTGATGGACAGCAGCCACGCGGTGGCGCGCTCGTCCGGATGCAAGGAAATGCGTGGCGTGAACGGGAAGGACTTGACGCGGCGCGACAGGCGCCCGCGACGCGGCTCGGGCAGCGCGCCTTGCGCTGTCAGGGCCTGGCCCAGCTTGGCTTCCACCAACGACACCAGGTCGCGGTGATGCTGGTCGCTGTCGGCACTGATCACCTGGAAGGTGTCCAGTGCATAGCCGCTGCGCGTGGTGTGGACCTTGGCATCCAGGATGTTGAAGCCGGCACTGTCGAAATAGCCGCAGATGCGCGCGAACAGGTCGCGCTGATCGGGGGCGTAGACCAGCACCTGCAAGCCCTCGCCAACCGGCGAAGGCCGGGCCTGCACGATGGGCTGGCCGGACTCGACATGGCGCCACAGCGAGCGTGCATGCCAGGCCAGATCGCCGGCGTCGTGGCGGGCGAAATAGCTCAGCGCCAGCGTGGCCCACAGCGGGGTCTCGGTGTCCGGCAGCATCGAGTGCAGCGCCAGGATCTGCCGAGCCTCCTGCTTGCGGGCCTCGATATCGGCCTCCAGATTGGGCTTGGCGCCGCCCAGGGCGCGCAGCGTCAGGCGATACAGGTCTTCCAGCAGCTTGCCCTTCCAGGCATTCCAGACCTTGGGGCTGGTGCCGCGGATGTCGGCCACCGTCAGCAGGTAGAGCGCGGTGAGGTGGCGCGCATCACGCATCTGGCGCGCAAAGGCGGCGATCACCTCGGGGTCGGACAGGTCTTCCTTCTGCGCCACGCGCGACAGCGTCAGGTGATGCTGGACCAGGAACACCACCAGTTCAGCCTCATCCTTGCTGAGGCCATGGTCGCGGCAGAAACGCCGTGCCTCGACCGCACCCAGATCGGAATGGTCGCCGCCGCGCCCCTTGGCCACATCGTGGAACAGCGCGGCGATATAGAGCAGATGCGGCTTGTCGAACTGGGCCGCCAGCTGGCTGCAGAACGGGTACTCGTGGGCGTGCTCGGGGATGAAGAAGCGCCGTACATTGCGCAGGACCATCAGGATGTGCTGGTCCACCGTGTAGACGTGGAACAGGTCGTGCTGCATCTGGCCGACGATGCGCCGGAACACCCACAGATAGCGGCCCAGCACCGAGGTTTGGTTCATCAGCCGGAAGGCGTGGGTCTGGCCCTCGCGCTGCTGCAGGATCTGCATGAACAGCGCGCGGTTGGCCGGGTCGCGCCGGAAGGCGCTGTTCATCAGTCCACGTGCGTTGTAGAGCGCCCGCAGCGTGCGTGCCGACAGGCCCTTGATACCCGGTGTCTGCTGGTAGACCAGGAAGGTTTCCAGGATGGCATGCGGCTCGCGCTCGAACAGGTCATCGCCATCCACCTCCAGCATGCCGGCGCGGTCCAGGAAGTGGGCGTTGATGCGGCGCATAGGCGCATCGGCCGAGCCGTTGATGCGCTCTTCCAGATTCAGCATCAGGATCTGGTTGAGCTGGCTCACCGCCTTGGCTGCCCAGTAGTAGCGCCGCATCAGCACTTCCGAGGTGCGCTGACTGCCCTTGGGCTGGTAGCCGAAACTCTCGGCCACAGCGGTCTGCAGGTCGAACACCAGACGGTCTTCGCGCCGGCCGGCCACCGCGTGCAGGCGGCAGCGGATCAGGCTCAGCAAGCCTTCGTTGCGCTGCAACTGCCGGCTCTCGAAGGGCGTGATCAGCCCCTTGGCCGCCAGTTGGGGCCACGTCTTGCCCAGGCCGGCGGCGCGGGCAATCCAGATCAGTACTTGCAGATCACGCAGTCCACCGGGGCTTTCCTTGCAGTTGGGCTCCAGCGCATAAGGCGTGTCGGCGTACTTGGTATGGCGCTGGCGCATCTCCAGCGTCTTGGCCCGGAAGAATGCGCGTGCGTCCATCGCTGCGGCCAACTTCTGCTCGAAACGCTTGTACAGCGGCTTGGAGCCGGCCAGGCAGCGCGACTCCAGCATCGCGGTCTGCACGGTCACGTCCCCAGCGGCCTCGCCCAGGCATTCACCCAGCGTGCGCACCGAGGAGCCGATCTCCAGCCCCACATCCCAGCAGGCGGTGATGAAGGCCTCGATGCTGGACTTCAGCGCGCCGGGCTGGTGTGCTTCCATGCCGTCGGGCAGCAGCACCAGCACATCGACGTCGGAGTAGGGAAACAGCTCACCGCGTCCGTAGCCTCCGACGGCTGCCAGCGCGGCGGCTTCCGGAAGGCCGGCCTGGCGCCACAGGGTCTGCAGCGTTGCATCGACGTGGCGCGCCAGCTTGCGCATCAGCGCTGAAGCGGCGGCAATCGTCGGCCGGGCTTCGCGGAAGGCTTGCAGCAGTTCCTGCTTGCCGGTCTTGAATTGCTGGCGCAGTATGGCGCTGTCGATCACCTGCACGCTGCTCATCGACGGCTTAGCCGGTGATGAAGGCCGGCGGCGGCGGGCTGCCGTCCGACACGGTCAGCACCTCGTAGCCGGTGTCGGTCACGACGATGGTGTGTTCCCACTGCGCGGACAGCGAGCGGTCCTTGGTGACGATGGTCCAGCCGTCGCCCATTTCCTTGATCTCGCGCCGGCCGGCGTTGATCATCGGCTCGATGGTGAACACCATGCCGGGCACCAGCTCATCCAGCGTGCCGGGGCGGCCGTAGTGCAGCACCTGCGGCTCTTCATGAAAGACCTGTCCGATGCCATGGCCGCAGAACTCGCGCACCACCGAAAAACCGGCGTTCTCGGCGAAGGTCTGGATGGCATGGCCGATATCGCCCAGGCGTGCACCGGGCTTGACCTTCTGGATGCCCTTCCACATTGCCTCGTAGGTGAAGCTGCACAGGCGCTTGGCCGCGATGGAGCCTTCACCGACCACGAACATGCGGCTGCTGTCGCCATGCCAGCCGTCCTTGATCACGGTGACGTCGATATTGACGATGTCGCCGTTCTTCAGCGGGCGGTCGTTCGGGATGCCGTGGCAGACCTGGTGATTGATCGAGGTGCAGATCGACTTGGGGTAGGGCGTGTAGCCGGCCGGCTGGTAGTTCAGCGGTGCGGGAATGGCCTTCTGCACATGGACGATGTGGTCATGCGCGATCTTGTCGAGCTGCTCGGTGGTGATGCCGGGCTTCACATGCTGGCCCAGCATGTCCAGCACCTCGGAGGTCAGGCGGCCCGCGATGCGCATCGCGGCGATGTCGGCCGCGGATTTGATGGTGATCGTCATGGCGCGATTATCTCAAAGCCGGCCCGGTCGAGTTGCCGGCCGGCTGCTTGGCACTCAGGCGGACCAGACGACCAGGCCGCTCCAGGAGGTGCCCAGCACCACCAGGCCGAACACGATCCGGTACCAGGCGAAGGGCACGAAGTTGTGGGTGGAGATGTAGCGCAGCAGCCAGCGCACGCAGATCCAGGCGCTGATGAAGGAGAACAGCAGGCCGACACCGAACATCGGCAGATCGGCGACGCTGAGCAGCGCGCGCTCCTTGTAGAGGCTGTAGAGGCCAGCACCGATCAGGGTCGGGATGGCCAGGAAGAAGGAGTAGTCGGTGGCCGCCTTGCGCGACAAGCCCAGCAGCATGCCGCCGATGATGGTGGCCCCGGAGCGGCTGGTGCCCGGCACCATCGCCAGGCACTGCACCAGGCCCACCTTGAGTGCGTCCAGCGGCGTCATCTGGTCCACATCCTGGACACGCACAGCCGAGGCCGGCCGGCGCTCGGCCCACAGGATGATGAAGCCGCCGATGATGAAGGCGCTGGCCACCACCGTGGGCGTGAACAGGTGCGCCTTGATCGCCTTGCCGAACAGCAGGCCCAGGATGACGGCCGGCAGGAAGCCGATGGCGACGTTGATCACGAAGCGGCGCGCGGCCGCATCACTGGCAATGCCAGCGGCGGTATCGCGCAGCTTTTGCCAGTAGACGATGATGACCGCCAGGATGGCGCCGGTCTGGATGGCGATGTCGAAGACCTTGCTCTTGGCGTCATCGAAGCCCAGCAGCGCGCCGGCCAGGATCAGGTGGCCGGTCGAGGAAATGGGCAGGAACTCGGTCAACCCTTCGACCACGCCCATCACGGCGGCTTTCGCCAGCAAAACAAGGTCCAACATCAACTCCCGGTTTGAACTGGCCGGGATGATAGCGGCGCCGCTGGAGGGCGCAGAGGCTGCGTCGTCCTTAGAATCGTGCTCCCTGCTCGAATCTGCCTTTGATGACGCCGTGATGACGGCGTCGCTGGCTTCTTTTCAATGACCGCTGCTTCTGGTGCTGCTGCTGTTCTTCCTGTGGTGATCGTGGGTGCTGGCCTGGCCGGTCTGACGGTGGCTCTTCATCTGGCCGACCAGGTGCCCGTCATCGTGCTGGCCAAGCGCGGGCTCGGCGAGTCGGCCACGGCCTGGGCTCAAGGGGGCATCGTCGGCGTGCTGGGCAGTGACGACAGCATCGAGAGCCATGTGCGGGACACCCAGGATGCCGGCGCCGGCCTGGTCGACGAGGCCACGGCGCGCTTCATTGCCGAGCGCAGTGCGCAGGCGGTGGCCTGGCTGGTCGAGCAGGGCGTGCCCTTCACACCGGATGACAGCGGCCCGCTGGGCCTGCACCTGACGCGTGAAGGCGGCCATGCGGTGCGCCGCATCGCGCATGCGGCCGATGCCACCGGCAAGGCCATCCACGACCAACTGCTGGCGGCGGCCCATGCGCACCCCAACATCGAGTTGCGCGAGCGCTGGATGGCACTGGATCTGATCACCTCGCGCCATGTGCAGCGCGAGGAAGCCTCACGCTGCTACGGCATCTATGCGCTGGACATCGATGCGCGGCGCGTCGAGGCCCTGCCGGCCCAGGCGGTGGTGATGGCCACCGGCGGTGCCGGCAAGGTCTACCGCTACACCACAAACCCGGACACATCCACCGGCGACGGCATTGCGATGGCCTGGCGTGCCGGCTGCCGGGTGGCGAACATGGAGTTCATCCAGTTCCACCCCACCTGCCTCTACCACCCGCAGGAGCGCAGTTTCCTGATCACCGAGGCGCTGCGCGGGGAGGGCGGTCACCTCAAGCTGCCGGAGCATCTGGGTGGAGGTCGCTTCATGGCCGATCATGACGAGCGCATGGAGCTGGCGCCACGCGATATCGTGGCGCGTGCCATCGACTTCGAGATGAAGAAGCATGGCTTGGACCATGTGTGGCTGGATGCGACCCATCTGGGCGAGGCCTTCCTGAAGGAGCATTTCCCAACCATCCATGCGCGCTGCCTGCAGCTGGGCATCGATATCGCCAAGCAGCCGATTCCGGTGGTGCCGGCGGTGCACTTCACCTGCGGCGGCGTGGTCACGGACCTGCAGGGCTGCTCGGACCTGCCGGGCCTGTATGCGGTGGGCGAGACCACCTACACCGGCCTGCATGGCGCCAACCGCCTGGCCAGCAACTCGCTGCTGGAGTGCGTGGTGCTGGGGCAGACCTGTGCCGACCATATCCTGCGGCAGCCCCAGCCCGACCGCGCGCCGTTGCCAGCCTGGGACGAAAGCCAGGTCGAGGACGCGGACGAACAGGTCGTGATCTCGCACAACTGGGACGAGTTGCGCCTGCTGATGTGGAACTATGTCGGCATCGTGCGCACCACCAAGCGACTGGAGCGTGCGTTGCACCGCATCGATCTGCTGCGTGGCGAGATCGACGACTATTACTCGAATTTCCGCGTCACCCGCGACCTGCTGGAACTGCGCAACCTGGTCGATTGCGCCGAGCTGATCGTGCGCTCGGCCCTGCTGCGCCACGAGAGCCGCGGCCTGCACTTCAGTCGCGACTATCCGCGCACCTTACCGGTAAGCTTCCCGACAGTGCTGATCGCCGAGCGCGGTCTGCGCGGCAGCTGAAGATGGGACGAAGGCTGGGGGTCAAGTCTTGATGGCTCATGGGGCATGCGCTACAAAGCGTGAGCCCTGAGCAAACCATCCCGAGTGCCGAGCTTGCCGACAGTCCCATCCGATCCATCCTACAAACGTCCGCCGCGCAGCCACTTGCAGGACCTTGGCGACTTCGGCAAGCCGCTTGGGCCGCTGAAGCTCTCGCTGGGCGTGCTGCTGAGTCTGGGGGCTGTGGCGGCCTCGCTGGCGGCTTTCGACGTCGACCGCGAGCTCGATCCGGCAGCGCGTCTGGTGCTGGCCTGGGCTGCCATCCTGCTGCTGGCGAGCGGCCTGGCCCAGGCGCTGTTGGTGCGCCGCTGGGCGGTGTACCCGCAGCGCCGCGACGTGTGGGCGGGCTGGGGCATGGGCTATTGCCAGTTCTGGCGTTGCTATCCGGCGAGTCAGATCGACAGCGTCGAAGGGCGCTTGATTTCGCATCAGGTCCAGCGCGATGTCCTTGACCAGAACAGTGGCACGACGCGCTATGACGCGCATGAAACCTTTGTGGCCTATCTGGTCGTCGTGACGCCGGGCGCACCACCCCTGCATCTGCATCTGGCCGCATTTCACGAGCGCGGCAAGCTGCTGGCCGAACTCAAGACTGCCAGCCGCTTGTTGGGCCGACCGCTGCGCGACCGCAGCGAGTCGGTGCAGCACGCGCCCCGCGGGCAGCCATTCAGAGCTGGGCTGTTCCTGGGCCTCTTGCTGGGGGTGATTGCGATCAGCGCGCTGCTTTGGCTCGCCGTGGCCGGGCTTCCGGCCTGAAGCCAACGTCCCTAGCGCCTTGCGCGCAGCGCGGCGCGGGCCTGCACGAAGTTAAAGGCGTAGGTAACGGCTTCGCGGATGGCGGCGTCGATCTCGAGACGCTCAGGCTCGGTCAGGTAGAAGGAGTAATCGACCGCGTGGCGGATGTAGCGCGGCGGCAGGCGGTTCAAAGCCACGCAGGCCACGTCCACCAGCAGATCGTCGCTGCGGACGGCGGGGAACTCCGCAGCCATATCGGCCACGACGGCGAAGACTTCGCGTTCGTGGTGGTTGTAGAGCGAGGTGAAGTCGGTCATGGTGCCGTCTCTTTCATGGGATGCCGTGAGCGTATGCGCATTTATAGCGCCGCCAGTGCCGGAATAGAAAGCATGCCGGCCCGCAATTCGGGGATCAGGCGGCGCCCATGCCTGGCACCAGGCCAGCGGCACGGGCCTTGTGCGCCGCAGTGAAGTCCAGCATGCGCGTGATGCAACCCAGGGCCTTCAGCCGCGTGCCTTCCTCGACCGTAATGGCACCCAAGCCTTGCTCGAGGCAATCGACCACGCCCTGCAGACCGTTCATGGCCATCCAGGGGCAGTGCGCGCAGCTCTTGCAGGTGGCGCTGTTGCCGGCCGTCGGCGCTTCGATCAGGGTCTTGCCCGGCGCCAGCTGACGCATGCGGTGCAGGATGCCCTTGTCGGTGGCGACGACGTATTCCTTGGCTGTGCCGTCCACCACGGCCTTGATCAGCGCGGAAGTGGAACCCACCACATCGGCCTGCGCCACCACGCTCTGCGGCGATTCGGGGTGGACCAGGATCATCGCGTCCGGGTGTGCCTTGCGCATCAGCTCCAGCTCCAGCCCCTTGAACTCGTCATGCACGATACAGGCGCCTTGCCACATCAGCATGTCGGCACCGGTCTGGGTCTGGATGTAGTGGCCCAGATGCTTGTCGGGCGCCCACAGGATCTTCTTGCCCTGTGCCTTGAGCTCGCTGACGATGTCCAGCGCGCAGGAGCTGGTGACCATCCAGTCGGCGCGCGCCTTCACGGCCGCGCTGGTGTTGGCATAGACCACCACGGTGCGGTCCGGATGGGCATCGCAGAAGGCTGAAAACTCATCGGCCGGGCAGCCGAGATCGAGCGAGCAGGTCGCATCCAGATCCGGCATCAGCACGGTCTTCTCGGGGCTCAGGATCTTGGCGGTCTCGCCCATGAAGCGCACGCCGGCCACGATCAGCGTCTGCGCGTCATGGTCGCGGCCGAAGCGGGCCATTTCCAGCGAGTCGGACACGACACCGCCCGTCTCCAGCGCTAGATCCTGTAGATCGCCGTCGACGTAGTAATGCGCCACCAGCACGGCGCCGCGTGCCTTCAGCAGTTCGGCGGCGCGCGCCTTGAGCGCTTGCCGCTCATGCGCCTTCAGTGGCACCGGAACCTTGGCCCAGGCGTGGGCGGTGCAGCTTTCGCCGGCGGCGTCCTGGCGGGTGTAGTCGAACAGAACCTCATTCATGGGTGGCATCGTAGCGCAGGCCACGACGGCGTGCCGCTGGCCGGACTCGACCACTATCTTCTGAAGCTTCCGTTTTTAAGAAGTCATTTGTCGAATCATGCTGCTTTTTCGGTTGGTGTCGGTTTGGCTATCGTCTGCATCACACACTCTTGTGTTGAATGGAACGTTCCCATGCTCAGCGAATCAGTCCCTGCACTTGAACTACCGCCTGCCGCCCCCGAAGACCTCGTGCCCGACAGCCCCTCAGCCCTGCTCGCGGTGCTGGCGCTGCTGCTGGGCGTGGATGGCAAGGTTCACGCTGCGGAGCTGGCCTTAATCGAGCAGGTGGGCCTGCCGCAGCGCCTGGGCCTGGGCATGGACGTCATCACTGAAGGCGTTCTCTCGATGCAGCCGCATGCCCAGGCACTGTGTCCGCAGGGCGGGCAGCCGGACATGGCGCTGTGGCGCCGTTGGTTGGCGTGCATCAAGGATCCGGGTCTGCAACGCCTGGCACTCAGTGTCGGCTTCGCTGCGGGTCTGGCGGACGGGGTGCTCAGCCGCGGCGAATCCAAGTTGCTGATGGCCGCTGGCGGTCAGTGGCAGCAGGAGCCTGAGGCCTTGCTGGTGGCGCGGCCCGAACTGGGAGTGGGCTTGCTGGACCGGCGCCGGCCCGCATCCCGTGAGGAGGTCCAACCGCGCTGGGTGCTTCCCGGTTAAAGGGCCGCATAGAGGCCGCCTAGGGGGCCGCACAAGGGGCCGCAGCGGGTCTGTGGCCCGCGTGGAACGCCTGTCGCCCGGACGGGCCTGCAGCGGCGTCGGGCCGGCGCGTCGCGGCGTACCATGGCCGCATGAATACCGTCACCTTTGCGCTGGAGACCCGCGCCCAGGCCCGTCGCGACTTCAGCACCATCAGCCTGATTGGCCTGGCGCATGGCTGCTCGCATTTCTTCCACATGCTGCTGCCGCCATTGTTCCCGGCCTTCATCCGGGACTTCGGCCTGAGCTATTCGGAGTTGGGCCTGCTGGTCACCACCTTCTTCGTGATCTCGGGCATCGGGCAGGCGCTGGCTGGTTTTCTGGTGGACCGCCGGGGAGCGCGACCGGTCTTGTTTGCAGCCTTGAGTTGCTTCGTGCTGGCCTCGCTGGCCGCGGGGCTGGCCGATGGATTTGCCGGCCTGATGCTGGCCGCGGCCTTGGCGGGGCTGGGCAATTCGCCGTTCCATCCGGTCGACTTCACCATCCTGAATAAACGCGTGTCGCAGGCGAGGCTGGGGCACGCCTTCTCGGTGCATGGCATCTCGGGCAACCTGGGTTGGGCGGTGGCGCCGGTGTTTCTGATCGGCATCAGCGAGCTCAGCGGCAACTGGCGCTTCGCGTATCTGGGCACGGCTCTGGTGGCGCTGGGCGTGCTGGCGCTGCTGGCGCTGAAGCGCCACGCTATCGATGATCGTGACGGCAGCTGGGCGCATGAGAAGCCCGGCGCCGCCGCCTTGAAAGAGGAGCACCCGCTGGCGTTCCTGCGCCTTCCCTCGGTGTGGTTGTGCTTCTCGTTTTTCTTCTTTTCGACCGCCGCGCTCAGTGCCATCCAGAGCTTTGCCAGCCCGGCGCTGACCAGCCTCTACGGCCTGCCCCTGAAGGCGACCGCCTTTGTCGTCACCGGCTACATGCTGGCCGGTGCTCTGGGCATGGTGATCGGCGGTTTCTGGGTGGCGCGCTCGGCCACGCTGGAACGCAATATCGGTTTGGCGATGAGCGGTGCAGCGCTGATGCTGGCGCTGGTGGCCAGCGGCCTGTTGCCGCCCCTGTTCGCCGCCGGGCTGGCGGCTGCCGCCGGCTTCGGCACCGGCCTGGCCGGGCCGTCGCGCGACATGCTGATCAAGCGCGCTGCGCCGCCCGGCGCCACCGGCCGGGTCTACGGCACGGTCTATTCGGGGCTCGACGTGGGCTTTGCCGTGGCGGCGCCCGTGTTTGGGGCGTTACTGGATGGCGGGCATCCGGCGGGCGTGTTCTATGGCGCGGCGCTGGCGCTGCTGCTGGGGGTGAGCGCCGCCGCGCTGGTGGGGCTTTTCCGCAAACGCTGAGGGCGGCTGCGCCGCTACATTGGTGCTCATGACGACCCCACACAACGCCGCCGCCCATTCTTCCGACGCCCGACTCGCCGGCCATGTGCTGGTGGAGGCCCTGGTGGCCCAAGGGGTTGATACCGTCTTCGGCGTGCCCGGCGAAAGCTATCTGGCGGTGTTGGACGGCTTTCATGAGCACCGCGAGCAGATCCGCTTCATCGCCTGCCGCCAGGAAGGTGGCGCGGCTTTCATGGCGGAGGCCCAGGGCAAGCTCACTGGCCGACCCGGCGTCTGCTTCGTCACGCGCGGCCCGGGTGCCACCAACGCCAGCATCGGCCTGCACACGGCCTTTCAGGACAGCACGCCGATGGTCTTGTTCATCGGCCAGGTGGCCAGCGACCAGCGCGACCGCGAGGCCTTCCAGGAGGTCGACTACCGCCAGATGTTCGGCCCCGGCACCCTGGGCATGGCCAAGTGGGTGGGCGAGGTGCATGACGCCGACCGCCTGCCCGAATACGTGGCGTGCGCCTTCCATACCGCCTTGCAGGGCCGTCCCGGCCCGGTGGTCGTTGTGCTGCCCGAGGACATGCTGACCCGCGACACCACGGCGCCGGTGCTGCCGCAGGTGCGCCCGGCCCAGGCCTGGCCAGCGCCGGCAGCGCTGGAGGAGTTGCGCGAGCGCCTGCTGGAAGCCAAGAAGCCCCTGGTCATCGCTGGCGGCGGCGGCTGGACCCGCGAGAGCTGCGCCGCGCTGCAGCGCTTCGCCGAAGCCTGGCAATTGCCGGTGGGCTGCGCCTTCCGCTTCCAGGACCTGTTCGACAACCGCCATTCGCTGTATGCCGGCGATGTGGGCATCGGCATCAATCCCAAGCTGGCAGCGCGGGTGAAGGAGGCCGACCTGATTCTCGCGATCGGTCCCCGCCTGGGTGAAATGACCACCAGCGGCTACACCCTCCTGCGGGCGCCGCGCCCGACTCAGAGCCTGGTGCATATCCATGCCGGCGCCGAGGAGCTGGGCCGGGTCTACGAGGCCGAGCTGATGATCAATGCCAGCATGTCCTGCGCTGCGCAGGCATTGGAGACCTTGGCCGCTCCTGACACTGTGGCCTGGTCCGCCTGGGCGGAAGCCGCGCACCAGGACTATCTGGCCAATCTGGTGGCGGAAGCCGTGAGCCCGCTGGACATGGCCGAGGTGGTGAAGACCCTGTCGGCGCAATGTCCGGACGGCACCATTTTCACCAACGGCGCCGGCAACTACAGCGGCTGGCTGCACCGCTTCCACCAGTACCCGGGGCTGCAGCACCATGGCCGCACCCAGCTGGCGCCGACCAGCGGCGCGATGGGCTACGGCCTGCCCGCCGCAGTGGCCGCCAGCCTGCTGCAGCCGCAGCGCTGGGTGGTCAATATCGCCGGCGATGGCGACTTCCTGATGAACGGCCAGGAGTTGGCCACTGCCACCGGCTACGGCGCGCATCGGCTGATTTCGGTGGTGGTGGACAACGGCACCTACGGCACCATCCGCATGCACCAGGAGCGCGAATACCCGGGCCGCGTGTCTGGCAGCGATCTGTTCAATCCGGATTTCGTGCAGCTGGCCCTGGCCTATGGCTGGGCCGCGCATAGGGTGGACCACACCGAGGAGTTCGGCCCGGCTCTGCAGGCCGCACTGGCCGCTGACAAGCCCACGCTGATCCACCTGCGCCTGTCCACCGATGTCTCCACCAGCCGCAGCACGCTGAGCGCGATCCGCGAGGCGGCGCGTCAGCGTCTGGGACAATCGGCGCATGGAAAAGATTGATTTCGAACTGCGTGGCGACTTCATCGAGCTGGACAAGCTGCTGAAGGCCACCGGCCTGGCCGAGAGCGGTGGTGCTGCGCGCATGATGATCACCGAAGGGCTGGTGCAGGTGGATGGCCGCGACGAGTCCCGCAAGACGGCCAAGATCCGCGCCGGCCAGGTGGTCGGCCTGCACGGCGCCCGCATCACGGTGCTCGCCGCCCCTTCACAGGACTGAGCTGCTGATGATTTTCTCCACCTGCGATTTCTGCGACGCCCACAAGAGCGACGACACCGGCGCCTTCCGTGTGCTGCCCGGCGGGCTATACGCCCGCTATGGCGCCTTGCCGCGCTTTGCCGGCCCGGTGACGACGGTGCGCTGCCTGGAAGACAACAGCATGGTGAAGTCGCTGGTGGAGTCCGCCGGCCATGGCCGCGTGCTGGTGGTCGACGGGGCGGGCTCGATGCGACGCGCGCTGCTGGGCGGCAACCTGGCGGCTGCTGCCGCGAAGAACGGCTGGGCCGGCCTGCTGATTCACGGCTGCGTGCGCGACCTGGCCGAGCTGGCCGCCGCGCAGCTGGGCATTCTGGCGCTGGGCCATGTGCCGATGCCGACCGAGCGGCGCGGCCAGGGTGCCGTCGATCTGGTGCTGCAGATGCACGGCCAGACCATCCGTCCGGGAGACTGGCTCTATGCTGATGAAGATGGCGTGGTGATCAGCGCGCAGCCTCTGCACGAGCGGCAGGACGCGAGCTGAGCCAAACCTCGAGGGCTTCCGCCGACATTGGCCGGGCCAGACCGTAGCCCTGGGCAATCGGGCAGCCGGCGTCCATCAGCACCTGGCGCTGCCCTGTCGTTTCCACACCTTCAGCGACCACGGCCAGGCCCAGTGAGCGGCCGATGCCAATCACGGCGCTGGCCAGTGCGCGGTCGTCCGGGTCGATTTCGAGATCACGAACAAAGCTCTTGTCGAGCTTCAACTCGGAAACCGGCAGCCGTTTGAGGTAGCTCAGGCTGGAGTAGCCGGTGCCGAAATCGTCCACCGAAAGCTGCACGCCCATCGCGTGCAGCGCGGCCAGTTGCCGAAGGCTGCGCTGATTGTCGTCCAGCATCAGGCGTTCGGTGACCTCCAGTGTCAGCTGTTTCGCATCGAGTTCATGCAGGTGCAACAGGTGACGGACATGGGCCGCCACATCGTCCTGATAGAAGCGCATTGGCGACACATTGACTGCCACGCCAGGCACCGCCAGCCCAGCCCGCTGCCATGCCGCCAGCTGGGTGCAGGCGGCCTCCAGTACCCAGGCATCCAGCGCATTGATCAGGCCGCATTCCTCGGCCACCGGGATGAAACGGTCTGGGGGTACGGCGCCCAGTTCCGCATCGGTCCAGCGCAGCAAGGCCTCGACACCCACCAAGGCCTCATCGATCAGGCGCAGCTTGGGTTGGAAATGCAGGCTCAAGCCCTGGCTGGACAGCGCCCGCCGCAGCGCCGTCTCCAGCGTCAGCCGCTCGGCCAGCGCCTGATTCATGGCCCGCAAGAAGAAGCGGGCGCATGCACGGCCCGCCCGCTTGGCCTCGTACATCGCGATGTCGGCATGCTTGAGCAATTGCTCCAGGTCCTGACCGTCGTCCGGGTAGATGCTGATGCCGATGCTGGCAGACAGGCTGGCCATCACCTCGCTGCTGAGCTTGAGTGCTGGCTTCAGCGATTCGATCAGCTTGTCTGCCACCTGCGCAGCATCGCTGGCACCGCAACTGGGCAGCAGGGCCACGAACTCGTCGCCGCCCAGGCGCGCCAGCGTGTCGGTGTCGCGCAGGCAGGCGCCCAGGCGTCGCGCCACTTCAGCCAGCACCTCGTCGCCGGCCTGATGGCCCAGCGAGTCGTTGATGGTCTTGAAGCGGTCGATATCCAACAGCAGCATCGCCACGGGCGTGTCCATGCGCGCGGCCATCTGCAGCGACTGCCGTGCGCGCTCGCCGAAGAGTGTGCGGTTGGCCAGGCCGGTGACGCCGTCGTAATAGGCCAGGCGCTCGATCTGGCGCTGGTTCTCCTGGTGCATCAGCGCCACGCGGCACAGCTGGGTGCAGGCCTCGACCATGCGGCGATGGAAGATGGCGACCGCACGCGGCTCGCGGTAGTACAGCGCGAAGGTCGCGCCGACACGTTCCGGCGTCAGCAGGATGGGTGTGGACCAGCAGGCCGCGAGACCGTAGGACAGGGCCAGTGCGCTGAAATCCGCCCAAAGTGGGTCGGTGGCGATGTCCTGCACCTCGACCGGGCTGCGGCGCCAGGCGGCCGTGCCACAAGAGCCGACGCTGGGGCCGATCTGCAGACCATCCAATGCCTGGCTGTAGCTGGCCGGCAGACTGGGCGCAGCCAGCGGATGCAGCCGGCCCTGCTGATCGACCTCCAGCACCGAGCACATCAACTCCGGCGCCATGGCCTCGACGCGCCGGCACAGCAGGTCCATCACCGCGGCCAGCGGGCGCCCCAGCGCGACAGCCTCCAGCACCTCGCGCTGCACGGCGCCGATGGCCGCTTGTCCGCTGCGCTCCTCCAGCGGGGTGAGCACCATCAGGGTCAAGGCCTCGTTGGCAGCCGCGGCGGGCATGAAGCGAAGCTCGAAGGTGCGCAACGCGCCGCTGGCCATAAGCAGGCTGACGTTCATGACTTGCTGGCGACCGCCCGGTTGGCGCAGCAGGCTCTGCCAGCGCTGCTGGCTTAACTCGGCAAAGCACTCATGCAGATGGGCTGCAGGGACGCTCCATTGCTGGAAGCGGCTGTTGGCATGCCGGATCCGCGCCTGCGCATCGACCCACAGCAGCCCCAGTTCGGTCTGGTCCAGGGAGTCGCATAGCAGTGCCAGTTCCTGCGGGGCAAAGGTGGGCAAGGCAGACATCGGCGCTCCCGCTGCAGGTTTGCAGCTCTAGCGTCATCATCGCGCCAGATGGCGCCTGCCGGCAAGCTCTGGAATCCGTCTCAGGCCGTAGGCGGGTTTCCCGGCAACAGCCCGCCGCTGGTGAAGAAATTGCCACCGCCCAGATGGTGCATGGCGCGTTGCGGCTCGGGCAGGTCTTGCCAGTGCCCCTCCTTGAAGGCCCAGTCCTCGGCCCAGGCAGCCACCACTTCGGCGAGAAAGAGGTCGTAAGTCTGCTGGTTGTGCGGCTCGGGGTAGATGCGGCACTCCAGCCAGGCCAGACAGCCCTGGATCAGGGGCGCGCCGACCTGCGATGCGGTTTCGGTGCCGATCTGCCAGTGCGCGTACTTGTCAAGCTCGCGCCCTGAGCTGTTGCCCACTCCGACCACCATTTCGATCTGCGCCGCGCAGGGCACGGCCAGCACGAACTCGCCCGAGGCCTCTACCAGGCCACGTGTGAAGGTGTTCTTGTCGATCACCACCGCCACCTTGGGCGGGCTGAAGTCCAACGGCATGTTCCAGGCCGCGGCCATCACATCGCGCTGCGCGCCATGCGCGCTGGCGACCAGCACCGTGGGGCCGTGGTTGAGTAGACGGCTGGCTTTGGCCAGATCGACGGCGACGCGTGTCATCGCAGGATCTGCAGCAGCTGTTCCAGCCCGCCGCTGTTGATCGCCACCATGGCCTGTTCACGCACCTTGGGCTTGGCGTGGAAGGCGACCGACAGGCCGGCCTCGCCCATCATCAGCAGATCATTGGCGCCGTCGCCCACCGCGATGGCCTGCTTGGGCGTGCAGCCGATCTTGTCGCAGCACTCCTGCAGCATGCGGCGCTTCTCGGCGCCGTCGCAGATCTCGCCCCAGGGCTGTGGGATTAGCCGGCCGGTAAGGGCGTCGTCAACAATCTCTAGCTCGTTGCTGCGCACATAGTCCATGCCCAGCTGGGCCGCGACATAGCGGGTGAAGAAAGTGAAACCGCCCGACACCAGCACCAGCTTGAGCCCGGCGGCCTTCAGCGCGGCGCACAGCTCGCGCGCGCCGGGGTTGAAGCGCAGGCGGTCATTCAGCACGCCGTCCAGCGCCGTGGCCGGCACGCCTTGCAGCAGGGCCAGGCGGCGGCGCAGGCTGTCCTTGAAGTCGGTGATCTCGCCGCGCATCGCCGCCTCGGTGATCGCGGCCACCTCGGCCTTGCGGCCAGCGGCGTCGGCGATCTCGTCGATGCACTCTATGGTGATCAGCGTCGAGTCCATGTCAAAGGCCGCCAGCTTGAATTCAGCCAGCGACAGCGGCGGGGTGAAGCCTTGGGTCACCAGGGCGGGCAGAGTTAGGTCTTGCATGGTGGAGCTTCTGTCTTCAGTCTTGCTTGATCGGTTGTCCCAGCAGGCGCAGCACTTCGCGGATCGCCTGCGCCCGGTCCTTGGGATCGGAGAGCTGCTTGTCGATGCGCAGCTTGTCGTTGCCGACCAGCTTGATGGTCCGGTTCTTCTGCACCAGTTCGATCACACGCATCGCGTCGATCGGCGGGTTGGGGCGGAAGTTGATGTTCATCACCGTGGGTGCGGCGTCGATCTTGGCGACGCCATAGGGCTTGGCCAGCACGCGCAGGCGGTGCGTGTCGAACAGGGTCTGGCCCTGGGCCGGCAGCTTGCCGAAGCGGTCGGTGATCTCTTCCAGCATTGCGTCGATTTGCTCGGGCTTCTCGGCCGTGGCCAGGCGCTTGTAGAGCGAGAGCCGTACGTGCACGTCGCCGCAGTAGGCATCGGGCAGCAGCGCAGGCGCGTGCAGATTGATCTCGGTGGTGGCGCCCAGCGGGCTCAGCAGGTCGGGTTCCTTGCCGGCCTTCAGGCAGCGCACCGCTTCCGACAGCATCTCGTTGTAGAGCTGGAAGCCCACTTCCATCATGTTGCCGCTCTGGTTCTCGCCCAGCACCTCGCCGGCGCCGCGGATCTCCAGGTCGTGCATCGCCAGATAGAAGCCCGAGCCCAGCTCTTCCATCGCCTGGATCGCCTCCAGCCGCTGTGCCGCCTGCTTGCTCAGGCCTTCCACGTCCGGCACCATCAGGTAGGCATAGGCTTGGTGGTGCGAGCGGCCGACGCGGCCGCGTAGCTGGTGCAGCTGGGCCAGGCCGAACTTGTCGGCGCGGCTCATGATGATGGTGTTGGCGCTGGGCACGTCGATGCCGGTCTCGATGATGGTTGAGCACAGCAGCAGGTTGTGCTTGCCCTGCACGAACTCGCGCATCACGCGCTCCAGCTCGCGCTCGGGCATCTGGCCGTGGGCGATGACGATGCGCGCCTCCGGCACCAGCTCTTCGAGCTTCTGGCGTCGGTTCTCGATGGTCTCCACCTCGTTGTGCAGGAAGTAGACCTGGCCGCCGCGCTTCAATTCGCGCAGCACCGCCTCGCGGATGGTGCCGCTGGTCTCGCTGCGCACAAAGGTCTTGATGGCCAGGCGCCGCTGCGGCGCGGTGGCGATCACGCTCAGGTCACGCAGGCCTTCCAGCGCCATACCAAGCGTGCGCGGAATCGGGGTGGCGGTCAGCGTCAGCACGTCCACCTCGGCGCGCATGGCCTTCATCGCCTCCTTGTGCCGTACGCCGAAACGGTGCTCCTCGTCGATGATCAAGAGGCCAAGGCGCGCGAACTTCACGTCGGCCGAGAGCAGCTTGTGCGTGCCGATAACGATGTCGATGGTGCCGTCCGCCAGGCCTTCCATCGCGGCCTTGATTTCCTTGGCTGAGCGGAAACGGCTCATCTCGGCCACCTTGACGGGCCATTTGCCGAAGCGGTCGGCGATGTTCTGGTAATGCTGCTCGGCCAGCAGCGTGGTGGGTGCCAGAAGCGCCACCTGCTTGCCACCCATGACAGCAACAAAAGCGGCGCGCAGCGCGACTTCCGTCTTGCCGAAACCCACATCGCCGCAGACCAGGCGGTCCATCGGCTTGGGCGAAATCATGTCCTGGATCACCGCATGGATGGCGGCGCGCTGGTCGGGTGTTTCCTCGAAGCCGAAGCTGGCCGCGAAGGCCTCGTAGTCGTGGCCCGAATAGCGGAAGGCATGGCCTTCGCGGGCCGCGCGGCGGGCGTAGAGATTCAGCAGCTCGGCCGCGGTGTCGCGTACCTGCTCGGCAGCGCGGCGCTTGGCCTTTTCCCACTGACCCGAGCCCAGCCGGTGCAGCGGTGCTTCTTCAGCTGACACGCCGGTGTAGCGGCTGATCAGGTGCAGCTGTGCCACCGGCACATAAAGCGTGGCCTTGTCGGCGTATTCGAGGTGCAGGAACTCCGAAGGGCCATCGCCCAGGTCGATGTGGATCAGGCCCTGGTAGCGGCCGATACCGTGGTTTACATGCACCACCGGGTCGCCGACCTTCAGTTCGCTGAGATCCTTGATCAGCGCATTGACGTCGCTGACCTGCTCCTGCTTGCGGCGCCGGCGTGTGGTCGGCGTCGTGGCGAAGAGCTCGGTCTCGGTGAACAACTGGATCGTCCGCCCGTCTTCTGGCTCAAACCAGAAGAAACCCGATGCCAGCGGCGCTGCGGTGATTGCGAATTTCTCGTCGCCGGCCTCGAACTCGGTCAGGTCCTTCACCGAGGGCGGGTCGATCTTGTTGTCGCGCAGCAATTCCAGCAGGCTCTCGCGCCGGCCCTCGCTCTCAGCCAGTAGCAGCACGCGGTGCGGCGTGCTCTGCAGGTGAGTGGCCAGGCGGGCCAGCGGCTCCTGCGCGCCGCGCTCCACGCTGACGTCGGGCAGCGGGCGCGCCCACTCCACCGGCTCGTTGCCGCGCACCGCCAGCACCGCATGCGGGTGCGTGGCGGCGAAGAACTCCTCGACCTTCAGGAAGATCTCTTCCGGCGGCAGAATGGGCCGCTCGGGGTCGTGCTGCAGGAAGCGGTGGCGTTCGCGTGTATCGGTCCAGAAGCGGTTCAGCGCCTCGTCGATCTCGCCGTGCAGGGCCAGTGCGGCCTCGCTGCCGAGGAAGTCGAAGATGCTGGCAGTCTGCTCGAAGAAGATCGGCAGAAAGTACTCGATACCGCCAGTGGCAATGCCCTGGTCGATGTCCTTGTAGATGCGCGCCTTGGTCGGGTCGCCTTCCATCTTCTCGCGCCAGCGGGCGCGAAAGGCCTTGCGCGCCGACTCATCCAGCGGGAATTCGCGGCCGGGCAGCAGGCGCACCTCGGGCACGGGGTAGAGGCTGCGCTGGCTGTCGGGGTCGAAGGTGCGGATGGAATCCACCTCGTCGCCGAACAGGTCGACGCGGTAGGGCACCAGCGAACCCATCGGGAACAGGTCGATCAGGCCGCCGCGCACCGCGTATTCGCCGGGCGACACCACCTGCGAGACATGCTGGTAGCCGCCCAGCGTGAGCTGCGACTTCAGGCTGGTCTCGTCCAGGCGCTGCTTGGTTTTGAAGTTGAAGGTGGTGGCGGCCAGAAAGGCGGGTGGCGCCAGACGCGTCAACGCCGTGGTGGCCGGCAGCAGCACCACGTCGACATCCCGGTCCTCGTGCTTCTTGCCTTGGGCTTGCAGCAGCCGCCACAGCGTGGCCAGGCGCTCGGAAATCAGGTCCTGGTGCGGGCTGAAGCTGTCGTAGGGCAGGGTTTCCCAGTCGGGAAAGACAGCCACGCGCAACTCGGGCGCGAAGAACTTCAGCTCGTCTTCCAGGCGCTGCGTGTCGCCGGGCTCGGCGGTGATCACAGCGCACAGGCGGCCGGCCGCTGCCTGCGCTTGCGCAAAGCGCGCCAGCAGCAGCGCGTCGGCCGAGCCGGTGGGGCGCGGCTGGTTGAATTTCTTGCCGGGGAGGATGGGAGGCAGGTGCATGGCTTCAGAAACGACAACAGCCCCAGTCGGGGGCTACCGGCATTGTAGAGAGGCAGGGGATAGACCCAGACCTCGGCCGGCGCTTCACGTGGCATGCTTCGCGCCTGCGTCAGCTTGGAGCATCTGCGAATGAAGGTCGGAATCTATCTGTTTGACGAGGTCGAGGTGCTGGATTTCGCTGGCCCGTTCGAGGTGTTCTCGACCGCCTCGCGCTTGGCTGAGCGCGACGGCCTGGCGGCGCCTTTCGAGGTGTTGACGCTGGGTTCAGCGCCTGGACCGGTGCGCGCGCGTGGAGGTCTGCTGGTGACGCCGGTGATGGCACGTGAGCAGGCCCAGGGCCTGGACGTGCTGATCATTCCAGGCGGCGTCGTGAGCGCCGAGCTGAACCGCCCGGGCCTGGACGATTGGCTGACCGCGCAGAGCCTTCAGACCAAGGTGCTCGCCTCGATCTGCACCGGCGCGTTTCTGCTGGAGAAGGCCGGCCTGCTGAACGAGCGCCAGGCCATCACGCATTGGGAAGACCTGGACGATCTGCGCGCCGCCTCTCTGGCCTCGGGCTCGCTGCTGACGGTGCTGCCCAGCCCGCAGCGCTGGGTCGAGGCAAGGCCCTGGGTGCACAAGGGCGGGCGCTGCCGCATGTTCACATCGGCGGGTATTTCCGCCGGCATCGACCTGAGCCTGCATCTGGTGGCCGAGCTGGCGTCGATGGAACTGGCCTTGCGTACCGCGCGGCAGATGGACTATGACTGGCGCGATGTGGGCAGCGCCTTCGTGGCCTCGGGCTTCGGCAATTCCGGCTTCGGCCCGGCAGGCCTGTAGGCCCCGACCTTACTTCAGCCCGCCGCTGAGGAACTGCTGCAGGCGCTGGCTCTGCGGCCGGGCCAGCACTTCGCGCGGATGGCCCTCTTCCTCGACACGGCCCTGGTGCAGGAACATCGTGTGCGTGGACACCTCGCGCGCAAAACCCATCTCATGCGTGACCACGATCATCGTGCGGCCCTCGGCGGCCAGGTCGCGCATCACCTTAAGCACTTCGCCCACCAGCTCAGGGTCCAGCGCGGAGGTCGGCTCGTCGAACAGCATCACCTCGGGCTCGACGGCCAGCGCGCGGGCGATCGCCACGCGCTGCTGCTCGCCGCCAGAGAGCTGGGCCGGGTAGACGTCCTTGCGGTGCGCCACGCCCACGCGGGCCAGCAGCGCCTCGGCCTTTTCCAATGCTTCGGCCTTGGGCACGCCGAGCACATGGACCGGCGCCTCGATGACGTTTTCCAGCACCGTGCGGTGGCCCCAGAGATTGAAGTTCTGGAACACCATGGCAAGGCGCGCGCGCCAGCGCTGCAGCTGCTTGGCATCGGCGGCCTTGAGGCTGCCGTCGCGGTCGCGCACCAGCTTCAGTTCCTCGCCGGTCAGTGTGAGCCGGCCTTCCCAGGGCTGTTCCAGCAGGTTCAGGCAGCGCAGAAAGGTGCTCTTGCCTGAGCCGGAGGAACCGATCAGCGTGATCACATCGCCCTGGTTCGCCGACAGCGAGACGCCCTTGAGCACCTCGCGCTCGCCATAGCGCTTGTGCAGATTTTCGACGGTGAGGCTGCTGGTGCTCATCTCAGTCCCCAAGCAGCTTGCCGGTGCGCAGGGCGGTTGTTCCGGCCACCTTGCCGACCTTCATGCCGGCATGTGCATAACGCACGCAGTCGCGGGCGAAGAACAGGCCGTCGACGGGGCTCTTCAGCTCGGTGACGGCATTGCTGATCGGGTCGATCACATGGGCCAGCACCTCGCCGGCACTGACCATCTCGCCGACATGACGCACAAAGGTCAGCACGCCGGCCACCGGTGTCTTCAGCGGCATGCAGCCGGCGAGCGGGCGGGCGTCGCCCAGCGGCGCGGGCAGTGGCGGTACCTCGCCGCTGATGAAGCCGCGCAGCGTCAGGAAATCGATCAGATGGCGCGCGTCGGCTTCGGCCTGGGCATGCTCCACATCGGCCTGGCCGCGCAATTCCACGGTCACCGACAGGCAGGCCTGGCGCAGCGGGAAGCGCTCGCCGAAGCGCTTTGCCAGCTTCCACCAGGGCTGCGAGCAGGCCTCGTCGAAGGGCTGGTCGCCGGAGTCCTGGGCCAGCAGCGTCACCTGCGCGCCCAGGTAGGCCGCCAGCGGCTCGCATTCGGGCCAGCAGGGCGTCTCGGTGTAGAGGTGCATGGTGGCCTGCGCGTCGCAGTGCAGGTCCAGCACGATGTCGGCGTCGGCCGACAGGCTCAGCAGCGTCCGGCGCAGCGACTGCAGCTCGGTGTCGGCCGGCGCGGCCTTGGCCGCAGCGTGCAGGGCGCGCTTGACGACGCGCACATTGTGTTCAAGATCGGGCCCGAGTTCGGACTCGACCACCGCACCGGCGATGGCGGCCAGGTCGGGGTAGTGGCGGTTGAAGTTCTCGCCGCTGCAGCTCTCGAAACGGCCCAGGTGGCCGTGCAGCAGGAACTGCGACAGGCCGATCGGGTTGGCCATCGGGACCAGCACGATTTCGCCGCGGAGGCGGCCCTCGGCTTCGAGCGCATCCAGGCGTTTGCGCAGGTGGTGGGCTACCAGCATGCCCGGCAGTTCGTCGGCGTGCAGCGAGGCCTGGATATAGCACTTGGGGCCTTGGCCCGGCTCGACGGACTGGCCGTAATGCAGCGAAACGAGCTCGCGCTGCGTGCCCGGCGCCGGGGAAGTCAGGAGGTGTTTGCGTTGTTGCATGGGTGCTCAGCGCGGCATCAGTGGCTTGAGCCAGCGCGCCTCGGCCTTGTGGAACAGGCCCACCAGCACCAGCGTCATCAGGAAGTAGAAGACGGCGGCGGTGATGAAGGCCTCGAAAGGGATGTAGTAAGTGGCATTGACCTGGCGCGCTGCGCCGGTCAGGTCCATCAGAGTCACGATGCTTGCCAGCGCGGTGCCGTGCAGCATGAAGATGGCCTCGTTGCTGTAGGCCGGTAGCGCGCGCCGCAGCGCGCTGGGCAGCACGATTCGGCGCAGCATCACCCAGCGGCTCATGCCCAGCGACTTGGCGGCCTCGATCTCGCCATGCGGCAAGGCCCGGATCGCGCCGGCGATGATCTCCACCGTGTAGGCGCAGGTGTTCAGCACGAAGGCCAGGCAGACGCAGAACCAGGCCGAGCTGAACCAGGGCCACAGCAGGCTCTCGCGCACCCACTCGAACTGGGCCAGGCCGTAATAGATCAGGAACAGCTGCACCAGCATTGGTGTGCCGCGGAACACATAGGTGTAGAACCAGATTGGCCGCGAGATCCACGGCGACGGCAGGCTGCGCAGCACCGCCAGCGGAATCGCCAGCAGCAGGCCCAGCGACAGCGAGATCAGCAGCAGCTGCAGCGTGGTCCAGGCGCCGCTCAGGTAGAGCGGCAGGTTCTCGACGATGGCTTCGAAGTTCATAGCGAACCCTTGCGCACGCCGATCGAGAAGCGCCGCTGCAATTGGTCGAACAGCAGTTCAGATAGCGTCGTGAAGGCCAGGTAGATCACCGCTACGGCCAGGTAGAAGGAGAAGGGTTCGCGCGTGGTGCCGGCGGCCTGCGAGCCGCGTGTCATCAGATCGTGCAGGCCGATCACCGAGACGATGGCCGTGCTCTTGATCAGCACCAGCCAGTTGTTGGACAGGCCCGGCAGCACATGGCGGAACATCTGCGGGAAGGTGATGCGCCAGCTGACCTGCCAGGGGCTCATGCCAAAGGCAAGGCCGGCTTCGCGCTGTCCCGGCGGCACCGCCATGAAGGCGCCGCGGAAGGCCTCGGTCAGGTAGGCGCCGAAGATGAAGCCGATGGTGGCCACACCGGCCACATAGGGGTTGATGTCGATGTAGTCCTCATGGCCCAGGCGCAGTGCGATCTCGTTGATCGCCACCTGGCCGCCATAAAAGATCAGCAGCATCAGGACCAGATCCGGCACGCCGCGGATCAGCGTGGTGTAGACATGGGCCAGACCGCGGGCGAAGGCCCAGCGCGACAGCTTGGCCATCGCTCCCGCCAGGCCCAGCACCATGGCCAGCGCCATCGAAGCCAGGGCCACGCTCAGCGTGACCATCGCGCCTTCCAGCAGGCTGGGAAGAAAACCGTGCAGAAACATGCTCTATCCATTGCCGCCACACGCCCCTGACGGGGGGCTGTCCCGGAAACCAACAGTCCTCAGGACTGTTGGTGCCTGGACAGCGCCGGAGCCTGAGGCTCCGGCCGGCGCAGCCGGTACGGGGGTGGATTACTTCTTCGGCGAGATGTCGTACGCGAAGTACTTGTCGTTGAGCTTCTTGAAGGTGCCGTTGGCGCGCAGCGCGTCGATGGCGTCGTTGAACTTCTTGCCCAGGGCCTTCTCGTCGGCCTTGCGCATGCCCACGCCTGAGCCGACGCCGAAGTACTTCACATCGTCAAAGCTCGGGCCGGTGAAGGCGAAGCCCTTGCCGGCGTCGGTCTTCAGGAAGCCCATGTCGATGGCGACCATGTCGGCCACGGTGGCGTCGATGCGGCCGCTCTTCAGGTCCAGGAAGGCCTGGTCCTGGGTAGCGTAGCGCACGATCTCGCTTTGCTTGAAGGTGTCGGCGGCGAACTTCTCGTGGATGGTGGCGCGCTGCACGCCGATCTTCTTGCCCTTCAGGCCGGCAGGGGAGATGTCCAGCTTGGCGTCAGCCTTGGCAGCGAAGCGGGCCGGCGTGTTGTAGTAGGCCTTGGAGAAGGCGATGGCCTTCTTGCGCTCTTCGGTGATGGACATCGACGCGATGATGGCGTCGACCTTGCGCGCCTGCAGGGCCGGAATCAGGCCGTCGAAATCCTGCTGCACCAGCGTGCACTCAGCCTTCATCTCGGCGCACAGGGCTTGCGCGTACTCGATCTCGAAGCCCTTGAGCTTGCCGTCCTTGTCGACTTCAGAGAAGGGCGGGTAGGCGCCTTCCACACCGATGCGGATCTTCTTCCAGTCCGGAGCCTGGGCATGGGCGGTGACGGCGGCGCAGGCCAGTGCGGCCAGGGCGATCAGGGAACGACGTTGCATGAAAACACTCCTTGGTGGGAAACAGAGGTGAGACGCGATGAAACCGGCATGTTCCTATGCCTGGGCCTGGGCAGTCATCAGGGTTTGAGCGATTGCAAAAACTGGGTCAAGGCGGTCACGGTGGCCTTGGGATCTTCTTCGTGCGGGACATTGCCCAGGCTGTCGAACATCACCAGCTGGCTGCCCGCGATGGCCTTGGCGAAGATTTCGGCATTTGCGGGAGGAATCAGTCGATCTCGCGCGCCCCAGAGAATCAGCGTCGGTTGCCGCAGCGTGGGCAGTCGGTCCGCATAGTAGCCCGGACGCAGTTGCCGGAAGCGCTGCACCAGCGCGGCGCGGTTGCCTTCGCGCAGGGTCAGCTCGAAATAGCGGTCGACCACGCCGGGTTTGATGCGCCCCGGGTTGCCATAGACGTTGTGCACGCTGGACTCGACCATGCGGCGCGGCAACAGGCCCTCGGCCAGGGTCTGCACGCCCGGCAGGCGCGCCACGCGGAAACCCAGCGGCACGGACTCGGGGTTGACCGCCAGGCCCGCAGGGTCCACCAGCACCAGGGCGGCCACCCGCTCGGGCCGCTCAGCCGCCAGCTGCCAGGCGATCTGGCCACCCAAGGAATTGCCCCCCAGCACCACCTTCGGCAGCTTCAACTGGTCCAGCAGGGCCAGCACGAAGGCGAGGTAAGCCTCATCGCTGTAGTCGTCCTTGATGCTGGGGCCGGTGAGGCCAAAACCCGGCAGGTCGAAGGTGATGACGCGCCGGTTCTCGGCTTTCAGCGCCTTGGCCCAGGCCTCCCAGGTGTGGAGGCTGGAGGCGGTGCCATGCATCAGCACGATGGGCAGCGGGTCGCCGCGCGGGCCCTCGTCCCGGTAATGCACCAGCTGGCCGCCCAAGTCCAGAAAGTCTGACGGCGGCGGCGCCCAGCGCGCCACCAGGCTTTCCAGCGGACGCTCGGGCGCGCGGAAGGCGGCCATCAGCAGTGCCAGACCCAGCAGGGCAATGCCTGCCACGCGCAGCAGCCAGCCCAGCACGCCGATGCGCTCTTGGCTCATTTTGCGCGATGGGCCTCGCTGGCCGGGCGCTGGATCGTGCTTGACGGCTCCAGCCCGGCATCCAGCGCTTCCCGCTGGTCGAACACGAAGCAGCTGCCGTGGTAATGCGCGCCGCCGGCCTGCTCGAAGTATTTCAGGATGCCGCCCTCGAGCTGGTAGACCGGGCCGTCCAGCCCCTGCTGTTGCAGGTAGATGGCGGCCTTCTCGCAGCGGATGCCGCCGGTGCAGAAGCTGACCACCGTCTTGCCCTTGAGCTCCTCCAGATGCTGCTGTACCGCGTCGGGGAACTCGCTGAACTTGCTGATGCGCCAGTCGATCGCGCCATCGAAAGTGCCGTAGTCCACCTCGAAGGCATTGCGGGTGTCCAGCGTCACCACCGGGCGCCCGTCGTCGTCGTGCCCCTGGTCCAGCCAGCGGGCCAGCGTGGTGGGCAGCACCGCGGGCGCGCGCTCAGCCTGGTCGGGCCGTATCGCCGGGAAGTTCATGCGGATGATCTCCGGCTTGACCTTGACCAGCAGCTTCTTGAAAGGCACCGCGGTCGACCAGCTCTCCTTGGGCTCCAGCGCGGCGAAGCGCGCGTCCTCGCGCAAGGTGGCCACCCAGGCGCGCACTTCGTCCGGCGGGCCGGCCAGGAACAGATTGATGCCTTCCTCGGCGATCAGCACGGTGCCCTTGAGTTGCAGCGCGAGGGCTCGTTCGTGCAGGCGCTCTCGCAGGGCGGGGGCATCGTCCAGCCCGACGAACAGATAGGCCGAGATGTTCAGGACAGGGGCGGGGGCGCTGGCTTGCATAAGAGGGTCAGGATTGTAGGCTGGCCCTCAGCCAAGCCCTGGGCGCAGCAGACGGTTGACCGCTCTTTGCATCAGGCTGGGTTCGGCCACCTCGGTGGCCAGGCCTTCCGCGCGCAGCCGCTCCAGGGCGCGCCGCGTCATGGTGTGCATGCCGCCGGCCATCTGGCTGCTGAACATGAAGAAGCTGGCGCTGTCGCTGCGCCACAGCAGCTGCGCCGAGGCCCAGTGCCCCTGCAGGAACATTTTGCAGCGGGTGCCGGGCCGCAGGCTGCCGACCCAGGCCGAGGGGCTGGTCGCCGTGTCTTGTTCGCCGTCGTCCAGCCCCATCGGTACGGTCGGCAGATGGCCGATGCTGGTGTCGATCTGTGAGGGCGGGCTCCAGCGGTCCTGGTCGGTTTCAGGCTGCAGCAGTTCGCGCAGCAAGGCCTGTTCGTCGCTGAGGGCCGGGGTCGCCGCGGCCTGCCGAGCCTCTGCGGGCGGTGGCGCCACAGGTACCGGCTTGCGTGCCGGCGGCAGCAGGCGCTCGCGATGGATGGACATCAGTTCATCGAGAAAGGCGTTGCGGCTGTCGGCGCCTAGCTCGATCAGGTCCATGCCCTGCTGCAGGCGCTGGATCAAGGAGGGCAGCCGCTCGCGCAGCTGCAAACGGGCAGCGTTGTCTGCCGTGGGTTCCAGCGAGCTGAGCAAGTCGTCGACGCAGACCATCAGCTCCTGCACATGCGCTGCGTCTGCCCCTTCGTCCGCAATCGCTCGCGCCAGCACTTCCGTCCACGGTCCGAGCAGGAACTCCAGCAAAGCCGGTGTCAGATGGCTCGAAGCCTGAGCCTGCTGGAGCACCTGCGGTCTGAGCAGGCCCAGCAGCTCAAGATGGCGCTCCTGCCGGCTCAGTGCGTCAACGGCGGCTTCGGACTGTTGAAGCTGCTCGCGCTGTTCCTGCGCGATATAGCCTTGCAGGTCAGTCAAGGCGGTGTCGAAGGCGGCGCGGTCGGGCTGCGGCAGTGCGCTGAGCTTGTGCACCAGCTCCGACACAAAGACCAGGAAGGCGCTGCCGCGCGGATCCGTGTCGGCCGGGTGGTCGGCGGCGTGTGCCGCGATCTGGTTGATCAGGGTCCAGGTGGGGTGGCGTTGCGAGTCCAGCAGCGTGGGCTCGCGCTGGCTCAGGGCCAGCACCG
This sequence comes from Roseateles sp., assembly GCF_044373315.1. Taxonomy (GTDB): domain Bacteria; phylum Pseudomonadota; class Gammaproteobacteria; order Burkholderiales; family Burkholderiaceae_C; genus JACDQM01. Next base: position 26,648 of record NZ_JBILQK010000007.1, on the reverse strand, counting down.
CCGATTGCATCTGACTCAGGTGCTGCTTGACCGAAGCATGCAGTTCCGCATCAGCCAGAAACTGCTGAAACAGCCGGCCCAGCAGCTCAGGCGTGCCCACCTCCGAAGGGCCGAGGCGACCGCGCAGCGTTTCCAGTGCACCCGGACGGTCGATGTCCAGGCCGGGATCCTGCGCCGGCCCTGCGGCGGCTGGGCCGTGACCAGTCCTGCTGCTGGTGCTGGGGCGTGCAAAGGGCTTGGGCTTCACGCCCCAGGCCTGCAACTGCTCGCAGGCGAACGCAGCCAGTGCTTGCATCTGCTCGGCCAGGGCAGCGGAGAGCGCCGCCATCAGCGCCTGGCGCGTTGTTGCATCCAAGGTCATGCCCTGGCTGGCCGCGCTCAGGGCACGACCAAAGGCGGCGGATCGAAGCGGATGGGCGTGGTCCTCGGCGCTCAGGCTGGCGTGCAGGGCTGACAGGTCTCGCAGCTCCCACTCGGCTCGCAGTTCGATCTGCTGGATGCTGCGGGAGATTTCGATGTCGCGCTCAGCCTGCGCTTCGTCCACCAGGGTCAGCTCGTCCAGATTCAGCGGGCCGCTGTGGCGCGTCAGGGCGCGGGCCGGCGGTTCCGGCTTCAAGGCTTCGAGAAAGGCACGCTCGCAGGAGAGCTGCAAGCCCGGTTGAGTCGCCTGCAGCGCCTTGGCCGCGCTCGATTGGGCGGCTGGGTTCTTGCCAGGCTCCCGCAGCTTCTGCTCTGCGCTGAGCAAGAGCTGACGGCTGAGCTCCGGCAGCCGTTCCGCCAGCACCTGGCGAAGCTTCAGGTCGATCGCCTCGCTCATGGGCTGCGGCGTGTGGAGCCCGCCGCGCGCGTGGGGGGCAGGCCGGTGCACAGCTCGATGCGGCCCGGGTTGTAGACCGACCAGCCCGTGCGGTTGCGTCGCGCATCCTGCAGCGCGGCAAAGGTTGTGCTGTCAGGGCGCAGCAGTTCAAGCGCCGGGCGCTCGGCCTCGGGCATCTCGGCCAACATGCGCACGCGCTGGATGCCCAGCCCTTGATCGGGCTTGTCATAGAAACCCATATTGGCGCCGCCGCGCGGCAGGCTGGACAGGTTTTCGATGCCCTTGAGAACACGGCCGACCGTGGTGATGTTGAGGTCCAGAGCGCGGGGTGCATGGCCGATCACCGCATAGAGCGAACTGCCGTTGCTGGAATCCGCCTCGTTGCCGCGGCCCGCACCGACCATGCCGTAGCAATGCGCCAGCCAGGCGCGGCCGGTCTTTGGATCGGCGCCGACAGGGAACGCATCTACATAGCCGTTGACTGGCGCCCAGCCGTCGGTTTCCTTCAGCGCTGTGAAGGGCAGGCCGGCCAGCGCTGCCGAGAACTCGGCCGGCAGCTTGGCGCTGGCGGCGGCGGGCAGGGCACGGGCACGTTCAGGCGCGCCGGCATTCGGGTCGCCCCATTGCGTGACGAAGCCATCCTGCACGCGCAGAACGGCCAGGCCGTCGAAATAGCCGCCGCGCACCAGGGCGCGGATGTTGGCAGCATGCCGGGGCGCGAAGCGTGCGGCCAGCGCGATCACGACCGGCCCTTGCGGCAGGTCCATCTGCAGGGTGTTCTCGGGATCGAGCGCCTGCCAGTCACTGGCGGGCGACTGCGCCAGGATCTCGGCGGCGCTGCGGGGCGGCTGCGGCTTGGCCGCAGGCTCGGCGTCCTTGGCACTGGCGGCGCCTGCCATGCCGAGCAGGCCGCTGAGCAGCAGCGCGGTGGCGATCGGGGCGCCGATGAATCGAGGGCGGGATGGGCGTGTTTGCATGGGCTGTGAGCATAGCTGCGCCGGCCGCGGCTGCCGGGCAGGCCAAACCCGGGAGGAGGCAGGCGGCTCTCTACAATCCGGCCATGTCTTTTGTCCATCTGCGCACCCATACCGAGTACTCCGTCGTTGACGGCACCCTGACCATCGATGACGCCGCCAAGGCCGCGGCCGCGGACGGCCAAGTGGCCCTGGGCCTGAGCGATCTGGCCAATATGTTTGGCGCGGTGAAGTTCTACAACGCATGCCGAGGCAAGGGCGTCAAGCCGGTGCTGGGTGCCGACTGCTGGATCGAGCCCGAGAGCGCCGATCGCCAGCCCACCCGCGTACTTCTGCTGGTGCAGAACACCCAGGGCTATCTGAACATCAGCGAGCTGCTGTCGCGTGCCTGGATACAGAACGTGCACCGCAACCAGGCCTGCCTGAAGCTGGAGTGGATGCAGGAACTCAGCGAAGGACTGATCTGCCTGTCGGGCGCGCAGTTCGGCGCCGTCGGCCAGGCGCTGATGAATGGCGACAAGGTGCGCGCCACGGATTGGGCCCAGCGCCTGGCGGCCGTCTACCCGAAGCGCTTCTACATCGAGTTGCAGCGCGCCGGCCTGCCGGGCCAGGAGGCGCTGGTGCGCGCCTCGGTGCCGTTTGCGGCCAAGCTGGGCCTGCCAGTTGTGGCGACGCATCCGGTGCAGTTCCTTGCCGAGGAGGATTTTGAGGCGCATGAGGCGCGCGTCTGTGTGGCCGAGGGCGAAACCCTGGCCAATCCCAAGCGCATCAAGCGCTTCCTGCCCGGCCAGTTCTTCAAGAGCCAGGCCGAAATGGAGGCGCTGTTCGCCGACATCCCGTCGGCCATCGCCAACACGGTGGAGATCGCGCGGCGCTGCAGCCTCAAGCTGGTGCTGGGCAAGCCGCAGCTGCCCAACTTCCCCACGCCCATCCAGGACGACGGCACGCCGATGCCGATGGAGCAGTACTTCCGCGAGCTTTCTTTCGAGGGCTTGAATCAGCGCCTGGCACAGCTCTATCCGGACCCTGAGAAGCGCGAGGCCGAACGGCCGCGCTATGTCGAACGCCTGGAGTTCGAGCTGGTCACCATCGTCAAGATGGGCTTCCCGGGCTACTTCCTGATCGTGTCGGACTTCATCCGCTGGGCCAAGGCCAATGGCTGCCCGGTGGGCCCGGGCCGGGGCTCGGGTGCGGGCTCGCTGGTGGCCTATGTGCTGTCGATCACCGATCTGGACCCGCTGCGCTACAACCTGCTGTTCGAGCGCTTCCTGAACCCCGAGCGGGTCTCGATGCCCGACTTCGACATCGACTTCTGCCAGGGCAATCGCGACCGCGTCATCGACTACGTCAAGGACAAGTATGGGCGCCCGGCGGTCAGCCAGATTGCGACCTTCGGCACCATGGCCGCCAAGGCGGCGCTGCGCGACATCGGCCGCGTGCTGGGTATGGGGTTCGGCCATGTGGATTCGATCGCCAAGCTGATCCCGGCGCCGCCGGGCAAGACCGTGACGCTGGCCAAGCTGCCGCCGGACTTCGACCCGGACAAGGCCAAGGTGATCTACGCCCGCCACGAGGCGCCCGAGATCGAGGAACGCGAGGCGCAGGAAGAGGAAGTGGCCGAGTTGCTGAAGCTGGCCGCGCGCGTCGAGGGCATGGTCCGCAATATCGGCATGCATGCCGGCGGCGTGCTGATCGCACCGGGCAAGATCACCGACTTCTGCCCCATGTACCAGCAGCCGGGCTCGACCAGCGCGGTGAGCATGTACGACAAGGACGACGTCGAGGCCATCGGTCTGGTGAAGTTCGACTTTCTAGGTCTGGCGACGCTGACCATCCTGGAGCTGGCCAAGGATTTCATCGTCGCCCGCCACGCCGATCGCCAGGGCTTTGACTTTGCCAATGTGCCGCTGGACGACCGCAAGGTGTTCAAGCTGTTCGGCGATGGTTACTCGGAGAGCGTTTTCCAGTTTGAATCGCCTGGCATGCAGCGCCTGCTGAAGGACGCCAAGCCCTCGCGCTTCGAGGACCTGATCGCGCTGGTGTCGCTGTACCGGCCGGGGCCTATGGACCTGATCCCGTCCTTCGTTGCGCGCAAGCACGGCAAGGAAACCATCGAGTACCCGCACCCGCTGCTGGGCCAGGTGCTGGAGGAAACCTACGGCGTCTTCGTCTACCAGGAGCAGGTGATGCAGGCAGCCCAGGTGCTGGGCGGCTATAGCCTGGGCGGCGCCGACATGCTGCGCCGCGCGATGGGCAAGAAGAAGGCCGAAGAGATGGCCATGCACCGCGAGATCTTCCGCAAGGGCGCCGCGGAGAAGGGCATCGACCAGGCCAAGGCCGACGAGGTCTTCGACCTGATGGAGAAGTTCGCGGGCTACGGCTTCAACAAGTCGCACGCTGCCGCCTATGCGCTGCTGAGCTATCACACGGCCTGGCTGAAGACGCATTACACGGCCGAGTTCTACGCCGCGAACATGACCATTGAAATGGACGACACCGACAAGCTCAAGGTGTTGCTCAATGACGCGAAGATCTTCGGCATCGCCTTCCAGCCGCCTTGCGTCAACAAGGGCACGTATCGCTTCGAGCCGCTGGACAACAAGCTGGTGAACTACGGCCTGGGCGCGGTCAAGGGCACGGGTCGTGGTGCCATCGAGGCCATCGTGGCGGCGCGTGAAGAGGGTGGTCCGTTCAAGAGCTTCTTCGACTTCTGCGCCCGCGTGGACCGCAAGTCGGTCAACAAGCGCGTGGTGGAGGCACTGGTCAAGGCCGGTGCCTTCGATAGCATCGAGCCCGATCGTGCCAGCCTGCTGGCCAGCGTGGCGCTGGGCTACACCTTTGCCGACAAGCTGGTGCAGAACGCCGACCAGGGCGGCTTGTTCGACTTCGACGACACGCATGGCTCCTCAACTGCCGAGCCGGATCTGGTCGAGGCAGCGCCGTGGAGCATCAAGGAACGACTGTCACTGGAGAAGACGGCCATCGGCTTCTATCTTTCCGGCCACCTGTTCGACCAGAGCGGCGAGGAGGTGCGCCGCATGGTGCGTCGGCGCATCGTCGACCTGCAGGACAGCCGTGAGCCGGTGATGGTGGCCGGCATCGTGGGCGAGATGCGCATCATCAATGGCCAGCGTGGCCGCGTGGCCATCTTCAAGCTCGACGACAAGACCGACGCCATCGAGGCGGTCGCCAATGAGGAACTGCTCAACAGCGCCCGCGAGACACTGGCTGAGGATGAGCTGATCATCTGCTCGGGCAAGGTGCAGAACGACCGCTTCTCGGGCGGCCTGCGTATGAATGTGCAGCAGGTCTGGGATCTCGCTGGCGCGCGGGCGCGCTTCGGCAAATTCCTCCGGCTGACGGCCAACGGCGTCGCGCCGCCTGTGGCCGAAGTGGTCAAGACCTGGCCCCCGCGCCGTATTGAATCCGAGCAAGGCCCGCTGCTGCAGGGGCTGTCGCTGCGTCTGTCGATCAAGCGCGAGGGCGCTTCAGGTGAACTGGACTTGGGCGAGGCGGCCAAGTTCTGGCCCTGCGACGAGGCGCTCGCCCGTTTCGCAGGCGCGCATGATGAGGTGCCGCAGGTCAGCTACGACTGAGTGATCGGGGCATGGTGCCTGTCGCAAGGTGGTGGGCGCCGTCCGTGGCATGCGCTGCCGCACGGGCCGGTGCAGAGCTGAGGGCACAACAGAGGCTTGTTCAACGCCAAGCTGACTTCCCACAGGCCTTAAGCTAGGCGGATGAGCACGACGCCTTCGACCGGACTGATCCTGACCGGGGGCGGCGCGCGCGCCGCCTATCAGGTCGGCGTGCTCGCCGCCCTGGCGCAGTTGCGCCGCGATGCCGGCGTCAGCGGCAGCAGCCCCTTTCCCATCATTGCCGGGACATCGGCCGGGGCGATCAATGCGTCGACGCTGGCCTGCCTGGCGGACGACTTTGATTCGGCGGTCGATGGCCTGGTGCACATCTGGCAGAACATCCATGTCGACCAGGTCTACCGGGCGGATTCCTTCGGTGTGATCCGCACCGGCGCCCGCTGGATGACGATGATGAGCCTGGGCTGGGCGCTGGCCCGCTGGAAGCGCTCACGCCCGCGCAGCCTGCTGGACAACGAACCGCTGGGCGCTCTGCTGCGCCGCTGGGTGAGGCTGGATCGTTTGGACGCCATGCTGGAGCAGGGCCATCTGCAGGCCCTGGCCATCAGTGGCTCCAGCTACACCTCGGGCCAGCATGTGACCTTCTATCAGACGCACAAGCCGGTCGAGCCCTGGCTGCGCTCGCAGCGCATCGCCACGCGGGCGCGGATGACGATTGCGCACCTGATGGCCTCGTCGGCCATCCCTTTCATCTTTCCGGCGGAGCAGTTGGAACTCGATGGCCAGCTGGAGTGGTTCGGTGATGGTTCGATGCGTCAGAGCGCGCCGATCTCGCCGGCCGTGCACCTGGGCGCCGAGCGCGTGTTGGTGATCGGCGCCGGACGCATGCACGAGCCAACCGGCCCGCGCCACGTGCAGGTGACTGGCCATCCGAGCATGGCGCAGATTGCCGGCCATGCCCTGTCGAACATCTTTCTGGATGCGCTGGCGGTGGATGTCGAGCGTCTGCAACGCATCAACAACACGCTGTCCCTGCTGCCCGAGGAAGCGCGGCGCAATACCGCTTTGCGGCCTATCGATGTGCTGGTGATTGCGCCAAGCCGGCGCCTTGATGATCTGGCGGCCGAACACCAGGGCAGCCTGCCGCCGACGATGCGCGGCTTGCTGCGCAGCGTGGGTGTGCAGGGCGAGGGCAAGGGCGCCAGCGGTTCGGCGCTGACCAGCTATCTGCTGTTTGAGCCCTCGTTCACGGGGGAATTGATCATGCTGGGCATGTCGGATACCTTGGCGCGGCGGGCCGAGGTGCAGCGTTTCTTCGGCTGGCCGGCACAGGCGCCGAGTGTCGATCCCGCATCGATGCGGCGTCGATCAGCCGGCTTCGCCGACTCAACGGCCGCAGCTTGAACCGCCAGGGGCACAAGCCCGGCCGGCGGTTGACCAGGCGTGCGCCGGTGTTTACATTACTGACCAGTCAGTCAGTACGATTCCTGTCAAACACCATGTCCAGCCGCCCGGACACCGATTCCTTGAGCAGCGAAACCTTGGCCGCGCAAGCCGGCGGTGCTCGCCGTCGTCGCAAGGAGGCGCGTCCGCAGGAGTTGCTGGCCGCCGCCCTCGAGCTGTTTGTGGAAAAGGGCTACGCGGCGACACGCTCTGAAGAAGTCGCTGCGCGCGCCGGTGTATCCAAGGGCACGCTGTACCTGTACTACGCATCGAAGGAAGAGCTCTTCAAGGCCATGGTGCGTGATTGCCTGGGTTCCCCGATCGCCGAGGCGCGTGCGATGGCGGCGCAGTTCGAAGGCAGCATGACCGAGTTGCTGGCGATTCTGCTGCGGGAGTGGTGGGCGCACATGGGGCAAACAGCAGCGGGCGGCATCAGCAAGATCATGATGGCCGAAGCGCGCAACTTCCCGGAGCTGGCAAGCTTTTTCGTTGACGAGGTGATCAACCCCTCGAATGATCAGCTGGCCGAGGTGATCCGGCGCGGCATCGCCGCGGGTGAATTCCGCCCGGTGCCGGCCGACGCGGCGGTGGAGGTGCTGATTGCGCCGATGCTGCACATGGTGATGCACCAGCATTCATTCGGTGCCTGTTCGGTGGGCGGCCGTACCGTCGATCCGGAGGCAGTGCTGCAGGTGCAGCTGGATCTGATGTTGAACGGCCTGCTCGCGCCCTCCGAAAAAACCAACTGAGACGACCCGACGCATGAAGCGCAAGACTGCCCTGGTTTCCCTGCTTGTTCTGCTTGCACTTGGCGCCGCTGGCGGTCTGCTGTTGAAACGCGCCAAAGCGCCTGCACCCGTGGCACCCTCAGCAGCCGCAAGTGCGGTGTTGCAGCTGGGGCCGCTGGATCTGGCCCAGGTACAGAGCCTGCGTGTGGAGCGTCAGGTCGAGCTCTCCGGTGGGATCAAGGCTGTCGATCAGGCCCTGATCAAGGCCAAGGTGGCGGCCGAGCTCAAAACGCTGTCAGTGCGCGAAGGCGACACGGTCCGTGCTGGCCAGTTGCTCGGTGAGCTGGACAGTACCGAGCTGGTGTGGCGCTTGCGCCAAGCCGAGCAGTCGGCTGCGGCGTCCAAGGCACAGGCCGAGATCACGCGTCGCACGCTTGACAACAACCGTGCACTGGTCGGTCAGGGCTTCATTTCGAGCACGGCACTGGAAGCCGCGCAATCCAGCGATGCAGCGGCCCAGGCCAATTTGCAGGCGGCCCAGGCTGCCGTGGAGCTGGCTCGCAAGGCGCTGGCGGATGCCCGGCTGATTGCACCGATTTCCGGCCAGGTCTCGCAGCGTCTGGCGCAGCCGGGCGAGCGCGTGCCGTTGGATGGTCGCATCCTCGAGATCGTTGATCTGGCTAAATTGGAGCTTGAGGCCGCCTTGCCGGCCGAGCAGGCCGCGGCCTTGCGCATCGGCGCCCAGGCGCGGCTCGACGTCGACGGGCAGGCGCTGGCGGCCACGCTGGTTCGCGTCAATCCATCCGCGCAGGCAGGATCGCGCTCTGTGCTGGTGTATCTGCGTCTGGACCACCCACAGGGCCTGCGGCACGGCATGTTTGCCCGCGGCACGCTTGCGCTCGAGTCCCGCGATGCGCTGGCCTTGCCTGTGCACACACTGCGCATCGAGAAGGCGCGCCCCTATGTGCTGAAGGTGCAGGACGGGCAGATCAAGACGGTGACGGTGGAGACCGGCATCAGCGGCGAGGCGCTGGTCGACGGGCAGCGCCAGGGCGTGATCGAGATCCGCAGCGGCCTGGCCCTGGGCGACCGGGTCTTGACCGGGGCCTCGGGCCAGGTGCCCGAAGGCGCTCGGGTCAGGATGGCGGCGTCCCAGCAGGTCATGCCGGCCGCTTCCGCAGCCTCGCGCTGAAGCCCGGAGCGCGACGCCATGTGGTTCACCCGCGTTTCGATTCAGAACCCGGTGATGGCCGTGATGGTCATGTTGGCCTTTGTGGTGCTGGGTCTGTTCAGCTACCAGCGCCTGTCGGTCGACCAGTTCCCGAACATCGACTTCCCCACCGTGGTGGTGCAGATGGACTATCCGGGCGCCTCGCCCGAGATCGTCGAGGCCGAGGTCACGAAGAAGGTCGAGCAGGCCGTCAACACGGTGGCTGGCATCAGCTCGCTGTATTCGCGCTCCTACGAGGGCAGCTCGGTGGTGATCGTCGAGTTCAATCTTGACATCGATGGCCGTAAGGCCGCCGAGGATGTGCGCGAGAAGGTGGCGCTGATGCGCCCCACGCTGCGCGACGAGGTGAAGGAGCCGCGCATCTCGCGCTTCGATCCCGCCAGCCAGCCGATCTTCAATGTTGCCGTGCTGGCCGATGCCGGTGCGCAGATCGACACCCAGGAGCTGACGCGCTGGTCGACCCAGGTGCTGCAGAAGCGGCTGGAGAACGTGCGCGGTGTCGGCTCGGTCAGTGTGGTGGGCGGGTTGCAGCGCCAGATCCAGATCCAGCTGCGCCCGGCCGCGATGGAGGCTTTGGGTATCACAGTCGACCAGGTGCTGGCCGCCGTGAAGAGCGAGAACCAGGAGCTGCCGCTGGGCACGCTGCACTCGGCGCAGCAGGAGCGCGTGGTGCAGATCAATGCGCGCCTGAAGCGGCCGGAGGATTTCCGCGGCATCGTGGTGGCCCGCAAGGCCGGCGCATCGATCAAGCTGTGGCAGGTGGCGGATGTGGTGGACGGGCCGCAGGAAGTCGAAAGCCTGGCGCTCTACAACGGGCAACGCACGGTGTTGCTGTCGGTGCAGAAGAGCCAAGGCGAGAACACCATCGCCGTGGTCGACGGCCTGCAGGCGGCCCTCAAGGAAGCGCAGGTGCTGCTGCCCAAGGGCGTGAAGACAGAGGTCAACCGCGACAACTCGCGCGCCATCCGCGTCTCGGTGGCCAACGTCAAGCAGACGCTGATCGAGGGCGCGCTGCTGACGGTCCTGATCGTGTTTCTGTTCCTGAACAGTTGGCGCTCGACCGTGATCACCGGACTGACGCTGCCGATCGCGCTGATCGGCACCTTCCTGTTCATGTATGTGTTCGGCTTCACGATCAACATGATCACGCTGATGGCGCTGAGCCTGTGCGTGGGCCTCTTAATCGACGATGCCATCGTGGTGCGCGAGAACATCGTGCGCCATGTCCAGATGGGCGCCAGCCCGCGCCAGGCAGCGCTGGACGGCACCGAGGAGATCGGGCTGGCGGTGTTGGCCACCACCTTCTCCATCGTCGCGGTGTTCCTGCCGATCGGCTTCATGGGCGGCATCGTCGGCAAGTTTTTCCACGAGTTCGGCATCACCATCGTCGCCGCGGTGCTGATCTCGATGTTTGTCTCCTTTACGTTGGACCCGATGCTGTCCAGCATCTGGCATGACCCGCAGGCGCATGGGGCCCATCGCGGTCCGCCAGTGACGCTGTACGACAAGACGCTGGGCCGCGTGACGCTGTCCTTCGACCGGTTTAGCGAATGGCTGTCGGCGCTGTATCAGCGCGTGCTGGCCTGGTCGCTGGTTCACAAAGGGGCCACGCTGGCGATCGCACTGGCCACGCTGGTGGCCAGCTGCGGCCTGGCCGGCTCGCTGGGCAAGGAGTTCGTGCCCAAGGCCGATCTGTCCGAGACCCAGATCAACTTCTACACTCCGGTCGGCTCATCGCTGGAAGTGACCGAGGCGCGGGCGCGCCAGATCGACGCGGTGCTGCGCGCACTGCCCGAGGTGCGCTACACCGTGACCACTATCAACAGCGGTTTCGCGGCCGGCAAGATCTATGGCTCAATCTATGTGCGGCTGACGGACCGCAAGGACCGGCAGCGCAGCGTCAACGATCTGGTGCTGCCGCTGCGCGAGCAACTGGCCACGATCCCGGGCGTCACCATCACCAATATCGGCCAGACCGATCTGGGCGGCTCCAAGAGCCTGCAGTTCTCCATCCAGGGCGCCGACCTGAAGGAGCTGGAGCGTCTGTCCAAGACGGTGATGGCCAAGCTGGAGAAGATTCCTGGCCTGGTCGACCTGGACAGTACGCTGAAGCCCGACAAGCCAACCGTGGCCATCGAGGTCAAGCGCGAGGCGGCGGCCGACGCCGGGCTCAACGTCAATGCGCTGGCAGGCACACTGCGCACGCTGCTGGCCGGCACGACGGTGGGCAACTGGCGCGCGCCGGACGGCGAGAACTACGACGTGCTGCTGCGTCTGGCGCCGCAGGCCCGCGACAGCCTGGCCGATCTGCAGAATCTGCCGATCAATGTGGCGGCTGCGGCCGACGGCTCACCGCGCGTAGTGCGGCTGTCGCAGGTGGCCGATGTGCATGCGGCGACCGGCGCCAACCAGATCAACCGCCGCGACTTGAACCGCGAAGTTCAGATCGACGGCAATGCGCTGGGCCGCAGCGCCGGTGAGGTTTCGGCCGACATCAAGAATGTGCTGGACGAGACGCCGTTCCCGCCGGGCTACCGCTACAGCTTCGGCGGCTCGACCAAGAACATGACTGAGTCCTTCCAGTATGCGGTGGGCGCGCTGGCCTTGGCCATCGTCTTCATCTACATGATCCTGGCCAGCCAGTTCAAGAGCTTTCTGCAGCCGCTGGCGCTGATGAGTTCGCTGCCGCTGACTTTGATCGGTGTGGTGGGCGCGCTGCTGGCGTTCCGCTCGACGCTGAACATGTTCTCCATCATCGGCATCGTGATGCTGATGGGCCTGGTGACCAAGAACGCCATCCTGCTGATCGACTTCGCGATCCGGGCTCGCGAAGGCGAGCATGGGCATGGCGTTGACAACGAACCGATGGGCCGGGAGGCCGCGCTGCTGCGTGCGGCGGCCGTGCGGCTGCGGCCCATCCTGATGACGACGCTGGCGATGATCTTCGGCATGGTGCCGCTGGCCTTTGCCGTCTCTGAAGGCTCTGAGCAGCGCGCGCCGATGGGGCAGGCGGTGATCGGCGGTGTGATCACCTCTTCCGTGCTGACTCTGGTGGTGGTGCCGGTGATCTATTGCTATCTTGACGACCTGTCGGCCTGGCTGAAACGCAAGTTCGCGCCGGCCGTGCCCGCCGAGGCGCCCGCAGGCCCTGGCGCGAAATAGAATCCCCCCAGTTTTCGGCTGCCCGCAACTGGACAGCGTGCCGCCCGTACCCGAGGAAGAATCGAGATGAACGTCGAACAAGCCCGCTTCAACATGATCGAGCAGCAGATCCGCCCCTGGGATGTGCTTGATACGGATGTGCTGGCCCTGTTGGCCGTGGTGAAGCGCGAGGACTTCGTGCCGGCGGCCTACCGCGCCATGGCCTTCACCGATTGCGAGCTGCCGCTGCCGGGTGGCCAGCAGATGCTGGCGCCGCGCGTCGAGGCGCGCCTGTTGCAGGAGTTGAAGGTGCAACGCCATGAGAAGGTGCTCGAGATCGGCGCCGGCTCCGGCTATATGGCGGCCTTGCTGGGCCACCGTGCCCAGCGCGTGATCACGCTGGAGAGCAATGCCGAGCTGGCGCGTTTTGCCAGCGACAACCTGAAGCGCGCCGGGGCCACCAATGTGACGGTGCGTGAAGCCGATGGCGCGCACGGCCTGGCGGGCGAAGCGCCATTTGACGTCATCCTGTTGTCTGGATCGGTGGCCGAGGTGCCTCAGACGCTGCTGGATCAGCTCAAGGTCGGCGGTCGCCTGGCGGCCATCGTCGGCGAAGAGCCGGTGATGCGCGCGATGCTGTACACCCGCAGCGCCGAGCGCGAGTTCCGCTCGACGGTGCTGTTCGATACCGTGGCGGCGCGCCTGCAGGGCTTCGAGCAGCGCTCGGGCTTTGTCTTCTGAGATAACAGCGTCGATGCCGACCCAGCTGAGTTGCGCCGAGGTTCTGAGCCGCTGCACCGGTGAGGCGGGCTTGCCGCCTCCGCTGCTGCTCGATGTGCGCCAGCCTTGGGAAGCCGAGCTGGCCCGCATCCGCATTGAGGGTGTGAGCGAGCGCCTGATCCCGATGGGCGAGCTGGTCCAGCGTCTGGATGAGCTCGATCCGCTGCAGCCTGTCGTCTGCTATTGCCATCACGGCGTGCGAAGTCTGCAGGTCGTCGCATTTCTCGAGCGCCAGGGCTTCGAATCGGTCTATAACCTCGCCGGCGGCATTGACGCTTGGTCGTGCGAGATTGACCCGGCTCTGCCTCGATACTGAATACCCAGACCCACAACACAACTACCCCTGCTGCGAGGATTCCTCATGCCTGCTGACAACAAGATGCCCAAGCGCCCGGATGCGCTGTGGCGCATGAGCCGTCTTTCCCTGGCGCTGGCGCTGACCCTGGGCGCTGCCTCAGCGGTGCGCGCGCAAAGCCTGCTGGAACTCTATGAAGCTGCCCGTGCCTATGACGCGACCTACCTGGCAGCGCGTTCGCAGGCCGATTCGAGCCAATACCGTGCAGCCCAGGCTGATGCGCTGAATCGTCCGAGCGTGGGCGTCGGTGTGACCGGGACACGGACTGAAACCGATCTGCCGCGCCCGCCGAACCGGGTGGACTCCACCACCGTGCAGGCCGGCCTGACCGCCAAGTACGCCCTGTACAACCGGGCCAACCGCTTCAGTATCGACCAGGCGCAGCGCAGCCTGGGCATCGCGCAGGCCGATCTGGAAGCTGCGGAGCAGGACCTGATCGTGCGCGTGGCCCAGGCCTATTTCGATGTGCTGGCCGCACAGGACGTGCTGGGCACGACCAAGGCCAACAAGACCGCCATTGCAGAACAGCTGGCTTCAGCCAAGCGCAATTTCGAGGTGGGCACTGCCACGATCACCGATACGCGTGAGGCGCAGGCCAGCTTCGACCGCGCCACGGCGCGCGAGATCGCGGCCGACAATGACCTGCGCGTCAAGCGCGTGTCGCTGGACCAGATCGTGGGCCGTCTGGGCGTGGCGCCTAAGCCGCTGGCCCAGCCTGTGGCTTTGCCGGCCATGACACCGATGACGGTCGACCCCTGGGTCAGTCTGGCTGACGAGCAACACCCGCTGGTGCGCAAGGCCAAGCTGGGGCTTGAAGTGGCCCGGCTGGAGACCGGCAAGGCCCGCGCGGCGGAAGCGCCGACGGTGGACCTGACCGGCACGCTGGCCAGCACCAATGCCCGCGGCAACGGCGCCACGATGCCTGGCACCACCGGCGTGGCCAGCGTTGGCGTGGCCCTCAACATGCCGCTGTATACCGGCGGTGCCACGGGCAACCGCATTAAGGAAACGGTGGCTCTGGAGGAGCGCTCGCGCAATGATCTCGAGTTCGCTCGCCGGGCCGTGACCGAGAACACCAAGCGTGCCTTCTTTGGCGTGCAGTCCGGGTTGGCTCAGGTCAAGGCGCTGGAAGCGGCCGAGTCCTCAAGCCGGCTGGCTCTTGAGGCCACACAGCTGGGCTACAAGGTGGGCGTGCGCGTCAACCTGGATGTGCTGAATGCTCAGACCCAGCTCTTCTCGACCCAGAGCGATCTGGCCAAGGCCCGCTATGACGTGGTGCTGACCAGCCTCAAGCTGCGCCAGGCCAGCGGCCAGCTCAAGCCCGAGGATGTAGCAGCGGTCAACCAGCTGCTGGTCAAGTAAGGCTGTTCGGCGCGCACTCAGTGCGTCAGGGCCGGCACCGTGAAGCGGTTGCCGGCCCTGGTTTTTTTCGGGCCTTGCTACATGCCGTGGGGCGGGCGGGCAAAATCTGACCTCATGCTTTATCTCCTTTCGCCTGCCAAGTCCCTGGACTACGAAACCGCCGTACCGCCCGCTGTGCTCCAGCACGCTACCGAGCCACAGTTCCTGACGCAATCGGCCGAACTGATCGAGGTGCTCCGGCGCAAGACACCGGCCGAGATCGCCACGTTGATGGACCTGTCCGAGGCGCTGTCAGCCCTCAACGTGGGCCGCTACCAGGCCTGGGAGCCGCAGTTCACCGAGGCCAACAGCAAGCCGGCGGTACTGGCCTTCAATGGCGATGTCTACGAAGGCCTGGATGCGGGTTCGCTGAGCCTGGCGCAGCTGAAGTGGGCGCAACAGCATCTGCTTATCCTGTCCGGCCTGTATGGCGTGCTGCGTCCGCTGGACCGGATGCAGCCCTACCGCCTGGAGATGGGCACCCGCCTGGCCACAGTGCGAGGTGCCACGCTCTACGCCTATTGGGGTGACGCACTGGCCGAGCACCTGAATGCGCGCGCTGCCTCCAGCCAGGTGCCGGTGATTGTCAACCTCGCCTCGCAGGAATACTTCAAGGCTGCCGACCGCAAGGCCTTGCAGCCGCGCGTGATCGAGTGCCAGTTCGAGGACTGGAAGAACGGGCAGTACAAGATCATCAGCTTCTTCGCCAAGCGCGCCCGCGGTCTGATGGCACGTTTCTGCATCGAACACCAGATCGACACGCCGGCCGGTCTGCAGCGCTTTGACCTGGAGGGCTACCGCTACCAGCCCGAGTTGTCCACGCCCGAGCGCCTGCTGTTCCGGCGCAAGCTGGTCTGAAGGCAGAATATCCGGCATGAATACCCAAGTGATCACGCCGGAACTTCGGCACTGGATCGTTGAGCAGAACCGGGCTGGCGTTGCTCCGGAAAAGGTAATGGCCTCGATGCGGGCCAGCGGCTGGGATGAGACGGTGGCGCAGCGCGCGCTGGAGCAGGTGCTGGCTGGTGTCGTGCAGGAGCAGGTGCCAGGGAGCCGGGGAATTCCGGAGCAAACCCTGCCTGAACCTGCCTTGAGCGGCCAGCCTTCGCGCATTTGGGCGGGTGACCGTGAGGTCAAGATCCTGCTCACCGCGCGCAAGCCTCGTCTGGTGGTCTTTGGCGGCCTGCTGTCTGACGAGGAGTGCGAGGAGTTGCGCGCGGCTGCTGCGCCGCGGCTTTCGCGGTCCGAGACGGTGGCCGAGCGCAGCGACGGCAGCGAGGTGAATGCCGCACGCACCAGCCAGGGCATGTTCTTCGGGCGCTCCGAGAACGACATCTGTGCCCGCATCGAAGCGCGCATAGCCCACCTGCTCAACTGGCCGGTCGAGAATGGCGAAGGCCTTCAGGTTCTGCGTTATGCCCCCGGCGCCGAGTATCTACCGCACTATGACTACTTCGATCCCGCGCTGGCCAGCACCGAGGCCATCATCCAGCGCGGCGGCCAACGTGTGGCAACCCTAGTGATGTATTTGAACTCCCCTACACGTGGCGGCGGCACCGTGTTTCCGGATGTGGGCCTGGAAGTGGCGCCGATCAAGGGCAATGCGGTGTTCTTCAGCTATGCCCAGCCGCATCCCAGCAGCCTGAGCCTGCATGGCGGCTCGCCGGTGCTGGAGGGCGAGAAGTGGGTGGCCACCAAATGGCTGCGCTGGCGCGAGTTCGACTGAAGCGTCCGCACGGTCTCCAGCCGCCTTCAGCGCCTGAGCGGCAACTGGCTCTGCTTGAGCTGGCGCAGCACGAAGCTGCTCTTGCTATGGCGGATCCCCGGGATCTTGTAGAGCCGCTCACGCAGCAGGCGCTCGTAGTCTCGCGTATCCGCGACGGCAATGCGCACGTAGTAGTCGTAGTCTCCTGAGACCAGGAAGGCTTCGATCACTTCCGGGATCTGCTCCAGCGCTCGGCCGAACTCGAACAGGGCCTCGTCTGAATGGTTGTCCAGCGTGACATGGACGATGACGGTGTCGGCCAGACCCAGCTTGGCGGCGTTGACCCGAACCGAGTAGCCCTCGATCACGCCAGCCTCTTCCATGCGCTTGATGCGCGTCCAGCAAGGGGAACTGGTCAAACCCACCTGCTGGCTGATCTCCTGGAGGCTGGTGCGGGCATCGCGCTGCAGCACTTCCAAGATGGCGATATCGAATTTATCGAGCTTCATTCCGACAGATTCTAGTTTGGCGGAAAACTTTTCTGCCGATTGAAAAATATGCAGCAAGTGCGAAAGCCTTTGCTGAGTGCTCTTGGGCACAGTGACGCTCATGTCACAAGCTGCTTCTGAAACACCTGAAATGCCCGCCCAGGCGACGCCGCGCAACGGTGCGCAGGCCCTGATTGCCACTCTGCTGGCACTCGGGGTCGATACGGTGTTCGGCTATCCCGGCGGAGCCGTGCTGCCGCTGTATGACGCCCTGCACGCCGAGCCAAGGCTGCGCCATGTGCTGGTTCGGCATGAGCAGGCGGCGGTCCATGCCGCTCAGGGGTATGCGCGCAGCACCGGAAAGGTTGGCGTCGTTTTCGTGACATCAGGCCCAGGCATGAGCAACACCACCACCGGCTTGCTTGATGCGCTGTGTGATTCGATCCCGGTGCTGTGCATCAGCGGCCAGGTGGCCACGGCCGTCATCGGGACGGATGCCTTTCAGGAGTGCGATGCGCTAGGCATTTCCAGGCCGGTGACCAAGTGGAACATGCAGCTGAGGGACGCCGACGCTGTCCCGGCCGGTGTGGCCGAAGCGCTGCGACGATGTGCCGGAGGGCGGCCGGGGCCGGTGCTGCTCGACTTCCCGAAAGATGTGCAGCTGGCGCCGGTGGGTACCTGGGTGCCGCCAATGCTTTCGGTCGCGGGCGGCCCGCCGCCACCGGCGGATCAGATCTGCGCTGCGCTCGACCTGATGCATGCGGCCCGGCGCCCAGTGCTCTACGGCGGCGGCGGCTTGATCAGCTCCGGGTCCGAGGCCTGCCGTGCCTTCGCCGAATTGGTGCGCGCCACAGGCGCGCCATGCACCTTGACGCTGATGGGCCTCGGGGCCTTTCCATCTGACGATCCGCAGTGCCTGGGCATGCTGGGCATGCACGGTACGCTGGAAGCGAACCTTGCCATGCATGAGGCTGACCTGATCGTCTGCGTGGGCGCGCGATTCGATGATCGCGTGACCGGACGCCTGGACGGCTTCAGCCCGCAGGCGCAGATCGTGCATCTGGATGTCGATCCGCGTTCGATCGGCAAGGTGTGCAAGACGCAAGTCGGGCTACTGGGCGATTGCCTCGCCAGCCTGCAAGGGCTGCTGCAGGGCTGGCGCGGCGGTCAGGATCTTGCGGCCTGGTGGCAGCGCATCGATGGCTGGCGCCAGGAGCGTTGCCTGGACTTTGAAGATCGAACGGACTGCATCCTGCCGCAGGCCCTGATGAGCCGCCTGGATCTGGCCCTGGCCGGCCGCGATGCCATTGTGTCCACCGATGTCGGCCAGCATCAGATGTGGGCTGCCCAGTATCTGAAACAGCGGCGGCCGGGGCGCTGGCTGAGTTCGGGCGGTGCCGGCACCATGGGCTATGGGCTGCCGGCTGCGATCGGCGCTCAGATCGCGCATCCCGAGGCGCTGACGGTCTGCGTCAGCGGCGATGCTTCGGTGCTGATGAATATCCAGGAGATGTCCACCGCCATGCAGCATCGGACGGCCGTCAAGCTGGTGCTTTGCAACAACGGCCGTATGGGCATGGTCAGGCAATGGCAGGAGCTGATCCATGGTGGCCGGCTGAGCCACAGCTATACCGAGGCCTTGCCGGACTTTGTCGCCTTGGCCAGAGCTTTCGGGTGGCAGGCGCGACGTGTGGAGCACCGTGCCGAACTGGATGCCGCGATCCAGGAGTGCTTGAGCAGTGCCGGCCCCTTCTTCCTGGATGTGGCCGTCGCGGCGCAGGAGAACTGCTTTCCGATGATGCCGGCCGGCGCTGCTCACAACGAGATCTGGCTGGCGCGGGACCGGCCCTATCTCGCGCTGTCGGAAACTGGCTGATCCGGCAGCAGGCGCTCAAGCGGTCCTGAAATGAGAAAAGGCAGCTGAAGCTGCCTTTCTTGGTTGAGCCGAAAGCCAAGCTCAGACGCGCTTGCGGTACTCGTGCGTGCGGGTGTCGATTTCGATCTTGTCGCCCTGGGCCACGAAGATGGGCACGGGGATTTCAAAACCTGTGGAGATCTTGGCGGGCTTCAGCACCTTGCCCGAGGTGTCGCCCTTGACGGCCGGCTCGGTCCAGGTGACTTCGCGCACCAGGGAGGTCGGCAGTTCGACCGAGATGGCCTTGCCGTCATAGAACACCACTTCCACGGGCATGGAGTCTTCCAGGTAGGACAGCGCGTCGCCCATGTTCTCGGCTTCGACTTCGAACTGGTTGTACTCGGTGTCCATGAACACATACATCGGGTCAGCGAAGTAGGTGTACGTGCACTCTTTCTTTTCCAGAATGATCTGGTCCATCTTGTCGTCGGCCTTGAAGACGACTTCGGTGCCCGAATTGTTCAGCAGGCTCTTCAGCTTCATGCGGACCGTGGCTGCGTTGCGGCCACCGCGGCTGTATTCGGTCTTCAACACGACCATCGGGTCCTTGCCGTGCATGATCACGTTGCCGGCGCGGATTTCTTGAGCAATCTTCATAGGTGTTCCGTCAAAGGTGTCGGGAGAGGTGTCTGTTGGCGGGCGGTGAGAGGTGAACCCCAGAGTTCGGCACAAAACTCGCAGCTTGGCGTCGTTCGGCGTCAAACACCCGTCCGGGCACGCGCCCGAAATCCCTGTTGACTTCCCCTCGGCGCGGCAAAGCCGGCTATTTTAGCTGTTTTCCCTGACAAAGCCCAGCAGCTGCTCGCATAAATCAGCCTGCTGGGTGAGTCGGTCCCGCCAGGATTTGGCATGTGCCCGCATACGGCGCAGCTCGGGCGGCGTAAGGTCGGCCCAGCTTCCCAGGCCATTCCAGGCCTTCCAAAGGCCCCGCAGCGGCCCTGCGAGTTCAGGTGCGGTGCCGGTGAGCCACAGATCGAGGAAGGCGTCGAGCTTGTGGGCGTGTGCGCCATCTGACTGCGGGTAGAGCTGCCAGACCATGGGCTGTGCCGCCCACTGGGCCCGGACGAAGGAATCTTCGCCTCGAACCAGGTTCAGGTCGCACGCCCACAAGAGGTGGTCGTAGTCGTCTTGGCTCAGGTAGGGCAGGGGCCGCCAGCGGATGAACTCTGGCAGCTTCAGCGAGGGCAGGGCATCCTGCGCTGAGCCGGGGCAGGCCAGCAAGAGAGTGGGTGTGGCGGCGAGCTTTTCGAGGAGCTGCGGCAGGCTGGGATTGGGGTAGGCGAACAGGCTGACGAGGCGCTCACCAGGCTGCGCCTCAATGCCCTGCGCTGCCAACCAGTGTTCGCGGTCAAACGTCGCCTGGCTGGCCAGCAACCCTGGCTCACGAAGCAATCCGCCGGTGCGGGCCGTGAAGCCGGGATAGAAGAAACGCTTCTTCAAGCCTTGGCCAGGGCCGCTGAACTGAGGAGATGTCAGGCCATGACTTCGCTCGACATAGGGCTCAGCGCTCAGGTACTCAAGGTTGATCCAGCGTGGTGCGGGCTGCCTCGCAGCCATGCGGGCAATGAAGGCCTCGGGTAGCTCGCAGCCGAAGGTCTCGATGACCACGTCCCCAACTGAGCTGGCATGAACGCTCTGTTGCCACTCCAGCACTTCAATCCGCGCAGGAATTCCCTCAGGCGCCATCCACCGCAGCGCTGAAGCGTCATCGATCCACAGCCTGACATGCTGGCCGCGCAAGGCCAGATTGCGTGCCAAGCGCCAGCTGACGCCGATGTCTCCAAAGTTGTCGATGACCCGGCAAAACACGTCCCAGCGCAGTTCCATGGCTCATTATCGACCGGGGCACGCGGCACAATCGCGCCCCATGCATGAAGCTGATTCGTCCAATTCGGCGCCCGCGCTCGCGGGCGATGCCGCCGCAGTGGGCGCTCAAAAGGAGGCCGAATGGGCGGCCGAGCGTGCGGCCAGCGAGGCGGCAGAACGCCAGCGGGTGGCCGAGGTCGAGCAGATCGCGCTGGCCCGTCGCGAGGCGGTGTTGGCCGAGGTGGCGGCATTGCCCGGTCTGCCGGGCGTCTATCGCTATTTCGACGCGCAGGATCATGTGCTCTACGTCGGCAAGGCGAAAAGCCTGAAGAAACGGGTCTCCAGCTATTTCCAGAAGGACCATGGCGGCACCCGCATCGGGATGATGGTGGCCCGCATCGCGCGTCTGGAGACCACGGTGGTGCGCACCGAGGCCGAGGCGCTGCTGCTGGAAAACAACCTGATCAAGGCGCTGAACCCCAAGTTCAACATCCTGTTCCGGGACGACAAAAGCTATCCGTACCTGCGCCTGTCGGGCCACGCCTGGCCGCGTGTCAGCTACTACCGCGGCGCAGTCGACAAGCGGCATCGCTACTTCGGGCCGTTTCCCAGTGGCTGGGCGGTCAAGGAGTCGATCCAGCTGATTCAAAAAGTTTTCAGGCTGCGCACCTGCGAGGACACGGTGTTCAACAACCGCAGCCGACCTTGCTTGCTGTATCAGATCCGTCGCTGCTCCGGGCCTTGCGTGCCCGAGGGGCAGACCGAGGAATACCGCCGCGACGTCAGCAATGCAGAGCGCTTCCTGCTTGGTGAAACGGATGAGGTGATGGCAGGCCTGCAGGCGCAGATGATGGCCTATGCCGAGGCCTACCAGTACGAACTGGCGGCCGAGGTTCGCAACCAGATTCAGGCCCTGTCTAAGGTGCTTCAGCAGCAGGCTGTCGATGAAAGCAGCGCGACCGGGCGAGATCGCGATGTTGATGTTCTGGCGGTGAGGGTGAAGGGCGGGCGTGCATGTGTCAACCTCGCCATGGTCCGTGGCGGTCGCCATCTGGGCGATCGCGCCTACTTCCCCAAGCATGTCGAAGATGCGGCTGCCGTGCAGTTGCCGGATGACGACGGTGATGGCGAGACCGTGGCCTTGCCGGTGTCGATTGAGCAGCAGGTGCTGGAGGCCTTCATGGCGCAGCACTACCTGGACTCGCAGCTGCCGTCCCTGATCGTGGTCAGCGATGCTGTGGGTGAGGGGCTGGCCGAGGCGCTCAGCGCCCAGGCTGGGGGCAAGGTGACGGTGCAGGCCCAGCCTCGTGGCCAGCGTCGCATCTGGCAGGAGATGTGCATCAAGGGTGCGGAGTTGGCGCTGGCCAGGCTCTTGTCCGAGGAAGGTTCGCAGCAGGCGCGCACGCGCGCCCTGGTGGAAGCGCTGGATCTCAGCGCGGCCGAGCTCGACAAGTTTCGTATCGAGTGTTTCGACATCAGCCATACCGCCGGCGAGGCGACGATGGCATCGTGCGTGGTTTTCGAGGCGCATCAGATGCAAAGCAGCCAGTACCGGCGCTACAACATCGAAGGCATCGTTGGTGGTGATGACTACGCCGCGATGCGGCAGGTGCTTACGCGGCGCTACAGCAAACTGGCCGAGGCCGCCACTTTGGGCACAGGGCGCATGCCCGACCTGGTGCTGGTGGACGGGGGCAAGGGGCAGGTCTCCATGGCCAAAAGTGTCTTTGAGGAGTTGGGCTTGGACCTGGGTCTGATCGTCGGTGTCGAGAAGGGCGAGGGGCGCAAGGTCGGCCTGGAAGAGCTGGTTTTTGCCGATGGACGCGAGAAGGTCTATCTTGGGCGCGATTCGGCAGCATTGATGCTTGTGGCTCAGATTCGTGATGAGGCGCATCGATTCGCGATCACAGGCATGCGGGCGAAGCGGGCCGCAGTCCGTACAGGTGGGTCCAAGCTCGAAGAGGTGCCGGGTGTGGGACCAAAGAAACGAGCGCAGCTGCTGCAACGCTTTGGAGGTGTGCGCGGCGTGGCTTCCGCTAGCGTCGACGAACTGTGCAGCGTCAAAGGTATTTCAAGAGAACTGGCTGAGGAGATCTATCGTGTCCTGCATTGAAAGACAGACGGCTGCTTCGCCCGGCCGGTGGCGCCTTGCTGCGTGGTTGAGTCTGGGGTTGATGGCGGGCCTTACCGGCTGCTCCCTGCCGCCGGCTCCACCGCCGGCGCAGACGCCTGATGCAAGCGCTGCGGACCGCACAAGCGCCGTTCGCCCAGCGCTGCCGAAGCCGAACGAACCTGCTCGTCCCGCCGCTGATGCCAGGCTGGGGCCACCCAAGCCAATTCGCAATGCGACGGAGTTGCGGCTGCAGGCTGCTCAGCGCTTGATTGCCGCCAATCCAGGCCGCGTCTACACCGGTGAGGTGCCGCAGGTGTTGCTGGCGATTCCAGTGCTTGAAGTGGAGCTCAATGCCGACGGCAGCATCAAGAAGATCGGTGTGCTTCGCAAGCCTGGACAGGCCCTCGATACCTTGGACCTGGCTATCGCGGCGGTGCGGCGTGCGGCACCGTTTGGTGATGTCACTGCCATGCCTCGGCCGTGGAAATTCAGCGAGACCTTTCTGTTCAACGATCAGCGTCTCTTCAAGCCGATGACGCTAGACCTTTAAGCTGACCTCGGCAAATAGACGACACCGGCACGCAAGCAATGCAGCCGGTGCTGCGGATTTGGGCACAATGCCCGGATGTTCTTCACGCTGCCAACACTGTTCACCTGGGCCCGCATCGTGGCGATTCCATTGATCGTCGGGGTGTTCTACCTGGATCTGGCGCCGGCCCATCAGAACCTATTCGCGACTGTGCTCTTTATCGTTGTTGCACTGACCGATTGGTTGGACGGCTACCTCGCTCGCAAGCTCAATCAGACATCGGCCTTCGGTGCCTTTCTTGATCCGGTGGCGGACAAGATCCTGGTTTGTGCGTCCCTACTGGTCTTGCTTGAACTTGGGCGGGTAAATGCACTGGTGGCGCTGGTCATCATCGGGCGGGAAATCACCATTTCTGCCCTTCGTGAGTGGATGGCCCAGATCGGTGCCTCGCGCAGTGTTGCGGTTCATATGGTTGGAAAGCTCAAGACAACCGTCCAGATGGTCGCCATCCCGTTCCTGCTGTTTGATGGTCAACTGTTTGGCTTTGTCTCGACCCGCCTTTGGGGCTCCTGGCTGATCTTTGCCGCAGTCATCCTGACGATCTGGTCGATGGTCTACTACCTGCAGAAGGCCGTGCCGGAAATCAAGGCGCGCGCCAAGTAGCTCAGAGGGCAGCCAGTCCCGAGCGCGTCGCGACCCTATTTGCCGGCGAGATGTATCAGGATTTTTCCTGTCCCAGAGCACGGCAGGATTGCATCTAGAATCCGATCCCCGCGGTGTCTACCTTGGCTTGCGCCACTGGTCTACCCGGGACGAATTCCCGCACTTCGGCCCGAGCGGCATCTTGCATTCATGTCAGGGAGTATTTTGTGAACAAGTCCGAACTGATCGAGCACATCGCCAAGCAGGCTGACATCTCCAAGGCGGCGGCCGGCCGCGCTTTGGAGGCCCTGGTGGGTGGTGTGAAGACCACGCTCAAGAAGAACGGCACAGTGTCGCTGGTGGGTTTTGGTACCTTCAGCGTCACCAAGCGGGCAGCACGCAGCGGCCGCAACCCCCGCACGGGCGATACGATCAAGATCAAGTCGGCAAAGGTGCCCAAGTTCAAGCCAGGCAAGGCTTTGAAGGACGCAGTGAACTGATTTCCCCGGTTTATCCGGGTGCTTAGCTCAGTTGGTAGAGCGGCTCCCTTACACGGAGTAGGTCAGCGGTTCGAGCCCGTTAGCACCCACCAGTTTTGGCTTGGTCCTGTCGCGAGGCGGCACCCAGCCTTTGGCTACAATGAGCCAGAGCAAAGGCGAACCCCGGTTCGCCTTTGTCTTGTTTGCAACTGCGCTTGGCGCACAGCCTGTTTGGTTGGCGCGCTTGGCTCAGAGCCGCCCGGCGGTGTACCGCCTGTCAGAGGTTATTCATGTTTGAATTCGTTCGCAAGCACAACCGACTTTTCATGATCGTCTTGTTGCTCCTGGTGCTGCCGGCCTTCGTGCTGGTTGGCGTTGAGGGGTACAGCAGCTTCATGGCTGAAGGCAAGACCAGTGTTGCCAGTGTTGATGGGCAGAAGATCACTCAGGCCGAATGGGACGCGGTGCATCGTGAGCAGGTCGATCGCATGCGGGCCCAAATGCCGACCGCCGATCTCAAGCAGTTTGACACGCCGGAGGTCAAGCGTGAGTCGCTCGAAGGGCTGCTGCGTGAGCGTGTGATGCAGACCACAGCCGTCAAGCAGCACCTGGTGGTGAGCGATGAGCGTCTCCAGGCCCTGTTCAGGGCTGATCCGGAGTTCGCCTTCCTGCGCAATCCGGACGGCACGGTGAACAAGGCTTTGCTGACCGCTCAGGGCATGAGTTCGGAAATGTTTGTGCGCCGCTTGCGTCAGGACCTGACGCTCCGTCAGGTGATGGCTGGCGTGAGCGAATCTGCGCTGTCGGTCGAAGCGGTTTCAGGCGTGGCCTTTGATGCGCTCCTGCAGCGTCGTGAATTGCAGCTGCAGCGCTTCGATCCGAGGGACTATCTGGCTCAGATCAACCCGAGTCAGGCTGATCTGGAAGCCTTCTACAAGGTGCCAGCCAATTCTGCTCGCTTCCAACTGCCCGAATCGGCTGAGATTGAATATGTGCAGTTGAATCTGGATGCGCTGCTAGGCGACATCAAGATGGGCGAAGAAGAGCTCCGCAAGTACTATAGCGAGAACGAGTCGCGCTACACGGTTGCCGAGGAGCGCCGTGCAAGCCACATTCTGATCAAGGCAGAGAAGGACAGCTCTGCTGATGCTCGTGCAAAGGCGCGTGCCAAGGCTGAAGAACTGTTGATACAGGCGCGGAAGAGCCCGGCCGGCTTTGCCGAGTTGGCTCGCCAGCATTCGCAGGATGAAGGCTCGGCTGCCAACGGTGGCGATCTGGATTTCTTTGCCCGCGGTGCGATGGTGAAGCCCTTCGAAGACGCTGCCTTCGCGCTGAAGGCAGGTGAGATCAGCAACGTGGTCGAGTCTGATTTCGGATACCACGTGATCCAGGTCACTGGCGTGCGCGGTGGCGAACGCAAGACCTTTGAGAGTGTGCGGCCGCAGATCGAGCAGGAAGTGCGCCGGCAACTGGCCCAGAAGCGCTATACCGAGCTTGCCGAGCAGTTCAGCAATACCGTCTACGAGCAATCTGACAGCCTCAAGCCAGCCGCAGACCTGGCCAAGCTGAAGGTTCAAACGGCTAGCGTCCAGCGCCAGCCGGCGCCGGGCATCAGTGGTGCACTGGCTTCGCCCAAGCTTCTTGAATTGGTGTTCAGCGAAGAGTCTGTTCGCAACAAGCGCAACACCGAAGCGGTCGAGGTGGGTGCGAATCAGTTGGTGGCGGCTCGAGTCATCAAACACATGCCAGCGCGCCTGCCTGAGTTGGCGGATGTGCAAGCCCAGGTGCGCGCTCAACTGATTCAGAAGCTCGCCGGTGAGATGGCCATCAAGAAGGGTCAGGAACGTTTGGAGGCCCTCAAGACCTCCGACTCAGGTGATGGGTTGAGCGCTTCCCTGGTCGTGTCGCGCGCAGCGCTTGGCGGACTTTCCCCCACGGTGGTGAAGGCGATCCTGAGTGCGGACGCCTCTAAGCTGCCGGCGTACGTTGGTGCAAAGAGTGATGAAGGTGGCTACGTGGTCGCCCGCATCAGCAAGCTGATGCCGCGCGACCCTGCGATCATTGATGCCAAGCGCGCTGCTGTGCAGTATGCGCAGGCTTGGACGTCGGCCGAGTCACAAGCTTACTATGAGGCGCTGAAGGCGCGGCACAAGGCCGTTATCAAGGTCGGCGTGGCGGCGTCGGCCGTTACCCAATGATTTTTCAGGCGGCGTTGAATTTCTGTAGCGCCTGCTAAAAATCCTGTCTATAATCTATGGCTCTGCGGTGGTTGTAGCTCAGTTGGTAGAGTCCAGGATTGTGATTCCTGTTGTCGTGGGTTCGAGTCCCATCAGCCACCCCAAAAAACATTGATCAAAAGCCCAGAGGCGCAAGCCTCTGGGCTTTTTTCATGTGCGCTCAGCATGAGCGCACTCTTGCGGGTGCAAGTCCCGCCGTAAGTTGATCACAGCGAACGAAGCGAAGCGCAACTGCACGAGGGCGACCGAATGTGGGGAGGAAGCGTGGAGC
>NZ_JBILQK010000132.1:0-7313 GCF_044373315.1 Roseateles sp. | reverse complement strand
GTCCCCGTGGCGGTCACCTCCGTCCCGGCGGCACTGACGACAAAGGGCCGGCTTGCGTCCTTGGCGACCTCGAAGAAGGCTTC
This sequence comes from Roseateles sp., assembly GCF_044373315.1. Lineage (GTDB taxonomy): Bacteria > Pseudomonadota > Gammaproteobacteria > Burkholderiales > Burkholderiaceae_C > JACDQM01. The sequence goes on along the minus strand of NZ_JBILQK010000132.1, from coordinate 7,230 downwards.
CCCACCCTCCACGCTCACGCGACGCTGCGCCGGGCTGAGCTCCACCCGCACCCGGGTCGAAGTGTTCAGCGACATCCGTGAGCCGTCCTTCAGCAGCACCAGGCGCTGCTCGCCGATTCCGGTGCCGTAGGTGTCGACATCGCGCCAGGGCTGGACCACCAGGACCGCTACCAGCGCGACTGTGGCCGTCACTGCAGCCACCAAGGCGCGAGGGCCGGGTCTGATTCCCCTACTCTGGCCCAGTTCCTCGGGCGCTCTGACGGCGCACACCCGGGCCACCGCGGCCCGGTCGACGCCTGCGACATCCATCCAGACGTCCGTGCAGCGCTCGAAGGCCAAGCGATGCGCGGCAGATCGCCCCTGCCAGGCCAGGCATTCCCGCTCCATGTGAAAGGACCGATCCGGCCCATGCAGGCGGGCCGCCCACACCGCAGCCTCGGCCGCGATCTCCGGTGTCACCACCGGAAGCGCCCCGTCCTGCCCCGCTCCCCTGCCCTCTATCGCCCCTGGCCGCTGCACCGCTACCAGCCCTCCATCCAGCTCGTCAGCTGCAGCGTGGCCTTGGCGATGTACTTCTCCACCGTGCTGATGCTCATGCCATGTCGCTGGGCGATCTCCTCGTAGGTCATGCCTTCGACACGGTGGCACAGGAAGATGTCGCGCGTCTTGTCATTCAGCCGTCCCAGCCCCAGGCTCAGGCGTGCCATGCGCTCGCGGGCCAGCACGATCGCTTCCGTGCCCGGCGCGGTATCGAGCAGCACGACATCTTCCAGCAGCACTTCTTCGCCGTGACTGACACGGGTGCGGTGCGCATCCACCGAGAGGTTCAGCGCCGCCCTCATCATGAAGGCCTCAGGTTGCTCTACCACCTGATCGCGCTCGTAGCTGACCAAGCGCACCCAGGCGTCCTGGACGATGTCCTCCGCGTCCTGGGTGGTACTGCCGCGGCGCCGCAGGGCGTCTCGGACACGAGCGAAGACGGGGGGCAGGTTTTGCTTGCTCATGAGCACCTCCAGTGAGAGCAGAAGGGCGATCAACTTATGAGCTAGCAGGCAAGCGACGCGCCCAAAGAGCGAGAACCGGCTTCTTCTGCACTACAGCAACTCGACACACCGAAACTGCGACGCTTTGGGATCGGCCACTTCGGACAACGGAAGGTCTATCCGCAATCAATTTGTACCATATGTGCGGGTGCATATATGCGCGTCGGACCGAATATTTCGGGGGATGCGCAAGGCACAAGACCAGCCCGTCCTCCGGGCCACGGCAGCGGAAATTAAGGCACGCCGAGGCCGCCTAGGAATAAGCCAAGAAGAACTGGCTCATCGGGCGGATGTACATCGGTCGTTCATTGCACGGCTTGAGGTTGCCCAGACACAGCCATCTCTTTCCGTCCTACTGCGCATTGCAGAAGGGTTAGAGTCAGACCCTGCGGACGTTGTCCGCTCCATCGCCGAGCGCGCCAAACGTGAGACATAGCAAAGCATGCGTGGCATGTCGGCGCCCTAAGCGCGCCGCAGCAGCGATGGGGGTGTGTTCTGTCGGTCGGAAAAGGCTGATAGCTGCCAGATGCACAGCTACCAACGAACGACCGCTGTGGCCACTTCAAGTCATCCGCGCTGCCCGGCAACAACCTATTGAAGCTTCACATCTAGACCGACGGTTCGCTGGGCGCCACGAGCTGGATGTTCAAGGGCCCCTAAAGACAGCGGCCCGATGACCTGCCGGTCATCGGGCCGCTGAGCAGAGCCTTGTCAGCGCACCTTCATCGCAGCTGACGCGGCCTCAGCGTGGCCTGATCTACCAGCTTGCCGTAGATGTTGCGCGTGAGCAGGCGCATCTCGCCGCCGACGATGTGCAGGGTCGTGTAGGTCTGCAGGTCCTCGTCGTACAGCAACTCGGCCACTTGCGGCATGCCGTCGCGGCTACTGGCGTTGTAGAACTTGGCCGAGGCCGAGCCTGCAATCAGGTAGATGGCGCCCTTGCCGTCCGGCTTGCCGGCCGTTAGCGGCTTGCTGCGCGCGTACTGGTGATCGTGGCCGGAGATCACCAGATCGATACCGGCGCGATCCACTGCCTCGGGCAGGAAGCGCTTGCTAAAGCCGTTGCCTGAGTCGGCATTACCGGCATAGGGCGGGCGGTGAATCATCAGCAGTTTCCAGGGCTGCTTCGAGGCCTGCATGTCTTGCACCAGCCAGTCCATCATGCGTGTCCACTCGGCGTCGCTGAAGAGCTCGGAGTTGATGACGGCGATGCGCGCCGGGCCGTAGTTGAAGCTGAAGATAGATTGCTTGTTCTCTGCCTGCAGCGGACCGTTGGCCGGCGTGCGGAACAGGGACTCGAACTTGCTGCGCCCTTCGTTGTAGACCTCGTGGTTGCCCAGGGTCGGCACCAGGGGCACGGAGGCGAGCTTGCCCGCCCCTTCCAGGGCCTCAAAGAACTGGCGCTGCATCTGGTAGTCGCTGCCATCCTCGGTCATGTCGCCGACATGCAGCATCAGATCGGCGCCCGGCAGCTGTGCCTGCATCTTGCCCAGCAGCTCACTGACCAAGGGCGCGCCGTCGCGCAGATTGCCGTCGGTCTTGGTCTGCGTGTCGCCAAACAGATGGATGCGCAGTTCGGCGTCGCCGTCGTCGGTGCGGAAGCTCATCAGCTCGCTGACGCCGCTCTCGTTGCCGACCTGGTAGTAATAGGTGGTGCCGGGCTTGAGTCCGCTCAAGGCCGCGTGGTGGACGCGCACCACGCCGGACTCGGCGCCGTAGAAGTAGGGCAGCAGTTCGCTGTCGCTGACGTCAACGCGTTGCGCCAGCGCCGGGGTCTCGCCGTAGCGAAGCCAGTGGCTGCGCGGCGTGCTCGCCGTCATCCAGCTCAGGCTCATCTGTTCGTGCGTCGCGCCCGGTGTCAGGCGCAAGTAGCGGGGCAGCGCCGTCAAGCGCTCTGGCATGGCGATCACGCGGGCCAGCAGCGAAGCGCCACTGCCTGCTTGGAACACACGGAAGAAGACCTCCTTGCTGCTGGTACCAGGAGCTGCCGTGTAGCTGACCCGACCCTGCGCATCGGTGACGCCGAGCAGTTGCTGCTTGGACACCAAGCCGGTAGCGGCGTTGTACTCCAGGCTCTCGACGCTGACGCCGGCCGCCGGCTTGCCGCTGCTGTCGACGATCTGCAGTTGTGTGGTCTGGCCTTGCTGGGCGTAGCTGGTGAGCACGCGGTAACGGCCGCCAATCTCCTTGCGCAGTACCGGATAGACGAAGGGCTTGCCATTGATGCTGCCGCTGACAACGACCGAGACCGCACCGTTGGCGACGTAATCGGCCACGCGAAGACGTATCAGCGCCAGTGTGCTGCTCTCGCCGCCGAAGTTGCGGAAGCTGCCCGACCAGAAGCCCGGGCGGCTGACCACGTTCTCGGCGGTGGCGTCGGCGTTCAGGACCTGCAGGCCGGACTTGGTGGCGTCGAACTCCAGCACCAGGTCAATTCGATCGCCGGGTGCCGCCTTCAGGGCCTTGAGCGGGAAGTCGAAGCTGGCGGCGGGATAGACCTGAGCATGCTTGTCGTCGATGAAGACCTGCGACGCACCGGTCTGCACCTGGAACAGGGTCTCGCCCGCGCCGACATTGCCGTTGAGGTCGAAGACGCGGTAGCTGAGGCGATGCCAGCCATCGGCGAGGTTGCTCAAGCTGACTGTGAACTCGTCCTGCCCGTTGTGTCGCGCCTGTGCGCTGATGTCGCTGCCGTCGAGCAGCAACTCCACACGGTTCAGGTCGACGCCGCTGGCATCGTTGAGCTTGAGCTTCAGCGTCGCGTTGCGCGCCGTCAGGGTTTCGCGGTCGGCCGGGCTGAGCTGCACTTCAGGGCCCTGCAGATCGGTGTCGTCGCTGTAGATGGCGGTGAAGTTGTCGAGGTACACATGACTGTCGATGCGTTCGGCCGTCTTCAGCACCAGGAAGCGGAAGGGCTGGTCGAAGCGGAAGGGCGCGCGGAAGCCCTCGGGAATGGCGGCCTTCATGAAGGTCCAGCCATGCGCCGGCAGCGCGTCGCCGTCGTTGTTGTAGTTGATGGCCACCGCCTTGTTGTCGGCGTCGCGCAGCTGGCCGCGCACCCACCAGACCTTGCCCGCCAAAGCCTCCGGCACGTAGACCTGCACGCCCAGGGCCTTGGGGTAGCCCTGCAGCACCGTGATCCTCGTCGGGTCGATGAAATAGGCGCCAAAGGTGCCCGGCTGGGCCGGATCGGCCTGCCAGGCCAGCTTCACCGCCTGCTTGCCGGCGAAGGCGCCGCTGCTCAGCAGGTTCAGCGTGACGGCCTTTTGGCGTGCCCCGCCAGCGGTGTAAGCGCCCAGACCGGCCTCGAAGCCTTCCACCAGCACCGGCGGCACGCCGATGCTGATCTTGGTGGTGGCGCTGAGGGCGCCGTAGCTCACGGTGATGTCGAGCTGCCGGCCCTGCAGCTTCTCGCCGGCGGTAAAGACGCCGGTGGCGCGGTCCAGCTTGCCCAGGCTCTCGTCGCTGAGGCTGTATTGCAGCTGCGCCGGGCTGTACTGCAGCTGGCGCCCTTCCTTGAACAGCGTGGGCAGCAGGGCCACGGACTGACCTGCGTTGAGCGCCAGCTCGGGGCGCTCGAAGACGAGGGCGTCGGGACTCTTCGTGATGCGCACCTTGGCCGCGCCCTTGTAGGGGCCGAGCTGCGCGACGACATAGCCCTCGGTCTCTTGGTCGGCGGCTCGAAATTGGCCGGTGGCCGGGCTGATAAGGCCGAGCTTGTCGCTGCTCATGCCAAAAGAGGGCTTGCCTTGCAGCAGCGAGAAGCTGTCGCCGTCATAGCCAAGGGCTTTGAAGCGCAGCTCCGTGCCGGCCAGCAGCGCGACCTCCTTGGGCAGCACGTCCACGCCGTCGGCGTAGCGCACCTTGTCCTTCTTCAGCACCAGCCCCCACTTGTTCGCTACTGGGCGCTCGCGACCGTCGGACGGGGTATTGACCAGATGAAGGTACTTCTCGCCGGGCGCGCGCAGCGCCATCGTCGAAGAGCCTCCGCCGTCCAGATTGACGGCCTTCACGGCGCCATAGGCGAGCGCGATCTGGCCCAGCTTCTTCAGCGTCACGCCGTCGGTCGGCGAGCCGACTGGCTTGTCGATGACGGCGAAGAAGGCCGAGCCGTCGGCGCGCACGCCGAAGACGGTGCGGCTGCTGACCACGGTTTCGTCGACGGCGCCGGGGCCGAGCTGGCCGTCCTTGACCAGCATGTTGGTGGTGAAGCCGGCGCCCAGCGCATGGTGGACATCGGCCCAGGCTGGATCGTCAGTCTGGTACTCAACGTCGATACGGTCGCCCACCGCCCAGTCAGCCGGCGCTGCGGCAGCATCGAAAACGGCCAGCGCGCTGCCGCTTGGAATGATGAAGGCGGCCACGGGCTCGACGCGGGCGCTGACCTTGGCGCGCAGCGGTGCGAACTGCACCAGCGGCTTGCCGTCCGCGTTGGCCACCACGGTGACGTCATTGACCTCGGGGCTGAGCAGGAAGGCGGTTTTGCCGCGCAGGTCGAGACTGCCGCGGTAGTTGTCGCCGGGGTAAATGGAGATATTGCCGCCGGTCTGCCGCAATGCGCTGTTTCTGGCGTTCTCTTTGTCGAAATAGAAAACCTCTTTGACGAGGTTTGCGGAACCCTGGTTGCGCGACCAGCGCAATTGAAATGCCGGCAGTTTCTCGACGATATCGATACTGCCGTCCTTGCGCACCACCACGGCCGATTCCAGCTGCGGCGAGGCGCCCGTGAAATGCTGGCCGGCGAGCGTCACGATGCCGACGTTCCACCCGTTGAACGTGTTGTAGGGGTCGGCATTGACGGCTGCCACCACGGCCACGCCGTCGTCGACCAGCCGGTTCGCAGAGGCCGTCGTCGTCTCCATGCTGAACTGGCCGGTGCTGCGCTCGATGGGACGCAACTCGATGCCGCTGCCGGCGCCGGCACGGAAGCTAAGCACATGCAGACCCGAGCCCTTGGTGTGGTTGAGCCGGCCGCTGGCAAGTCGCAGATCGGCATTCAGCGCCATTTCGTGATAGGCCGAGATCTCGGTGGCCGCCGTCTCGCGCTGGGTGATGCCGTTGACCACCGGGGGTGGGACGTTGGCAAAGCGTTGCTCGACATCGCTCGGCGGCGCCAGCGTGCGCGCACTCAAAGTCTCATCGGCGTCCTCATCCACGTAGCGGCGCTCACCCTCCAGACAGCCAGCCAGCAGAGCCAGCGGCAAGATCAGCAGCGACCAAGTCTTCAACTTCAACACGGGTTCCCCAACCGATAGTCATCGGAGTAATAGATAACCCTATTCTGGTTTCCCCTTATTTCAAAAGCGTGAACAGAAGCCCGGCTTGGCAGGGCGGCGAAATGCGCTGCAGCGGGCACTGCGACGCTGTAACTCATGGGCTTTTCGCTTGTTCCTGCGAGTAACTTCCGGCGCTGCCCCCGGCACCGTCAGGAAACCCGCCGCGGGCGGCAGCGCGCATGCCATGAGCGGGCGTTATGCTGACGCCCAGCGCTGGAATGGTGTGACAGTCAAAGAAGGCGGTCGCTGCAGCTATGGCTGCGTGGGACAGGCACCAGATTTCAGAAGTTTCCGGATGAAGTGCGCAAGTCAGTGGCGTTCGAGCTGCTGCGTCGTACGGCGCTGGATAGCGGTGAGATCGCCTTCTTGCTCGGCTTTGAAAAGTTCAACTTCTTCAATCGCGCCTTCTCTTCGTAGAAGGGAGCGACCCCGCTCCGGCAGCGGCAGTCCTTGGCCTACTAGGGGGTTCTAATGACGTCGTTGCGCTCGATGCGCTGGTCGAGGATCGCCTTGGCGGCACATACGACTTAGCCCTTCGTGGCGGGACTGACATTGGCCGAGAGGGAACGTCCTGCGACTTGCCGCGACCGACCGCTCCCACTGCAGTACGGCCCTGAAATCAGTCCGGCAATCCGTAGATCAGCTTGGCACCTTGAATGTCCAATATGCCGTGCTCGATCAGGATGTCGACGATGGTCTGCGACTCGGCTTCAGTCAGCTTGGGTTGGAACAAAGCACCAATCGAACCCTTCAAGGTCTTCAGCGACGCTGGCCGCTGTGGACCTCTGACCTTGTCCCTGAAAAACGTATCCCTTGCTAAGTGGTCCAATCCAAGCAAGAGGAAACGAAATGACGAAGGCAAAGGCAGTTACGGCAAGGGCGCGTTACACGCTGGAATTCAAGCAAGAGGC
>NZ_JBILQK010000048.1:0-29732 GCF_044373315.1 Roseateles sp. | reverse complement strand
TCGCCTCTCCCAGGTGTCCCCGTCCTCGTTGCTGTTCCACTTCATCCGCCTTGCTGTCGTTGTCGATGCAGGCATTCTGGGAAAAGGACCACCGCGTGGGAACAACGCCTTCGGCTTACCGCTTACATTTGTGCGCAGCATGCCTCTGCGCTCGGCGTGCCGGGTTTCGATCCGACAAGCCTTGAGCCATCTCGTGCGACCGCAACTCTGGGCGGAGCCACCAGCTGTTTCAGCTTTCGATTTCAACCCTATTGCGTCCAAGTCTCTTTGCTCTGTAAAGCGCAGCGTCCGCGCGGGCGATCAGCCCATCGATGTCTAGTGAGCCGTTTAGGGTGGACACGCCAAAACTCGCGGTCATGCGGACAACGACGGGAAATACGAATGCGGCAATTGCGCTGCGGAGCTTCTCCGCGAGCACGTAAGTACCTTCAAGAGTCGTGTCTCGGCAAACAATCAGAAACTCTTCGCCCCCCCATCGGCCGACAACATCTCCTCCGCGAGTTTGTCCTTTCAGCAGACCAGCAAGTGCTACAAGCACTTGGTCGCCAACCTGATGCCCATGTGTATCGTTTACCGCTTTGAAGTGGTCGACATCAAGCAAAATGATCGATGTCGCAGCATGCGTACGCTGGGTGAGGCGAGCCTGCTCTACAAGCGCCTGATCAAGTCGCAAACGGTTGTAAAGGCCGGTGAGCTTGTCCGAAGTGGAAAGTTTGGCGAGCAGATTGTTCTGCTCCATCAACAAACCCTGCGTTTCGGCATTGGCTAAAGCAATTGCGCCGTAGGCGCACAGGGTGCGGAAGATGGCAAGCTCGCGCTCTGCATAGGCCTGTGCTTTGCGGGACTGTATGACCATCAGCCCTAACAAACGCTCACCCACCACCAGGGGCGAAAGCATCACGCTCAGAGGAGCCTGGGTACCAGGCACCAGGATTTCATGTCCAGGCGCGACGTCGACAATGGTGTCATGCCGTTCACGCGCGCTGCGAGCTACTTTGCTGATCGGGTCGTCAAGCCGGGCGATGTGCTGAGGCACGGCTTGGCCGTCCTCGACGCCAAACAACATCTTTAGCGACAGGTCGTCAACTTCAAGTCGGTAGATGATGAACGCCGTGGCGTCCAGCAGCGAACGTAGTTGGGTGTCGAGCGCGCGAAAGATCGCCTCAGCGTTCAAATTGCCCGTGATGTCGCGGCCTACTTTCCCGAGCTTCTCTAGCGTAGCGTTGGCACGCTCCAGCGTGTCGGCGCGCTCTGCCTGGGCGAGAGCGAGTTGGCGTTGGTGTTCGCCCTCGGCCCTAGCCTTATCAATTTCGTGGCTGACCTGCAGCGCGCTGGCGCGATTGCTCGCTTCTTGGGTGTGAATCTTCTTGCGCGCCTGGCTAGCTTGCAGCGCCAGTTCATAGGCATTGACATGGTCGCCGATCCTTGCGTGCTCGCGCGCCGTCGCCTCTAGCAAGTCACCGGGCACTGTGTAGGTCTCGATGTTGGCGGCCGCATCAAGCGCCAGTTGCAGGTAGTGCAGCGCCGCACTTGCCGCGTGCATCCCCGTCGGATTCGGCAAATCATGGCTGGCATGGATTTCGGCCAGCACTTGCAAGGCCTCAATTCTCAAGCTGGGATTTGACTTCGCTGCTGCCAGTGCGGCATGGGCCTGCCCCAATGCACCTTGTGGCTCCTTCAACTGCAGAAAGGCCTGGGCTTGGCCGCGCAGTGAAAAAGATAGCAGCCCCTCAGGTCCTAAGGCCAGTGAGCGCTGCTCCAGCATTTGAAAGGTCGCGAGCGCTTCGGCGTAGTTTTCGAGGCTCAACTCCACCTTGCCCAAATTGCATAGTGCTACCGCGTAGTTATACGAGGCGGGCACTTTCGCCATTAGTTCGAGTGCTTCGCGTAGCAACTCCCTGGCGACGTCATGGCGCCGCAGTAGGCGCAGGGTATCGGCGGTTTGCATCAGCGCCATCCCGATACTGCTAGGCCAAGCGCTGCGCCGCGCCAGTTCGAGTCCGCGCTGCATCCACTCAAGCGCTGCCTGATGGTCATTTAGCGAATTGAATGCATAGCCAATGTTATGGGCGGTGATCAGTGCTGCACGGGTTTGACCCGTTTCAATTGCCAGAGCGTGACAGAAACCGCCGTGCCGGATGGCCTCAACAAATTCGCCGCTTAGCACTGCTGAAGTGGAAAGAAAAAACTCTGCGTGGCAGGCGGCGGCCGGATGCATGGCAAAACGCTCAGCGGCGAAGTGGGCCGCGCACTTTTGCCTGGCGGCGGCAACATCGTGGAATGCACCAAACGCTGCCTTCCGGGCTTGCGCAGAGGTGTGCCGCACCGCATCGTTGCCTTCGGCGCACGAGATCACCGATTCCCATTCGGCTGCCCGGCGGGCAAGGTCACCTTGGCCATGCGCAAGATAGGCTCGCAAGCCATGAGCATCAGCGCAACCGATGTCATCGCCACAGGCAGTGAACTCGCGCAAGGCGCTTTCAGCTAAGACGACACCCGCATCCAACTCATCGAACAGCCACTTCGCCTCGCCGCGGATCAGCATCATCCGGGCCTGTATTGCGCGCCGTATGCCGTCACTCAGAGCGGCGCAGCTGTCCGAAGCCAAACAGACCTCTGCCTCATCGCACAGCTCCAACGCACGCTTGGTGTCACGCTGACGCATCTGCCAAGCTACAGACACCAATGCGTGCAAGCGGGTTGGTCCCGAGGCCGACAACAGCTCTGCTTCCAATTCCGCCACAGCTTCATCGGTCGCAAAAAACTCCAGCGCGGTGCTCAAGCCTTCAACTCTCGAAGCAAAAAACAGTGGATGACTAAGGGTCGACTATTCAAGGCATCACCTCACTTGGAAAGTGAGGTTCAACTAGTTTAGCGGAGGTTGGCCAAGGACCGAGGCATCGAGTCCGGGTCAATTGTGTTGGACCTGCAGATCCGATATGAGTGCCGAACTGCCTCACAGCTCCCTACCGTTACTAGACTGGGATTGTTGTGCTCGGTCAGAGAACGTCGACACGGTACAACGTCGCGACTCGACTGGAGGGCAGTTGCCAGAAGAGGCTGGCTCCTGGCTGGGCTTCGAATTCACAGCGGAGGCCAGAATCCACCAACCGGTGTGGGTTGTGCTGATGCGCCGTGGCGAGGTCTCCCAATTTGTCCATCAACCGCCGATGACGGTTTCACGCAATTTGGTCGCGTGGTACCGATCCATCAGCCAATGCCCCTTCGACTTTACAAAGACGACCGTCAACGAAGTCCAACGCCAGCTTGGTGCCATCTTGTTGCCCGAAACCTTCGAGGTTGGGTGGGTACAGCTTTCGCCGTCACCATACGCCGCGATGTGGTGATCGTTCAGATTTGCTGCGAACGAAAGCCGGGCAAGGGCCGGTGCGAGAGTGCATGGTTCTTTGCGTCAGCCGCTGGGCCTTTGAATGCGCCAGCGTTCGCCGCGCACTTCAGTGCGGGTCATAGGTCACCGCGAGGCTCACCTCAAGCTTCAGGTGTTGTCCCAGACGCAGTTCGACCAGACCTTGCGCAAGCGGGTCCACAGCGAGGTGCGCGCCATTCCGGTGGGTCACGGGTTCCAGGCAGACAAAATCCTTTGCGGCTTGCTGCGGCGGGCTATAGACCGACAAGTGGGTTGAGCTGGTGTTGGCTCGCATTTCGAGTGCGAGGCCTCGGCGCGGCCAACGAATCTCGGCACGTCCATCCCATCCTGCGTAGGCGTGATCGATCAACCCGGACGGCAAGCGCTTTGGCTCGCCGAAGTGGTTGGGGCTGCCGGAGTGCAGTGTCGTCAAGAAGCTGGGCGGCTGCTCGGCCTGAGGCTCCCAACGGGACTTGCTACTGAACTGAATCTGGGTATCAGCTTCCCGCACAAACCAGGGGTGCAGACCGATGCCGTAAGGCATGGGTTCGTCGCCGCAGTGTTCAATGCACAGCGATACCCGTAGCCGACTGGTTTCGAGCCGGTAGTGCACACGACCGGTGTAGGCAAACGGTTGGTGCTGCCGTGCGTCAAGTTCAAGGACTATCTCGTTTGACCCTTGACTTATGACGGACCAAGCTGACACCCAGGCGTCACCGTGCAGGGGCAGCCTGTCTCTCACACGGCTCGGACGGACGTCAAAGACTCGGCCACGCCATTTGAATCTGCCCCCGTAAAGTCGGTTGCTCCACGGCATAAGGAGGCAGCAGGCCAATTGTTCGGGGTCCGAAGCCGGCCCGCTCAAGGGGCGTAGCAAGGGCTCCCAAGCGTCGCGATGCCAGCAGTCGAGTCGGGTGAGGCCAGCGCCCAAGCCGGGCTGCACGCACGCGCGGAGTTGACCGTTTTCGAGCGTGGCGAGGTCGTGCTTTCCCGGCATCAAGGCTTCACTGGCGTGTCGGTCCGCTGTTCCAGGCGCAAGCCGAGGGCCCAGCGGCGCTGGAAGCCTGCCCAATGCGTCATCGGCGCTTGGGGTGCGCCAGCGAAGCGGCCAGAGGCGGGCGTGCCTTGTGGCTCAGGCCAAGCACCATCATTGGAGCGTGAGACCACAGGTTTCAGGTAGACGGCGCGATCGGATTTGCCACGCAGGGTGAGATCCAGAAAAGCAGTGATGAAGTGCCGGTTGATATCCAGGATTCGATCGCGACGCCACACAGGCTCCTCGAAACTCGTCCAGGCCGCAAACGTGCCCTGCAGTGGTGCAGGTGCGCCGTGCTGGGCAATGTTGTGGCGTGCGTTTTCATAGACGAGCAGCCAACGTGGCGTGGCCGGCAGCTGTTCCCAAAGGCTACGGACCCCGTCGGCGTAGCCGCTGATGTCGTCTTGGTCTCCGGCGACGGCTAGCAAGGGCGCCTTGACACTGGCAAGCCCCGGGCGCGTGAACGCTCCAATGAATGACTGCCCACCCCATGGGGCAATCGTCACCACGGCCCCGATACGCGCCCGCACCTGTTCGTCTTCTGCTTGTAGAGGGCCCGCGTGGCGGGCCATGGCACCACCGGGCACGTAGCTGTAAGCCATGCCGTCGGTGGCCACGCGGGCGCCGGCAGTGATCAGCGCGCCGTAGCCGCCCATCGAGTAGCCCACGAGGCCCACGTTGTCGAGCGCAAGCCGCTGATGCAGCACATGGCCTGGCGTGGCGTCCAGGCGCAGCAGCGTGCGCAGTGCGGCACCGCCGTCCAAGGGTCGAAGCAGAAGCGCCGATGCCAACGGATTGGAAGCCGCTTCGTCGTTGTGCTCTATGCCCAGCACGGCGTAGCCACGCGAGGCGAGATGCTCGGCGAGGTAGCTCATGATCGGCGCCCAGTTCAACAGGCCGTGCGAAATCACGACTACCGGCAGGCGCGCGCCTGGCAGCGGTGCCGCGTCGGGCGTGGCAACAGAAGGTACAGACACGCTCAGTGGCGATTTGGGCAGAGGTCGCCAAGCATGGGCCGTGATGTTCCGTGTCAATTCACGTTGCATCCCCGGCGCACCGCTGGTTGGGTACCAGAGCCAAGCGTCAATCTTTCGGTCTTCAGTTGCCTTGCTATCTGAGGCCGGAACACTGCCAACATCGACGCTGAGCTTCATGACGCCGACTGCCAGCCCGCCGGGCGCAGCCAACTCGGGTGCGTCGATAGGTGCAGCGTTGGCGGCGCTAACGACGAGCGCCAACATGGCGACATGCATTCGGCGTGTGTAACGATCGAAAATGGTGGGGTTCATTTGGAGCGGCCTCTCGGTAATGTCGACACGTGCTGGGGTTCAAGGCAGGCCCAGCACATGCTTGGCGATGATGTCGCGCTGGACTTCGTTGGTGCCACCGGCAATGCTGGCTGCACGGCCGATGAGATAGGTGCTCATCTCTTCGCGCAGGCCGTTGTCGTCGAAGCTGTAGGGCAGGGCGTGCAGGCCGGCGCACTCGATGAACAATTCGGTCAATCGCTGCAGCACGAGGGTGCCTTGCAGTTTGAGGATGGACGACTGTGCTCCGGGGGCGTGACCGGCCGCTGTCTCGGCGAGCGTGCGCAACTCGGTGATCTCGAGCGCCATGAGATCGATTTCCACTTCAGCGAGCTTGGCGGCGAAGAGGGGGTCTTCTAGCAGCCGACCAGCCCCGCTGCGCGTGCCTGCCGCTGCAGCACGCAGGCGCTGCAGCCGTCGGGTGGAGTCGGCGACGAATGCAAGGCCCGAGCGCTCGTGCGTCAGCAGACCCTTGGCATAGCGCCAACCCTGGCCTTCTTCGCCAACGCGCTGATCAACCGGTACACGAACGTTGTCGAGGCTGACGGTGTTGAGGGTGGAGTGTCGTCCGTCGAGGGTGATGATGGGCTCGACCCGCACACCGGGTGAGCGCATGTCGATGAGCAAGAAGGTGATGCCATCTTGCCGGCGTGCGCAAACTTCAGTGCGCGCAATGCAAAACATCCAGTCGGCGGTATGCGCGTAGCTGGTCCAGGTCTTGATGCCATTGACCACGTAGTGGTCGCCCACACGTTCTGCACGGGTGCGCAAGGCCGCCAGGTCCGAGCCAGCCTCGGGTTCCGAATAGCCTTGGCACCACTCAACGGAGTTGTCCAAAATGCTTGGCAGAAAGCGTTGGCACTGTTCGACGCTTCCATAGGTGTAGAGCACCGGGGCCAGCATGAACATTCCCGAGCCACCCATTCGGGCTGGCACACCGGCCAGCGCTGTTTCGCGCTCCCAGATGTACTTCTGCGTCACTGTCCATCCTGTGCCACCGTGCTGCACCGGCCACTGATAGGCTGCCCAGCCTTGTTCAAGCAAGGCGCGCGCCCAGCGCTTTTCATCGGCGGTGCCTGCCCGAAAAGGGCGGTCTGGTGAAAAATGCTGAGCAATGAAGCAACGTACCTCATCCTGAAAGGCACGCTCGATGGGGTCAAAGGCGAGCTTCATTGAATGCAATCATTTTTGCCGGCGCGAACGCGCGATGCCGACATAATTGAACGGTACGTCAGTAAAGGAATCGGTCGCCTGCCATGCCCACTTCTACCGCACGAACCAAGACCAGCACCGATGTGGCGCCACGTCGCCGTCAACGTCTGGCGCCCGAGGAGCGCGCCGGTCAGATCCTCGATTTCGCGGCGCGACTGATCATCGAGGAGGGGTTTACCGAGCTCTCCATGGAACGCTTGGCCCGTGAAGCCGGTATCAGCAAGGCACTGATTTACAACTACTTCCCCAATCGCAATGACATGCTGCGCGCCTTGTTGGAGCGGGAGATGCAGGTCTTGCGTGAGCGTCAGTTGCGGGAAATCAATGCGGCGACGGATTTCCGGGACTTGGTCTACCGCACGACGCGAACGTATGTGGCTCAAGTTAAGGAACGGGGTGCCCTGTTGCAGCGACTTTGGGCGGAGTCGGCGGTGGCACGGACTGTGGCAGACCAGCATTTGAGCCAGCGCGATGAAGCGTTGCGCTTTATGTCGCGCCAGGTGGCTAAGGAATATGGCCTGCCCAGGGACGTGGCGACCACAGCCGTCGACATGCAGATGGCGATGACTGAAGCGGCGGCCCAGCATCTGTCCAACTCGCATGACGACGTGGATTTCGCGACCAGTATTTGCGTGACTCTGTTGTTGGGCGGCGGTGAAGCATTGGCCCGAGCCTATGGCAAGACGGCGAGCGCGCCGAAGACCGTAAAGGCAACAACGCAGCCGGCCACCAAGGGGGCAAAGCCGGCAGCACGCAAAGCGCCGGCGCGTCGATCCCGCGGTTGACTTTCTCGGGAGCCGCATCAAGGGACCTTCAGAAATTGACCGTCTTGATGGAGCCGCCGTCCATACGAACGTTGGAGCCAGTGATGTAGGACGCAGCAGGGCTGGACAGGAAGACGACTGCCTTGGCCACCTCTTCTGGCGTGGCCAGTCGGCCGAGTGCCGGGAGCTTGCTGACCGCGGCATAAAGTGCAGGTTTGCTGACGCGCATCCGATCCCACTCGCCGCCTTCGAAGAAGACGGGGCCAGGCGAGACCGTATTTACCCGCAAGCCGACCGGACCGTTGCGCGAGGCAAGCTGGCCGGCATAGTGGATGAGCGCGGCCTTCATCGGACCGTAGGCCGCTTCAACGGGCGGCAATTGGGTCATGACTGATGCAACTGAGGCGATGAAGAGCAGGCTGGGTTTCTGCCCGGTGAGTAGCACCGGCACTGCCAATTCGGCCAAGCGAATGTGCTGTAGAAGGTCGGCCTCCAGTGCCTCACGCCACATTGCATCGCCCCGCTCAGTGGGGCGAGTGGAGACGTTGCTGATGACCATGTCCAGGCCGCCGAGTTGCTGTGTGGCAGCACTGAACCAAGCCTCCATGGCGGCGCTATCGCGCACATCGAGTGCTTGGCCGTAGGCCTGCACGCCATGCGCACGCGCTGCTGCCACCGCCTCGTTGACGCCCGCTTCGCCACGGGCACACAACGCGACATTTACACCCTCTGCAGCCAAGGCTTCGACAATGGCCCGGCCGATGCCGCGGCTGCCGCCAGTGACGAGCGCGCGGCGCCCCTTAAGTTCAAGATCCATGTTTAACGCTCCTGTTCAAGCAGCCTTCAGGCCACCGTCGATGGGAATAGCCGTTCCGGTCATGAACGATGACGCGTCACTGGCTAGAAAGAGGATGAGGTTTGCAATCTCGCTGGCCTCGGCATACCTGCCCAAGGGAATTACGCGAGTCATAGCCCGGCGAACGGCGTCCGGGTCATGGGATTCGCGCTCCATCGCCAAGGTCATCTCGGTGGATGTTGGCGAGGGGCAGATGGCGTTGACGCGGATTCCGTCTGCGGCGAGTTCTGTCGCGGCCAGCTTGGTCATCCCCACCACGGCGTGCTTGCTGGCCGTGTAGCCGGCGACAAAGCGTCCGCCGCCAATGCCGGATACCGAGGACACGTTGACGATGGATCCACCACGTCCCTTCATGGCCCTGGCGCCGTGCTTCATGCCGAGAAAAACGCCGCGCGCATTGACGCGCATGACTTCGTCGAAGATCTCATCCGGGTAGTCAATCAGGGGGCAAATGGCCCCTGAGATTCCGGCGTTGTTCACCAGCACGTCAAGCTGTCCAAACCTCTCCAGCGTTCTTCGAAGCAGACGTTCCCAGTCAGCGCTGCTGCCCGCGTCGCCTTCGACTTCAAGTAGCTCGCTGGCGCCGGCTAGGCGCACTTCGGCCCAGTCAGCCCCGGGGCGGTCAAAGGCCACTATGCGCATGCCGGACTGGGCCATCTGCGACACAGTGGCAAGCCCGATGCCGCGTGCTGCACCGGTGACCAAGGCCACCCGGCCCAAGAGCTGGTTGGCTGAGGCAGGCGAAGGAGAAGATGTGGTCATGTAGCGTGAGGACATTAGGGTGAGAGAGACACTCGCCTCAAGAGGCAGGAGCCAAGGCAGCACGTGCGGCAGAGAAGCGCTGAGTGATTTGAGGATCGGCGAGGGTACTGATGCGCAGGCCTGCATCTGAGAAGGCGCCTAGGTCGAGCAACAGCACGCGGTTGCCGTCGGGGTCCATGCCCCAGGCTTGTGTTGCGCCCGGCGTTGGTGCGTCGACGAAATCGCCGCCGCTTTCCTTGAGGTGTTCGCAGGCCTCGGCCAGGCCGGTGACTTCGAATGCGACGTAGGCGAAGCCTGGTGCGCCAGACTCGCGCCGGCCTGTTTTGGCGCCTGTCGCCGGTTGGAGGTACTGCATCAACTCAAGCTGCGCGTTACCTGGGTTGAGCCAGGCTGCGCGTAGCTGGACGTCGGTCAGGTCGGCAATGGTGTCCAAGCGCTTGTCGTCACGCAGCAGGGGGCTGCGGATAGCCTCCACGCCAAGAAGCCGGCTGTAGAAGCCGACCAAGCGACGCAGATCATGGGTGACGATATTGGCGTGTGCCAACCATGGTTGCTCATCCGGCCAGACGGGAGCCACGCACTCGACTTCGATGACGTTTCTCTCGGGGTCTCGTGCGTAGCAGTACAAAAAGCCCGTCCCGAGATCGATGGGCTCGCTATGCAACTCGGCGCCTCGCGCCTTGGCGCGATTTACTACCGGAACGATGGCGGGGGTTTGAATGCAAACGTGGGCAATGCCTGCCTCACAGACAGGCCGGTCCACCAGTGGCAGGGCAGTCTCTGCGGGCAGCAGCAGCAGTCCCGCGTTTGGCCAGCGCAGGGCGACGGCCTGTTCGGCCAGCGATAGCCGCTCCGCTTCTTTCCACGGCGTGCAGCCGAGCGCCTCGGTGTAGAAGCGCGTGGCAGACTCGATGTCACGGACGGCGAGCGCCACGTGGTGTAGCCCGACGATGGGCGATGCTGGTTTCGTGCGGCAATTCATAGGGCTGTGGCGCAGACCTCAGATGGCTTTGTCTCGGCCTTGCCAGAAGCGCTGGCGGACCTGATTGCGCAACAGCTTGCCGGTTGCCGTCTGTGGCAGCGCGGTGTCAAAAACAATCTGTCGTGGGCACTTGAAGCGCGCCAAGTGCTGTGCGGCGAAAGCCGTCAATTCGGCGGCAAGCTTGTGATTCGGCGTATACCCCGGGGCGACGACGACCACCGCGACGACGCGCTCGCCCCACTCGTCATCGGGCGCCCCAACCGTGCATATCTCGCGCACAGCTGGGTGGCGCAGAAGGGTCTGGTCTACTTCGACTGGATAGATGTTGACGCCTCCCGAGATGATGCATTCAGCGGCCCGCCCCGTCAGGAAGAGAAAGCCGTCGGCATCCACGTATCCCATGTCGCCCAGCGTGAAGCGATTGCCCTCGTATGTCGCTGCAGTCTTCTCAGGATCGCGGTAATACTCGAAGCGGCCCACTGCCGGTGCCGCAAAGTAGACGCGCCCGATCACGCCAGGGCCGACTTCCTGGCCCGAGTCGTCGAGGATGCAAGTGCCCAGCGCGGGATTCACTTGGCCGACGGTGCCGGGCTTGAGTAGCCACTGATGGGAGTCGACGAGGAGGTCGTTGCCACCCTCGGTGGCCGCGTAGTACTCATACAGGACGGGGCCGACCCAGTCGATCATCGCGCGCTTCAACTCGACAGGGCAGGGGGCCGCGCCATGCACCAGAAAGCGCAAGGCACTCAGGTCAAAGCTGGTGCGTATGGTTGGTTCCAGCGCGAGCAGCCGCTGGAACATGGTGGGTACCATGTGCGCGTGGCTGACCCTGTGCTGCGCCATGAGCTTTAACACCTGCTGGGAATCCCACTTCTCGATCATCAAGATCGGCACGCCGGATGCGAGCGGCCAACGAATGTCAGACAGGAGCGGTGCCGCGTGGTAGGCCGGACCGCAGCACATCGCCATGTCGCCAGGGCGGTAGTTCACCAGCGTACCGGCGAACTGCGGCTCGACCACATCGGGGCGACCACTGAAGACGCCTTTGGGGCGACCAGTGGTGCCTGAGGTGTAAAGCATCAACGTGCCCGCTTGGGGGGGCTGCAGTACGCGCACATCGCTCCCGGCAAGGCCCTCGGCGTAGTTCTCCGGGCCTACCCCATCAATCACCAAGCGGCATAGGCCGTCGAACGCCAGACAAGGCGCGTCAAGAGAATCTTCCACCACAAGAGCGCGGGCACCGCAGTCCTGCACGATGTACCGAGCCTCTTCGTGAGTGATGTGCGAATTGATGGGAGTCAGACGCAAGCCGCTGCGCAGCGTGGCGAGCAGTACTTCGATGAACTCGGCGCGATTGCGACAGAGCAGCGCGACAGCATCTCCGGGAACCAGCCCGTGGGCGCGGAACCAATTCGACAGACGATTGGCGTGCGCGTGCAACTGCGCAAACGTGCGTTGCCCATGTGGGGCAATCACTGCGATTCCATCAGGGTCGAGACGGGCGAATAGGGAGGACTGCGTCCACGTCTGCGCCAGCGTACGCAGTTCCTCTGCATGTGGCCGAAAGTCGATGGTTCGCGGCGGCAAGGGCTGTTCGTTCTGTTCAGTCATTCAGGCGGCAAGCGTTGGATCCAATTGACGGCGTTCGATGTGTTGCCGTACTCTTATTGACGATTTGTACAGTAACAAAATCATCCTGTCCATAGGGCTTGTCCTGGCGGAAGCCGCATCAGCCCGCGCCCAGCACCAGACGTGAACGCTCCTATGCCGATTCTGAGAACAGCTCGTTTGTTCGCGATCATGCTGGCCCTGGCCAGCATGACGGTCCATGCGGCCGACCGCGAGTGTGGACTTCGGCCTGCCGATGGTGAACGCTTGCGCAATCTCGTGCAAAACCTGGTCGAACGGGGTCACGCGCCTGGCGTAGTGATTGACGTGCGTTGTGATGGAAGGCCCTGGCTGCAGGCTGCCGTTGGGCTCTCAGATGTTGCTCGGAGCCGGCCCATGCAGCTCGACAGTCTGTTTCGCATTTACTCAATGACCAAGCCGCTGACCAGCCTGCTGGTAATGATGCTCGCTGAGGAGGGGCGCTTGTCGAT
Organism: Roseateles sp.; assembly: GCF_044373315.1. Lineage (GTDB taxonomy): Bacteria > Pseudomonadota > Gammaproteobacteria > Burkholderiales > Burkholderiaceae_C > JACDQM01. Next base: position 17,347 of record NZ_JBILQK010000048.1, on the reverse strand, counting down.
CGACGACCCGGTAGCGCGCTATTTGCCTGAGTTTTCCATGGCGACGGTGCACAACGGCAGCGCGATGTTCCCTCCCGAGACAGTGCCACCGCAGCGGCCGGTTACCGTTAGAGATCTGCTCAGACACACGGCGGGTTTGACCTACATCTCAGCGCAGCCTGACCCAGTAAGCCGCATGTATGTGCAGCGCGGCATCGACCATGGCGGGGGCAATCAAATTGTCCCTGCGGATGGCGGCCCGGCGATCGAGTCGCTGGCCGACTTGTCGCAGCGCATTGCAGCAATTCCAATGCTGGCCCAGCCCGGCTCGCGCTACAGCTATGGCAGTGCAACTGATGTGCTGGGTCGTATGGTTGAGGTCGTCATGGGCAGGAGACTGCGTGATGCGATGGCAGAGAAACTGCTCAAGCCCCTGGCGATGCAAGACACGAGTTTCCAACCCGCGCCCGAGCAACTGAACCGTTTGACCGCTTCCTATCTGGCACCGGCCTTGGCGCCACGGGGCACTGGCCTCTTTTTTCGAGTGGACATGAAGACGGTTGCGCCGTCGAGCTTCAGCCTTGCTGATGATCCTGCGCACAGCGTGTTCGCGGCCCGCCGGGTGGCCGACTTTGGCGGCGCGGGCTTGGTGTCAACGGCCGCAGACTACCAACGCTTCCTGTGGATGATGCTGCGACGCGGAGAAGTGGACGGCGTGCGACTGGTGCGCCGAGACACTGTGGCCGCGATGACACACAACCAGATCGATGCACCTGCATTGCGAGACACCATCCTTGAGCAAAGCGGCATGGGTTTCGGCCTTGGCTTTGCTACGTTTGAATCGCCTGAAGGAGCGCCGGCGGCACTGCCGCTCGATGGCTATTTTTGGGGAGGCGCAGCGTCTACCTACTTCTGGGTGGATCCTGGCCGTGGCATCACGGGAGTGCTGATGACGCAGGTGTTCGGGGGTGATGTCGGCCCCTACTTTGCTGAGTTGCTGGACACGCTGTATAGGCCTCCCCCGAAGTTCAAGACGCAGCCCTTACCGACGTCTTATTGACGATCTGGCAAACAACTATTGACAGACGGAGACTGCCCAAATAGTCTAATTGACGGTTAGTACAACAAGAGGCCGGGCCACCTGAGCAACAAGGCGAGCACCGGCCGCCACCCACAAGCGCAAGCAGCGCACATCGTCGCAAGGAGACATTGATGCTGAGTACCAGTTCGGGTTCGCCCCGCTTTCCCCGCCCCACTCTTTTGGCACTGGCAGTTGCCGCCTTGGTGGCGCCATGTGCCGGCCGCGCGCAGTCGGAGGTCAGCACGCCAGCGGCACAGGAGCAGCCCGCCGCGCTGGACACTGTCATCGTGACAGTGCGCAAGCGCGCAGAGGCGGCTCAGTCGGTTCCTGTGGCGGTGAGCGCCTTCTCCGCCGATTCGATCGAGCGAGCGAAGATCAGCGGCGCGGCCGACCTGCAATTCTCAATCCCCAATGCTGTGCTTACGGGCAACGACCGCTTCACCATTCGCGGGATTGGCAACGCCTCGCTTGGAGGTGACAACGGCGTAGGTCTTGCTGTCAACGGGGCCACGATCGGCTTCGTTCCGTACGACGAACTGTTCGACATGGACCGCGTCGAAGTGCTTCGCGGCCCTCAGGGCACACTCTTTGGGCGCAACACCACGGGCGGCGCGCTGTCCGTGTTTACCAAGCGCCCGACGAATGAGTTCGGCGGCAACATGTCTGTGGAACTGGGCAACTTCAATGGGCGCCGTGTTGCCGGCATGTTGAACATCCCTGTTACAAGTGATCTGAGCCAGCGCTTCGCCGGCTACGTGCTCAAGCGAGATGGCTTTACCCACAACGAGGCAACGGGCAATCGCGTGGACGGGCGCGATCAGTACAGCGTGCGCAGTTCGACGCGTCTGTTCTTGGGAGAGAACACCGAAGCCAACTTGATGCTGGCGATGTACGACGAGAACAGCTCGCGAACCCGTGAAGCTAAGCGGCAGTGCAAAGCTGATGCGGTGCTGGGTTGCAGCCCGAACCAATTGGGCTTTGATTCACCAGACTACAACGCGACAGTCTTCAAGACCCTGGCCAACGCCGTGCTCACCCCCGCAGGGCTGGTCAAAGCAGGCAGCAATATCTACGCCGGTGCACCTAACCCGGCAGACCTGCGCGCAGTGGCGGCTGACTTTGACGCGACGTTTCGTATGAAACAGACGTCTGCGACCCTCGAGCTCAGTCACGAGTTTGAGCCGATCACGTTGACCTACATTGGTGGCTATTCCAAATCCAGTACCGAGCAAAACACGGATTGGGATAACGCTGCATTGCCCTTCAGGTTTGCGAAACCGGTCACCTACAACATGTCGCGCAATGTGACTGTGACGACAGACCAGCTGTTGACGACCGATAGTTCGACCGGTGAAAACAAGACGACGTCCCATGAACTTCGCGTGGCATCCAAGGGGAAGGGGCTCTTTACATACTCCACGGGCCTGTTCCACTACGAAAGCGAGGGCAGTGGTGGCTTCTTCATTTGGCATCCGTTCTTCGAACTGTTCCAGAAGGCACTGGGGCGCCCAGCGGAAACCTGGTTCATCAACGGCGAGACCGTCAAAGCGACGACCAAGGCCTCGGCTTGGTTTGGGGAAGGCCAACTCAAATTCAGCGAAGATTTGCGCGCTACTGTGGGCGCACGCTACAGCACCGAAAAGCGTGACACCTTGTCTCGCAATATCGTGCTGACTGGCTCGCAACCCTTTACTCAGAAACCGACGATTGATGCGTCCTGGTGGACAGGTCGTGGTTCGCTCGATTACCGCTTGTCCAAGGACGTCATGCTGTTCGGAACGGTAGCCTCTGGCTACAAGGGCGGTGGATTCAATGCCGGCAATGCCAAGAATCCGACGTTCGACCCCGAGAAGGTCACTGCCTACGAAATGGGGCTCAAGAGCGAATGGATGAACGGCACACTGCGGGTGAACGCTTCTCTCTTCTACAACGACTACAAAGACATGCAACTGGGTCAGCGCATCGCAGGCTCAGCCATAACGGCCAACGCGGACGCCAAGACTTCCGGCGCAGAAGTGGAACTGCTGTTCGCTCCATCGCGCTCCTGGCTGCTGGACGCCAACCTGTCATTGCTCAACACCAAGATTGGTGACTTTCTCACCGTGGATGCTTCTAACCCCGGCCAGAGACTGACCAGCAAGACTCCGGAAGTGGCCGTCAACCTGGCAGGAAACAAGCTGCCAAGTGCACCAGAGACCAAGATCAAGCTTGGCGCTCAGTACACCGCCGGTCTGCTTGACACTGGCTGGACGATGACCTCGCGTCTGGACTATGTGTGGCAAGACAAGTACTTCGCGCGCGAGTTCAACACCCCTACTGACTTGATCCGTGCTTGGGGCGTGACCAATCTGCAACTGCGTTTTGCCAACCCGAAGGGCACTGTGCAGGTGAAGGCCTACGTCAAGAACCTGAGTGATGCGAACAACATCACCAGCATCGTTATCGAGGACGCGCTCATCGGGAGCTACCGCAACGTACGACTGCTGGATCCGCGAACCTTCGGCGTTCAGGTCGAGTACAAGTTCTGATCGGCTAGGCAGCGCCAGATGGACTTCGAACTGACTGACGAGCAGCGACTGCTTAAGGACAGCGCCACTCGCTACGTGCGAGAGCGATGCAGTTTTGAGTCCTGGCGGCGCTGGCGTTCGGCAGGGCGTCAGCCTGCAGAGGAGCTATGGTCCGGCATGGCCGACATGGGTTGGCTCGCGCTGCCCTTTGCGGCGGCGGACGGCGGGCTGGATGGCGGCCCGCTGGAGACGATGCTGTTGATGGAGGCTCTCGGCCACGGGCTGGTGGCCGAGCCTTATTTGCAGTCGGTGGTCCAGGCCGGTGAGGTGCTACGTCGCAGCACATACGGCCACAGCCGGACTGCACGGATCGCCGATTTGATCGAGGGCCGGTGCCGCTTGGCCATGGCTTGTGATGAGGTCAGTGCGCCGTATGCGCGAGACCTCGTTCGGAGCACCGCTGAGCCGGCCGGTGACGGCTGGTGTTTGCAGGGCGAAAAGTGCGTGGTGCTTGGCGGCGATGCGGCGAAGGCCTTCATCGTGTCAGCGCAAGCGCCGGGTGGCCTGTGTCTGTTCTGGGTCGACGCCAATAGCGTTGGGTTAACTCGCCACATCTACCCGCTCGTGGACGGAGGCCGAGGCGCCAATCTGACACTGTTCAACGTCTATGTCCGGGACGAAGCCCGCCTTTGCGAACCTGGTCATGCCGTCGAATTGCTGAACCACGCGAACCAGGTCGGTTTGGCCGCCCTTGGGGCCGAGGCCGTTGGCCTGGTTGATTTACTGCTTGCACAGACGCTTTCCTACACTCGGGCGCGGCGCCAGTTCGGCCTGGCATTGGCTCATTTCCAGGTGTTGCGTCACCGAATGGTGGACATGTTCATGCAGGCCGAGCAGTTGCGTTCGATGGTGCTCTTGGCCACGATCCAGCTCGCGGAAGGGCATGCTGACGTGAACCGTGTGCTGTCGGGCCTGAAGGTGCAGGTCGGCAAGGTCGGCCGCTTCGTGAGCCAGCAGGCGGTTCAACTTCATGGCGGCATGGGCATGTCGGACGAAATCGTGGTGGGGCACGCCTTCAAGCGCTTGCTCTCCTTGGACGCCCACCTCGGCAATGTGGATCACCATCTGCGGCAGTTCGCTGCGCAGAGCCAGGTGCCCTATGGTCTCGGATCGATGGGGAACTGCGCTAGCAGCTTGAGCTGCTGAGCCTCCTCAGCGCCATAGAGCTGCTCCGCGAGGGGCGCGCCGAAGTACAGGACCCGAAGTGCGCGCAGCCGATCGAACTGTGCCATGGCGTCAGCTCGCGAGTTCACGGCTTGACCTGGGGGGAGCTGCTGAAACTGCGCCTCCTGGTAATGGTCGTAGCGAGACATGAGTGCTGCGAACTCGCGCGCGGCTTCTGGCGGCAGGCTTGCCTCAAGGATGCGCTGCTTGCGAATGCGTGCGACTGGCTCGTTGAGGGCGAAGAGCTTCTCAACGTCAAGTCGGGTGGCCTCGTCTATCACCAAGCGCCGTTGCGCATCGAGGCGCAAGCGCAAGGTGTCAGATGATTCATCACCGGCAATGACCGTCTCCGATTGGGTTGGCGAGCTGGCCGACGCAGCAGCATGGGGTCCAGCCCATGGCTGGAACTCCGGTGCCGACGCAGGCGCCAGTGTTCGCGCTGGCTGCCGTTCAGCGTTTGAGCCGGCTGGTAGTTGGGCGGGCTCCGTTTCGTCTGGACTTGTGCCCGTCCAAAGCCATGCGCTGCCAAGCAGCGCCGCAAGTCCAAGCACGAGAACGCGATGCGATGAGCCCACAGCGCATCCCCTGCTAGTTGCCAGGCGCGGGGCGGACGCTTCTGCTGAGGCCGGACACGCTGCGCATTAGAAGGGGCCGGTTGACGCGAACAACGACAGGCGCGAATCTGTCACCAGGAAGGGGCTGTATCTGACGTCTTGATCAGCGAACCGTTTACTCCAGGCAATCTGGTAGCCGCTGGCCGGCTGATTGGGCGTGCTCGTGGTCGGGAAGGAATGTGTGGCCCCATTAATGATGGCCAGCAGCTTCTTCGTGGTCGTGGGCATGCTGTTGTAGAACACATTGGCATGGGCGCTGGGCGGAGCCGTCGTGTCCGCAGACCCACCGACGATGGTCGTGGGTACAGTGTTGGTGGAGAAGTTTTTGTCGTTGTCGCTCCATGGCGCAAGGGCAATCGCGCCGCGCAGCGACGGGTTGCGGCGTGCTGCAATCAGCGTGCCGCCTCCTCCCATCGAATAGCCGGCGACCAAGCGGCGCGTGGCGTCCACCTTGCCGGCAATCGGTCCGGTGCTGATGGCCGCGACGCTGTTGAGTGCAGCGATCAATTGCGTCGCCCGACTGGCCGGGAAGTCAAAAACGCTATTGGTATTCATGGTCACCACGACGAAGCCGTGGGTGGCCAAACGTCGGCCAAGGGTAGCAACAGCCGACTGTGAGTTTGTGAAGCCAGGACAGAAGGCCACCAAGGCGTACTTGCCCGCAGCGTTGGGCACATAGATCGTGCCTCCGGCAAAGCCTGTGGCGCGGTTGGCGGTTTGGGTGCTGACTGCAAATGGGCCGTCTGCTGCGAGGCTGGCGGCCGTCGGATCAGGGCCGATGGCCTGTGCATGTGTGACGCCGTGCAAGAGACTGCTTGCCAAGAAGGCGGCAAGGGCCGCGCGCTTCATCAGTAGCTGTTTCAAATGAATCTCCATCGGTGAGAGGCGGTGCTGACCTGAAGCGTTTCCTGTGGCCAGCGAGAAGGTGAGTTCTCTTGCAATCTTGAGATGAGGAGAACTCATGAAGAAGCGAATAATCGACGAGCAAGCGGTGCGCATCCTGCGCGAAGCGGAGAGCAGGCAGGAGCCGATCCGCGAGGTCTGCTGGCGCCACAGCATCACTGAGCAGCCCTTATTTCGCTGGCGTGAAGCGTTCGGCGGCATGGGCATGTCTGAGGCGAAGCTGCTAAAGGCGCTGGATCGGATCTACTTGAACGCGGCTACGGCCTGCACTAGCTGTCGAGCCTGGGCCTCCAGGCTAACTGCCGCTGCGGCGCCTTCCTCGACAAGCGCTGCGTTCTGCTGCGTGGCATGGTCCATCTGTCCAATTGCCGCGCGAATTTGCTGAACTCCTTTGCTCTGCTCGTTGCTTGCACTTGCGATCTCAGTCACGATCTCGCTCACGCGGTGGATCGACGTCACGATGTCGGCCATGGTCTTTCCAGCCAGATCCACAAGTTCCGTGCCCTGCTCAACTTGGTCAACGCTGCGCCCAATCAGCGTCTTGATCTCTTTGGCTGCCTCGGCACTTCGCTGGGCAAGATTCCGCACTTCGGAGGCCACCACGGCAAAGCCGCGGCCCTGTTCGCCAGCGCGAGCAGCTTCGACTGCGGCGTTCAGTGCAAGGATGTTTGTCTGGAAGGAGATTCCATCGATCACACTGATGATGTCCCCGATCTTTCGGCTGCTCTCATTGATGCCCTGCATGGTCGCGACTACTCGGCCAACGACATCGCCGCCTTGCGAGGCAACAGCAGAGGCCCGTTGAGCGAGTTGATCTGCTTGCATTGCATTTGTGGAGTTGTTCTGCACTGTTGTGCCCAATTCGTCCATCGTCGCAGCTGTCTGTTGCAGCGTACTTGCCTGCTGTTCGGTGTGGGACGATAGAACTTGGTTGGCTTGGGTGAGTTGTGTACTGGACGTTGCCACGCTATTGGCCGAAACACGAACCGATGCCACAGATCGAGAGAAGCTCTCAGCCATGAGACAAAGGGAGCCCAGCACGTTGTGAGTGCTCTCAGCTTTGTTGACAAGGCTGACTGTGAGGTTGCCTTGGGCAAGTTTCTGCATTGCCCCAACGAGATCATTCGGTTCAGTGCCCAACTTTCCCCTTATCCAGGACTGTGCATAGACTAGCGAACCGATAGATGACAGCACCAGAGCAGCCACGCCCGCAAGGGAGATCCCGTACCAAAGATCACGTGTGGCAGTCGCGGCAGCCACTGCTGAGCTTGTGCGCTGGTCTAGTAAGTCCAGAAACTCGTCTACCGGCTGCATGATCTTGACTTTGTATGCGTGATAGGTTGCATCGTGCATCATGGCCTTAGCTCTTGTCAGATCAGGCTCCCCCTTTTTCGTGAAGCCACCTTGCCCGTCGTCGTACAGGCCCTTGACAAGGTTCATTGCGATGGTTTCAGTCCTTACCAGATCGTCGGAGTTGGTAGCTGCTTCTTTGAGTTTGGCGAACTCCATTTCCGAGAAGCCCGCGGCCTTCATTCGGTCTAGCAGCGGCATGGTGCTGACCTTGCCTTCGGGGCCAGCGCGTACAGGTTGTGTCTTGGCTGCGCGATAGTCCCAGTAAATCTTCTCGTATCCCTGTGGGCGTGGCCTCTTGCCGTTACGGATATCAAGCACTTCAAAATACTGCTGCTCCCACATTGCTTCTCCGCTAACTACGTAAGTGCGAGCCAGGCGGGTCAGATCGTCCGAACTCTGGCGCAGTTCGTCTGCAAGCAGCATAGATAGGTGCCGCGACTCGTGCACCTTATTGAGCTTGTGGTCGGCTACCCCGACCATATAGACGGCATATGCTAGAAAGACTGCAGAGCCGGACGTACAGATTAGGGCGCTCTTAAAGAGTTGGCCTAGTGTCTTCACTTACTTCTCCCACTTGTGCAATTGACGTAGCCGAACAACAACTTTTGTCGACGGGCAAGCGCCAAATTGCTTGGATGGCGACCTTCAACAAGCTGACTGGGTGGCCGAACCGGTACGGAGTCCGGAATTGCAGAGGCAAGAGGATTCGCTTGTCGCCGGTACCTTCGTTGGCGTTACGTGTTTGACAGCGACTTGCGCCTCTGCAGAAAAATGCGCAGGTTTTCGTGGCGATTCGCCGTCAGGCTGTAGCGCAGCGCTATGAACATTGCTAAGGCGAGCGCCAGGCTCGGCACCACCGCGTACAGCAGACTCAGTGAGGCCAATGCAGACGGGTCCGTCTCGCCCGCCGCACGGTAGCCCACCCAAGACAGCGCGTTGAGCGAGGCACCCTGGCCCACGGCTTGGCCCAGGTTGGTCACTACTCCGAATACTGCGAATAGCAGCCCGTTGCGAGACTTGTGGGTGATCGCGGAGTCGACGTCAGCCGCGTCTGCCAGCATCGCGGCTGGAAGTAGATCGAGGGCGCCGAAGCAGAAGCCCTTCAGGATGAACATGGCTGTGAAGAGAGCCGTGTCGCCCTTGCCCAACAAAAAGAGACCGAGGTTTGTGCAGATGGCAATCACCATCCCTGCTGCCAAGGCTTGGTGCTTGCTGGTGCGCTTGGCCAGCCAGCGCCAGCACGGCACGCCACAGAACGCGCTGATGAAGTAGTACACGTAGACGAGGCCAAGGTTCTTCACTCCGATCACGTCCCGGGCGAAGAACACGGTCAGTGTTTGGCGAAAGGTTTCGGCGCTGAATCCAATGAACACCACAAGCAGGATGCACTGTAGTGGGCCATTTCGGCGCAAGGCACGCCAGTTTGCTTTCCAGTCAAACCGAGCGCGCGGTGGGCGGGGAGTTGGTGGGGGCTCGGGCGTGAAATACAGATTGATGCCTGCAACGATGGGCAGTGCGATGAGCGTCATGACCGTGAGCGCGAACAACACGTCGGACGACTTCGCGCCGGCTTGCCCCAACACCACGGCCGGCACTAACGTTGAGACGATCAGGCCGCCGGTAGAGAAGAACTGTCGCACCGATGAGATGCGGGTGCGTTCGTCGTAGTAGGGCGAAAGCTCAGCCCCCCAGGCTCGATGCGGCACTTGGATCAGCGAGAAGCCGGCATACATCACAGCCAGCCACCCGAGGAAGTACACCATGGTGACCCCCTTGCCCGGGTTGAAGAGCTGGCTCATGCCCAGCAGTAACACGATGCTGCCAACCACCAAGAAGGGCTTGCGGCGCCCGAATCGGCCGCGCAGTCGGTCACTGAAAGCGCCAATGAAGGGGTCAATACAAATGTCGGCGAAGCGCGCAATCAACATGGCCGTACCCAGCGCGGCCAGCGATAGGCCCATCTCACCAGCGTAGAACGGCGCTAAGTAGATCGTCAGCGGCAAGCCGATGGTCGACAAGGGCATTGCCACCAAGCCGAAGGCCCAAATGGCAGAGCGCGGTAGCGCAGAGGAAGTCGTCTGGGTCATGTGCTGTGGCCGGACATGTTCATTGCTGATTGATCTTATTGAATCATCCGTCAATAAAGATATCGCTAGGTGTTTGCACCGAATTCGTCCTGGGATGTGAGCGCGCCTGCCCCGGCGCTGGGCTGGCAAACGAAGACCTTGGACGCCAAGCCCTCGGGTGATCGATAGTGCAGGTTGATGGCCGATTCAACCGCTGCTACTCGGCGCCTTGGCAGCACGGCAACCACGCAACCGCCAAAGCCACCGCCGGTCATCCGGCAACCGCCTTCGCCCGCGAGCGTGTCAGTGATCAGCTCGACCAGACGGTCCACTGCAGGCACGGTGATTTCGAAGTCGTTACGCATCGAGGCATGCGAAGCTGCCATGAGGGCAGCCATTGCTGCCAGGTCTCCCTGCGCAAGCACCTCAGCAGCACGGAGAGTTCGGCTGTTTTCGGTAACCACGTGGCGGGCGCGGCGCCGGGTAAGCGCCGGCAGGCCTGAGGTCTCCAATTGATCCAGCGTGACGTCGCGTAGCGCATTGACGCCGAGATGTCGTGCTGCGGCAGCGCAGGCCTCGCGGCGCTCGTTGTAGTGGCTGTCGACCAGCCCCCGGCGCACCATCGAATGTGCGATCAGCACTGCCGCGTCTTCGGGCAAGGCCACCGGCATGGTGGTCAGGTTGCGGCAATCGATCAGCAGCGCACTGCCGGCTACACCGCGTGCCGAGACCAGCTGATCCATGATGCCGCACTGGCAGCCGACGAACTCGTTCTCGGCCCGCTGAGCGAGCAGTGCCAGTTGCGTTGGGTCGAGGTTCGGTGTGCCACCGGCGGCACGAAACGCGGCCCCGACAGCGACTTCGAGCGATGCCGAAGAGGACAGGCCGGCACCTTGCGGGACGTCACCCGTGATCACCATGTCCAAGCCGGGCAGACTTGGATCGAACGACACAAGTTGCTCAGCCATCCCTCGCACATAGTGGCTCCAGTGCACCGCACCTTCCGGGGTGAGCGGCTGCGTCAGATCAAATTCGTCGCGTGCTCCTCCGTAGTCGAGTGCAACAACGCGCACGCGGCGGTCGGTGCGGCGGCGCACCGCAATGACGGTGCCTCGATCGATGGCGCAGGGCAGCACAAAGCCGTCGTTGTAATCAGTGTGCTCGCCGATAAGGTTGACCCGGCCGGGTGCATGCACACTGGTGGTCGAACTGGAGCCGAACGAGCTGATGAAGGCCGCCTCAGCGCGTTTCTGCAAGTCAGCCCGGCTCAAGGCAACACCTCGCGAGCTGTGCGGTAGTGGACGGACGAGGTAGCACGCAGCGCAGCAGCAGCCTGTTCGGGGGTGAGATCGCGCTGCGCTTCCGCGAGCATCTCGTAACCCACCATGAACTTTCGCACCTGAGCCGATCGCAATAGCGGGGGGTAAAAGTGTGCGTGGAGTTGCCACGGGCTTGGGTCGCGCCCGTCGAAGGCCGCGCCGTGCCAACCCATCGAGTACGGAAAGCTGCAACCGAAGAGATTGTCGTAACGTGCAGTTAGGTTTCCGAGCAGTTCGGCAAGGTCGTCACGCGAGGCAGCGCTAAGTTCAGTCATGCGGGCTACCCTTGCCCGAGGCATTAGGAGAGTCTCGAAAGGCCAAGTAGCCCACCAAGGAACAACAGCGACCCAATGCTCGTTGGCACAGACGACACGCTCCCGTGCGGCGATCTCGCGCTCTGCATACTCAAGCAGCAGCGGGGTGCCGTTCTTGGCGAACCAGTCTCGCTGGGCGGCGTCCTCGGTAGCTGGCTCGTCTGGCACTCTGTCTGTAGCCCAGATTTGCCCGTGGGGGTGTGGGTTGGAGCAGCCCATCATGGCACCCTTGTTCTCGAAAATCTGCACCCAGGGCCATCGGGCGCCCAGCTCTGCAGTCTGGTCACACCAGGTATCGACTACTGCGCGCCGCGCTGCTTGGCTAAGCTCTGGTAAGGTCAACGAGTGGTCGTGAGAGAAGCAAAGAACCCGGCTCGTTCCACGTGCGGGGGCAGCGCGCAACAACGGGTCAACGTTTTCGTCCGGTGCAGGGGCATCCACTTGAAGCGCAGGGAAGTCGTTGTCAAAAACGTACGGGCCGCGGTAGTCCGGATTGGCGCCACCTTGAACTCGGGCATTTCCGGGGCAGAGGTAACAGTGGGCGTCGTAGGTGGGGCGTTGCGCGATGTCTACCGGGTCTTGCTGTCCCTGCCAGGGGCGCAAGTTGCGTTGAGGTGAGACCAACACCCAGCGGCCGTTCAGCGGATTGAAGCGGCGATGCGAATGTAGCGATGGGTCGAATCGTTCAGTCATGGTGTGCGTCTGCGAGCCAGCGAGAGGCCATAGGCGGGAAGGGTCTCATCACCCAGCAGCCAGTCAGCGTCGGGTACGGTAAGCTGGACAGGGTGTGCGTTGTAGTTGAAGCTGAACAGGAGTTCCCCGCGACGGCGTATGCGCAGGCCCTGGGGCAAACGCACAGGCACAAGCCCTGCGTCAATGGCAGCATCCTCAATGACCTGGCGCTGCAGATCCGCACTGAACCAGCCTGCCAGGTAGCGTGTACGGCCTTGCTGCACCACAGCGGCCTGCCCGTCTGAGTAGTGCGCTAAGACTTTGACACCAGGCCCGACGTCCAGAGTCTCGCGCCAGCGGCTAGACACATGCTGCGTGCCTTTGATCAGCACGGGCTCGCTCACGCCGGGTCGCAGCGACTCGACACGCGGCACACGCAGGTCAATAAGCTGACGCAGGGAACCCGGTGGCAAACCCGCGGGGATCGTTACAGCATCAATCTTGGATCCGGTACGGGGGTAGAGAACGATCTGCGCTGAGCTGGAATAGAGACTCGACAGCAAGGCTTCGCTCACCAAGGGCAATGCTGGCAGAACCACCAATGCATAGGCATCTAGGTTCGTGTCTGGCGGCACGATGTCGACATCGAAGCCGAGCGAGCGAAGTGCGCTGTAGGCCTCGTAGGTGAGCTGCAAGCCGTTGTAGTCGGCCCCTTGCGGTTGGATGTCCAGCAGCCACAAGCTGGCGTAATCAAAGACCAAGGCGACCTGCGCCGCTCGAGTGGACTCGTAGGGCACCGAGGCCAGTTCCGCTGCCACTTCGGCAGCCTCAGCGCCGCCGACGTCCAGGCGGCAATCTGGCGTATGGAGTCCCGCGTGCATCTGCTCTTGGCCAAACGGGGCCTGGCGCCAACGGAAATAGCTGACCACGTCGGCGCCGTGTGCGAACGCTTCCCATGTCCATAGGCGCACCATGCCGGGCGCTGGCGCAGGGTTCCAGCTAGCCCAGTTCACCGGCCCGGGTTGCTGCTCCATGACCCAGAAGGGCTGGCGTGACATGCCACGGTATAGGTCGTGGTGAAACGCAGTGAAGTCGGGGTGCCCGGTCCGCAGCCATCGCTGCTTTTCGTCGGCGTTGAACCAGAACATCTCCAAAGCGCCGAGCGGATAGCTATCCCAACTGGCCACGTCCAGATCTGATGCCACTGCGTGGTGGTCGAAGCCGGTGAACAGCTGCATGAAGTTGTGCACCAGCACCCGGCCCGGTGAAAGGCTTCGAAGGATCTCGCACTGTGCGCGATTGAACCGCAACACCTCGTCCGAAGAGAATCGGCGGTAGTCAAGCCAATGCGCCGGGTTGGCTTCTGTCACGGTGCCAGCCGGGGAGTCGATCTCGTCGAAGCTGCGGTAGTCTTGACTCCAAAAAACATTGCCCCAGGCTTGATTGAGTACCGCGACGTCGCCGTAGCGTTGCCGCAGCCACTGGCGAAAGCGCTGCACTGCTTGCGGTGAGTGGCTGACGACGGTGTCGTGACAGCCGTATTCGTTGTCGGTCTGCCAGGCCACTACGGCAGGGTGTTGACCGTAGCGCTCGGCGAAGGCACGGGTGATGCGCCCCGCTTGAGCAAGGTAGCGGTTGCTGGAGAAGTCATAGTGCCTGCGCGAACCGAAGCGACGCTGGCGACCGTCCTGGCCCACAGCGAGCATGTTGGGATCTAGGTCTACCAGCCACTTGGGGGGGGTCGCAGTTGGCGTGCACATCACGATTTGCAGACCAGCATCTGCCAGAACCTGTACCGCGCGATCCAGCCAGCCCCATTCGAATATGCCCGGCTGAGGCTCGACGCGCGACCAGCAGAACTCGCCGATGCGCACCAGGCGCACGCCCAGTTCGACCATCTGGCGTGCGTCTTCCGTCCACCAGGATTCGGGCCAATGTTCAGGGTAGTAGCAAACGCCCAGGCGCATAGTTCAGTTCCGTTCGGCAAGGAATTCTGTGAGCCACGGCATGACGCGCTCGGGCTGTTCGTGCAGAAGCCAGTGGCCGCCTTCCGGGACACGCCGAAGGGTTAGCCGGGGAACCCACTGGGGCAGCTCATCAAGGCACTCGATTGGAAAAGAGCCATCGCGCTCGCCCCAAACTACCAAGGTGGGCGTCTCGATGTGTCCGTTGGCAGTGCCCAGATCAGGTATGGCATGCACGCCAATCTTCAGTGCAGCGTCAAAGTGCAACGCGCGGTACCAGTTGATGGCCGCTTGTAGAGCGCCAGGCTGGGACCAGGCTTGTTCGCAGTGCGCGCGCGTTTGATTCAATTCGTCGCTGCTTTTCCCGTCGGCTCTGACCGACCAGAGGGCCGAGTAATGGTTCTGGGAGAGGCGCTCTGCCGTACCGGGCGAGCACAGACGCAGCACATACTCTGACGCTAAGCGTTGCGCAGGATTGCTGCGCAAATGCCGAGCGAATACGCAAGGGTGTGGGGCATTGAAGATTGCGAGTCGCGCGACCTTCTGCGGATGGCGGGCCGCCACCACCCAAGCCAGCAAGCCGCCCCAATCGTGCCCGACCAGGGCACAGTGCCCCCCCATATGATCGATCAGCGCTAGGACGTCATCCACCAGGTGATCGATCGCGTAGTCGGCGACAGGCAGGGGCTTGTCTGACAGGTTGATTCCGCGTAGGTCAGGCGCCATCACATGGTGCTGCCCAGCGAGTGCATGCATTGCCGATTCCCACAGGCGCCAGTGGTCAGGGAAACCATGCAGCAACAACACTGGGCTGCCACAACCCGTTTGGCCCGCCTGGGCTACGTGCAACCGAACGCCGGATCCTGCCAGGAATGAGCAGTGAATCGCACTGTTTTTCATATTGACGGATATTACAATAAACGAAAGTGTGAAGTCACTTGGAGTGTGCTTTTGACTACTTGCTTTCACCGCATCGAAGCCCTCGATCAGACCCTGGTCATGATGACCCGTCAGGCTCGAATGCCGCAGTTGCTTTACTGGGGCGATCCCTTGCCTACGGACTGCGATCTGGAAGCGCTGGCCCGCAGCCTAGAGCCGGCGCTGCCGCATGGCGGCTTGGATGTTGCAGAGCATGTTTCCTGGCTACCGGAGCCTGGACGGGGCTTTACAGACGCTCCCGGTTTGGTCGTGCGGCGAGGGCGGCGCCATCTGTACACCCAGTTCATCCTGCAGTCTGCCGAGCGAACGCAAGATGGTTGGGCATTTGAGCTCGGCGATACCGTAGCTGGGCTTGGTCTGCGCTTGCGCTTGGGTGTGCATGCGGCCAGCGGCGTCTTCAGTGCAGATTGTCGGCTTACCAATCTGGGCGCTGATGAGTTGGCTGTCGACAGCCTGGCCACCATGGCCATGCCCATCCCGCGGCATCTGACGGAGAAGCAATCCCTGGGCGGACGGTGGGCCGGCGAGTTTCAGATGACTCGGGAATCGATTGGCAGTGCAGCGTGGGTGCAGGAAGCTCGCTTGGGTCGAACCTCACACCACGCCTTTCCGGGCCTCGTTGTCATGGAATCTGGCACCCATGCCACACAAGGTGAAGCATGGAGTGTGCAGCTGGCCTGGTCGGGCAACCACCGGCTGATGCTGCAGCGGATGCGCCTTGGAGGAGCTCAGCTTCAGGCTGGCGAATTGCTGCTACCTGGTGAAGTGATTCTGCTGCCTGGGGAGAGTCATGACTGTCCGACTTTGCATATGGCTCGCAGCAACGATGGACTGCGACATTTGAGCCTGAGATGGCATAGGTTCATCCGCGAGTGTGTGCTCCCGGCGATGCCCGCTCCGCGACCGGTGCAGTTCAATACCTGGGAGGCCACGTACTTCGACCATGACGATCGTCGTTTGACTTCATTGGCAAAGGCAGCAGCAGAGCTTGGCGTTGAACGATTCGTTCTCGATGATGGTTGGTTCGCTGGTCGCTTTGATGACCGGGCCGGTTTGGGCGATTGGGTTCCATGCCCCGAGCGCTATCCGCAAGGGCTAGCGCCGCTGGCGAACTGCTGCCGAGCGCTGGGCATGGAGTTCGGGCTTTGGGTCGAGCCAGAGGGCGTGAGCCAGGCGAGCGATCTGTACCAGGCCCATCCCGACTGGGTCATGGGCGTACCAGGGCTGGACCAACCGCTGGGCCGGCACCAGTACGTGCTCAACCTGGCGTTGCCGGCCGCAAGGCATCACTTGTTCGCTCAGATTGCCGCGCTGCTGAACAGCGCGCCGATCAGCTTTCTTAAGTGGGACATGAACCGCGACATGACCCACGCGGCAGGGCCAGACGGGTGTGCCGCTGCACGCCAGCATGTGCAAGGTCTGTACACCTTGATGGATGAGTTGCTCGAAGCATTCCCGGCGCTAGAGATCGAGACTTGCGCATCCGGTGGCGCTCGCGCTGATCTGGGTGTTCTGAGCCGGACTTCCCGGGTCTGGGTCTCCGATTGCAATGACCCATTGGAGCGTCAAGTGATTCAGCGCGGGTTCCTTAGCTTCCTGCCGCCCGAGGTGATGGGTGTGCACGTCGGTGACGCGCGCAGCCACACTACTGGCCGCTTTTCCGACATGCCGGCGCGCACATTGAATGCTTTGTTTGGTCACCTGGGCATTGAGGCCAACGTCTTGCAACTGAGCGAGGAAGATGCGCATCATTTGCGAGAGGCGATCAAGGTCTACAAGGCGGAGCGCAGGTGGCTGCATGCCGCGAACATCACGCCTATCGACCATCCAGACCCGAGTGTGTCTGCAACATTGGCTATCGCTGCCGACGGCAGTCGAGCGTTAGTTAGTGCCATTGCAGTAGGGCAGCCACATGATGCGATTTTGGCTCCCTTGCGCGTGCCTGGTCTCTCGCCGGACAGAAACTATCTGGTGAGTCTTCATCCACTTTGGTGGCCGAAACCGGGAGTCGGGAAGACTGCGACATCCCTGGAAGCGGCGCCCTCGTTGATCTTGCCCGGTCGCGCCCTGCAGACATCTGGACTTGTGCTCCCGATCCTGCGGGAGGGTAGCGGTGTCTTGGTCCAGATACGGGTGATTTGCTGACCTGCCGGGTGGCAGTCCGAGCAGCGTGGCCGCTTGTCTATGGAAGGGGCTGGGCTGTCGGCGCCGATCCAATTTTGACCGGTGGGTCAAATTTCGGTCGGCGCCAACACCATTTCCGTCTCCTTCATACGGAGATGTGGGGTTCCGTTCTGGGAAATTTCGCATCATGGAAGACGCAAAAAGACCCCACAAAAAACCCCACACGAACCCCACAATAAACCCCAAATCGGGGACGCGCTTTACTGCGACGCTCTGGGACGGATTGGG
>NZ_JBILQK010000131.1:0-7361 GCF_044373315.1 Roseateles sp. | reverse complement strand
CTGCAGGTCTGCAGGTTCAGGCAGGGTCAGCGTGACGCGAAACAGATGCGCATGCGCATCCTCGATCTCGACGCGATAGCTGGGCTTGGCCATTCAGCTTGCCGCCGCCCCCAGGAAGCAGCTCAGCGACGCCACTGCGCTAAGGCGAAAACGCAGCGTCAGCCAGGCTGCTGCGCCCAGCGCCGGATAGCTGCGCCGGTCGACCAGGTAGCACAGCACCAGCACCACGCCATGCACCACCAGTCCCGCATAGGCCGGCATCACCACCGCCACCCAGGCCAGCAGCGAGGGCACCACGCCCCAGACGAAGGGGCGCGCAGAAGTTTCTGTCTGGCGGAAGCCCAGACCCCAATGGATGCCGCCCAGGAAGGAGATGACAACGGCTGCGTAGCAGGACAGTGCCAGCGCTGCAAACGCATGCGCGTCAAGGTCGTAGCCGGCCAGCAGCCAGACCAGCAGCGCGCCGAAGACAAAGGGCAGCAGGCCCGCATAGCCCAGACGCAAGGCCAAGGGGTTCAGAGTGAGGGCGGGCGCGACAGCGCGGTCAGTCATGCAGGGCTCCGGAGCGGGACCTGGGTTGCCAGGTTCGGTGAAGGGGTATCAGGACTTGCCGCCGGCTAGACGCCGTTCCAGCTGCTCGGCGCTGATTGCGCCCGGCACGCGGCTGCCGTCTTCGAAGATGATGGCCGGCGTGCCGTTGATGCGGTACCTGCGCACCAGGGCCTGGTTGCGCTCGATGGCGCCGTCGTCGCAGTTCGCGGCGGGCTTCGGGGGTGCCTTGCCCTCCAGCATCCAGGCCAGCCAGGTGGCGGTCGAGTCCTTGGCACACCAGATGGCGCGCGACTTTTCAGGCGAATCGCCACCCAGGATGGGCACGACAAAGGTGTAGACGGTGATGTCCTTGACGTCCTGCAAGGTGCGCTCGAAGCGCTTGCAGAAGCCGCAGTTCGGATCGGCAAACACCGCGATGCGGCGCTTGCCGTTGCCACTCTTCCAGACCACGGCATCCTTCAGCGGCAGAGTGGCGAAGTCGATCGCGTTGACCTGGTTGACACGCTCCTCGGTGAGGTTGCGGCGGCTGCGCAGGTCGATCAGTTCACCTTCGATCAGGTAATTGCCCTGGGCGTCGGTGTAGCGCAGTTCGTTGCCGATGCGGATCTCCCACAGGCCTGGCATGCCGGTCTGGCGCACCTCGTCGATCTTGGGCAGGCCTTGCAGGCGCTCGGTCAGGTTCTTGCGGATCGCGGCCTCATTGGCCCAGGCCTGCGGCAAGGCCGACAGCAATGCAACAGCGGCAAGGGCAATAGCAACAGTCTTTCGCTTCATCACGGTCCCGTTCGTGCAATTTATCAAGAGCGCCCGGCGCCCAGAGCCTGCGCTGTCATCCAGCGCTTCAGAGGTGACAAGCGGTCAAACAGACCCATGCCGCGGTTTCGTAGGCCTTGCACGATCGGCTGCTCGCTGGCGAACAGGCGCAGCAGGCCATCCGTCAGTTCGCCCATAGCCCAGGTCGGCAAGGCACGCTGGCGCGCATAGCGGCGCAGCAGGCGTTCATCGGACAAGGCACGCCAGGGCTCACGTCCCGACAGCACATCGGCAAGACAGCTGACATCGGCCAGACCGAGGTTCAGTCCCTGACCCGCCAAGGGGTGCACCAGATGCGCGGCGTCGCCGAGCAGTACCCAGCCCTCCCCGCTCACGGCACTGGCACGCGCCAGCGACAAAGGCCACGAGGCCCGGCCACCCGCCAGGCGCAGCGTACCGGCGCCACCACCCGTGGCGTCCATCAGCGCTTGTTCGAACTCTGCATCACTGGCCGCAAGCAACTCCGGCACCCGACCTTCGGGCAGCGACCACACCAGCCCATAGCTGCAGCCCGGGGCCGGACGATCGAAGGGCAGCAAAGCCAGCACATCGGGGGCGCGGAACCATTGCCGGGCCACACCTTGGTGCGGCCGATCAGCCACCAGACGCGCCGCAATCGCGCGCTGCCCGCTGGCATGGTGCTCGAATTGCACGCCCAGGGCCTGCCGGCTGGCTGAATCACGGCCCTCGCAATACGCGGTCAATGCGGCCGACACCGGCGCAGCCACCCGCTGCACATGCGGCGCAAAGCGCAGCGCTTGGCCCAGCTCCTGCTCAAGCGCCTGCGCATCAACGATGTGCGCAAGCTCGGACACTCCCTGCTGCCAGGCACTGAACTGCAGCCGCGCAGCCCCCTGATCGCCTTGCACCTGCATCTCGTAGACCGGGGTCACGGCATCGGCGGGCAAGGCGTCCCAGACCCGCAGCTCCCGCAGCAGCGCCACCGAGGCCGCATTGAGCGCGTAGGCCCGCAGATCCTCGCGCGCTGGAATGCCAGTGTCCTGGCCCAGCAGCGCAACCCGCAGGCCGCGCGCACCCAGCGCCAGCGCTAGACTGCGCCCGACGCAGCCTTCGCCGCGCACCAGGATGTCAAAGGTCGGCGCGTGGCCGTGCGGGTGTGCATGCATTTGGCGCGCATTGTAGGCAGGGCTCCCAGGCCCTGCCGCAGCCAAGGACAGCGGGCGCCGGCCGGGGGCGACTAAAATCGCGCCCTCGCCTCTCGGCCAGCCTCCTTCCAGAAAGTTCCCCATGAGCCTCAAATGCGGCATCGTGGGCCTGCCCAACGTCGGCAAGTCCACCCTGTTCAACGCCCTGACCAAGGCCGGCATCGCCGCCGAGAACTATCCCTTCTGCACGATCGAGCCCAATGTGGGCGTGGTCGAGCTGCCCGACCCGCGTCTGCAGGCCCTGGCCGAGATCGTCAAGCCTGAGCGCATCCTGCCGGCCATCGTCGAGTTCGTGGACATCGCCGGCCTGGTGGCGGGTGCATCCAAGGGCGAAGGCCTGGGCAACCAGTTCCTCTCGCACATTCGCGAGACCGACGCCATCGTCAACGTGGTGCGCTGCTTCGAAGACCCGAACGTGATCCACGTGGCCGGCAAGGTCGACCCGATCTCGGACATCGAGGTGATCCAGACCGAGCTCTGCCTGGCCGACCTGGGCACGGTCGAGAAGAGCCTGCACCGCTACAACAAGGCGGCTCGCTCGGGCAACGACAAAGAAGCCGCAGCGCTGGTCAAGGTGCTGGAGAAGTGCGAGGCCGCGCTGAACCAGGCCAAACCGGTGCGCACCATCGATTTCAGCAAGGAAGAACTGGTCATCCTGAAGCCGCTGTGCCTGATCACCGCCAAGCCGGCGATGTTCGTCGGCAACGTCTCGGAAGACGGCTTCGAGAACAACCCCTTCCTGGATCGCCTGAAGGAATACGCCGACTCGCAGAACGCGCCGGTGGTGGCGATCTGCGCCAAGACCGAGGCCGAGCTGTCCGAGATGGAAGACGAGGACCGCGCCCTGTTCCTGGCCGAGATGGGCCAGGACGAACCGGGCCTCAACCGCCTGATCCGCGCCGCCTTCAAGCTGCTGGGCCTGCAGACCTACTTCACCGCCGGTGTGAAGGAAGTGCGCGCCTGGACCATCCATATCGGTGACACCGCGCCACAGGCGGCCGGCGTGATCCACACCGACTTCGAGCGCGGCTTCATCCGCGCGCAGACCATCGCCTTCGACGACTACATCGCCTTCAAGGGCGAGCAAGGCGCCAAGGACGCCGGCAAGATGCGCGCGGAAGGCAAGGACTACGTCGTCAAGGACGGCGACGTGCTGAACTTCCTGTTCAACGTCTGATTCGAGGAAGCCATTGCAAGCGATTGCAGTTGCTTGCAGGCGCATCACTATAAGCAGCATAAAGCCCCGTCAAGACGGGGCTTTCTCAATTCAGCATGTGGCCTGCAGCAACTGCTGATGCACCGAGCAAGTGACTGCTGGCGAAAAAACTCTAGGCGTCGCCAAACTGCCCCTCGTGACCACTGCAGCCAAGTCGCCGGCATGCCGCAGAGACCCACCCAGGCGATCCAGGTGAGGCTTTTGCACCGCGTTTCTGCTCATTTGCTCGGCGCCTGAAGCCAAGCGGTGTGCAGCCCACAGCAAGGCATGAAAAAATAGGCACGTCCAACAAGCCATTCAACTGATACCGCCAGCGCCCGATTCCCATGAGCTCTACCGAACTTGCCCCAGTTGCCGCGCAGACCGCGCTGACCGTCACTGCCGAGGGGGCTCACAGCAGCAGCCGCCAGTTCCTGACCTTCCGCATCGCCGCCGAAGAGTACGGCTTAGATATCCTGAAGGTGCAGGAAATCCGCTCCTATGAAGCACCGACGCGCATCGCCAATGCGCCGGCCTTCGTGAAGGGCGTGGTCAATCTCCGGGGCGTCATCGTCCCCATCGTGGACATGCGTCTGCGACTGGGCTGCGAGGGTGAGTACAACGCGTTCACCGTCGTGATCGTGCTGAACGTGTGTGGCCGCGTCGTCGGCATCGTGGTTGACTCCGTGTCCGATGTGCTGGAGCTGGCGGCAGATGCGATCAAGGCACCACCCGAGGTCGGCGCCGCGATCGACACCCGCTTCGTGACCGGCCTGGGCAAGATCGGCGAGCGCATGCTGATCCTGCTGGACATCGAAGGCATGGTCGGCAGCCCCGATTTCGGCCTCATCGACTGATTCCGGGCGGCCCCGCTGGGCCGGCATCAGCGCACGATGTTGGTGAGCACTCATCAGCTTGACCACGCCAGTAAAGCCCTTCGCCATTGTCCTTAGCGATTTAGCACTCTCTTCCATTGAGTGCTAATATTGTCGCTGTAGGAGCCAGAGCGCTTCGTTCATCGGAGGGTTCATCAATGACGACACACGCTGCACTGACAGTCCGAGACCCCTGGGCCTTGCTGCCCTCGCTGGGCAATCTGGATGCGTACATCACGACCGTGAATCGCATGCCCATGCTGACGCCTGAGGAGGAGCTGAGCTTTTCCCGGCGCCTGCGCGAAAGTGGTGACTTGGACGCTGCGGGTCGTCTGGTGCTCTCGCACCTGCGACTGGTGGTGTCGATCTCGCGCCAGTACCTGGGTTACGGGTTGCCGCAGGGCGACCTGATCCAGGAAGGCAATGTGGGCCTAATGAAGGCCGTCAAGCGTTTCGATCCCGAGCAGGGCGTGCGCTTGGTGAGCTACGCGATGCATTGGATCAAGGCCGAGATTCACGAATACATCCTGCGCAACTGGCGCATGGTCAAGGTGGCGACGACCAAGGCCCAGCGTAAGCTTTTCTTCAACCTGCGCTCGATGAAGCACAGCATGAAGGAAGATGCGCTGGACGACCAGGCATACCGCAGCACCTTGAGCGAGAGCGAAGTCGATCAGGTGGCCCGCACCCTCAAGGTCAAGCGCGAGGAAGTGCTTGAAATGGAGACGCGCCTGTCTGGCGGCGATGTGGCCCTGGAGCCGCAGACTGACGATGATGGCGAGAGCTACGCCCCTATTGCCTACCTCGCTGATGAAAGTCAGGAGCCCACCCGGGTGCTTGAGGCGCGCAAGCGCGACTATCTGGCCGGTGACGGCATCAAGCTGGCGCTGGAGTCGCTGGATGAGCGCAGCCGGCGCATCGTTGAAGAGCGCTGGCTCAAGGTCAATGACGATGCGAGCGGCGGCATGACTTTGCACGAATTGGCCAACGAGTACGGCGTCAGCGCTGAACGTATCCGGCAGATCGAAGTGGCCGCGATGAAGAAGATGCGCAAGGCCTTGAGCGACGCTGCAGCCTGAGGCACAGGCCTCGGAACGGAAGGCTCAACGGCAAACGGCCCCTGCAAACAGGGGCCGTTTTCATTGCTGGAAGCGCGTCGCAGACGGCTCAGCTCTTTTCAGCCAGCAGGACTTTCAGATCGTCAGTCAGGGCCTGCGCGCCGGAGCCGTAGCGCGAGAACACGCGCACGCGACCTTGGGAGTCAAACAGATAACTCGCCGCGGTGTGGTCGATTGAGTAGCTGCCCTCCGTCTTACCCGGAACCTTGGCGTAATAGACCTTGAACTCCTTGGCTACCGCCTGGGTCTGGTCGGCGCTGCCACGCAAGGCGACGAAGCTCGGGTCAAAACTGGCCAGATAGGCCTTCAGGAGATCGGGCGTGTCACGCTCGGGGTCCACACTGATGAAGATCCCCTGCACGCGCTCGCCATCAGGCCCTAGCGCTTTCTTGACCTGGGCCAGTTCGGCCAAGGTGGTGGGGCAGACATCCGGGCACTGCGTGAAGCCGAAAAACACCACCAGGACCTTGCCGCGGAAATCGCCCAAGGTCCGTGCCTGTCCATGCTGATCCACCAGTTGGAAATCCCGCGCGTAATCAGCACCGGTCAGGTCAATGCCTTTGAAGGCCGGCTTGCTTGAGCCGCCCATGCCCAGCTTTTCGCAACCCGCCAGGGCCGCAGAGACACCGAGCAATCCGGCCAGGAAGAGACGTCTTTTTTGCATCTGAGCTTCAGCCCAACCAGGGCGTCAGGTAGTGGTCCAGCAGCAGTGCGGCGAACAGCAGCGACAGATGCAAGATCGAGAATCGAAAGGTGGAACGCGCCAATTCGTCCGAATAGTTGCGCCGCAAGCGCCAAGCATAAGTGCAAAAACCAAGGCCCAGCACCAGCGCACTGAACAGGTAGATCCAGCCGCTCATACCGCTCAGGAAGGGCAGCAAGGTGGCGGCCAGCAGGATCCAGGTGTAGAGCACGATCTGCAAACGCGTGAACTCCGAGCCATGGGTGACGGGCAGCATCGGCAAGCCGGCCTTGCGGTACTCCTCGGTGCGGTACAGCGCCAGGGCCCAGAAGTGCGGCGGCGTCCAGAGAAAGATGATCAGGAAGAGCATCAGGGCTTCCGGCCCGACATCGCCGCGCAAAGCCGCCCAGCCCAGCACCGGCGGCATCGCACCGGAGGCCCCGCCGATCACGATGTTCTGCGGCGTCAGAGGCTTGAGCACCACGGTGTAGATCACAGCGTAGCCGACGAAGGTTGCGAAGGTGAGCCACATCGTCAAGGGATTGACCCAGACCCACAGAATGGCTGAGCCGATGCCGCAAAGCAGGGCCGAGAAGGTCAGCGTCTGTACGCGACTGAGTTCCCCCTTGGCTGTGGCACGCCAGGCGGTGCGCTTCATCTTGGCATCGATCTGCTGCTCAATCAGGCAGTTGAAGGCGGCAGCGGCGCCAGCCACCAGCCAGATGCCCGCCGTGGCGGCCAGCACCACGCCCCATTCACTGCCGGTCGGCAGGCCCGGCACGGCCAACGCCATGCCGATCACCGCACAGAAGACGATCAGCTGCACCACCCGCGGCTTGGTCAACTGGTAGTACTGCTGCCAGCGCGAGCCCAGGCTGAGCGCGGGCGCCGCCGGTGAAGAGGGGGAAGAAGACGTCATCTCACTCATCCTTTTAGGCGCGAGCCAAGGCCTCGGCCACG
>NZ_JBILQK010000047.1:0-30130 GCF_044373315.1 Roseateles sp. | reverse complement strand
TCACCACTGGAAGTGTCAGAAACACCGTCAGAAAAAGCAAAAGCCCACCGGCTAGGGTGGGCTAAGTGCTTGATTCTTAATGGTGGCCTGGGGCGGAATCGAACCACCGACACGCGGATTTTCAATCCGCTGCTCTACCAACTGAGCTACCAGGCCTTTGTTAATTTGCTGATTCGAAAGCGTGGCTCCGAATCAGCGAAGACCAAGACTATAACACAGCTTTTTGGCTCACAGCCCGCCGCCGCGCTTGTTGCGGCTCAAATCCACGCCAAGCTGCTTGAGCTTTCGATAGAGGTGGGTGCGCTCCAGCCCTGTCTTCTCGGCCACGCGGGTCATGGAGCCGCTTTCCTTGGCGAGATGGAACTCAAAGTAGCTCTTCTCGAACGCATCGCGCGCTTCGCGCAGCGGCCGGTCAAGCTCGAAGAGTTGCTCAGACGCCAGTTGTGCGACGGGCATGGCGCTCATCGAAGGCGCGCTCAGACTGCTGGGCATCGCGTGTGCAACGCCAAGCTCGGCGCGCGAGTAATTGGGCAGGCCGGGCGTGGGCACCGAGCGCGGCGCGGTCTTCACCAGGGCTTGCTCGACAGCTCGCAGCAGCTTCTGCAAAGTGATCGGCTTCTCCAGGAAGGCGTTGGCGCCGAACTTGGTGGCTTCGACGGCGGTGTCGATGGTGCCGTGGCCGCTCATCATGATCACCGGCATGGAGAGCTGGCCGCTGCTGCCCCATTCCTTGAGCAGCGTGATGCCATCCACATCGGGCATCCAGATGTCCAGCAGCACCAGGTCCGGCCGCATGCGCTCGCGCACGGCGCGGGCTTGCGCGGCGTTCTCCGCGAGTTCGATCGTATGGCCCTCGTCGCTGAGGATTTCGGACAGGAGGGCCCGGATGCCCAGTTCGTCGTCGACTACAAGAATGGTTGCCATGTATGCCTGCTGTTCACGCGGCCCTGTTCGCTTCGCCGGGTTCGGTCGGGCTGGGTGCAGTCGCGAGTTTTGAAAATGATAACGAAACTTGAGCACCCAGCGTCGCGGTAGCGTCCTCACCCGGAGGGTGCAGATTGCTCAGTCGAACCCGCGCGCCGTGCTCGTCGGCGATTTTCTTCACGACGGCAAGCCCGAGTCCCGTGCCTTTGCTCTTCGTCGTGACATAGGGCTCGAAAGCCCGCTTCAACACCTTGTCTGCGAAACCGGGCCCATTGTCGCTGACGATGAGCCGCAAGCCTCGCAGCTCGCCAGCATCGTTGAATGACTTCTGGGTGCGCACCTGGACATGGCCGTCAGGGCGGTCGCTGACAGCGTCCAGCGCGTTCTGCACTAGGTTGTGAATGACCTGCCGAAGCTGAGAGGTGTCGCCCATGATCAGCGGCAGCTCGGCTGCCAGTTCGGCGTGCAGGCGACCGGCTTCCTGGGCTGGCGCATACAGGCCCAGCACCTCGGACACCAGCGCATTGATGTCCAGCGCGGTGAGCTTGGCCGAGGGCAGGCGCGCATAGTCGCGGAATTCGTTGACCAGTTGCTTCATCGCCTGCACCTGGTTGACGATGGTGCCGACCGAGCGCACCAGCATCGCCTGGTCCGCGCCTTCGAGTTTGGCTTCCAGCTTGTGCTGCAGGCGCTCGGCCGAGAGCTGGATTGGCGTGAGCGGGTTCTTGATCTCGTGAGCCAGGCGCCGTGCCACCTCGCTCCAGGCTTGCGAGCGCTGCGCCGACACCACCTCGGAGATGTCGTCAAACACCATGAGCCGGCCATCCTGCGGCAGATAGGCGCCGCGCACCAGCAGCGTCAGCGTGTCCTGCCCCTCTTGCAGTTGCAGCTCGAAGGCGTCCTGCCAATGGCCGCGCTCGCCCGCCTCGGGCGCATCGCTGAGCTGATCGAAGCGCTGCCAGACCGCATGAGCAAAGGCTTCAAGCTCCGGAATGTCCTCGAGCCGTCGCCCTTGGTAGGCCGACAGCGGCAGGCGCAGGATGCGCGTGGCGCCGGGGTTCACCGTCTCGATGGCATGGCGCGAGTCGAACACGATCACGCCGGCGGTCAGGTTGTCCAGGATGGTCTGCAGATTGGTGCGCGCGCTCTCCAGCTGCGCCACGCTGCGCTCGACCAGCGCACGAGCATCGGCCAGTTGGTCCGTCATGTCGGCAAAAGATCGCGTCAGGCCGCCCAACTCATCGCGCGAGGCCAGCACCGGCTTGCGCGTCAGGTCGCCCTTGGCCACTTGCCGCATGCCGTCGGCCAGCAGCAGCAGCGGCCGCGCCAGCTGGTTGCCCAGGGTCACGGCCAGCAGCAGGGCCGCAAACACGGCCAGGATCAGCACCAGCGTCAGCGTGCCCAGATACATGCGGCGCAGGCCATCGCGTTCGAGTGCGCGCTGCTGGTACTCGCTGCTGGCCGTCTGCACCGCCAGCGCATTGGCCAGCACCTGGGCCGGCACGCGCTGTACCACCATCAGATAGCGGTCGCCGCCGCCCAGCTGCAACTGACTTCCCGGCAGCAGTGCCAAGGCCCGGATGCGGGCCTGGCCCTGCAGGGCCTGGGTCTCGTCCTCAAGACCTTCAAGCTGGCTGATCACGCCGGCCGAGCGCGCCTGGCGCATCAGACTGGCGGAGGGGCGATCCGGTGTCAGCGAGCTGGTATCGCCGCCCACGGCCAGCAGGATCTGCCCATTGCTGCCCACCAAGGCCACGCTGCGCGCGAGCATCTGTTCACGCAGCCGCTCCAGGGTCAGGGTCTGCGGGGCCGCGCCGGCCTCGCCCAATCGATCCGCAGCGTCGCGGGTCTTGTTGGCCAGTTCATCCACCAGACCGTCCAGCGTCACGCGGCCCAGGTTCAGCCCCGCCTCCAGCGCACCGGCCAGACGGACGTCGAACCAGCTCTCGATGCTGCGGTTCACGAACTGGTAGGACACGGTGTAGATCAGCAGCCCCGGCACCAGGCCCACCAGGGCAAAGATGCCGGCCAGCTTGAGCAGCAGCCGGCTGCCGAACTTGCCACGCCGCACCCGCAGCACCAGGCGCAAGGCAGCAGCACCGATCACCAGCACGAGCACGGTGGCGACCGTCACATTCAGCCAGAACAGCCAGACGTAGTGCCGCTCGAAAAAGCCGCGAGGCGCGGTCGCCCCGATGGACAACAAGAAGGCCAGCACACCGCCGGCACCCGTCACGACGACCAGAGAAACCAGCCAGGCCCAGCGCGCGGCCTTGTTCATGGCCTGATCTGGCTGCTGAAGTCAGGGTTGAGCGTCAGCGTGCGCGCCACGGCCAGGGTCCAGCCCTGGGGCGCGCCCAGGCCGATCTGCATCGGCCTGGGCAGCTGGTTGGTATCGAGCCGGTAACTGAACTCGATGTAGTGGCGGGCGTCGTCCTCGACCTCCCGGGCCTCGGCGATGCGCCAGCCAGAGATGCCCTGCAGGCTGGCCAGTGCTTCGTTCAGGCCGGCATAGCTGCGGTGCAGGCCACCGGTGCTGATCCGGTATTGGCGGGTCAAGGGCTGCCAGGCCAGGCGCCAGGTGCGGCTGACCCGCGCCACCCGGGCGTCACGCCAGTACCAGCGCGAGCGCCACATCGTGGCCTCAGCCACGAAGTAGATCGGCACCCCCTTGTGCAGCGCATCGTCCACCGTTCGGGGCAACTCGAAGCGGGTGCTGAAGCTCAGCTCCAGCGCATCCTCGCTGCGTTCGGTGGCCAGCTGCGTCAGCTCCACTGTGTCGGCCCGAGCCGCCAGCGGCGTCAGCCCGATGAGCGCCAGCAGCACGAGCTGGCAAAGCCAGGCCGTGAAGCGCGGAACACGAAGGGAGATGGAGGGCAGCAAGGCTCTAGTTCTTCACCAGCAGGGCGTAGAAGAAGCCGTCGACCATCGACGCCCCGCCGCCCGCGTTCAAGCCATTGTCAGCCAGGGGCAGCAGATGCCCGGTGACACCCTCCACGACCAGCGCCCGCGCGTCACTGTGGCGTTGCAAAAACGCATCGACCTGGGCCTGCCCCTCCGCCTTGAAGATCGAGCAGGTGGCATAGACCAGGCGGCCGCCAGCCTTCAGCGTGGGCCACAGCGCATCCAGCAGGCCGGTCTGGATCTCGGCCAGCGCGCCGATATCGCCGGGCCGACGCAGCCAGCGCACATCAGGGTGGCGCCGCACGATGCCTGAGGCGCTGCAGGGCGCGTCCAGCAGGATGGCGTCGAACTGCTGGCCGTCCCACCAGTTGGCGGTCTGGCGCGCGTCGGCCGCCGTCAGCCGGGCGCGCAGCTGCAGGCGGCGCAGGGTGTCCTGCACACGAGTCAGGCGCTGGGCATCCGCATCCAGTGCCAGCAAATCCAGATCAGCCAGCTCCAGCAGGTGCGCAGTCTTGCCGCCCGGCGCCGAGCAGGCATCCAGCACGCGCGCATCCGGCGCCAGCGGGGCCAGGTCTTGCCTGTCGGTCAGCAAAAGCGGCGCGGCCAGCTGGGCGGCCACATCCTGCACCGACACCAGGCCCTGATCAAAGCCCGGCAATGCCGTCACCGGCACCGCCTTCTCAAGGATCAGACCCTGCGGCGCCAGTGGTCCGGCCAGCCGCGCGGCGATGCCCACGGCCGCCAGCCGTTCCAGATAAGCCTGCGCCGTCAAGTGCCGCGCGTTGACGCGCAGACTCATCGGCGGGTGCTGGTTGTTGGCTTGCAGGATGGCCTGCCATTGGCTGGGCCAGTCCTGGCGCAGCCGCTCGATCCACCAGGGCGGATGGTTGAAGGCGCCCTGCGGATCGCGCTGCGCCGCGGCCACCACGGCATCGCGCTCACGCAGAAAGCGCCGTAACACTGCATTGACGAAGCCGGCCGCGGCGGGGGCGCGTTTCTGCATCGCCTGCACCGCCTGATCGACCACGGTGTGATCGGCATAGGGCGGCTCGGCACTGCTGGGCCACAGCAGGGCCAGCGCGCTGACCAGCAGGCTGTCCACCCGCGGCGGCGGGGTCTTGGGCGCCAGATGGGCGCGCGCGGCCTGCGCACTGCCCAGCAGGCGCAGCACATGAAAACTCAAGGCCTGGGTGCCGGGCCGCAGATCCGCCGGGCAGCGCGCCAGCACATCGGTCAGCGAGCGGCCTTCGCGCACCGCCTGCACGGCGTCCGCCACCTGACCCAGCAGGCGGTTCAAAGGCACGCCCAGCGTGCCTGAAGAGGGGGTAGAAGCTGTCACGCGCCGCAGTGTAGGGCTTGGAGGTTTCGCCCCTCGCGCACGGCCCTGATAACGCAGGGTCTTGAACTTGCGCTCACAATCGGTGCCAGAGACGACGAAGACCGAGGATTCCCATGAACGGCAAAGTGGGCCAGACGCCCGAAAGTATTTTCCGCAGCGAGGCTGAGCTGGCCGCGCTGCCCGCCTCCGAACGGATCCGCTACCGCCTGGTGGCCGCTGGCTGCCGCCATCACGCCAACGACAACATCGCGGCCTATATCGAGGACGGCGAGCTCGACGAGCTGCAGGCCGAGGTGCAGGCCAAGCTGCAGGAGGTGCTGCGCGCGCTGGTGATCGACACCGACAGCGACCACAACACGCAGGAAACCGCCAAGCGCGTGGCCAAGATGTACCTGCGCGAGATCTTCAAGGGCCGCTATGCCGATGCGCCCGCGGTGACCGAGTTCCCCAACGTCACGCGCCTGAACGAGCTGATGATCGTCGGCCCGATCACCGTGCGCAGCGCGTGCTCGCACCACCTCTGCCCCATCATGGGCCGGGTCTGGATCGGCCTGCTGCCCAATGAGCACAGCAACCTGATCGGCCTGTCCAAATATGCCCGCCTGTGCGACTGGATCATGAGCCGGCCGCAGATCCAGGAAGAGGCCGTCACCATGCTGGCCAACGAGTTGCAGGAGCGCGTGCAGCCCGACGGCCTGGCTATCGTGATGGAAGCCGACCATTTCTGCATGCACTGGCGCGGCGTCAAGGACATCGACTCGATGATGACCAATAGTGTGATGCGCGGTGCCTTCCTGAAGGACGCCAACCTGCGCCGCGAGTTCCTCTCGCTGCTCAGCAAGAAGTGACCCTGACCCGATAGCCCCCGGAGATTCCGATGCTTGTCCGCCTCCTCTACGCCAGCCGCGCCGCCAGCCCCTTGGGCGAGGCCGAGCTGAGCGCCATCGTCAAGAAATCCCGCGAACACAACCCGGCCGAGGGCCTGACCGGCCTGCTCTGCTACACCGACGGCATCTTCATTCAGGTGCTCGAAGGCGGCCGCAGCGCGGTCAATGCGCGCTACAAGCACATCATCGACGACCCGCGCCACAAGGACGTGATGCTGCTCAGCTACACGGAAATCACCGAGCGCCACTTCGCCGGCTGGAGCATGGGCCAGGTCAATCTGCACCGGCTCAACCCGGCGCTGATGCTGAAGTACGGCGAAAGCACCAAGCTCGACCCCTATGCGATGAGCGGCGCCACGCTGATGAAGCTGTTCGAGGAACTGGTCAACAGCGGCGCCATCGTCTGCGCCTGAGCGCAGAGCTCTCAGACTGAGCGCGCCGGCCCGAAGCCGTAGAAGCTGGCCAGCACCCGGGTCGGGAACTGCTCGGCCGCGAGGTTGTACTTTTCAACCGCCTGGTTGAAGACCTGGCGCGCAAAGGCCCGCTGGCGCTCGACCATCTTGAGTTCATCCACCAGCGCCATCACCTCGCCTTGGTGGTGCAGCTCGCTGTGGTGCTCCACCAGGCTCATCAAGCGCGTCAGCGCTGCGGCATGCAGGGCCGTGGCCACGGCAAGAGCGGCCACGGGATCGCCCGCATGCGGCTTGGCCCGCACCGCCTGCGCGGCGGCCTGTGCCTCGGCCTGAGCCGCTTCCAGCGCATCGAAGGTGGCGTGTTCATTGGGCAGCTGCGGCCGCAGCAGCGTCAGCAGCACGCGGCAATGCGCGGCGCGCGCGCTCAGCGCCTGATCCAGCTGCACATAGGCCGCGCCAATGGCATTGCGCAGCGCCATCAGGCGGTTGTAGGCGCCTACGCCCCAGAAGAACAGCAGGGCAACGAACAGCCAGCCAAGCCAGGACCAGTCCATCAGTGGGCCACCGCCGCAATGAACTCGTTGTAGCCCTTGGCTCTCAGCTCGCAAGCTGGGCAGTGGCCGCAGCCATGGCCCCACGCATGCAGCGTGCCACGCTCACCCAGATAGCAGGTGTGCGTGTGCTCGACGATCAGCGCATTCAGCGCCGCGCCGCCCAGCTGCTCGGTCATCGCCCAGGTCTGCGCCTTGGTGATGAACATCAGCGGCGTCTCCAGCGTCATCGGCGCATCCAGCCCCAGGCTCAGCGCCACCTGCAGCGCCTTCAGCGTGTTGTCGCGGCAGTCCGGATAGCCCGAGTAATCGGTCTCGCACATGCCGCCAACCAGTACCGAGGCGCCGCGCCGGTAGGCCAAGGTCGCCGCAAAGGTCAGGAACAGCAGGTTGCGCCCCGGCACGAAAGTATTGGGCAGGCCGTTGGCCTGCATCTCGATGGCGCGCTCGGCCGTCAATGCGGTGTCCGAGATCTGGCCCAGCAGCGCCAGATCCAGCACATGGTCCTCACCCAGCTTGGCAGCCCATTGCGGGAACTGCCGCGCCAGCTCGGCGCGCACCGTCTGGCGGCACTCCAGCTCGATGCGATGGCGCTGGCCGTAGTCGAAGCCAATCGTCTCGACCTCGGCATAGCGCTCCAGCGCCCAGGCCAGGCAGGCGGTCGAGTCCTGGCCGCCGGAGAACAGCACCAGCGCCTTGCGCGAGGACGCATCCATCTTCATTGCCGCACCTCGCCCTGCCCCAGCACGATCCACTTCATCGAGGTCAGGCCTTCCAGGCCCACCGGGCCGCGGGCGTGGAACTTGTCGGTGGATATGCCGATCTCGGCGCCCAGGCCGTACTCAAAGCCGTCGGCAAAACGCGTGCTGGCATTGACCATCACGCTGGCCGAGTCCACTTCGCGCAGGAAGCGCATCGCGTTCGGATGGTTCGTCGTCAGGATCGCGTCGGTGTGGTGCGAGCTGTAGCGGTTGATGTGCGCGATGGCCTCATCCAGGCTGTCCACCACCTTGATGCTGATGACCGGCGCCAGGTATTCCTCGCTCCAGTCGGCCTCGGTGGCCGCGGCCAGCTTGGCGCCGGGCAGCGGGCCCAGCAGAGCCAGCGTACGCGGGCAGCCGCGCATCTCCACGCCCTTGGCCGCGAAGATGGCGCCGATCTGCGGCAGAAAGGCCGCCGCCTGCGCCGCATGCACCAGCAGCGATTCGGTCGCGTTGCAGGGGCTGTATTTCTGCGTCTTGGCGTTATCCACCACGGTGAGCGCCTGCGCGATATCGACCTCGGCGTCCACATAGCTGTGGCAATTGCCGTCCAGATGCTTGATCACCGGCACCTTGGCCTCAAGGCTGATGCGCTCGATCAGGCCCTTGCCGCCGCGCGGGATGATCACGTCCACATACTCGGGCATCGCGATCAACAGGCCCACGGCAGCGCGGTCGGTGGTGTTGATCAGCTGCACGGCCATGCGCGGCAGGCCGGCTTCTTCAAGTGCATCGCCCACCATCTGGGCCAGCGCCAGATTGGAATGAATGGCTTCTGAGCCGCCACGCAGGATGCAGGCATTGCCGCTCTTGATCGCCAGCGACGCGGCCTCGATGGTCACATTGGGCCGGCTCTCGTAAATCATGCCGAACACGCCCAGCGGCACGCGCATCTGCCCCACGCTGATGCCGGTGGGGCGGCGCTTCACGCCGGTGATCTCGCCAATGGGGTCAGGCATTGCGGCCAGCTGCTCGCAGCCTTCGGCCACGGTGGCGATCACCGCTGGCGTCAGCTTCAGGCGGTCGCGCATCGGCGCATCCAGACCGCTGGCGGCAGCCAGATCGCGAGCATTGGCTTCGGCCAGCGCCGGCCCCTGCTCGCGCAGGCGCCGAGCCAAAGCCAGCAAGGCCTTGTTCTTGGCCAAAGTGCTGGCCGCGGCCATGCGGACCGAAGCGGCGCGGGCGGCCTGGCCCACGCCGTTCATGTAGGCGTCGAGATCGGTGGTGCTGCTCATGATGAGCGGCATTCTCGCTGATCGGGTTTTCACGCCACGCAATGCCGGCCCGGGGCCGGCGCAAGCCCGATACCTTGGAGTGAGCCTGCGAACTCCAACCTTCCTCGTCGGGCGACGCCCAAGCGCGGACCCCATCTGAAATTCCCGGAGCGACATGTGTATTGCTCTACGCAGAGTCGGGGGATGTCAAGTGTTCCTATGTGCGACGGCGTTGGAGTTCACTGTGTTCACTCCAACCTGCCGGGCTCCAAGCTTCAGGACCTGCCTCTTGCCACTCACCCCAAATCAGGGCGAGCCGCATCGCGGGGACCCATTTAGCGCCCCAGGCACTGCAGCGCCTCGGCCACGATCCAGCGCGTGATCTCGACGGCGCGCTGCGCGCGTGCCAGCGGCGCGGCCTGCCCCGCCCACAGCGGGGTGAAGTCAGCGCTGCCGCGCGCCTCGGCCGCGGTGCGCAGCGGCGCCAAGGCGGCACTGGCCTGCGGGAAGGCCGGTGCAAGCGCCGAGAGCGGCCCCAGTTCGCGCATCAGCCGGTTGACGATGCCGCGCGCCGGGCGGCCGCTGAACAGATTCGTCAGCGCGGTGTGCTCGGCCGCTGCGCTTTGCAGCGCTGCGCGGTGCACGGCCGGCGTTTTGCACTCTGGCGCCAGCAGGTAGGCGGTGCCGATCTGCACGCCGGCTGCGCCCAGCTTCAGTGCCGCAGCCATGCCGCGCCCGTCGGCGATGCCGCCAGCGGCGATCACCGGCAGATCGACGGCGTCGACGATCTGCGGCAACAGCGCAAATGTGCCCGGCTGGGTGCTGATGTCATCGCCCAGGAACAGGCCGCGATGCCCGCCCGCCTCCACGCCCTGCGCAATGATCGCGTCGCAGCCCTGCGCGGCCAGCCAGCGCGCCTCGGCCACAGTGGTGGCGGACGACAGCACGCGCGCGCCGGTGGCCTTGACGCGCGCCAGCAGCGCCGCCTCAGGCAGCCCGAAGTGGAAACTCACCACCTCGGGGCGCAGTTGCTCAACCAGCGCGCAGCTTTCGGCATCGAAAGGCCGGCGCGTGGCCGCTGGCAACGGCATGTCAGGGTCCAGGCCCAGCTCCAGGTAGAAGGGCTTGAGCGCAGCGCGCCAGGCGGCGTCGCGCGCCGCATCGGGCGCGGGGCTACGGTGGCAGAAGAAGTTCAGGTTCAGCGGCCGGCCAGGCGCCAGTTCGCTAAAGCGCGCCGCCTCAGCGCGGATCTGCTCGGCCGACAGCATGGCGCAGGGCAGCGAGCCCAAGGCCCCTGCCGAGGCTGCGGCTACAGCCAGCGCATGGTCGTTGGGCCCCGCCATCGGGGCCTGGATCAGCGGCAGGGCGATGCCCAGCAGATCGCACAGGCGGGTGTCGGGCCAGCTTGTCATCGGCAGCTCCTGTCTTTCAGCCTTCTCAGCCGACCCGGCTCAGCACCGCCAGCCACAGCGGCGCGGTGAGGGCAAACAGCAGGGTCGAGATCACGATGGCCGCGGTGGTTTCGGCTTCGCGCGTCTGGTAGCGCTGGGCAAAGATCAGCGCGTTCGAGCCCACCGGCAGCGCCGCCATCATCACAATCACAGCCAGCGGCTGGCCGCTCAGTCCCAGACCCCAGTGCGCCAGCAGCAGCACCAGGGTCGGCAGCGCGAACAGCTTCAGCAGTGCGAGGCTGACCGCGCCGCGCCAGCGCGAAGGCCAGCCGTAATAGGCCAGCGACATGCCGATCAACACCAGGCACAGCGGCACCACCGCCGTGCCCAGCATCTGCAGCACCTCGTCCAGCACGGCTGGCAACGGCAGGCCCACCGCGTTCCAGGCCAGGCCGGCCACCACCGGCAGTACAACCGGATGGATCACCGTGTTGCGAACGGTCTGCTTAAGCGTCTGCAGCAGGCCCGTGCCGACTTGTGCACGCGCCAGATCCAGCTCCACCAGCGTGGTCAGAACGGTCAGGATGATCAGCGCATGCAGGCTGACCACGGTGATGTGCACCGCCAGGCCCGACTCGCCAAACACGCCGGCCGCCAGCGGCACGCCCACCTGCAAGGTGTTGCCAAAGCTCGTGGTGATGGCCTGCACGCTGGGCAGTGCCGGTTCGCCGGCACCGGCGCCGCGCCAGCGCTGCACGCCGTAGACGCCGATGATCATCAGCAGCACCGGCACGAAAAAGGCGCTCAGCGTCAGCCAAGGCAGGCTGGCGAAGTCGACCCGCGCCGTGGTGCGGAACAGCAGGGCCGGCACGAATATGTAGAAGGCGGCGTTGGAGAGCACGCGAGCCGGGTCGCCGCCACTGCCGCCGGCCGTCTCGCTGCCCAGCCAGCGCATGCGGCCGACGAACCAGCCAATCGCCACCGCGATGAAGATGGCCAGCAGCTTGTAGAACACGATCCAGGACATGGCGGCAGTATCGCCGCGCCACCCACGCCCTTGCCTTCGTCAGGCGCGCAGGACGAACAAGCGAACGCGTGCCCTCAGGATTGCGGCGCCAGTTCCAGCTCGAAGCTGAAGCAGCTGCCGACGCCAGGCGCGCTCTGCACCTCGATCTGCGAGCCCATCAGGCGCACCAGCTGCTGGCTGATCGACAGGCCCAGCCCGGTGCCGCCGCCGCGGCGGTGGTCGTCGGAGACTTGCTCGAAGGGCTTGAATAGCCGCGCCAACTGGCCGGCGTCCATGCCGATGCCGGTGTCATGCACTTCGATGCGCACCCGCGCCAGCGCGGGCGTCTGCGCCAGCAGCCGGGCCTCCAGCCGCACCTCGCCGGCATCGGTGAACTTGATGCCGTTGGCCAGCAGGTTGAGCACCACCTGGCGCAGGCGCTGGCCGTCAACGCGCACCCGCGCCGGCATCTGCGGGTCCAGGCTCACCGCAAAGCGCAGCTGCTTTTCCTCGGCGCGGATGCGCACCGAATCGCAGGCCACTTCAAGCAGCGCGCGCAGATCGACCACCGCCGGCATCAATCGCACCTTGCCGGCCTCGATGCTGGCCATGTCCAGCAGATCGGAAATCAGGCTAAGCAGGTGATCGCCGGAATCGCGGATCAGGTCCACCTTGCTGTGCTGCGCCGCATTCAGGCTCTTGTCCATCTGCAGCAACTGGGCAAAGCCGAGGATGGCGTTGAGCGGCGTGCGGAACTCATGGCTCATGGTGGCCAGGAAACGGCTCTTGCTCTGGTTGGCCTCTTCGGCGCGCAGCTTGGCCTGGCTCAGCTCCAGCGTGCGCTCGGTCACCAGCTCTTCCAGATGATCGCGGTGGCGGGTCAGTTCCTGCTCAGCCAGGCGGCGCTGGGTGATGTCGCTGACCATGCCTTCGACGCGCAGATCGCCCTGGGCCGCGTCGCCGGCCAGGTGCACGCTGACCTCGATCCACAGCTCGCGGCCATCCGGGGTGCCAATCAGCAAGGGCACTTGCTGCAGCACGCGATGCCGGATCAGCGCCGCGGCCAGGCGCCGGTATTCGCCAGG
The DNA here is from genome assembly GCF_044373315.1 of Roseateles sp. GTDB lineage: Bacteria > Pseudomonadota > Gammaproteobacteria > Burkholderiales > Burkholderiaceae_C > JACDQM01. The sequence continues at coordinate 17,655 of NZ_JBILQK010000047.1, read as the reverse complement.
CTCGATGCGCACCAGGCGTCGCAGTCCCGAGCGGCCCTGCAGCGCTGCGGACGGAAGCGCGAAGCCGAGCATACTGTTCAGCGCCTTGTTGATGCCCAGAAGGCGACCGCGCGCATCCGCCACGAAGATGCCCTCGGTAGCGTTCTCGAACAGGCCGCGATAGCGTTCCTCACTCTGGCGTAGGCCCTCGGACGAGGCCCGCAGCTGCAGGCTCATATGGTTGAACTGCTCGGTCAGCGCGCCGATCTCGTCTCGCCGCTCCAGGGGCTGGGTCACACCCAGCTCGCCGTGAGCCACGCGGCGCGCCAGACTGCCCAGCCTCACCACCGGCTGTGTGACAAAGCGATGCACCAGCAGATAGCTCGTCACGACCACGGCGGCCAGCACCGCCGCCAGCAGCGCGGCCACCAGCTGGCGCGTGTTGGCCACCGTCTGCACGACCTGGTCACGGTTGAAGACCAGCCGCGCCTCGCCGACCACGCTGGGCCGGCTGGCGGGCAGGCCCTGGTAGTGCAGCGTCACGTCGCGCGTCAGCGTCTGCTGGGGAGAAGAGTCACGCCGGCGCAGCACTGGCGCCCCGCTGATGCCGGCGGCCGTCAGCTCGATCGAGTGCACCTCGGGGTCCTGCATTACCGCGTCCAGCAGCGTGTCGACCGCCAGCGCGTCGATGTTCCAAACCGGGCTGGCAAAGCTGCGTTCCACCAGCTGGGCCATGCGGTCAGCGCGCTGCTCCAGCGCAATGCTGAGTTCGCGCTCCTCGCGCGCCGTCCAGTACGAGCCGATCATCACGACCAGCACTGAAGCCGCCAGTGCGATGCCGGCAATCAGGCGTGTCTGGATCGTCAGCCGATTGAGCCCCAAGGCCATGCCACTCCCTCTCGCTGCAAGGAGCGACAAGTGTCGCCGAAAGTCAGGCCCCCTGGGCGCGAGGAATGCCCTCATGCTGGCGGTGCAGGTGCAGAGGGTTGGCCGCCTGCAAGGCCAGCGGCAGCAAGGCATCGGGGAAGCCCTGGTAGCAGACCGGGCGCAGGAAGCGCTCCATCGCCAGCGTGCCCACCGAGCTGTGCTGCGCATTACTGCTGGCCGGAAACGGCCCGCCATGCACCATCGCATGGCAGACCTCGACGCCAGTCGGCCAGCCGTTGACGATGATGCGGCCGGCGCGGCGCTCCAGCAGCGGCAGCAGCTGGTGGGCCAGCAGGTGATCGTCGGCGTCTAGCTGCAGCGTGGCGGTCAGCTGGCCGTCCAGCGCGTTCAGCACCGCTCGCAGCTCGCCGGCATCGCGGCAGCTCACCAGCAAGGCGCTGGGGCCGAAGCATTCCTCCTGCAACAGGGGGTTGGCCAGGAAGTCCGGCGCACTCACCTGGCTGAGGCGGGCCTGCGCCGCACCTTCGGCGGCCAGGCCAGCCGCCGCGCGCTGCACGCCGGGCTGCGCGTCCAGCTGCTCCAGACCTTGCGCGTAGGCGCGCTGGATTCCGGGCGTCAGCAGAGTGCCGGCGGCACGCGTCGCCAACGCCTGCGCTGCGGCCGCCACGAAGCGGTCCAGCGCAGGCGCTTCGACGGCCAGCAGCAAGCCCGGGTTGGTGCAGAACTGGCCGACGCCCAGCATCAGCGAGTCGACAAAGCCCTGCGCCAGGGTCTCGGCACGCGCGCTCAGCGCAGCCGGCAGCAGCAGAACCGGATTGACCGAACTCATCTCGGCGAACACCGGGACCGGCTGCGGCCGGGCCTGGGCCAGCGCCTGCAAGGCCAGGCCGCCACGGCGCGAGCCGGTGAAGCCGACCGCCTGGATGGCCGGATGCTGCACCAGTGCCTGGCCCAGCGCGGTGCCGGCGTCATGCAGCAACGAGAACACACCCGCCGGCAAGCCGGCCTCGGCCACCGCGCGCTGGATCACCCGGCCCACCAGCTCCGAAGTGCCCGGGTGCGCCGGATGGGCCTTGGCTACCACCGGGCAGCCGGCTGCCATTGCGGAAGCGGTGTCGCCACCGGCCACCGAGAAGGCCAGCGGAAAGTTGCTGGCGCCGAACACCGCCACCGGGCCGATGGCGATGCGCTGCGCGCGCAGGTCCGGCCGCGGCGGCTGGCGATCGGGCAAGGCTTCGTCCAGCCGGGCGCCTTGCCACTGGCCGGCACGCAACCAGTCGGCAAACAGGCGCAGCTGGTTGACGGTGCGCTGGCGCTCGCCCTGCAGGCGTACCAACGGCAGCGCGGTCTCCAGGTGGGCGCGCTCCAGCAGCGTATCGCCCAGCTCCAGCAGCCCCTCGCCGATGGCCTCCAGCAGCGCGGCGCGGCGCTCGGGCAGCAGCTTGCGGAACTCATCGAAGGCCTGCTCGGCCAGGCGGCAGGCGACGTCGACATCGGCGGCATCACCGCCACCGAAATGCGGTTCGAGCGCTTCGCCGCGCACCGGGCTGAAGGCCCTGAAGCTGCCCGCCTGACCCATGCGAGCCTGCGTGCCAATCAATTGCTCACCGGTGATCGTCGTCATGTTCATGCTCAGATGCTGGCGCCGATCTTGCGCAGCTGCGCGATCTGCGGCGCCTTGGACAGCCACAGATCGTCGAAGCTCTTGATCAACGGGGCGATATCCAGATTGGGTTCGGTCTTGATCGCAAACGGCACGGCCTTGAACTTCTCGATCAGGCCCAGTTCGGTGGTGACGATGTCCTTGATCTGCGCATCCAGGCTCTGGCGCACCAGCCCGCGGATCAGCTCCTTGTCCTTGCCATCCAGGCCCTGCCAGACGCGGCCCGAGACCAGAGGCGCGAAGGGCATGAACAGCGCATTCATCTGCAGCATGCCCTTTGCCACCTTGTCGAAGCGCTGGTTCCATGAGAACTCGATGTCGGCCTCCAGGCCGTCGACCTGACCGTTGGCCATCGCGTCGAACACCTGCGGCGTCGGGATCGGCGTCGGCGCGGCGCCCAGCGACTGGTAGAAGTCGCGGTAGACCGGCGTCGGGTTGATGCGCAGCTTCATGCCCTTGATGTCCTTGACGCTAGCGATCTCCTTGGTGGAGAACACCACGCGCATGCCGGTGATGCCCCAGCCCAGACCCACCGTGCCGGTTTCGCGTGGCAGCACCTCCAGCAGCTTGAGCGCGGCCTCGTGGCGCACCAGCTTGGCCACGTCGGTGGTGGAGCGCACCAGATACGGCGCGTTGATCGAGGCGATGCTGGCGACGCGCGAGCCCAGCTCGGCGGCCTGGATCCAGCCCATGTCCAGCGCGCCGGTCTGCAGCTGCTGCATCATCGCGGCCTCATTGCCGAGCTGGCCGGAATGGAACACGGTGGCGCTGAGGCGGCCGTTGGTTTCCTTCTTCAGCGTTTCGCCAAAGGCCAGCGCGGCGCGGTTCCAGGAGTGGCCGGCTGGCGTGATCAGGCCCAGGCGGAATTCCTTGCCCTGGGCGCGGGCCTGGCCGATGAAGGCGGGAGCCGCGAGCGCGGCACCGGCTTGGACGAAATGGCGACGGGTCAGACTGGACATGGCGAGGGCCTTTCGAGTGGGGTTGCTTACTTCAACAGGAAGAGAGAGAGGCTGGGGAACAGCGACAGCAGCACCAGCGCGACGCAACAGATGACGAAGAAGGGCAAGGTGACGAGGAACATCTTTCCGGGCTTGGCGCCGGTCACGGCGGCGGCCACGAAGAAGCTCAGGCCCACCGGCGGCGACATCAGGCCCAGCACCAGGTTGACCACCACCACCACGCCGAAATGGCGCGGATCGATGCCGTAGATCTCGGTGGCAATCGGCAGCAGGATAGGCACGGTCATGATCAGGCCGGGGATGCCGTCGATCACGGTGCCGATCACCAGCAGGATCACATTGGTGAGCAGCAGGAAGCTGACCGGGTCCTTGGCCACCGACTGGATCCAGCCAGCCGCCGCCTGCGGCACGCCGCCGTAGATCAGCAGCCAGGAGAACACCGCGGCGGCCGCCACCAGGAACAGCACGATGGCCGAGTAGACGGCGGCGCGCAGCAGGATCTGCGGCAGCATCGAGAAGCGGAACTCGCGTGTCACATAACGCCCTACCAACGCGGACACCACCGCGCCCACGGCGGCCGATTCGGTCGGGTTGGCGATGCCACCCAGGATGGAACCGACGATGACGATGGGGATCAGCAACGTCGGCGAGGCGCTGACGATGGTGAGCACGCGCTGGCGCAGCGTGCGTGGCTCGCTGCGCGGGTAGTTGTAGATCAGGCCCATGCAGGCGATCACCACGAAGAACAGCAGCGTCAGCAGGATGCCGGGCAGGATGCCGGCCATCAGCATGTCGCCCACCGCCACCTGAGCCAGCACGCTGTAGACCACGAACATCACCGAGGGCGGAATGATGGGTCCCAGCATGCCGCCGTAGACGGTGACGCCGGCGGCGAAGGTCCTGTCGTAGCCCGCCTTCTCCATCTCCGGCACCATGATCTTGGACATGATGGCCACCTGCGCGGTGGCCGAGCCGATGATGGAGGCCAGCATCATATTGGCCAGGATGTTGACGTAGGCCAGTCCGCCGCGCACCGAGCCGACGAAGCCCATCGCCAGCGCCACTAGGCGCCGCGTGATGCCGCCGCTGCTCATGATCTCACCGATCAGGATGAAGAGCGGGATCGCGATCAGGCCATAACTGTCCACGCCGCCGAACATCTGGCTGGGGAAGGACTGCAGCAGCACCGGATTGCCGGTGCTGAAGATGTAGACGATGCCCGACAGGCACAGGCAGATGCCGATGGGCACGCCCAGCAGCATCACGGCAAGGAAGAACAGGCTGGTTATCATGTGGGAGGCCTCTGCTGCTGCGCGCCGCGCCGTTCAGTTGACGGTTTCCTCGGCGCTGCCGAGGTCGAAGCCGACGATGGCGGCGCGCGGCTGCAGGCCGAGGTCTTCCACCAGATTGGCGGCCGCATGCGTGCTGAAGCCTAAGGCGAACAGCGGCAGGATCAGCTGCACCAGCCAGGTGGGCCAGTTCAGCGTCTGCGTGCGCTCGGTGTAGAGGAAGTTGAAGCTCTCGGCCGCATACTCCCTGGCATCAAAGCCGTAGCGCGCGATGCCCACCGGGTCCATCCACAGCCAGCACATCGCCAGCATGGCCAGGCCGAAGATCAGCACGCCCGCCGTGGCCAGCGCCTTGACGCGCCGCGCCATGCGCTCGCCCAGGTAGTCGGTCAGCAGCGTGACCGCGAAGTCCAGCCGCAGCCGCGTCATCGCCGAGGCGCCGACGAAGCACAGCCACACCACCAGATAGACCGCCGCCTCGTCCACCCAGTAGATCGGCACACCGCTGTAGCGGGTGACGACGTTAAGCAGGATCGTTAGCGTCAGCGCGCCCATCAGCAGCATCAGCGCCAGGCGCTCGACACGCAGGATGGCGGCCGAGGCCTGCTGCACCCAGCGGGCCCAGCCATGTTTCGGTGTGTGTTGAACGACGTCTTGCATGGTGCTGGGCTTGTGCTGGGGTGGGCCAAGGTCTGCCGCGAGACGTCAGTCCACCGAGCGGAATTGCTCGGGGCGGGTGGCCAGGGCCTTCTGCACCACGGCGGTGACGAACTCGCGCTCGGCGCCGATCAGCGGCAGGCGCGGGCGACGCATATGCTCGCTGCCCACGCCGACGAGTGCGTCGATCAGCTTGAGGTTCTGCACCAGCTTGTTGGACACATCCAAGTGAAGCATCGGCGTCATCCACTGATAGAGCTTCAGCGCCTCGGCCCACTGGCCGGCCTTCATCAAGTCATACAGCGCTACGGTCTCGCGCGGGAAGGCGCAGCCGACGCCGGCCAGCAGGCCGTCGCAGCCCAACGCCAGACCTTCATAAGCGAGGTCATCCACGCCCAGGAAGAGCTGATAGCGATCCCCCAGGGCATTGCGAAGATCGGTGATGCGGCGGATGTCGCCGGTGCTTTCCTTGATGGCCTCGATCCACTTGCAGTCGGCCAGTTCCTGCATGTGCTCAGGCTTCAGGTCCACGCGATAGGCCACCGGGTTGTTGTAGACCATCACCGGCTTCTGCGCGGCTTCGGCCATGGTGCGCACGTTCAGCATCGCTTCGCGCGCATCGGCCACATAGATAACCGAGGGCATCACCATGTAACCCGCCACGCCGGCCTTGTTGCAAGCCTCGATATAGCGCAGCGCCTCGCGGGTGCTGGTCTCGGAGACATTGGCCAGCACGGGGATGCGGCCGTCGGCGGCCTCCAGCGCGATGCGTGCAACCTCGACCTTTTCTTCCAGCGTCAGCGTGCTGGCCTCGCCCAGCGAGCCGCAGGTGACCAGGCCGTGGATGCCGTTGCGGATCTGGAAATCGATGTGCTTTGCCGTGCCTGCGGCATCGATGCGCTCATCGGCGAAGAACTTGGTGGTGACGGCCGGGAAGATGCCGGTCCAGCGGGCTTGACTCATGGTTTGCTGCTCCTGTTGCGCCTTGAGAAGTGGCGCTTGGGTTTAAATATATCAGCAGTATTTCTGTGAAATACTAGAGTAAACGCGCAGAGCGAGCACCCACCGCACCCGGAGGCATTGGCGCAATTCGGCACAGGTGGGAGGCGCGGACACCGGGCGACGAGGTGAGTGGGGTCAGGCGGGCCGATGTTGGGCATTCGTCGCGGGCCGAGCACGACCTTGCGCGAAGGCACCGGCTAAGGGGCGTAGCGAGGTCAAGGAGCAGCGGCGGCCCGCAGGGCCGCTGCGGGGGACACGAGCGCAGGACCTCAGCCGATGTCCTCGCTGCGCCATCACCCACTGCGCTCCTGAGAAACACAGCGCCCTGCTGTCGGCAAGAGCACGCAGGCGGCCTGATTCCGCTCGCGCTGCGCAGGACAGCGCCGGCAGCGCGCAAAGCAAACGACCCGATACCGCCTCTCGGCCGTATCGGGTCGCGCGGGCTTCAGAGGGCCCGGAACGCTGGCGTCAAGCTCAGGTCTTGGCGCTCTTCTTGGCGGCTGCCTTCTTGGCCGGCACCTTGGCGGCGCGCGGCTCGAACTCGAACATCACCTTGCCTTCCTTCTTGTCGTAGGCCAGGAAGGCCTTGAACTTGCGGCGGGTCTTGTTGGAGACGAAGTTCTCCAGCAGATCGGTCTTGCCCGCGCTCAGCAGCTTTTGCATCTGCTCAGCCTCAATGGGCTGCTGCAGGATGATCTTGCCGCTCTTGAAATCGCAGGTGACGTTGGCGCCGACCGCATGCTCGCAGACGTAGTTCGAGCCATGGTCGTAGACATGGCCCTGGCATTTGGGGCAGGCGCCGAGCGAAGCTTGGCCGCTGAAGTCCACCGGCTCGCCGGATTCGGCGGCCTTCTTGGCATCTTCGCCGAAGTCGAACTCCAGCTTCCAGTTGGCGATCTCGTCGTCGTAGACCAGGGCCAGCTCGGCCGTGAAGGGCCAGCCCGCCTTGGAGCGGAAGCCTTCCAGCGGGCCGATCTTCTTATCAGCCAGGAACTCCTCCACCTCATGCAGCTCGAAGCTGCGGCCGCCGGGGATCTTGCCGATGGAGAAGCCGCAGCCCTCCGAGCTTCCGTCCTTGCCGGTGCAGGTGAAGCGGCGGTAGTTCTCCTTCACGACGCCGCCGCACTTCGGGCAGGGCGCCTTGAGCGTGGCGTAGTCGCCCGGGATGGTGTCGCGGTCGTAGGACTTGGCCTTCTGTACAACCTTCTCGGTCATCGCGGCGATCTCGGCCATGAAGGCGTCGCGGTTCAGCCGGCCCTTCTCCATCTCGGCCAGCTTGAACTCCCAGTCGCCGGTCAGCTCGGGGCGGGTCAGCTCCTGCACGTCCAGGCCGCGCAGCAGCGTCATAAGCTGGAAGGCCTTGGCAGTGGGGATCAGCTCGCGGCCCTCGCGCAGCATGTACTTCTCGGTCAGCAGGCCTTCGATAGTGGCGGCGCGGGTGGCTGGCGTTCCCAGGCCCTTCTCTGCCATGGCCTCGCGCAGCTCGTCGTCGTCAATCAGCTTGCCAGCGCCTTCCATCGCCGACAGCAGTGTGGCTTCCGTGTAGCGCGCCGGCGGCTTGGTCTGCAGGCCCTTCACGTCCACGCTCTCGGTCGCCACCATCTCGCCCGGTGCCACGGCCACCAGATTGGCGTCGTCTTCCTGCACTTCCTTGCCGTAGACGGCCAGCCAGCCCGGCTTGACCAGCACCTTGCCGTTGGTCTGGAAGCTGAACTCCTTGCCCGCGGCCTTCACCGTGCTGATGCGCGTCGTGACCTGAAACTCGGCCGGCGGGAAGAACACCGCCAGGAAGCGCTTGACTACCAGGTCGTAGAGCTTGGCCTCGATGTCGGTCAGGCTTTTGGGCGCCTGCAAGGTCGGGATGATCGCAAAGTGATCCGACACCTTGGCGTTGTCGAAGACTTTCTTGGTGGGCTTGATGTAGCCGTTCTTGATCGCGGTCTTGGCATGCGCCGCCAGTTCGCGCAGCGGACCCGGCAGGTCTTCGCTTGCAATCATCTCGGCAGTCTGCTTGGCGACAGCCAGATAGTCCTCGGGCAGGAAGCGAGAGTCGGTTCGCGGGTAGGTCAGCACCTTGTGCTTCTCATACAGCGCCTGGGCCAGGCTCAGGGTGGTCTTGGCCGAGAAGCCGAAGCGCGAGTTCGCCTCACGCTGCAGCGTGGTCAGGTCGTAGAGGCCGCCGCAGCTGCTGGTGGTGGGCTTGCTCTCTTCGGTGACGTTGGCCGGCTGGCCCTGCACTGCAGCCGCGATCGCGTCGGCATCGGCGCGGCTCCAGAGCCGGTCGGCGCGCGCTTCGGCGTCCTCGCCCTTCTTGAACTTGGGATCGAACCACTTGCCCTCGTACTGCCCGGCCTGGGCATCGAAGGTGCCGCGCACTTCCCAGTAGTCGCGGAAGACATGCTTGCGGATCTTTTCCTCGCGCTCGACCACGATGGACAGCGTGGGCGTCTGCACCCGGCCAACCGTGGTCAGGAAGAAGCCGCCATCGCGCGAGTTGAAGGCCGTCATCGCCCGCGTGCCGTTGATGCCCACCAGCCAGTCGGCCTCGGAGCGGCAGCGCGCCGCATCGGCCAGCGGCAGCATCTGAGCATCACCGCGCAGTTTGTCGAAGCCGTCGCGGATCGCCTGCGGCGTCATCGACTGCAGCCACAGGCGCTGCACCGGCTTGTTGATCGCGGCCTTGGCCGTGCCGGCGTACTGCACGATCAGGCGGAAGATGAGCTCACCCTCGCGGCCCGCGTCACAGGCGTTGATCAGGCTTGTCACGTCCTTGCGGCGGATCAGCTTGACCAGGGCATTGAGCCGACCCTTGCTCTTGTCGATCGGGTTGAGGTCGAAGTGCGGCGGAATCACCGGCAGGTTGGCGAAGCTCCACTTGCCGCGTTTGACATCGAACTCGTCCGGCGCCTTGATCTCGACCAGATGGCCAACGGCGGAACTGACGACGTAGCCGTCGCTCTCGAAGTATTCGTCGTGCTTCTCGAACTTGCCCGCGGTGGGCGTCAGCGCACGCACGATGTCCTGCGCTACAGAAGGCTTCTCGGCAATGATCAGTGCTTTGCTCATGGTTCTTTCTTTGCAGCTTCCGGACAGACCCTGCCCATCTGCTGCCTACAATCCGGCCTCGCGCGCACGCACACGCACACATGTACACACGCGCGCGCACCCATGAATTCAATGTAACCAAGTCGAGAGATGACGCAAGACGATCCGCTCAGCCCCCGCTCCGGCCGACGCATCCAGGTGCGACGCTCCGGCGTCCACGGCCGCGGCGTCTACGCGATCGCGTCCATCGAGGCGGGCGACACGCTGATCGAATACACCGGCGAGCGCATCGACTGGGATGAGGCGCTGCGCCGCCATCCCCACGACCCCAAGCAGCCCAACCATACCTTCTACTTCCACCTCGACACCGGTCAGGTGATCGACGCGCTGCACGGCGGCAACAGCTCGCGCTGGATCAACCACAGCTGCGAGCCCAACTGCGAAGCAGAGGAAGACAAGGGCCGCGTCTTCATCAAGGCGCTGCGCGACATCCAGCCCGGCGAGGAGCTGTTCTACGACTACGGCCTGGTCATCGACGAGCGCTACACGGCCAAGCTGAAGAAGGAGTTCGCCTGCTATTGCGGCAGCCCGTTCTGCCGTGGCACGATGCTGACGCCGAAGAAGTAACCCGGCGGCAACGCACACCCTCAGCAACGTTCAGGCACGCGCATGGTCGAACACCAACAATGGGGCGTCGAAGCCCTGTGGCAGGAGCTGGAGCCCCTGCTGCCCGGCATCAGCATCGAAGTGCTGGCGCGGGTCGATTCCACCAATAACGCCTTGCTGGAGCGCGTACGCAGCGACGGCCGCCACCCCGGCGAGCGCAGCCCCTATGGCCGCCGCGCCAACGATCTGCAGCCCTGCCTGCTGGTGGCCGAGCACCAGACCCACGGCCGCGGCCGCATGGGCCGCACCTGGCACTCCAGCAGCAGCAGTTCGCTGACCTTTTCGCTGGCGCTCCCGATGGCCATGGCTGACTGGTCCGGCCTGTCGCTGGCGGTCGGTGTCGCCATCGCCGATGCACTGGACCCAGCCGGTCCGCAGGCACCGCGCCTGCAACTGAAGTGGCCCAACGACATCTGGCTGGACGGCGGCAAGCTGGGCGGCATCCTGATCGAGACGGTGGCCGCTGGAAGCCAACGCATTGCTGTCATCGGTATCGGGCTGAACATCAGCCAGCCCGCCGCCCCGGCCAATGAAGCGGCCTTCCAGACGGGTTACGCCAGCCTGGATGAGTTGACGCCGGGCATCAGCGCACCGCAGGTGCTGGCGCGCATCGCCAGGCCGCTGATCGAAACGCTGCTGGCCTTCCCGCAGCGCGGCTATGCCGCCTGGCAGCCTGCCTTCGAGCGGCGTGACCTGCTGAAAGACCAGAGCGTGACAGCCGGCGCGGTGGAAGGCGTCGCGCGAGGTACCAATGCGCAAGGCGAGCTGTTGATCGAAACCTCCACCGGGCTGCAGACCGTGGGCGGCGGCGAGGTCAGCGTCAGGCTGAGCCCCGATGCCGGCATCGGCAGCGCACGCTGATACGCTAGCGCCCATGCTGAGAACCCTCGTCGCGCTCCTGCTGCTGGCCAATGCCCTGTTCTTTGCCTGGACCCAGGGCTGGTTGGACCCCGTCATCGGCACGCATGGCCACAGCGGCCGCGAGCCGCATCGCATGCAGCTGGAGCAGCAGCGCGAGCGCCTGAGCATCCTGTCGCCGCAGGCCGTTACCGCGCTGCAGCAGCCGGTCTGCCTGGAGTTCGGCCCCTTTGGCAGCGATGAAGCCCTGCGTGGTGCCAAGGCTGCGCTGGAGCGCCTGAATCTGACACCCGCCGCCTGGCAGGTGGACAGCAGCGAACAACCCGCTGTCTGGGCGGTGGCGACCGCCAAGCTTGATTCCCGCGAACAGCTGAGCCGCAGGGAAGAAGCGCTCAAACGACTCAAGATCGACTACGAGCCCTTGACGGGCAAGCCCGACGAACAGCCCAGCCTGCTGCTGAGCCGCCACGCCAGCGAGGCCGCAGCCAGGGCCGCACTGGAGGCGCGCCGGCCGCTGCGAGACCTGCGTGTCTTGCAGCTGCAGCCGCCACAGCCGCGCCATCTGCTGCGCTTGGCCAGTGCCAATGGCCTGCTGGCGCGCCAGATCACCGACAGCCGCGACGCCAGCAAGGCGCTCGGCACGGCCAAGACCTGCATCGCTCCGGCAGCAAGTGCCGCCAACGGCGCCGCAACAGCAGTGCCGGCGGCCAGCGCGGCTTCGCGCTGAACGCCCCCTGAAAAAAAACAGCGCTGAAGCGGCGCTCGCCCGGGCTCAGCCCCGCGGCACCCGCGGCCGCAGCATCGCTGCAGCCAGGCCCAAGGCCAGCAGCCACAGGCCGCTCATCGCACCGCCGCCGCCGCCGCCCGCATCACCGGTGCTGGGGGTGGGCGTGGGCGGTGTCGGCGTGACCACCGCCGGCGAAACCGCAGCCACAGCGGCTGCAGCATCGAGCATGCCGGCACCGCAGGTGCTGGTGGTGCAGTAGCACTCCAGCTGCTCGGTCGAAGTCGGTGCCTTGCAGGCTGCGGGGGGCGTCTCGCCCGCCACGCCACCGCCCGTGCTCACGAAGGGCCGGACGGTGGACACCAGCGCGCTGCGCACCTGCGCGGGCGTCAGGCCCGGCTGCTGCGCCAGCATCAGCGCCACCGTACCCGCCACCAGGGGGGTCGAGAAACTGGTGCCCACGCCACTGGTGTAGTGATCATCAGCCAGCCGCGGGCCCTGCGTGCCACTGTTGCCGGTGCTGACAATGGGATAGAGGCAGGGGCCGCTGAGGTTCACGCAGTTTCCGCCCGGTGCGCTCAGCGTCACCTCAGGGCCGATGCTGGAGAAACCCACCTTGGTGCCCACATGGCGCAGACCGGTGACAGAGATGACATTGGGGCAGTTGCCCGGCAGCCCGACGGCCAGGCCGGCCGAGTTGCCCGCGGCCGCCACCACCACCACATTCATAGCCGTCAGCTCGGCGAGGGTCTCGCGGTACAGCACGCCGGTGCTGCTGGTCGCCGCGCAGCTGCCGCTGCTGCCCAGGCTCAGATTGAGCACCCGCGCTGCGTTCGGATTGGCCGGCAGCCCCGGCACGCTCAGGCCTACGGCCCAGCGCATGGCCGCGATGATGTCCGAGTCATAGCCGCCGCATTTGCCCAGCACCCGCATCGGCAGGATCTTGCTGTTCCAGGCCACACCGGCCATGCCCAGGCCGTTGTTGCTGGCTGCCGCGATCAGGCCGGCCACGCGCGTGCCATGCCAGGAGCTGTTGCTGACGTCATCGCTATTGCATTGGGAACCCAGCGTGCGCGCATCGACCTCGGCCTGCGTGACCCAGTCACCGGGGTCAGAGGCATCGGCATCGGCACGGTCGCCATCGTTGGCGATGGCCAGCGACAGGCTGCCAGCGCTGCCATAGCCCACCATGTCGTAGCCGCCGACGATCTGGCCGGCCAGGTCCGGATGATCCTTGCGGATGCCAGTGTCCAGCACCGCCACGATGACCGAGCTGCTGCCGGTGCTGCGATCCCAGGCCGCCGGCGCATTGATGCTGGAGACCACCTCGCTGGTGGGCGCGCGCAGATACCACTGGCCGGAAGCCGGGCCCTGCCCTGCCACGCCTGGTGGGTAGAGCGGATCGTTCGGAACCAGGGCTCGCTTGCGCAGCTGATCCACCGCCACCAGCTCCACCTCCGGATCGGCCGCCAGGCGCTTGGCCAGGGTCAGCGAGTCGATGCCGCGCGCCTTCACGACATGGGTGCGGGCGTCCAGGCTGAGTCCGGACTGCAGTCCCTTGGCAGACGCCATACCGCTGCGCAGCGCCAGCGCATGCGTGCGCTGCTGCGCAATGCTGCGCACTTCGGTCTCTCCGCTGCGCATCGATAAAGGCTTGGCCAGCACGCTCTGCGCCGTGGGCTTGAAGCGCACGATAACGCGCGCCTCGGTCTCATCGGCTGGCGCACCATGGGCAAGCCCAGCCAGCAACAAGCCCGCGCCGAGCAGCATGGTGCTCACTTTTCGCATGTCTTGCATCGTTTGAATCTCCCACCCGATATCCAAGTCCCGCGCAGTGTAGGTCGGCGCACGCGACCATTCTGTAAAGGATTGGCACAGTCCGCCGGCGAATGAAAAGAGGCCTTGCAAAGCAAGGCCTCTTCAGCTCGCCAGCGCCAGGCGCTGTGAACCCGAGTGGATTACTTGGCGACGACGCGCACCATCTCCAGCACCTTGTTGGAGTAACCCCACTCGTTGTCGTACCAGGACACCAACTTGACGAAGGTGCCGTCCAACGCGATGCCGGCGTCGGCGTCGAAGATCGAGGTGCGGGCATCGCCGCGGAAGTCGGTGGCGACCACCTTGTCCTCGGTGTAGCCCAGCACGCCCTTCATTGCGCCCTCGCTCTGGGCCTTCATCTCGGCGCAGATCTCGGCGTAGGTGGCGGCCGAGTTCAGCTCCACGGTCAGGTCGACCACCGACACATCGGAGGTCGGCACGCGGAAGCTCATGCCGGTCAGCTTCTTGTTCAGCTCGGGGATCACCACGCCCACGGCCTTGGCGGCGCCAGTGCTGCTGGGGATGATGTTTTCCAGGATGCCGCGGCCGCCGCGCCAGTCCTTGTTGGACGGGCCGTCGACGGTCTTCTGCGTGGCAGTGGCGGCGTGCACGGTGGTCATGAGGCCGCGCTTGATGCCCCACTTGTCGTTCATCACCTTGGCGATCGGTGCCAGGCAGTTGGTGGTGCAGGAAGCATTGGAGATGATGGCCTGGCCGGCGTAGCTCTTGTCGTTGACGCCGAACACGAACATTGGCGTGTCGTCCTTGGACGGCGCGGACATGATGACCTTCTTGGCGCCCGCAGCCAGGTGCTTCTCGCCGCCGGCCTTGTCCAGGAACAGGCCGGTCGCCTCGACGACGATGTCGGCGCCGATGTCGTTCCACTTCAGCGCAGCCGGGTCGCGCTCGGCGGTCAGGCGGATCTTCTTGCCGTTGACGACCAGGGTGTTGCCCTCGACCGAGACTTCGCCGTCGAAGCGGCCGTGCACGCTGTCGTACTTCAGCATATAGGCCAGGTAGTCGGGCTCCAGCAGGTCGTTGATGCCGACGACTTCAATGTCCTTGAAGTTCTTGATGGCGGCACGGAACACCATGCGGCCGATGCGGCCGAAGCCGTTGATACCGATCTTGATCGTCATGCGAGTCTCCTAATAAAAATCCGAAGGTTCAGAAAACGAAAAGGGGTGTCACCCGACACCCCCTGCGATCACTTGCGCTTGGCCTTCAAGCGGGCAGCGCCGATGGCCACCTTGACCGTGTCGGCCACGTTCTCGGCCGTGAAGCCGAAGTGCTTGAACAGCACGCCGGCCGGGGCCGATTCGCCGTAGGTGTCGATGCCGACCACGGCCGCGCAGCCGTACTTCCACCAGCCGTCGCTGACGCCCATCTCCACCGCCACGCGCGGCAGATTAGCGGGCAGCACGCTGCTCTTGTACTTGGCGTCCTGGCGGTCGAAAACATTGGTACTGGGCATGGAGACCACACGCGCCGCGATGCCGTCCTTGGCCAGCAGCTGTTGCGCATGCAGGGCCAGCTGCACTTCGGAGCCGGTGGCGATGATCACCACCTGCGCCTTCTTCTTCAGGCCCACTTCGCTGGGCTCGGCGAGCACATAGCCGCCCTTGGCGATGTCGTCCACCGCGGTCTTTGGCGCATAGGGCAGGTTCTGGCGGCTCAGCGCCAGCACGCTGGGGCGCTGCGCGTTGCCGATGGCCATGGTCCAGGCGACCACGGTCTCGGTGGTGTCGGCCGGGCGCCAGACATCCAGGCCCGGGATCAGGCGCAGGCTAGCCACATGCTCGATGGACTGGTGCGTCGGGCCGTCTTCGCCCAGACCGATGGAGTCATGCGTGAACACATGGACCACGCGCTGCTTCATCAGTGCAGCCATGCGGATGGCGTTGCGGCTGTAGTCGCTGAAGGTCAGGAAGGTGCCGCCGTAGGGGATGTAGCCGCCATGCAGCGCGATGCCGTTCATGATCGCGGCCATGCCGAACTCGCGAACGCCGTAGTTGATGTGGCGGCCGCCGTTGCTGGAACCATCGGCTTCCAAGCGGAAGGCCGGCGTGCTCTTGGTGTTGGTCAGGTTAGAGCCGGTCAGGTCGGCCGAGCCGCCGAGCAGCTCAGGCACTGCGGCGGTGAAGGCTTCCAGCGCCAGCTGGCTGGCCTTGCGGCTGGCCACGGTCTCGGCCTTGGTGTGGGCGGCAATCACGGCGTCCACCGCGGTCTGCGCGAAGTTGGCGGGCAGCACGCCGGCCATGCGGCGCGCGAACTCGGCGGCCAGCTCAGGGAAAGCGGTGGCATAGGCGTCGAAGCACTCGTCCCATGCCTTCTCGGCGGCAGCGCCAGCGGCCTTGGCATCCCAGTCGGCATAGACCTCCTGCGGAATCACGAAAGGCTCGTGCGTCCAGCCGATGGCTTCACGGGTCAGCTTGATTTCCTCGGCACCCAGCGGCTCGCCGTGGGCCTTGGCTGTGTTGGCGCGGTTCGGCGAGCCCTTGCCGATATGGGTCTTGGCGATGATCAGCGTGGGCTTCTCGCTACTCTTGCGGGCTTCGGCGATGGCGGCGTCGACAGCGTCCACATCATGGCCGTCCACCGAACCGATCACGTTCCAGCCGTAGGCCTGGAAGCGCTGCGCGGTGTTGTCGATGAACCAGGGCGCCACCTGGCCGTCGATCGAGATGCCGTTGTCGTCGTAGATGGCGATCAGCTTGTTGAGCTTCCAGGCGCCGGCCAGCGCGCAGGCCTCGTGGCTGATGCCTTCCATCAAGCAGCCATCGCCCAGGAACACATAGGTGTTGTGGTCGACGATGGCATGGCCATCGCGGTTGAATTCCTTGGCCAGCATCTTCTCGGCCAGCGCCAGGCCCACCGCATTCGTGATGCCCTGGCCCAGCGGACCGGTGGTCGTTTCCACGCCCGGTGTGATGCCCACTTCGGGGTGGCCCGGGGTCTTGCTGTGCAGCTGGCGGAAGGCCTTCAGCTCAGCGATTGGCAGTTCGTAGCCACTCAGGTGCAGCAGCGCGTAGATCAGCATCGAGCCATGGCCGTTGGACAGCACGAAGCGGTCGCGGTCGGCCCACAGCGGGTTCGTCGGGTTGTGCTTCAGGTGGCGACTCCACAGCGCCACGGCGATGTCGGCCATGCCCATGGGCGCGCCGGGGTGGCCGGAATTGGCTTGCTGCACGGCGTCCATGGCCAGTGCGCGAATGGCGTTGGCCATCAGGGTGGTGTTGCTTGCAGCGTTGTGAGCCATAGGAGATGCGTGCCGAAGTTGCGAAAAAACTGGAAGGAGAGAACCGGGGGTTCTCATGGCGCGCAAAGGCGCCAACCGAGGGATTTTACTTGCCCCCCGATCCGCAGCAGGCTTGATGCAAGGCAAGGCAAGGACGCCGGGCTCTGTCAGGCTCTCGACTGCAAAAGCGACGCAAACCCGGAGACCCCTCGATGAGCACCCCACTCACCCTGCGCATCATCCGCGACGAGCATGGCGCCTTGGCCGCCATGCTGCGCACCATTCCGCTGCTGCTGGCCGAGCACCGGCGCCAGGGCACGCTGCCCGATTTCGCCGCCTTGCGCGCGATGCTGTTCTATGTGGACGAGTTCCCCGAGCGCCTGCACCATCCGAAGGAAACCGAGCTGCTGTTCCCCAAGCTACGCGCCCGCGCGCCGGAACTGCGCGACACGCTGGACCGGCTCGATGCCGATCACGACCGGGGCGAACACGCCATCCGCGAACTGGAGCACAGCCTGCTGGCCTTCGAGATGCTGGGCGAAGCGCGTCGCGAGCGTTTCGAGCGGCAGGTGGAGCGCTACGTCGCGGCCTACCTGAAGCATATGGAGATCGAGGAACGCGAGATCCTGCCGGCGGCCCTGCGCCTGCTGAGCACGGAAGACTGGGACGACCTCGATGAGGCCTTTGCGGCCAACCGCGACCCGCTGACCGGACACAAGCCTGAGGAGACCTACCAAGGGCTGTTCCAGCGCATCCTCAGCCTGCTGCCCGCCCCACTGGGTCTGGGCAGCGCGAGGGGCTGAAAAGCATCACCGTCGCGCTTTAAAACCCCAGCCCGTGAGATTGTTCGCGGGCCGGCGCGCCCTGCA
>NZ_JBILQK010000006.1:0-89663 GCF_044373315.1 Roseateles sp. | reverse complement strand
ATCAGCGATGAACCAGTTTGCGATCCTCTACGAAGACCGGTTCACGAAACCGAGCCCGTAAGATCTGCAACCAGCTTCACGATACCGGTGAAGGTTCAATGAGCCTCACACACGGAAATTCGGACAGACCCAGCGTAGGCGCCCTGCCGGGCGCGACGCGCTACACCGTACGCCTGCCAGCTCAGCTGCGGTCCAAGGACGGCCGTACGTTGACGGCGCCTCTGTCGGTCTCGTTCATGACGGCTGCACAGCAGTGGTCGAAAGGCACGAGTGCGATAAGCAGCTCGTCGAGTCCCTTGTCTGACGCTCAGCTGCAACTTGCCGGCGACGGGGACGGCAATCTCGTCTCTACCTGGACTCCTGATTCAGTCATCCCCAATTCGGCAGTCCTCGTCGGGTGGCGGCGTGACCGCGCGGCTTCCGGATGGGAGCAGCTAGGCTCCTTTTCGAGTGGTTCGTCGTTTCCAGTCGTCTTTCGTGATCACCGCCTGGCCAGTTCCGGTAATGGGCATGTCTATCAGGTCTGGACCAACATCAGCGACTACGCTTTTGGGAAGTCATCATGGGTGTACTTGCGCCAACTCGGTCGTGGCGCAAAGGCTTGGGGGACTGTTGAGACCATCCGTGTGACCCCGATCGGCATAGGCAACTCGCCGCGCGTGATGGGTCTCGTCGTTGACGACGCGGGCAACATCACTGTTCTCAGCACGCTGCTGGGCGGCTCGTCGGCAGCCGCTACGGCAGAGGGGCAGCAGCTGTTTGCGACGAGGTTCGATGCGAAGTCAGGAAGCTGGGGCGAGCCGTTCAAGCTGGAGGCCGCTCTGGCTGGCGCCGAGGCTCTGCCCATGGTGGTGGACCGTCAAGGCCGTGTGACGGCGGCCTGGCTTGCGATCACGTCAGCTGGCACGGTGGTGACGAGCTCGCACCTGGATCCGGCAAGTGTGACCTGGAGCGCGCCGAAGCGACTGGATTCCGCCACGAGCCAGCCCCTGCTCGCCGTGGCACCGTCGGGAGCCTTGATCATGTTGTCCTGGCGGGGGTGCCGGCTGGAAGCGCGGTACGGGCGCGGTGATTCGAACGCTGAGTGGTCGCCGCTTGAACTGGTGCACGACGCTGGCGCCGGCGATTGCTCCGCGAGCGAGCGGCGCTTGGTCCTGGATGGCGCTGGCGGCGCCACGACGGTCTGGCGTATCGGCGGGGTGTACACCGCTCAGCGAGACCCCGTGAGTGGTAAGTGGGGGGCGCCGGCCCAGCTGCTCTCGGACTCGGCACAGTCGCTCGGCGAGCTGAAGGCTGACATCGCCGGCAATCTGTACCTGGCCCATGTCCAGTCGACCCGGTTGTATGTCGTGCGCTACTCGGCCAGCGACAAGCGCTGGACGGAACCCGTCGCGGTCGATGCACCTGGCGCCGGGACTGTGCTCCAGTCCTCATCTCAGCCGCGGATGGTGCTGATGGCTTCGGGGGCGGTGGCGCTCGCATGGATCTCACGAGTGCAGAGGAACGGCCACGATCGATACGAGGTCGATCTCAGCGAGTTCAACTGAGATCCAGCGAGCGGTGCGGAGCCGGCCCACGGCAGGCCCCTGCGGCTGGACCGCTCAGATAGGCGCGTCGTCGCCGCCGGACTTCTTGATTCGCACCGGGCCACGCTTCTTGGGTTCGCCGGCCGCTGCCGCAGCGGAATCCCCGGCAGCGCCAGCGTCGCCAGCGTCAGCTTCCGCTCCCTCTTCGGGCTTGATGACACGGGTGTAAGGCGCCAGGATCTGCACCAACTGGCCGTAGATCTTGGGGCTGCCGGCCACCACCTCGCGCTGGTTCATGAAATCGGCTTCGCCTGTGAAGTTGCCGATCAGGCCGCCAGCCTCGGTGATGATCAACGAGCCAGCAGCGACGTCCCAGGGATTCAGGCCGGTTTCGAAGAAGGCATCGTACTGACCGGCCGCCACGTAGCAGAGGTCCAGCGCAGCGGCACCCGGGCGGCGCAGTCCCGCGCACTGTGTCATCACCTCCTCGAACATCTTCATGTAGCGTTTGAAGTTGTCACCGCGACGGAAGGGGAACCCCGTGCCGATCAGGGCATCGCCCATGCGGGTGCGCTTGGAGACGCGCAAGCGCTTGTCGTTCAAGTAGGCACCCCGGCCCTTGGTGGCGTAGAAGAGGTCGTTGCGCGTCGGGTCGTAGACGACGGCCTGCTGAACCACGCCGCGGTGGGCAAGCGCGATGGAGACGCAGTAGACCGGGAAGCCGTGGATGAAGTTGGTCGTGCCGTCCAGTGGGTCGATGATCCAGACGAACTCGGAGTGCTTGGCACCGCGCGTGCGGCCTGACTCTTCGGCCAGGATACCGTGGTCAGGATAGGCCTGCAGCAGCGTGTCGATGATGATCTCTTCGGCCGCGTGGTCCACCTCGGTGACAAAGTCGTTGGGCGACTTTGAGTTGATCTTCAGGATGTCGAGGTCCATCGAGGCGCGGTTGATGATGGCTCCAGCTGCACGTGCGGCCTTGATGGCGACGTTGAGCATGGGATGGAGTGCAACTTGCGTCATGCGGTGACCCTGCAAGAAAAGTGAGTGAGGTGGCTGGCGGAGGAAAAGAGCGGGTGGCGCCGCCAGCTTTGCCGCTGTGGGCCACGATAATCGCGCATTTTAGCCGATGCTGGCCGCGCTCAACGTGGATTCCACACGCTTCATCCTGATTCAGACCAGCCACCCGGGCAATGTCGGCGCGGCAGCGCGTGCCATGAAAGTCATGGGCTTCTCAGAACTGGTCCTGGTGGCGCCTCGCTTCGCCGATGTGCTGTGCCAGGAAGAGACCATCGCAATGGCCAGCGGCGCCGCCGACATCCTGGCACGCGCCCGCATCGTCCCGACCTTGGAAGAGGCGCTGGACGGCGTCACGTTCGCCTGCGCCACGGCCATGACGCCGCGCGATTTCGGCCCGCCGACGCGCGAGCCGAGGCCCCTGTTCTCGGAGCTGGCGGCTCAGCCGCACAAGCTCGGGCTGGTGTTCGGCTCCGAGCGCTACGGCATGAGCAACGAGGATGTCTACCGCTGCCATGCGGTGCTGTCCATTCCCACCCATCCGGACTACGGATCGCTGAATCTGGCGCAGGCCGTCCAGCTGCTTGCCTACGATCTGCGCCAGGCCCTGGGCGGATTCGGCGTGCTGTCCCGTGCCACAGATCCGCAACTGGCTGATGCGCAAGCGGTGCAGGGCTTGCTGTCCCACCTGGAGCAGGGCTTGCAGGCCATTGGCTATCTTGACCCTGCCGCACCCAAGAAGCTGATGCCGCGGTTGAATCAGCTCTTCAACCGTGCCCAGGTCACGGCAGAGGAAGTGCACATCCTGCGAGGCATTGCACGCGCGATGATCAAACGTGCCGTCAGCGAGGATTGAGAGGCCCGGCTAGACTGGCCTCCCTCATACGACAAGAACTCTCGGCTCTCCCTTCCCATGTTTCAGCGCCTCCACGAAGACATCGCCTGCATCCTCGAGCGCGACCCGGCTGCCCGGTCTGCTTGGGAGGTGCTGACTTGTTATCCGGGGCTGCATGCGTTGGTGCTGCATCGGCGTGCGCACTGGTGCTGGATGCATGGCCTGAAATGGCTGGGGCGCTTCATTTCGCATCTCTCGCGCTGGCTGACCGGCATCGAAATCCATCCCGGCGCCAAGATCGCGCGCAAGGTCTTCATCGACCATGGCATGGGGGTGGTGATCGGTGAGATGGCCGAGATCGGCGAAGGCTGCACGATCTACCAGGGCGTGACACTGGGTGGTACTTCCTTGGTCAAGGGCGCCAAGCGGCATCCGACCCTGGAGGCCGGAGTAATCGTGGGCGCCCATGCCTGTGTGCTGGGCGGCTTCACGGTGGGTGCGGGCGCAAAAATCGGCTCGGGCGCGGTCGTCACCAAGCCGGTTCCGGCGGGTGCGACCGCTGTCGGCAATCCCGCACGCGTCATCGAAGCCAAGCTGGATGCCGAGCGAGAGGAAGCGGCCGCCAAGATGGGCTTCTCCGCCTACGGCGTGACCCAAGGCGATGACCCGGTCGCCCAGGCGATGAAGGGCTTGATCGACAGCGCCGCTGGCCATGAGCATCAGATAGCGCTGCTCTGGCAGGCCGTTTGCAAGCTCTCAGCCGCCTCGACACAGCCCGTGCGCGACTGCGTTCCTGTCGATGCGCAGCAGAGCGAGAGCTTCGATGCGGCGGAATTGAGTCGGCTGGTGAAGTAGCGCTGTATCCAGCCGCTGTGCCGCTCGATGCGAAGCTGTCTGTCCATGCAGGACATGAGCAGTCCTTCGTGAGGC
The DNA here is from genome assembly GCF_044373315.1 of Roseateles sp. GTDB lineage: Bacteria > Pseudomonadota > Gammaproteobacteria > Burkholderiales > Burkholderiaceae_C > JACDQM01. The sequence continues at coordinate 85,355 of NZ_JBILQK010000006.1, read as the reverse complement.
GTCGGACAAGCCGCAGGGCTTGTCGGGAGGGCACTCAGCCTGCCCATGCAAGGGGCAGTCCTTCGTGAGGCGTCGGACAAGCCGCAGGGCTTGTCCTCGGTCCTCACTCAGTGATGCTGATGGCCGTGTTCGCCGTGGGCGTGGTTGTGGGCAATTTCTTCAGCGCTGGCGGCCCGCACGGACAAGACCTTCAGAGTGATCTTCAGGCTCATGCCAGCGAGCGGGTGATTGCCGTCCAGCATCACGGTGTCGCCCTTGATTTTGCTGACGTGGTAGAGCCTGAACTCGCCGGCTTCGCCTTCGCTGATTTCCAACTGTCCACCGACCTTGACACCGGGAGGGAAGTCCTTCTTGGCAAGGCTGCGCAGCAAGCTGTCGTCACGCTGGCCGAAGGCCTGTTCTGGCGTGAGGTTCAAGGTGGTCTCGAAGCCGGACTCCTGACCCTCCAAGGCGGCCTCGATCGCGGGCAGGGTGTTGCCGTAGCCGCCAATCAGCACTGCTGCGGGTTCTTTGGCGTTTTCGATCAGTCGGCCGAGGCTGTCGGCGACTTTGAGTTTCAGGGTGGCAACGGTGTCTTTGGTGATCTTCATGGGCATCAGCAGTTGCTGTTGTTGTTCTTCAGGGCGGACTTGGGGCGAAAGGCCTTGCAGACCTCGTCGCGCGTTTCAATGTAGGGGCCGCCGATCAGATCGATGCAGTAGGGTACGGCGGCAAAGATGCCTTGAGCGTTTGCATGCCCGGCTAGCGTCTCTGCGATGGCCTTGGGTTGCCCCGGCAGATTGATGATCAAGGCTTTGCCGCGGATCACCGCCACCTGTCGCGAGAGGATGGCGGTAGGAACGAAGTGCAGCGAGATCTGGCGCATCTGCTCGCCGAAGCCGGGCATCTGCTTGTCGGCCACGTCCAGCGTCGCCTCGGGTGTCACGTCGCGCGGCGCGGGTCCGGTGCCGCCGGTGGTTAGCACCAGGTCGCAGTGCGCCTGGTCGACCAGTTCGCGCAGCGTGGCGCTGATCTGCGCACGCTCGTCCGGGATCAGCCGTGGCAAGAACTCAATCGGGTTCTGCAGCGCACTGCTGAACCAATCCTTCAGCGCCGGCAAGCCTTTGTCTTCGTAGACGCCGCTGGAGGCGCGGTCGCTGATCGAGACGATGCCGATGCGGACCGCATCCAAGGCTTCACTCATCGTCCGGCTCCACGCGCAGTTGCTCAGCCTTGATGAACTGGAACAGCTCCCTGAAGGCGCGGCCGTTGCGTTGTTCAGGTGCGCTGGCCGCATCCTTGCGTGCCGCACGGACCAGGCTGCGCAGTTGCTGCACATCAATGCCTGCGTGCTGGTTGATGAAGTCCTGCAGGGCATCGTCCTCGGCCAGCAGGCGCGCGCGCCAGCGTTCGCTCTCGTGCAGCGCCAGGCTGTCCTTGGCGTGGCCCAGCTTGAAGGCAGCGACCGCCTCACGGATCGGCTCGGGGTCGACCCTGCGCATCAGCTTGCCGATGTACTGCATCTGGCGGCGCTTGCCCTCGAAGTTGGTGATCTTCTTTGCGGCCTTGACCGCGTCGAGCAGGATTTCGGGAAGGCCCAAGGGCTCGATGCGGCTGTCGGGCAGGGTCAGAAGATCCTCGCCGAGCGATTGCAGGTCGTGGCTTTCCTTCTTCTTCTGGGTCTTGCTCGGACGGTCGAAATCGTCGTCGTCCTGGAAATCGTGGCTTGGGTTCATGGCTTGACTGAGTGGGGCGCCCCGCGCAAAGCCTGCAAAGCAAGCCAGGGGGCGTGACCCGTATGATTGTCGCCCACAACCGCATCTCTGCCTTGTCCTCCCCCATGCCCAAGACGCAAGCCACCGCCAACACCTCCCATGGCCACTCCGCAGAGAGCGGCTTCGCCTACAGCCAGGAACGTTTCCGTGAGTTGGTCGACGAGGTGCTCGCCGAGGCCAAACGCCTGGGCGCCAGTGATGCCGGGGCCGAGGTCTCCGAAGGCTGCGGACTGTCGGTTTCGGTGCGGCGCGGTGCGCTCGAGAACGTGGAACGCAACCGCGACAAGTCGCTGGGCATATCCGTCTATTTGGGGCAGCGGCGCGGCAATGCCAGCACCTCTGACTTCTCTGCACAGGCGCTGAAGGACACGGTGCGTGCTGCCTTCGACATTGCGCGTTTCACAGCCGAAGACCCAGTGGCCGGCCTGCCCGATGCGGAAGACCTGTCGCTTGATCCGTCGACCCGTCCCGCGCTGGATCTGTTCCATCCCTGGGCCATCGACGCCCATGCTGCCGCCGAGATGGCGATGCGCTGCGAGGACGCGGCCATGTTCACCGACAAGCGCATCACGAATTCCGAAGGCGCCGCGGTGTCTGCCCAGCAGTCGCATTTCGTCGCTGGCAACAGCCGCGGCTTCCGTGGAGGCTATGCCAGTTCGCGTCATTCCCTGTCGGTCGCGCCGATTGCCGGCCGCGGTGCCGGCATGCAACGCGACGCCTGGTACAGCTCGATGCGTGACGCGGAAGACCTCGCGGCGCCCGAGGCGATCGGTCGTTATGCTGCAGAGCGGGCCTTGTCCCGCTTGAAAGCACGCAAGGTCAAGACTGCCGAAGTGCCTGTACTTTTCGAGAGCACGGTCGCCGCCGGCTTGCTGGGCGCCTTGGTTCAAGCCACCAGCGGTGGAGCGCTCTACCGCAAAGCCAGCTTCCTGCTGGACAGCTTGGGCAAGCCCGTGCTGGCCTCGCACGTGGACGTCAGCGAAGATCCCCATGAGCTCAAGGGCAAGGGGAGTGCGCCATTCGATGATGAAGGCGTCAAGACCCAGGCACGATCTGTCGTCGATGCCGGTGTGCTGCAGGGTTATTTCCTGTCCACGTATTCGGCCCGCAAGCTGGGCCTGCGAACCACGGGCCATGCGGGCGGGTCGCACAACCTGCACATGACCAGCCGCCTGACGGCTCCTGGCGATGACTTGACGACCATGCTGCGCCGCCTTGGACGCGGGCTGTTCGTGACCGAGTTGATGGGGCAGGGCGTCAACTACGTGACCGGTGACTATTCGCGTGGTGCCAGCGGCTACTGGGTCGAGAACGGCGAGATTGCCTTCCCGGTGCATGAGGTCACGATTGCAGGCAATCTGCCGCAAATGTTCCACGACATCGTGGGCATCGGAACGGACGCCTATACCCTGGGGACCAAGACCGTGGGTTCTATCCTAATTGCACGAATGAAGCTTGCAGGCAGCTGAAAGCCGGCCGCTGGTGCGGTTTTGACATCAACGACAGCGCCATGATGAGCGCGGCTCGGTTAGGCTTGCGCCCGCGACCGGTCGGGTGTTCTTTCTTTACCGCAAAGCGATCGGGTTTGTCCCCTGAAAGGCTTAGTGGTCGAACCCTAGAATTCTCACCGGTCGTTCACTCAGTCCAATCATTCAGGAGACCTTTATGGAACGTCGTTCCTTTGTCCGTCAGGCCGGTCTGGCGGGGATCCTCGCCGCTGGCGCAGCGCCCGCGGTTGTTCACGCCCAAGCCAATGTGCGATGGCGCCTGACCTCGGCCTTTCCCAAGGCCTTGGACACGATTTACGGGGCAGCGGACACCTTTGCAAAGTCCATCTCGGACATGAGCGGCGGCAAGTTCCAGATCTCGGTCCACCCGTCGGGTGAACTGGTCGGCGGCTTTGGTCAGGTCGATGCCTTGCAGAACGGCACGGTGGAGATGTCTCACACCGCTCCGTACTACTACTTCGGCAAGGATCCTACGTTCGCCCTTGGCTGTGCCATTCCTTTCGGCCTGAACAGCCGTCAGATGAGCGCCTGGATGATTGAAGGCAACGGTTTGAAGCTGATGCGCGAGTTCTATGCGAACTACAACATCATCAACTTCGTTGGCGGAAACACCGGCGCGCAGATGGGCGGCTGGTGGCGCAAGGAGATCAAGTCCCTGGCCGACATCAAGGGCCTGAAGTTCCGTACCGGCGGCTTCAGCGGCGTGATCTTCGGCAGGCTCGGTGGCGTGGCCCAGAGTATTCCTGGCGGTGAGATCTACCAGGCACTCGAGAAGGGCACGATTGATGCTGCAGAGTGGGTCGGTCCGTACGACGACGAGAAGCTGGGCTTCAACAAGGTGGCGCCGTTCTACGGCTACCCAGGTTTCTGGGAAGGCGGCCCGCAGCTGGACTTCTTCGTCAACACCAAGGCCTACAACTCACTGTCCTCTGAGTACAAGGCCATGATCGAGGCCGCCTCGCTGGAAGCCGCCACCGTCATGCAGGCGCGCTATGACGCCCGCAACCCGGCTGCCTTGAAGCGGCTGGTTGCTGGTGGAACCAAGCTGTTCCGCTTCCCCAAGGACATGCTGGACGCAGCGTTCAAGGAATCGATGGCGACCTACGCCGATCTCAGCTCCAAGAACCCCGCCTGGAAGAAGATCTACGACGACTACAGCGCCTTCCGTCGTGATCAGAACCTGTGGTTCCGTTTCGCTGAAGCTGGTTTCGACGACTTCATGCAACAGCAACGTCTGTAAATGGCGTCACGGCAGGGCCAGCGAGCCCTGCGCGGCATCAAACGGCCTCGCTTCGGCGAGGCCGTTTTCTTTGTGCGCCCTGCATGGGCGCACTGCCCCCTTCTCTCATGACCTCAAACTCTCGAACCGCCGGGTGCGGGCCCGCATGCCCGGTGGTGTGGGAGGGGCCCGGTCAGATACTCTGACCGCCCCTATCCCGATTTGATCGCGAAGTCATGCTAGCAGTCCGAGTTGGCGCCATTGAGCTGACGGTCAAGTTTGGCGCACCAGTCTTCTGACGGCGTGGGGCTTGTGTTGGTCCGTCGGTCACAGAGTGTCGCGCGCACTGCCAGTCCACTCATGGCAGCTGACAGCCGCCCGGCGTTGGGCGCTGTGCTGCCCATCCAAGCCTGAAGAAAAAAGCGCCGAGCCCCTGTGTCTGCAGGGGGCTCGGCGCGTTTGCGGAACTCATTCAGGAAACTTGCCGTGTGCAGTGCCACACGGCGGCTATCGGGCTTACTTCTTGGCCTTGTCTTCCTTCACTGCCTCGAGCAGGCCCTTCATCGGGTCGTACTCACTGGCCGCCGCTGCCGGTTCAGCCGGCGGCGCGAGCGGGTCGACTGCACCTGAGCTGGGCTGTCCCGGCATCGGTGCACTCTGATCACCACTGTCGCGTCCACCCATGTTCTCGAGCTGTTGGAGCACGGAGGCGTCGTCGAGCTTCTCGGTCTGCGTCAGGCCACCGATCACGAGCTCGGGCTTGGCGATGATGACGCCCACCATGATGAGCTGAAGAATGATGAAGGCAATCGAGCCCTTGTAAATCTGCGCAGTCGTCACTGCAGGAATCGTCTTGCCCGTGACGCGGTCCTTGTAGTCTTTCTTGGCTGCCACGCTGCGCAGATAGAACAGCGCGAAGCCGAAGGGTGGTGTCAGGAAAGACGTCTGCAGGTTCATAGCAACGATCACGCCGAACCAGATCATCACGGCGTCCGGCGGCACGCCGGGCATCAACGCAGGCAGCAGCTTCTCGGCGACCGGGGCAATCATCGGAATCACGATGAATGCGATCTCGAAGAAGTCGATGAACATGCCGAGGATGAAGATCAGCAGGTTGACGATGATCAGGAAGCCCAGTGCACCGCCCGGCAAGGACTTGAACAGGCTCTCGACCCAGAAGTGACCGTCGGCGGCGTTGAAGGTGAAGCTGAAGACGGTCGAGCCGATCAGGATGAACATCACGAAGCACGACAGTCGCGCGGTGCTGTCCAGCGCTTGATTCAGTGCTTTGAAGGGCATGCGGCGGCGGGCAAGCGCCATCAGCAGTGCGCCCACCGCGCCCATCGCGCCGCCTTCGGTCGGGGTGGCCACGCCGAGGAAGATCGTGCCCAAGACCAGGAAGATCAGCACCAGTGGCGGGATCAGCACGAAGGTCACGCGTTCCGCCAGCTTGGACAGCAGGCCCATGCCTGTGACCTTGTTGATGATGGCCAGACCCAGCGCCAGGAAGGAGGCGACCGTCATCGAGCTGATGAAGATTTCGTCATTCGGCGCGGCATTCGGGCGCTCAATCCACTGCTTGAGCAGCGAATCATGGACTGTCGACCAGAGCCAGCCGACGGCGCCTGCGATCAGCAAGAGGACCAGCAAGGACTTGTGTCCGCTGGAGCCACTGGTTTCACGGTAGATGCGGGCTTCAACGGGCAGGGCCGGCACCCAGGTCGGGCGCACGAATGCGACAACAGCGATGAAGGTGAGGTACAGGCCCACCAGCATCAAGCCTGGCAGCAGCGCGCCGGCATACATATCACCCACCGAGCGGCCGAGTTGGTCTGCCAGAACAATCAGCACCAGGGACGGTGGAATGGCTTGGGCCAGCGTGCCTGAGGCGGTGATGGTGCCTGTGGCAATGGTGCGGTTGTAGCCGTAGCGCAGCATGATGGGCAGAGAGATCAGGCCCATCGAAATCACGGCTGCGGCCACCACGCCAGTGGTTGCGGCCAGCAGCGCGCCGACCAGGATCACGGCAATCGCAAGGCCGCCCCGGATCGGGCCGAAGACCTGCCCGACCGTCTCAAGGAGATCCTCTGCCATTCCGGATCGCTCCAGGATGATGCCCATGAAGGTGAAGAAGGGGATCGCCAGCAGGGTGTCGTTCGACATGATGCTGAAGACGCGCAGCGGCAGTGCTCCAAACATGTTCGACGGAAAGAGGCCGACCTCGATGCCGATGGCACCGAAGAGCAGTCCGGTGGCGGCCAGTCCGAAGGCGACAGGGATGCCGGCAAGCAGCATCACGAGGAGACCGGCGAACAGCAACGGGACGAAGTTTTCAGCGATGAAGGCAGCCATGTCTGACTCTCAGCGTGCGTTGTTCTTGGATTTCGCGGCTTCTTCAGCCGCTGCATGAGCCTGCAGTTCCTCCAGCAGAAGCTCTTCCGCGCTCTTCTCTTGCTCTAGCGGGAAGGGCTCGCTGCGGTGGCCGGTCAGATAGGCCACCCGCTTGATCAACTCGGAAACCGCCTGCAAGGCCAGCAGGGCAAAGCCGACGGGCAACAGCAGCAGAACCGGCCAGCGAATCAGGCCGCCGGCATTGGAGCTGACCTCTCCGGAAACCCAGGCGCGATGGAACAGCGGCCAGCCCAGGTCAACCATGATCCAGCACAGAGGGAAGATCACCAGCACGATGCCCAGCATGTCGATGATCGTGTTGGTGCGCACCGACAGGCGCGAAGACACGAAGTCGATGCGCACATGGGCATTCTTGAGAAACACATAGCCTGCGCCCAGCATGAAGACAGCGGCGAACAGGTACCACTGGATCTCGAGATAGGCGTTCGAGCTCATGTCGAAGGCTTTGCGGACAATGGCATTGCCAGCGCTGATCAGCACAGCGGCCAGGATCAGCCAGCGTACGGAGGCGCCAGCGAACTCGCCGACGCGGTCGATCGCTTTGGAGAGGGAGAGAAGGGCTTGCACGTTTGTCCTCTTGTTGTGGTGGTCCAACGCCGCCCGGCAGAGGCAGCCCGAGCCGCGTCAGCAGCCTGTGGCGATTCTAGGAGTGCCGGCCCCAAGGCGCCCTTGGGGCTAGCACTGCATTTCTGGACGGTCGAGTGCGGCAGACTGTATGCCTGCTTACTGAACAAGAACTGAAAGCGGCAAGCTGATGGGCCAGCGGCTCAGGCCTGAGAGGCTTGATGGAGGCGGGTAGAGCGGGCGCCAGAGCGACAGAAGGCAAGCACGGGGTGGGGCAGCGACCGCAAAAGTTCGCCGAACGCCGCGATCTGCTCAGGCGACTGAAAAGCCCCGCTGACGGGCAGATGCCGGTACTCAAGCCCTGCCGCCTGACAGGCCGCTTCAACGTCCGCGCTGCGCGGCTGCTCGGGCCCGCCTTCGAAGTCTGGCCGGTTGTTGATCACGCTCTTGAAGCCTGCAGCGGCGACCTTGTTCATGTCTGCGGGCCGAAGCTGCGGAGCAACGCAGAAATCTGCCGTGATGGGCTGAAGCGGGAGGCTCATTTGACGAGCGCAGCCTTGACTGCGGCAGACACGAGGGCCATGTCGGCCATGCCGGCCAGTTTTGCCTTCACGGCGCCCATCACCTTGCCCATATCGCCTGGGCCGCTGGCACCCAGCTCGGCGACGATGCCCTGCACTTGCGCGTCAATCTCGGCGGCGCTGAGGCGCTGAGGCAGGTACACCTCAAGCACTTTAAGCTCTGCAGTCTCCTTGTCGGCCAGGTCGTTCCGACCAGCAGCCGTGAACTGCGAAATCGAGTCCTTGCGTTGCTTGATCAGCTTGTCAACGATGGCCACCAGTGCAGCGTCATCGACGATCACACGCTCGTCCACTTCCTTTTGCTTCACCGCTGCGAGCAGCATGCGGATGGTCGAGAGCCGCTCGCTGTCCTTGGACCGCATGGCGTTCTTCATGTCTTCGGTGATCTGGTCCTTCAGACTCATGGTGTTTCCTGTTCAGCTCGGGCGCCCAGCCGGGAAGGGTAGAGTGCCACTCGTGTTTCGATTTCGCAATTGAAAAAGCCCGCTGCAGCGTCCTGAGCGGGCTTTGGACCTGGGTTGGTGCAGCACTGAGCTGCGCCAAACCCCAGCTGTTCCGATGAAGATCAGTACAGCTTCTTGGGCAGCTGCATGCTGCGCACGCGCTTGTAATGACGCTTGACGGCGGCAGCCTTCTTGCGCTTACGCTCAGCTGTGGGCTTCTCGTAGAACTCGCGAGCGCGCAAGTCGGTCAGCAGGCCGAGTTTTTCGATAGTACGCTTGAAGCGGCGCAGGGCCACGTCGAACGGCTCATTCTCTTTGACGCGAATGGTGGTCATGAAACAGGGGTTCCTTCAAAATGCGCTCGGTGTTCGCCAGGCTCGTGACCCGCAAGGATCGCAAGATCTGAAACGGAGTATCCGGAGTCCGCTATCAATACTGACGCGAATCGACGCGCAGGGGTTTGCCAGCAAAGAGCGTGATTATAGCCAGAGATTTGATCGCTGCAAAGAATGTCGCTCTCATTGCGGCGTGACGCGCAAACCGCGTGCACAAGCCGCTGCGCTAGCCCAGGCCCATTGGAAGTTGTAGCCACCCAGCCAGCCGGTGACATCAACGACCTCGCCGATGAAGTGAAGGCCTGGCACCAGTTGGCTTTCCATGCTCTGCGAGCTGAGTTGCCTGGTGTCCACGCCGCCCCTCATTACCTCCGCCTTGCGCCAGCCTTCGCTGCCATCGGGCAGCAGCTCCCATTGCTGGATCTGGCTCGCCAGGACATTCAGGTCCTTGTCCTTGCAGTCCGCCATCGGGCGCGTGCCCTCGATGCCCAGGCGCGCAAGCCAAGCCTTGGCCAAGCGCGCTGGAAGCTGGCTGGCCAACTCGGTGTCGAGCTGCCGCTTTGAGCCTGACTTAGCGGCGCGCAGCTCGTCTGCGAGCGTCGTGTCAGGGAGCAGGTTGATGCGCAGCGGTTGCCCCTCCAGCCAGTAGCTCGATATCTGCAGGATCGCTGGTCCGCTCAAGCCGCGGTGGGTGAAGAGCAGGTCCTCGGAAAACTGCCCACGCTGCTTTGCAGCGCCTGTGCTCACGATGACAGGCAGGGACAGTCCAGCCAGCTCGGCAAACGGTGCCCAGACCTGGGGTGAAAAGGTCAGCGGTACCAGCGCCGGGCGTGGCTCGACGATGCGGTGACCGAGCCGCTTTGCCAGGCGCAAGCCCCAGTCGCTGGCGCCAATCTTCGGAATGGACAGCCCGCCGGTGGCAATCACCAGTTGTCCTGCCTTGACGGAGCCGCGGCTGGTGTCCAGCTCGAAGCCTCCCGCCATTGGGCGAACCTCAGAAACTGTGCATGGCTGCCAGCGCTGGACCTGGCCTGCGGCGCACTCGCGCAACAGCATCTGGATGACCTGCTCGCTGGACTCATCGCAGAACAATTGGCCCTTGTGCTTCTCGTGAAAAGCGATGCCATGCGCCTTCACCAGTCCGATGAAGTCCTGAGACGGGTAGCGTGCCAGGGCCGACCTGCAGAACGCCGGGTTGTCTGACAGGAAATTGGCTGGACCGACGTCACGGTTGGTGAAGTTGCATCGGCCACCGCCCGAGATTCGAATCTTCTCTGCCACCTTGTCGGCATGGTCAATCAGCAGGACCGAAAGTCCACGCTGACCGGCAATGCCCGCACAGAACAGGCCGGCCGCACCCGCGCCGACCACGACCACATCGAACTCATTCATGCTTTGCCGGACTCGCTCATTTCAACTTCAGGCCAGCGCTGTCCTGCACATGCACCGCGATAGGAAAGCCCTGGCCGACGCTTTGTGTGACGGTACAGAAGTCTTCGAACTGAGCCAGCACCCGATCCAGATGCGCAAGGCCGGCGGCGGCAACACCGAGCGTCAGGCGAGCCTCCATCTGCAACACGCGCAGGCGGCCCGCGGCATTGCGGCCGATGGTGGCCTCGACTTCACAGCTCAGAGGAGCAGGGTCTTGCTTGAACTTCCGCAGGGCGAACAGCAAGGAGTCGCTGAGACAGTTGCCGACAGCCGCTGCAAGCAACTGCACCGGTGACGGGCCCAGACCGTGTCCGAGGGGCGGTGGCTCGTCACTCAGCAGGCTTGGCACATCTGAGCCAAAGATGTTCTCGAACTGATAGTTGCCTTGCTGGCGCAGAATGACTGTGATGGACTGATCGGCCATGCTGCCTCCAGACGATACGGGTGAGCATTGTAGAAGTCTGGGGTGCGCCTTGCTTCTGCAACTGCAACTGCAGTTCGGAGGGGGGCGCTGGCGCCGTCATGGCTGCTTGGCTGGCGCGTTTCTGGTTACCATGCCTGTGGGTCGGCGCGTTTACTGCAAACAGGGGGGTGTACAGCTATTGATTGCAGCCGCCCCTTGCCTTGAAGATCGCCGGATGCGGCTGCCTGGACGCTTTTGCCTGCATCCCCAGCCCTACGTTTTCTCGCCCAACAAGCCATTCCCCATGGATCACCCCACCGGTCACAACTCGAACGAAAATGCTGCCGGCTCTGACCTGCAGGCTTGGCTCGACCAGTTGCCGCTGTCTACTCCGACGCTGGCGAAGCTCATGCTGTCTCTGTCCGAACCTCTGGGTGTCTTCGGTGCTGTCAAGTCCCTTGCGACTGGGCGCTATGTGCACGCGAGTGAGGGCATGGCCATGCTTTTCGATCGGGGCGAGCTAGGCATAACGGGCGCCACTGACGCCGACCTGATGCGTCCTGATGAGGTGATCGCGATGCGCCGCGTGGAACAGTCGGTGATGGCGCAGCGTACTGTCATCGTTAGCGAACACAAGCTTGAGTTCAACGGGCGGCGCCGCGAGTTCACCGTGACCCGCTCACCTTTGGGTCCGGACCACTTGCTGGCCATGTGGCAGGAGCGCACCGAGGAGCGTCACCGCGAGGTTCATCTGCAGCGAGCGCTCAATCAGATCGAACAGCAGCAGAAATCGCTGGAGCAGGCGCGTCGCGAGATGCAACTGGGTAGCGGTCGCGACGACGTGTCAGGCCTGTACATGAAGGCCCAGTTCGACGATCAGTTGCTGCGGGAGATAGACCTTTCTACCCGCGAGCATCGCGAGTTTGCTCTGGTCCTGATCGTTTTGGATCCTGCGCCGGCGGCATTGCAAGCCATTGGCGCCGAAGCGCATCTGCGCATGCTTGAGGGGCTTGGCCGAATGCTTCGGGCCAACACGCGCGCGATGGACGCTGCCTGTCGGATCGGGGACCAGACCTTTGCCGTGCTGTTGTCCGGCGTCGGACTCGCCACAGCCCATGCGCGTATGGAGCAGCTGCGTCGCCAGTGCAATGCTCAGATCGTGGTCTTGAATGGCTCAGATCTGGGCTTGTCGCTGTCTATGGGCGTCAGCAGCTTTCCGCATACAGCCTCAAGGCAGGACGAACTGCTGGCAGCCAGCCAGACAGCCGTGCAGGAGGCTCAGCGCCGCGGCGGCAATCAGGTGGTGCTGGCGCCCATCCCCTTCGGCATACCCTGAGAGCCATGCCGGCCGGCAGCTTGTCAGCCGCGCAAGCCTTTGTAGAGCATGTAGGCGGCCAGGGCGAAGAGCAGAAACGCAAAGGCGCGCTTGAGTTGGCGGACGTTCATTGCATGTGCCGCTCGAGCGCCCAGCGGTGCCATGCTCACACTGGCTCCCCCAATCACCACCAAGGCCGGAAGAAAGAGGTAGCCAAAAGCGCCTGGCAGTGCAGCGGGTAGGTTCCAGCCGCCGACGATATAGCCGAAGGTGTTTGCCAAGGCGATCGGAAAACCGAGAGCCGCGCTCGTGGCAACCGCGTTGTGCATCGGCACATTGCACCAGGTCATAAAGGGCACCGACACAAAACCGCCTCCTGCGCCAACTAGGCCTGACAAAAGACCGATGCCGGCTCCCGCACCGACCTGGCCGGCGGCGCCAGGCATCTGCCTGCTGGGTTTGGGCTTCTTGTCTAGCAGCATCTGGAATGCCGAGAAACCAACGAAGGCAGCGAAGAAAAGGGCCAGCCACGAACCCTTCAGCAAGGCAAAAATGCCGGCGCCGGCCGTCAGCCCACCGAGCACAATGCCAGGAGCCAAACCGCGCACCAGATCCCAGCGGACAGCGCCGCGTTTGTGATGAGCGCGCACGCTTGAGATCGAGGTGAACATGATGGTGGCCATCGAGGTGGCAATGGCCATCTTCACGGCCATGTCTGCGCTCACACCCCGCTGGGATAGCATCAAGGTCAGGAAGGGCACCATTAGCATGCCCCCGCCGATGCCGAGCAATCCGGCTAGGAATCCTGAGCACAAGCCCAGGACCAGCAATTCGGCGAGGAACAGGGGATCAAGGCTCATGATTCACGCTCAAGTAAGACCAGCAGGGACTGCCATTCATCGACAGTGACCGGAGTGATGGAGAGTCGATTGCCTGCTTGCAGCACGCGCATGCTTGCTAGCGCCGGATCTGCGCGCATCTCGTTCAAGCGCAACAAGCGGGTCTTGCACCGAAAGCGCACATCGACGTTCAGCCATCGCGGGGCGCTCGGCTGAGACTTGGGGTCGTGGTAAGGGCTCGCCGGGTCGAACTGGCTCGCGTCCGCATAGGCGGCGCTGGCCACCTCCGCCAGCCCGGCGATGCCTGGTTGTGGACAGGAGGAGTGGTAGAAGAGGACACCATCGCCAACCCGCATCGCATCTCGCATGAAGTTGCGCGCCTGGTAGTTGCGCACCCCAATCCAGGGCACGATGGCGCTCGGCGCGCTTGCGAGGTCGTCAATCGAGCACTCGTCGGGCTCGGATTTCATCAACCAGTAGTTCAAGGGCGGGCGAGGCAGGAGGGGGCTAAAAGGTGTCCATCGTGTTCCGTGAGCCGCAGTCCTGAACCCAGGTAGTTCAGGTGGGCGAGGTCAGCAGAGCTTCGGGTTCATCTGACGCGAGACGATCACACCAGCCAAGCGATGTTCCAAGCCCTTGCTCGTAAGAGCATCGGTTCAAGGAAATATAAGACTCACGCAAACGCGATGGACAGATGCATTCTAGTCGTCAGAGCAGTTGTCCGTCGTGTCCCAAGGCCTCATCCAGACGCTTCATCAGGGACTCAAGCTCGACGGTGCTTGGCGCAGCAGCAGCAGCCGGCGCTGCTTTCGTGGCGGAGGCGGGCAACTCCGCCAACTGGTAGGCAAGGTTCAGCGCCGCAAGGACGGCGATGCGCTCGCGCGCCTTGACGCGCCCCGCGTCGCGAATCGCACACATCTCGCGATCGACCTGGGAAACTGCACGTGTCAGGGCCGCTTCGCCACCCTCAGGGCAACCCAGCAGATAGCTCTGGCCCATGATGGTCACTTCCATCTGCTTCATTTCTCGTTCTTTCCGGAATCACTCGCTTCGACAGGAAGCCGATCCAGCAAAGCGTCGACGCGCTGTCGTGCGGCGGACAGGCGGGAGCGCAGGCTGTCGCGCTCCTGACTCAGGGTCTGCACTTGCTGTTCCAGCAAGACGTTGGTGCGTTGCAGTTCCGCGTGACGCAGCAACAGTCGTTCTACCCGGTCGACAAGCTCGGTAATGCTTGGCATGGCTTCCTAACAGGCTCAAGGGGCCGATTTGCGCTGATTGTAGGCGCTGGCCTTAATCCTTCAGTGCCTTGCCATGGTCGCAATAAGCACGCACCTGGCAACTGTGACATTGCGCTTGGCGTGCGCGGCAGACGTAACGGCCGTGCAGGATCAGCCAGTGATGTGCATCGACCAAAAACTCGAGAGGGATACGCTTGACCAGCGCCTGCTCGACGGCCAGCGGCGTCTTGCCTGGCGCAAGGCCGGTGCGATTGCCGAGGCGAAAGATATGCGTATCAACCGCCATCGTCGCTTGTCCAAAGGCGACGTTGAGTACCACGTTGGCAGTCTTGCGGCCAACACCCGGCAACTTCTCCAGCGCCTCGCGCGTGCCGGGGACCTGGCCCGCGTACTCGTCAATCAGGATGCGGCAGGTGGCGAGCAGATGCCGCGCCTTGCTGCGGTACAGCCCGATGGTGCGGATGTAGTCGCACAGGCGCTCCTCGCCCAGCGCAAGGATCTTCGCAGGCGTGTTGGCGACAGGGAAGAGGCGCCGCGTCGCCTTGTTGACGCTGACATCGGTTGCCTGCGCGGACAGCAGCACCGCAGCCAGCAACTCGAACACGCTGGCGTACTCGAGCTCGGTCTGAGGGTGCGGGTTGGCCGCCTTGAGTGTGGCAAAGAAGGCGGTGATCTCTTGCGGGCTCATGGGCTTGGCTGTTAGCGACTCAAGGCTTGCGCTGCGCCCGGGCGCGGGCCAAGGCGGCTTCGATCGCCTGCCGTTTGCGGTCAAGTTGAAGTGGGTCAGTGATGCGCGAGGCTTCGGCGAGGTTGCTGAGCTTGGCTTCAGCCTTCAAGCGCAGGCGCTCCTCGTTCTCGCGTTTGTCGCGCTGCTGGCGCTCGGTGCGCCAGCGGTAGCGGTCGCGGGATTGTCTGGCTTGCTCGTCGCTCCAGGCCTGCCAGGCAGTGGCCGCCCCGGAGACCGGATTCATGCTGATGCAGTCGACCGGACAGGCCGGCACGCAGAGCTCGCAGCCTGTGCACTGCGACGCAACGATCACATGCATCAGCTTGGGCGCGCCAGCGATGCAATCCACAGGGCAGGCCTTGATGCACAGGGTGCAGCCGATGCACCAGCTTTCATCGATCACCGCCAGCGCGCATGGCGCTTCAGTGCCGTGAGTTGAGTCGAGGGTAAGCACTGGCCTGTCGGTAAGTTCGGCCAGGCGCCGCACACCTTCAGCACCACCTGGCGGACATTGATTGATCTCGGCTTCTCCGCTGGCGATGGCTTCCGCATAGGCTCTGCAGTCCGGATAGCCACAGCGAGTGCACTGCGTTTGAGGCAGTGCCTGATCAATCAGATCGGCCAGCGCACGCCCGCGCGCCAGGCCACTCAACTGCGCTTGCGGCGCTTGGGAGCCGCGGCCATGGTTCCGGCGTGGTCATACTTCGCGATGAAGTCGCGCACCTGCGGATAGACCTTCTCGCGCCAGCGACGGCCGGAGAAGATGCCGTAGTGACCGGCCCCCTCGGCCACATAGTGATGCTGGTCCTCGCGTTCGATGCCAGAGCACAGATCGTGCGCAGCTCGAGTCTGGCCGGCGCCAGAGATGTCGTCGAGCTCACCCTCAACCGTCAGCAGGGCCGTGCCCTTGATGTCCTGTGGTCGCACCAACTGGCCGTTGACCACCCAGGTGCCGTTGATCAGGGCAAAGTCCTGGAATACGGTCTTGATCGTGTCCAGGTAGTACTCGGCCGGCATGTCCAGCACGGCGTTGTATTCGTCATAAAACTGGCGGTGTGCTTCAGCCCCTTCGTCGTCGCCTTGCACCAGGTCGAGGAAGTAGTCGTAGTGGGAAGTGGCATGCCGATCCGGGTTCATGGCCACGAAACCGGTGTGTTGCAGGAAGCCCGGATAAACGGCGCGGCCGGCACCTGGGAAGTTGGTCGGCACGCGGTAGATCACATTGGTCTCGAACCAGCTGAAGCTGCGGTTCATGGCCAGGTTGTTGACGGCTGTCGGGCTCTTGCTGGCGTCGATGGGGCCGCCCATCATGGTCATCGAACGAGGTGTCGTCTCTCCCTGGCTGGCCATCAGCGAGATTGCAGCCAGCACCGGCACTGTTGGTTGGCAGACGGAGATCACATGGCACTCGGGGCCGATGTGGCGGATGAATTCCTGCACATAGGCGATGTAGTCGTCGAGATGGAAAGGGCCGTTCTCCAAGGGGACCATGCGCGCGTCGGTCCAATCGGTGATGAAGACCTTGTGGTCCTTGAGCAATTGCTTGACGGTGTCTCGCAGCAGAGTGCTGTGATGACCTGACAGCGGTGCAACCACCAGCACGGTCGGCTGCTCTTTCATCTTGCTCAGCACCGCCAGATCGTCGGTGTAGCGCTTGAAGCGCAGCAGGCGGCAGAAGGGCTTAGTCACGGGGACCAGTTCCTGCACTGCAACTTCGACACCGTCGACCTCGATGCCGCGGATGTCGAACTCAGGCTTCTCGTACTCCTTGGCCAGGCGGTGCATCAAGTCCAGACCCGCCGACAAACGCTGGGACATCGGCGTGTGAGCGAAGGGCGACAGCGGGTGGCTGTAGAGCTTGGCCGAGGCACTGGCGAACTCCGCGAAAGGGCTCATCAGCGCGCGCTGGGTTTCGTAGAGCTGGTAGAGCATAGGCAGACCTCGGTCGTTTGAATGGGGGGCGAAACACTCGATCGCCCCACAATAGTGCCAGAAATTGTGCAATGCAGCATAGATCGGGTTTGCCAGCAGGCAAACCCGGAACAATTGCTCAGCTGGCCCGCAGTTTTCAGCCTTGCATCACCGCGGCCATCGCCTTGGCGACGGCCGGAAGGTTCTTCTCATTGAGCGCCGCCACACAGATACGCCCTGAGTCCACGCCGTACACACCAAACTCGCTGCGCAGCCGCTGCATCTGGGCAGCGTTCAGGCCTGAGTAGCTGAACATGCCTTTCTGGCGTGTGACAAAACTCAAGTCGGCAGTGACCCCGGCGCCTTTCAGCGCGTCGACGAGGGCCTGGCGCATCGCGCGGATGCGCAGGCGCATGCCTGCCAGCTCGTCTTCCCAAAGCTTGCGCAGTTCGGGGGTGGACAGCACGCTGGCGACGACCTGGGCACCATGAGTTGGCGGGTTGGAGTAGTTGGTACGGATGACGATCTTCAGCTGCGACAGCACCTTGGTGCATTCCCCGGCCGAGGTGCACACCACGCTCAGCGCGCCGACCCGCTCGCCGTACAGGGAGAAGCTCTTGGAGAAGCTGGTCGAGACGAAGAAGTCCAGACCGGCGGCCAGGAACTGCTGGATCACGGCGCCGTCTTCAGCGATGCCTTCGCCAAAGCCCTGGTAAGCCATGTCCAGGAAAGCCACGAGTCCACGTGCCTTGACGGCGGCCACGACCAGGTCCCACTGTGCGGGGCTCAAGTCGTAGCCAGTCGGGTTGTGGCAGCAGGCGTGCAGCACCACGACAGTGCCGGCTGCCGCGGCGTTCAGCGCCGCAAGCATGCCTTCAAAATTGATGCCGAGCTTGCTGGCGTCGTAGTAGGGATAGGTCTCAACCGGGAAGCCGGCGTTGCCGAACAGCGCGCGATGATTCTCCCAGGACGGGTCGGAGATCAGCACCTTGGCGCCAGGGTTCAGGCGCTTCAGGAAATCGGCGCCGATTTTCAGGCCGCCAGTGCCACCGATGGCTTGCACGGTCGCGACACGCTTGGCCGCCAACACAGCACTGTCGGCGCCAAACACCAGGGCCTGCACGGCTTTGTCATAGGCGGCGATGCCGTCGATCGGCAGATAGCCGCGCGCCTTCGGGTCAGCCTGCATCTGCGCTTCAGCCTGTGCTACGCACTTCAGCAGCGGCAGCTTGCCGTTCTCGTCGTAGTAGACGCCAACGCCCAGATTCACCTTGGCCGGGTTGGTATCGGCATTGAACTGTTCGTTCAAACCCAGAATCGGGTCGCGGGGGGCCATTTCGACAGCGGCAAACAAGGACATGGGACTTTCCTGACAGGACGTTGGCATGAGCATGCGCGTGACTGGGCGGCACGCGGGGAGCGCCTGCGCTACGCTGTCGAGTTGGCAGCCGGCGCAGAGCGGGCTGATTTTAGGGCGGTCTGAACCGCCGATCAGGGATTGCCCGATGCACGCAGCGACTACCGTTCCAGACACCACCCCAGACAGCGATGCGGCACCGAAGGGAGAGTTCGTCACATTCGAAGGCTCGCCGTTCCAGCTGTTCCAGCCCTTTCCGCCGGCCGGGGACCAGCCCACGGCCATCGCACAGTTGTGCGATGGCATCAATGACGGTTTGAGCTATCAGACCCTGCTGGGCGTGACCGGCTCCGGCAAGACTTTCACGATGGCCAACGTGATCGCGCGGCTCGGCCGTCCGGCCATCATCTTTGCGCCCAACAAGACACTGGCCGCCCAGCTCTACAGTGAGTTTCGCGAGTTCTTTCCCAAGAACGCGGTCGAGTACTTTGTCAGTTACTACGACTACTATCAGCCCGAGGCCTATGTGCCGCAGCGCGACCTCTTCATCGAAAAAGACAGCGCGATCAACGAACAGATCGAACAACTGCGCCTGTCCTGCACCAAGAGCCTGCTGGAACGGCGCGATGTGGTGATCGTGGCCTCGGTCTCGGCCATCTACGGCATCGGCAGCCCGGCGGACTATCACCAGATGGTGATGACGCTGCGGGTGGGCGACAAACTCGGCCAACGCGATGTGATCGCGCAGCTGACGCGCATGCAGTACGCGCGCAACGAAATCGAGTTCACCCGCGGCAATTTCCGCGTTCGCGGCGACACCATCGATGTGTTTCCCGCCGAACACTCCGAGCTGGCGCTGCGCATCGAGATGTTTGACGACGAGTTGGAAAGCCTGCAGCTCTTTGACCCATTGACAGGAAAGGTGCGGCAGAAGATCCCGCGCTTCACCGTCTATCCGAGCAGCCATTACGTCACGCCGCGTGAGCGCGTGCTCGCGGCGGCCGAAACCATCAAGGTCGAACTGCGTGAGCGGGTGGGGCAGTTCGTTGCCGAGGGCAAACTGGTCGAAGCGCAGCGGCTGGAACAGCGCACCCGCTTCGATCTCGAGATGCTGCAGGAAGTCGGCCACTGCAAGGGCATCGAGAACTACACACGCCACCTCTCGGGGGCGGCGCCTGGGGAGCCGCCGCCGACGCTGGTGGACTATCTGCCTGCCGACGCGCTGATGTTCCTCGACGAGAGCCATGTGCTGATCGGCCAGTTCGGTGGCATGTACAACGGCGACCGCGCGCGCAAGACCACGCTGGTGGAATATGGTTTCCGCCTGCCCAGCGCCTTGGACAACCGCCCGCTGAAGTTTGAGGAGTTCGAGCGCAAGATGCGTCAGGCGGTCTTCGTGTCGGCCACGCCTGCCGCTTACGAGAAGGACCACTCGGGGCAAGTCGTCGAGCAACTCGTCAGACCAACAGGGCTGGTGGATCCTGTCATCGAAGTGCGCCCGGCGACGCATCAGGTGGATGATGTGCTGGGCGAAATCCGTCTGCGTGTCGAAGCCGCGGAGCGCGTGTTGATCACCACCTTGACCAAGCGGATGGCCGAGCAGTTGACGGATTACTTGAATGACAACGGCGTCAAGGTGCGCTACCTGCATTCGGACGTCGACACTGTCGAACGGGTGGAAATCCTGCGCGATCTCCGCTTGGGCACGTTCGATGTGCTGGTTGGCATCAACCTGCTGCGCGAGGGGCTGGACATTCCAGAAGTCTCGCTGGTTGCCATCCTGGATGCGGACAAGGAAGGCTTTCTGCGCGCGGAACGCAGCCTGATCCAGACCATCGGCCGCGCTGCGCGCAACCTCAACGGCAAGGCGATCCTGTACGCCGACCGCATCACCGAGTCCATGCGCAAGGCCATCGGTGAAACCGAGCGCAGGCGCGCCAAGCAGATTGCCTTCAACACCGAGCACGGCATCACGCCACGTGGCCTGAACAAGCGCATCAAGGAGCTGATCGAAGGCGTGTATTCGAACAAGCCTGGACGTGATGACCAAGTGTTGGTGCAGACGTCTGCGGTCGAGTTGTTGTCAGAGAAGGACCTGGGCAAGCGCATTGCGCAGCTGGAGAAGCAGATGCTTGAGCATGCGCGCAACCTTGAATTCGAGAATGCCGCCCGCATACGCGATCAGTTGGCTCAACTGCGTGAGCAGGCTTTTGGCGCCTCCGTGCACGACAACATCATGCTCTTCGATGGCGGGCAACCGAAGCGTGTCTGATGCCTCTGCGCCAAGCGCACGACGAGCCCGTAGCGCGGCCTTGCCCGTGCCTTCGCTGCAAGCTGATGAATAATTGAGTAAACTACTCGGGCATACCCAAGGGTTTACCCGTTGCAGCGGCATGCCGGCGGCCAACGGGCCTGATTTGCTGGCTAAAGATCAAGTCGATCAAAGGAGATTTTCATGCGTCTGACTACCAAAGGTCGTTTCGCCGTCACTGCGATGATCGACTTGGCCCTGCGTGAAAACAGCGGGCCTGTCGCACTGGCTGCCATCAGCCAACGTCAGCAGATCTCCCTTTCCTATCTGGAGCAGCTGTTCGGCAAGCTGCGTCGGCACGAACTCGTGGAAAGCACGCGAGGCCCAGGCGGTGGTTACTCCCTGGGGCGCAAGTCGGAAGAAATCACTGTGGCCGACATCATCGTCGCCGTTGATGAGCCGATCGATGCGACCGGCTGCGGCGGGAAGGAAAACTGCATGGGTGGCGACGCCGGGCGCTGCATCACGCATGAACTCTGGACCAGCCTGAACGCCAAGATGATCGAGTACCTCGATTCAGTGTCCTTGCGCAAGCTGGTCGACGACCAACTTGCCAAAGGCGTGACCATTGAAGAGGCGCCCATCAAGCGGGCCATTTCCTCGCAACCGGTGGTCAAGCCCATCCGGGTGACTGCGCCGAATTCGGTGTTTGCACTCGGCAATGCCTTCACTAAGTAATTTTTACCGTACAGACATGACTCCTCATTTCCCGATCTACATGGACTACGGCGCGACGACGCCGGTCGACCCGCGTGTGGTGGATGCCATGGTTCCCTGGTTGCGCGAGCATTTCGGCAACCCGGCTTCGCGCAGCCATGCATGGGGGTGGGAGGCGGAAGAGGCGGTAGAGAAGGCTCGCGTGCAGGTGGCCGAGCTGATCGGCGCCGACCCGCGCGAGATCGTCTGGACCTCCGGCGCCACCGAGTCCATCAATCTGGCCCTCAAGGGTGCGGCTCAGTTTTACAAGACACGCGGCAAGCACCTGATCACGGTCAAGACCGAGCACAAAGCCACGCTGGACAGCATGCGCGAGTTGGAGCGTCAGGGCTTTGAGGTTACGTATCTGGACGTGCAGGCCGACGGCCTGCTGGACCTGGAAGCTTTCAAGGCGGCCCTGCGGCCGGACACCATCCTGGCCTCGGTCATGTTCGTCAACAACGAGATCGGCGTCATCCAGGATGTGGTGGCTCTGGGTACCCTGTGCCGTGAGCGCGGCGTCATTTTTCACGTCGACGCCGCTCAGGCCACCGGCAAGGTGGCGATTGATCTGGCCAGCCTGCCCATCGACCTGATGAGCATGTCGGCGCACAAGACCTACGGCCCCAAGGGCATGGGTGCGCTTTACGTGCGCCGCAAGCCGCGGGTGCGACTTGAAGCCCAGATGCATGGCGGTGGCCATGAGCGTGGCATGCGTTCTGGCACGTTGCCCACCCACCAGATCGTCGGCATGGGCGAAGCCTTCCGCATCGCTCGCGAAGAGATGGGCGCCGAGAGTGAGCGCATTCGCATGCTGCAAAAGCGCCTGATCGACGGCCTGAGCGGCATTGAGCAGGTCTTCATCAACGGCGATCTTGAGAAGCGCGTGCCGCACAACCTGAACATCTCGTTCAACTATGTGGAAGGCGAGAGCCTGATCATGGGCGTGAAGGGCCTGGCCGTTTCCTCGGGGTCGGCCTGCACCTCGGCAAGTCTTGAGCCCAGCTATGTGCTGCGTGCGCTGGGTCGCAGCGACGAGCTGGCGCATTCATCGCTGCGCATGACCATCGGTCGCTTCACAACCGAGGAAGAAATCGACTACGCGATCGCCACGCTGAAGGATCGGGTGGCCAAGTTGCGCGAGCTCTCGCCCCTGTGGGATATGTACAAGGACGGCATCGATCTGTCGACCATTCAATGGGCCGCGCACTGAGCGGTCAACCCCGTCGTTAGGAGAAGAACACCATGGCATACAGCGAAAAGGTCGTTGACCACTACGAAAACCCCCGCAACGTCGGCGCTTTCGACAAGGGTGACGACAGCGTCGGCACCGGCATGGTCGGGGCACCGGCTTGTGGCGACGTGATGAAGCTGCAGATCAAGGTCAATCCCGCGACCGGCCTGATCGAGGACGCCAAGTTCAAGACCTACGGCTGCGGCTCTGCGATTGCGTCGAGCTCGCTGGTGACCGAGTGGGTCAAGGGCAAGAGCCTGGACCAGGCGCTCGAGATCAAGAACACACAGATTGCCGAAGAGCTGGCCTTGCCGCCGGTGAAGATCCACTGCTCCATCCTGGCTGAGGATGCCATTAAGGCTGCGGTGGACGACTACCGCGCCAAGCACACGCAGTAAGGAAGAGGGCGCACGGATGTCAGTGACCTTGACAGAAGCGGCTGCGCGGCACGTGACGCGCTACATCGCCAAGCGCGGCAAGGGCGTGGGGGTGCGCCTGGGCGTGAAGACCACGGGTTGCTCGGGCCTAGCCTACAAGCTTGAGTATGCCGACGACGTGGCTCCGGAAGATGTGATCTTCGAGGGCCATGGCATCAAGATCCTGATCGACCCCAAGAGCCTGCCGTATCTGGATGGCACGGAGCTTGACTTCGTGCGTGAAGGACTCAACGAAGGCTTCAAGTTCAGGAATCCGCGCGAGAAAGACCGCTGCGGTTGCGGCGAGTCCTTCCGCGTCTAAGGTCAGCCCCCTTCGAAACCGACGGCGCGGCTTACTGGCCGCGCCTTTGCTTTTTACGATCTTCGATCGCCTCGCATGAGACTTGACGACGACGACTTCAGCCTCTTTGGCCTGCCCCAGCGCCAGGCACAGGATCGCGCCGAAATCGAGGCACGCTGGAAGGCCTTGGCCGCCAAGGTGCATCCCGACAAGTTCGCTACCGAAGGGGCGGCAGCCCAGCGTCAATCCATGCAATGGGCCCTACGTGTCAATGAGGCGCATCAGCGCCTGCGTGACCCACTCAAGCGCGCCGCCTATCTCTGCGAGTTACGCGGCGCGCCACTGCACGTGGAAGACAACACCCGCATGCCGACCCAGTTCCTGATGGAGCAGATGGCCTGGCGGGAAGCGCTTGACGATGCTGCCGACGCGACTGCGGTGCAGGCGTTGGATGACGAGGTTGCAGCCCGCGAGCAAGCGTTGATGGCGGAAACCGCGCGCTTGCTGGATCAGGCCGATGACGCAAGGGCCGCGGCGGAGCAGGTCCGAGCCCTGATGTTCGTCGCCCGCTTCCGGGCCGACATAGATAAGCGCCTCGACGCGCTGGGACAATAAAAAGATGGCACTGCTGCAGATTTCCGAACCGGGCGCTTCGCCCAACCCCCATGAGCGACGCATCGCTGTCGGCATCGACCTGGGCACCACGCATTCACTCGTTGCGTCGGTGCGCCACGGCGTGGCCGAGTGCCTGCCGGACGAGCAGGGGCGGGTGATCCTGCCCTCGGCCGTGCGCTACCTGGGCGACGGCGGCCGGCAGATCGGCGCCGAGGCACTCGCAGCGCAGGCTGATGATCCTGAGAACACCCTGGTTTCGGTAAAACGCTTCATGGGCCGCAGCCTGGGCGACATCGCCAATCGTGACAAGCTGCCCTACCACTTTGTGGATCAGCCCGGCATGCTGGCGATCGAGACCCGCGAGGGTTTGAAGTCGCCTGTCGAGGTCTCGGCAGAGATCCTGGCCACCTTGCGCTACCGCGCCGAGGACAGCTTCGCCGACGATGTGTTCGGCGCCGTGATCACCGTGCCGGCCTACTTTGACGACGCGCAGCGCCAGGCCACCAAGGACGCAGCGCAGCTGGCCGGCCTGAACGTGCTGCGCCTGATCAACGAGCCCACGGCGGCTGCCATTGCTTACGGTTTGGACAACGCCAGCGAAGGGCTCTATGCGGTCTACGACCTGGGCGGCGGCACCTTCGACATCTCGCTGCTGCGGCTGTCCAAGGGCGTATTCGAGGTGGTCGCCACGGGTGGCGACGCGCAGCTCGGCGGTGATGATTTCGATCGCAGCCTGGCGGATTGGGCCCTGGCCCAGAGTGGTCTGCAGATCGACAGCGCCCAGGACAAGCGCCGCGTTCTGGTAGCCGCCCGCGCTGCCAAGGAGGCGTTGAGCGATGCCGATGCGACAACGCTGGCGCTTGCGCTGGATGCCGGCAGCTCAAGCGTGCCTGTGACACGCGCTCAGTTTGACGCGCTGGCCAAGCCCCTGGTCGACAAGAGCCTGGCCTCGGTGCGTCGCGTGCTGCGCGATGCCAAGGTCAAGGCCGATGAGGTGAACGGCATCGTGATGGTGGGCGGCTCGACCCGCATGCCTTGCGTGCGGGCGGCGGTCGGCGCGCTGTTCGGCCCGGACGGTGACGCGAAGGTGCTGACCAACCTCAACCCCGATGAGGTGGTGGCGCTCGGCGCAGCCATCCAGGCCAACCAGCTGGCCGGCAATGCCGCTGATGGCGAAATCCTGCTGCTGGACGTGATCCCCTTGTCGCTGGGCCTAGAGACCATGGGCGGCCTGGTCGAACGCGTCATCGAACGCAATGCAAGCATCCCGGTGGCCAAGGCCCAGGACTTCACCACCTTCAAGGATGGTCAGACTGCGATGGCCATCCATGTGCTACAGGGCGAGCGCGAACTGGTCAGCGAATGCCGCTCTCTCGGCCGCTTCGAGCTGCGCGGCATACCGCCCATGGTGGCGGGTGCCGCGCGCATCCGCGTGACCTTCCAGGTCGATGCCGACGGGCTGCTGAGCGTGTCGGCCAAGGAGCTTGGCTCCGGCGTGGAGGCCGCGGTGCAGGTCAAGCCCAGCTATGGGCTGTCGGACGATCAAGTTGCTGCCATGCTGAAGGACGGTTTCGCTGCGGCAGAGACCGATATGCAGGCGCGGGCGCTGCGCGAGGCGCGCGTCGATGCCGAGCGCATGACGCTGGCCACCCACTCGGCGCTGGCTGCCGATGGCGATCTGCTGAATCCGGTGGAGTTGGCGGACATTCAAGCCCTGCTGCTGGCACTCTCTGCCGTGGCGCAGAGTGACGATGCGTCGGCCATCACCGCAGCGGTCGACGCTTTGGCTCACGGGACTGAAGCCTTCGCCGCTGCCCGAATGAACCGCGGCATCCATCAGGCCCTGGCCGGCCGCACCATCGATCAGGTTTGACTGGAATAGCCCTATGCCAACCATCAAGATTCTTCCCCACGCCGAGTACTGTCCCGATGGCCGGCAAGTCAACGCGCCGGCCGGTACCTCGATCTGCGAAGCGCTGCTCGACAACGGCGTCGAAGTTGAGCATGCATGCGACATGGTGTGCGCCTGCACGACCTGTCACGTGATCGTTCGCGAGGGTGGCCGGACCCTGTCAGAGATGGAAGAGGGCGAAGAGGACATGCTCGATCGCGCCTGGGGTCTGGAGCCGGACTCGCGCCTGAGCTGTCAAGCCATCCTCGGGCAGGCGGATGTGACGATCGAGATACCCAAGTACTCGATCAACCACGCGCGCGAGAAGAACTGACGCATGTTGCGGGTCCTGGGTTTCGAGTCGTCCTGTGACGAGACCGGCGTGGCGCTGGTTGAAGTGCCCGGGGGCGGGCAGGGCGTGCCCAAGCTGCTGGGTGAGGCCTTGCATAGCCAGATTGCCATGCATCAGGCCTATGGTGGGGTGGTGCCGGAGTTGGCGTCGCGTGACCACATCCGCCGCGTGCTGCCGCTGACGCGCGAAGTGCTGGCGCAATCGGGCCTGACGCTCGAGGATGTGGATATGGTGGCCTATACGCAAGGCCCTGGACTGGCGGGTGCCTTGCTGGTGGGTGCCGGCGTGGCGGTTGCGCTGGCCGCAGCCCTCGGCAAGCCCAGCCTGCCGATTCATCATCTGGAGGGGCACTTGCTGTCTCCCTTCCTGTCGGCTGACCCGCCGGAGTTCCCCTTTGTCGCGCTGCTGGTGTCCGGCGGACACACGCAGCTGATGCGGGTTGACGATGTCGGTCAGTACGAGATTCTGGGTGAGACCATCGACGACGCGGCCGGCGAAGCCTTTGACAAGAGCGCGAAGCTGCTGGGCCTGCCTTATCCCGGCGGACCGCACCTCGCGAAGCTGGCGCAGCAAGGTGATGCCCGGGCCTTCGAGTTGCCGCGGCCGCTGCTGCACAGTGGCAAGCCCGATTTCAGCTTCGCCGGACTGAAGACGGCCGTGCTGACACAGGTGAAAAAGCTTGGTGCAGCTCCGAGCGAGCAGCAGCGTGCAGATCTGGCTGCAGCCACGCAGGCCGCCATCGTTGAAGTGCTGGTGAAGAAGTCGATGCTGGCGCTCAAGGAAACCGGACTGAAGCGCCTGGTGGTGGCCGGAGGCGTCGGCGCCAATGCTTTGCTGCGCGAGCAACTCAATGCCGCCTGCGCCAAACGCGCGGTGCGCGTGCACTACCCAGAACTGCAGTTGTGCACCGACAACGGTGCAATGATCGCGATGGCTGCCGCGCTGCGCCTGCAACGTGGCTTCGCTCGGCCACACACCGATGGCAGCTTCGCGATCCGGCCGCGCTGGGATCTTGGTGCGGTTTGAGCTGGGCTCGCTTGAGCGCGACTCGGGCAGGTCACCCAACCCAGTCTCTGCAGACTCACGACACTCGCACCGCGCGCGGACTGCTTTCAAGATGGATCAACAACCGACTTTGAGATGACTCAGACTTTTTCTCTTTCCCGCCGCACCTGGATTCAATCGCTGGCCGCTGCTGCAGCGATGCTTTGCACGACGCTTGCACAAGCCGCGCCGGAACCCATCAGGCTCGGCATGATCGAAGGCCTGTCCGGCCCGTTCGGCAATGCGGGGGAGGCGGTCCACCGCAATCTGGTCTGGGCGGTTGAGCGCGTCAATGCGCGCGGCGGCGTCAAGCTGCCGGGCGGTGCAAGGCCGCTCAGCCTCGCGCGCTTCGACAGCAAGGGCGCGACAGAAGAAGCGCTATCGATGCTGAGGGCAGCCATTGACCAGCGCGTGACCTTCGTGCTGCAGGGCAACAGTTCGGCCACGGCGGCCGCCTTGATCGATGCCTTGAACAAACACAACGAGCGCGAGCCGCAACGTCGCGCCCTCTTCTTGAACTATTCAGCCGTTGATCCTTCTCTGACGAACGAGAAGTGCAGCTTCTGGCACTTTCGCTTCGATGCCCATTCCGATATGCGCTTGGCTGCATTGACAGATCAACTGGCGAACGACAGCTCGGTACAGCGCGTATACCTGATCGGCCAGGACTACAGCTTCGGCCAACATGTGCTGAAGAAGGGCCGGGAGATGATTGCCTCCAAGCGCCCAGATGTGCAGATCGTAGGCGACGAGTTGCATCCGGTCGGACGCGTGAAGGACTTCATTCCCTATGCCACCAAGATCAAGGCCAGCGGTGCGCAGGCCGTTCTGACCGGCAACTGGGGCAATGACCTGACGCTGCTGATCAAGGCGGCCAAGGAGGTTGGCGTCGACGCGCGCTTCTACACCTTCTATGGCAATGCACTGGGTGTGCCCGCCGCGCTGGGCGATAGCGGCATCGATCGCGTGGTGGCCGTGGCTGAATGGCACCCCAACGTTGGCACGCCCAGCTCGGATCGCTTCTACGCTGCGTTCCGCGAGCGCTTTCCCAAACCCGAGGACGACTATGTCCACGCCCGCATGCAGGCCATGGTGGAGGTGCTCGTTGCCGGCATCGAAAAGGCCCGCAGTGCAGAGCCGGCAGCTGTAGCCCGTGCGATGGAAGGCATGAAGTTCGATGGCAAGACCTTGGGTGGGGTGCACCAGGGAACCATGCGCGCCGCTGATCATCAGTTCATCCAGCCCCTGTACGTCACCATGATGAAACGAGTCGGCAGCCCCGGCGTCCGCTTTGACAACGAGGGCTCAGGCTATGGTTTCCGAACGGTTCGCTTCGTCGACGCCCAGAAGGCCGAGCAGCCCCATTCGTGCAAGATGGAGCGTCCTGCGGACCTGAACTGATCCCGGGCCTTGGTCTATAATCTGCGGCTTCTGTGTTTCGGTAGTGCCCTGGCGGTGCTGCACGAGGCGCAGGAGAAGGCACGGCATGGGTCGGTTTCACCCGTGACCGCAAGTTAAAACCTAGGAAACCGTCTGTGAGCCAGGCCGGCCGTGTTGCCGTGCGCTGCCCAGCGGATTCCCGATATCAAGGAACGCATCATGGCAGTCGCCGATCTGAACAAGGCAGAAATCGTCAAGGCTAACGCTCGCAGCGCCAACGACACCGGATCCCCGGAAGTCCAAGTGGCCCTGCTGACCGCCCGCATCAACGAGCTGACCCCCCACTTCAAGACCCACGCCAAGGACCACCATGGCCGTCGCGGTCTGCTGAAGATGGTCAACACCCGCAAGAGCCTGCTGGCTTACCTGAAGTCCAAGGACGCTGCCCGCTATACGGCGCTGATCCAGAAGCTGGGCCTGCGTAAGTAAGGCACCCATGCGCATGAAGAGCCTGTCTGGACGCAAGCCAGCACAGGCTCTTTGTGCTTTGACGATTCGATAGGGGTTGAACTGACGTGGCGCTGCTATGTCATTCCAGCAAGGTTCATCGCTGAGTCTTGCTGGAATGGCAAACCGCCAAACCCAGTCCCACTCCCGGTCATGCGCCGCACCGCAAGCGGCCGTAACGAAGAGAGGAAAGAACATGAGCATGTTCAACAAAGTCACCAAGACCTTCCAATGGGGTCAGCACAGCGTGACGCTGGAGACGGGTGAAGTCGCTCGCCAGTCGAGTGGTGCCGTCATCGTCGATATCGAAGGCACCGTGGTGCTGGCGACTGTTGTGGCAAAGAGCGAGGCCAAGCCTGGTCAGGACTTTTTCCCACTGACTGTTGATTACCTCGAAAAGACCTACGCCGCCGGCAAGATCCCTGGCAGTTTCTTCAAGCGCGAAGGTCGCCCCAGCGAACTGGAGACACTGACCAGCCGCCTGATCGACCGCCCGATTCGCCCGCTGTTCCCCGAGGGCTTCTTCAACGAAGTGCAGGTGGTCATCCATGTGCTGTCGCTGAACCCGGAAGTTCAGGCTGACATCGCTGCGATGATTGGTACCTCGGCTGCCTTGTCCATCTCCGGCATCCCGTTCAATGGCCCGATCGGCGCTGCGCGCGTGGGCTACGTCAACGGCGAGTACGTGCTGAACCCGGGCAAGACCGAGCTGCTCAACTCGAAGATGGATCTGGTCGTTGCCGGCACCGAGTCCGCCGTGCTGATGGTCGAGTCCGAGGCCGACCAGCTGAGCGAAGAGTTGATGCTGGGCGCCGTGGTGTTCGGCCATGAGCAGGGCAACATCGCCATCAACGCCATCCATGAGCTGGTGCGTGACGCCGGCAAGCCGGTGTGGGACTGGAAAGCTCCGGCCAAGAATGAGCCCTTCATCGCCAAGGTCACTGAGCTGGCCGAAGGCGCATTGCGCGCGGCCTACCAGATCCGCTCGAAGCAGGCTCGCACGCAAGCGTGCCGCGAGGCTTATGCCAAGGTCAAGGAAACACTGAAGGCTGAGGGTGCGGAGTTCGACGGCGTCGAGGTCGATGGTCTGCTGTTCGAGATCGAGGCTCGCATCGTGCGCAGCCAGATCCTGGCCGGTGAGCCGCGCATCGACGGCCGCGACACTCGCACCGTGCGCCCCATCGAAATCCGCAACGGCGTGCTGCCGCGCACCCACGGCTCCGCGCTGTTCACCCGTGGCGAAACCCAGGCGCTGGTCGTTGCGACCCTGGGCACGGACCGCGACGCTCAGCGCATCGATGCGCTGGCCGGCGAGTTCGAAGACCGTTTCATGCTGCACTACAACATGCCTCCCTTCGCTACTGGCGAGACGGGTCGTGTCGGCAGCCCGAAGCGTCGCGAAATCGGCCACGGCCGCCTGGCCAAGCGTGCGCTGGTTGCCGCGCTGCCGAGCAAGGAAGACTTCCCGTACTCGCTGCGCGTGGTCTCGGAAATCACCGAGTCCAATGGCTCCTCGTCGATGGCTTCGGTCTGCGGCGGCTGCCTCGCGCTGATGGACGCCGGCGTGCCGATGAAGGCCCACGTGGCCGGCATCGCCATGGGCCTGATCAAGGACGGCAACCGCTTCGCCGTGCTGACGGACATCCTGGGTGACGAAGATCACCTGGGCGACATGGACTTCAAGGTGGCCGGCACGACGGCTGGCGTGACCGCCCTGCAGATGGACATCAAGATCCAGGGCATCACCAAGGAAATCATGCAGGTGGCGCTGGCTCAGGCCAAGGAAGCCCGCATGCACATTCTCGGCAAGATGGTCGAGGCCATGGGCACGGCCAACACCGAGGTGTCGCAGTTCGCGCCGCGCCTGTACACGATGAAGATCAACCCGGAGAAGATCCGCGACGTGATCGGCAAGGGCGGCGCCACCATCCGTGCGCTGACCGAAGAAACCGGCACCACCATCGACATCGGCGAAGACGGCACCATCACGATCGCTTCGACCGATGGCGAGAAGGCTGAGTACGCGAAGAAGCGCATTCAGGAGATCACCGCGGAAGTGGAGATCGGCAAGGTCTACGAAGGCCCGATCACCAAGATCCTGGACTTCGGTGCCCTGGTCAACCTGCTGCCCGGCAAGGATGGTTTGCTGCACATCAGCCAGATCGCTCACCAGCGTGTCGAGAAGGTCACTGATTTCCTGACCGAAGGCCAGATCGTCAAGGTCAAGGTGCTGGAGACCGATGAGAAGGGCCGCATCAAGCTGTCGATGAAGGCACTGATCGACCGTGATGCTGCGCCGACGCCTGCTGCTCCGGCAGCACAAGAGGGCGCTGCCGAGTAAGGCCTTTCGATGAAGGCGATTGCCATCACGCGCCCCGGTGCGCCTGAAGTACTGCAGCTAATTGAGCGCCCAGACCCGCAAGCCGGCGTCGGGGAGTGCCTGATCGCGGTTGAGGCTTTTGGCATCAATCGCCCTGACGTGCTTCAACGCAAGGGGGCTTACCCGCCTCCCGCCGGCGCAAGCGATCTGCCTGGCCTCGAAGTGGCCGGGCGGATCGTGGCCGGCGACGATGCTTCGCTTGCTGCGGCTGGGTTCCAGCTTGGCGACAAGGTGTGCGCTTTGGTGGCTGGCGGCGGTTACGCAGAGCTTTGCACTGCACCTGTTGCGCAGTGTCTGCCCGTGCCGGCGGGGTGGAGCATGGTCGAAGCAGCAAGCCTGCCTGAAACCTACTTCACCGTGTGGAGCAATGTGTTTGAGCGCGCGCACCTGTGTGCTGGCGAGAACATCCTGATCCACGGCGGTAGCAGCGGTATCGGGGTCACGGCGATTCAGTTGGCCAAAGCTTTCGGCGCTCGCGTCCTGGTGACGGTGGGTAGCGCCGAAAAGGCTGCAGCCTGTTTGAGGCTGGGTGCGGATGTGGCGATCAACTATCGCGAGCAGGACTTCGTCGCTGAATGCAAGCAAGCCACCAACGGCCGCGGCGTCGACGTGATTCTCGACATGGTGGCGGGTGGCTACGTGGCGCGCAACATCGAGTGCCTCGCAGATGACGGGCGCTGCGTAGTTATCGCAGTGCAGGGCGGCAGCCAGGCCGGCTTCGATGCCGGGCAACTGCTGCGGCGTCGCCTGACGATCAGTGGTTCGACACTGCGTCCGCGGTCGGTGGCGTTCAAGGCTGGCATTGCGCAGGCTTTGCGTGAAAAGGTGTGGCCTTTGCTTGAGTCTCGCGACATTCGACCGGTCATCTTTCGCGAGTTGCTGGCCGATCGCACCGCCGAAGCGCATGCACTGATGGAGTCTGGCGAGCACATTGGAAAAATTGTGCTGAGCTGGGTAAAGAACTGAGCGTGGAGACAAGAGCAATGCGCAGGAAATTGGTCGTAGGTAACTGGAAGATGCATGGCAGCCGTGCTGCCAATGCCCTGCTGCTGAGCGGCCTGAAAGAGGCCGGCCCGTGGAGTGCTGAGGTGGCGGTCTGCGTGCCATTCCCCTACATCACCGAGACAGCGCTTGCACTGACCGGATCGCAAGTGAGTTTTGGTGCGCAGGACTGTTCGGCGCGTGAGCAAGGCGCCTACACCGGCGAGGTGTCGTCCGTCATGCTGGCGGATGTGGGCTGCCGCTATGTCATCGTCGGGCACTCCGAGCGACGCGCTTATCATGCCGAGAGCGATCAGTTGGTGGCAGACAAAGCCAAGGCTGCACTGGCACATGGTGTAACGCCGATTGTCTGTGTCGGCGAAACCTTGGCTGAGCGTGAGGCAGGGCAGACTGAGCTGGTCGTCAAACGCCAGCTGTCTGCCGTGATCCACACATTGACCCATTGCATCGGCGAGATTGTCGTGGCCTACGAGCCGGTCTGGGCGATTGGGACGGGCCTGACGGCCTCACCTGCACAAGCCCAAGCGGTTCACGCCGTGCTGCGCAACTTGCTGTCGGCGGCAACCCAGAAAGCGGGCTCGATGCGGCTGCTCTATGGCGGCAGCGTCAAGCCTGACAATGCCGCGGAGTTGTTCGCCCAGCCGGACATCGATGGCGGGTTGATTGGTGGCGCAGCATTGAAAGCGGCTGATTTTTCGGCCATCTGCCGGGCAGCCGGCTAAGTTTGAATCCGGGGGCAAGAGCCCCCCAAAGAGTTTTCTGGAGAACTAGAAATGCAAGTCTTGCTGAACCTGGTGCTGGCCCTGCAGCTTTTGAGCGCCTTGACGATGATCGTTCTGGTGCTGGTGCAGCACGGCAAGGGCGCTGATATGGGCGCTTCCTTCGGCAGCGGCGCGTCTGGCAGCCTGTTCGGCGCCACCGGCAGCGCCAACTTCCTGTCGCGCAGTACGGCGGTATGTGCCACGGTGTTCTTCGTGTGCACCTTGGCGCTGGCTTATATTTCCAACACGCGCGCAACCGCGCCACAGGCGGAAAGCATCCTTGATCGAGCTGCGCCGGTCTCCGTGCCT
This sequence comes from Roseateles sp., assembly GCF_044373315.1. Lineage (GTDB taxonomy): Bacteria > Pseudomonadota > Gammaproteobacteria > Burkholderiales > Burkholderiaceae_C > JACDQM01. Next base: position 52,119 of record NZ_JBILQK010000006.1, on the reverse strand, counting down.
GCGTCTGGCGCTGCTGCGATCCCCGGTGCGACCGCGCCTGTCGCGGCCCAGCCGGCTGCGCCCGCCGCCTCGAACTGATCGTGGCTGAAGGTGCCCAGGACCCGGGGCGAAACAAAGTTTTCACGGGAAAATCGCCTTGGGTCAGGGTTTTTTCGGTATAGAATTCGAGGCTGTCTGAGCAGCAATCCTCACGCAATCAGACGGCAACAAACAATGCCGACGTGGTGAAATTGGTAGACACGCTATCTTGAGGGGGTAGTGGCGAAAGCTGTGCGAGTTCGAGTCTCGCCGTCGGCACCAAGTATTTATCGACTGGCAGTTTCGCCGGTATCTGCAGGTGGAGATCGGCAGTATGTCAGTCGAAGCGCCCTGTCGTGGCGGCTGTGCCGCTACTGGGCACAAGGCGGGCGCGGTCCGTAAGCGGAGTGATTCGCTGGCGGCGCGCCCGTTGCTTTTTGTGGATTCCAGTTTGGCCTCGTGCCGGACACTGCATATAGAGCGGCGATCATGAATCTCGAACAATACCTGCCCGTCATTCTCTTCATACTGGTCGGTGCCGGCGTCGGAATCGCGCCGCAGGTTCTGGGCTACCTCCTCGGCCCGAATCGTCCCGACCAAGCCAAGAACTCACCCTACGAGTGCGGCTTTGAGGCGTTTGAGGATGCGCGCATGAAATTCGACGTGCGCTATTACCTCGTCGCCATTCTCTTCATTTTGTTTGATCTGGAAATCGCCTTCCTGTTCCCTTGGGCTGTAGCCTTGCGGGAAATTGGGCCGACCGGCTTCTGGGCGATGATGATTTTCCTGGGCATTCTGGTCGTGGGCTTTGTCTACGAGTGGAAAAAAGGCGCCCTGGACTGGGAATAACGAGCTGACCCGAAGGTACACCCCATGGGCATCGAAGGCGTTTTGAAAGAAGGCTTCGTCACCACCTCGGTGGACAAGCTGATCAACTGGTCGAAGACCGGATCCTTGTGGCCGATGACGTTCGGCCTGGCATGTTGCGCGGTGGAGATGATGCATGCCGGTGCGGCGCGCTACGACATCGACCGATTCGGCATGCTGTTTCGCCCAAGTCCGCGTCAGTCTGACTTGATGATCGTGGCCGGCACCTTGTGCAACAAGATGGCGCCGGCACTGCGCAAGGTGTATGACCAGATGGCCGAACCGCGTTGGGTCTTGAGCATGGGCTCCTGCGCCAATGGCGGCGGCTATTACCACTACAGCTATTCGGTGGTGCGCGGCTGTGATCGCATCGTTCCCGTCGATGTCTACGTGCCAGGTTGTCCGCCGACCGCCGAGGCTCTGCTGTACGGCATCCTGCAGCTGCAGGCCAAGATCCGACGTGAAAACACGATCGCACGCTGAGAGGTCCTGCATCCATGAGCAAACTTGATACCCTGCAAGCAGCACTGGAAGCGGCCCTCGGCGGCAAGATCCAGCGCCTCAAGCGAGAGTTCGGCGAGATCACGATCGAAGTCACCCCGCAGGACTATGCACAAGTCGCGCAGCTTCTGCGTGACCATGCCGACCTGCAGTTCGAGCAACTCATCGACCTGTGTGGCCTGGACTTCAGCGAGTATGGCAATGGCGGCTACGAAGGGCAGCGCTTTGCTGTCGTGGTCCATTTGCTGTCGGTCAGCAAGAACTGGCGCGTCCGTCTGAAAGTGTTTTGCGCTGACGACGATTTCCCGCAGATCGAATCGGTCAACCCGATCTGGAATGCCGCCAACTGGTTTGAGCGCGAGGCATTTGACCTGTTCGGCATCATCTTTGTCGGCCACGAAGACCTGCGCCGCATCCTGACGGACTACGGCTTCATCGGTCATCCGATGCGCAAGGATTTCCCCACCTCCGGGCATGTGGAAATGCGTTACGACGCCATCGCCAAGCGCGTGATCTATCAACCGGTGAGCATCGAGCCGCGTGAGATCACGCCGCGTGTGATCCGTGAAGACAACTACGGCGGTCTGTAAATGATTGACCTCCACGCTCAACTTCGTTCGCTGCCCCCCGTCGGGGCGCAAGCCTCCCTCGGGACGGCCCAGCGGGAGTCCTGATCCATGGCAGATATCAAGAACTACACGCTGAACTTTGGCCCTCAGCACCCGGCAGCACACGGTGTGCTCCGCCTGGTGCTTGAACTCGATGGCGAAGTCATCCAGCGCGCCGACCCTCACATTGGCCTTCTGCACCGCGCCACCGAGAAACTGGCCGAGAGCAAGACCTACATCCAGTCACTGCCGTACATGGACCGCCTCGACTACGTGTCGATGATGTCCAACGAGCACGCCTACTGCCTGGCGATCGAGAAGATTCTGGGTCTCGAAGTGCCTGTGCGGGCGCAGTACATCCGCGTGATGTTCTCCGAGATCACGCGATTGCTGAACCACCTGTTGTGGCTCGGCGCGCATGGCATCGACTGCGGTGCGATGAACATCTTGATCTACGCCTTCCGGGAGCGCGAGGATCTGTTTGACATGTATGAGGCCGTGTCCGGCGCGCGCATGCATGCGGCCTATTTCCGTCCCGGCGGCGTCTATCGCGACCTGCCGGACAGCATGCCGCAGTACAAGGTCAGCAAGATCAAGAACGCCAAGGCGATTGCCCGCCTGAACGAAAACCGCCAGGGCACCTTGCTGGACTTCATCGAAGATTTCTGCAAGCGTTTCCCCGCCAACGTTGACGACTACGAAACCCTGCTGACTGACAACCGTATCTGGAAGCAGCGCACGGTAGGCATTGGTGTCGTGACCCAGGAGCGAGCGCTGAATCTGGGCTTAACGGGCGCCATGCTGCGCTCGACCGGCATCCCCTGGGACCTGCGCAAGACCCAGCCCTATGAGGTCTACAGCCAGATGGACTTCGACATCCCCGTCGGCACGAACGGGGATACCTATGACCGCTATGTGGTGCGGATCGAAGAAATGCGCCAGTCCAATCGCATCATCCAGCAATGCGTCGATTGGCTGCGCAAGAACCCCGGCCCCGTGATCACCGACAACCACAAGGTGGCGCCGCCTTCGCGTGTGGGCATGAAGTCAAACATGGAAGAGCTGATCCACCACTTCAAGCTCTTCACCGAAGGCTTCCGGGTCCCAGAGGGTGAGGCTTATGCAGCCGTCGAGCACCCCAAGGGCGAGTTCGGCATCTACATGGTCAGCGACGGCGCAAACAAGCCTTACCGCCTGAAGATCCGCGCCCCTGGCTTCTCCCATCTGGCGGCCCTCGACGAGATGTCGCGCGGCCACATGATTGCCGACGCGGTGGCCGTGATTGGCACGATGGACATTGTTTTCGGCGAGATTGACCGATGAGCAGCGCATACCAACTCAGCGACGCCACCCGCGCTCGCTTCGACCGCGAAGTTGCCAAGTATCCGGCTGAACAGCGACAGTCGGCCGTGATGGCTTGCCTGACGATCGTGCAGCAGGAGCAAGGCCATGTGTCACGCGAAGCCGAGGACGTGATTGCGGCCTACCTGCGCATGCCGGCCATCGCGGTGTATGAGGTCACGACCTTCTACAACATGTACAACCAGCGTCCGCTGGGCAAGTTCAAGCTGAACGTCTGTGCCAATCTGCCCTGCCAGTTGCGGGATGGACAGAGTGCACTGGACCACCTTTGCCACAAGCTGGGCGTGGAGCAGGGTGGAACGACGGCTGACGGGCTGTTCACTGTGCAGAAGAGCGAATGCCTGGGAGCTTGCGCTGATGCGCCGGTGCTGCTGGTCAACGACCGCCAGATGTGCAGTTTCATGAGCGAGCAACGGCTGGACGAGTTGCTGGCCACGCTCAAGGCGCATGCCGCCGCTGAGAAGAACTGAGGGCAAAAGCATGCTGGATCTTTCCAAGTTTCAAGCAACAGGTGCAGAAACCTGCTTCCACGACCGCCATATCGGCGCGCAGATCTGCGCCGACCTTAACGGCAAGAACTGGGGCATAAAGGACTACGAAGCCCGTGGCGGCTATGCCGCGCTGCGCAAGATCCTGGGCAAGGACGGCGGCGAAGGCATGACGGCCGATCAGGTCATCGCTGAGGTCAAGACCTCCGGCCTGCGTGGCCGTGGCGGTGCGGGCTTCCCGACGGGCCTGAAGTGGAGCTTCATGCCGCGCCAGTTTCCAGGCCAGAAGTACCTGGTCTGCAACTCGGACGAAGGCGAGCCAGGCACCTGCAAGGACCGCGACATTCTGATGTACAACCCCCACATCGTCATCGAAGGCATGGCAATTGCTGCCTTCGCGATGGGCATCAAGGTGGGCTACAACTACATCCACGGTGAGATCTTCGAGGTCTACGAACGCTTCGAGGCCGCGCTGGAAGAGGCGCGGGCGGCTGGCCTGCTGGGCGACAACATCCTGGGCTCGACCTTCAGCTTCCAGTTGCATGCGCACCATGGTTTCGGCGCCTACATCTGCGGCGAGGAAACGGCCTTGCTGGAGTCGCTCGAAGGCAAGAAAGGCCAGCCTCGCTTCAAGCCGCCGTTCCCGGCCAGCTTCGGCCTGTACGGCAAGCCCACGACGATCAACAACACCGAAACCTTTGCGGCGGTGCCCTGGATCATCCGCAACGGCGGCCAGCCCTATCTGGAAATCGGCAAGCCCAACAACGGCGGCACCAAGCTGTTTTCGGTGTCAGGCGATGTCGAGCGTCCCGGCAACTACGAGGTTCCGCTGGGTACACCGTTCGCCAAGCTGCTTGAGTTGGCCGGCGGTGTCCGCAAGGGCCGCCAGCTGAAGGCCGTGATCCCGGGTGGCTCTTCTGCGCCCGTGCTGCCTGCTGCCGTGATGATGGAATGCACGATGGACTATGACTCCATCGCCAAGGCTGGCTCCATGCTGGGTTCGGGTGCCGTCATCGTGATGGACGACTCGCGCGACATGGTCAAGAGTCTGCTGCGCCTGTCCTATTTCTACGCCCACGAGTCCTGCGGCCAGTGCACGCCCTGCCGCGAGGGTACGGGCTGGATGCACCGGGTGATCGAACGCATCGCTAACGGCCAGGGTCGCTCCGAGGACATCGACCTGCTGAATTCGGTGGCCGACAACATCCAGGGCCGCACAATCTGCGCCTTGGGTGACGCGGCTGCGATGCCGGTGCGCGCGATGATCAAGCACTTCAAGCACGAGTTCGTGCACTACATCGAACACAAGACGGCCCTGGTGGCGGCCTAATCGGCAGAGCAGGACTGAAGCCAGGACAAGCTATGGTTGAAATCGAACTCGACGGCAAGAAGATTGAGGTTCTGGAAGGCAGCATGGTCATGCATGCCGCCGAAAAGGCCGGAACCTACATCCCGCACTTCTGCTATCACAAGAAGCTCTCCATCGCCGCCAACTGCCGCATGTGCCTGGTGGACGTGGAGAAGGCGCCCAAGCCGATGCCGGCATGCGCGACTCCGGTGACGCAAGGCATGATCGTGCGCACCAAGAGCGATAAAGCCATCAAGGCCCAGCAAGGCGTGATGGAGTTCCTACTGATCAACCACCCGCTGGATTGCCCGATCTGCGACCAGGGCGGCGAGTGCCAGTTGCAGGATCTGGCCGTGGGCTACGGCGGCAGCCAGTCGCGCTACAGCGAAGAGAAACGCGTGGTGTTCCACAAGAACATCGGCCCGCTGGTTTCCATGGAAGAAATGAGCCGCTGCATCCATTGCACGCGTTGCGTCCGTTTCGGCCAGGAGATTGCCGGTCAGATGGAGCTGGGCATGGCCCACCGCGGCGAGCACAGCGAGATTCAGACTTTTGTCGGCCGCACGGTTAACTCCGAGTTGTCGGGCAATATGATCGACATCTGCCCGGTCGGCGCACTGACAAGCAAGCCCTTCCGCTACAGCGCCCGCACCTGGGAACTGGCACGTCGCAAGAGCGTCAGCCCACATGACTCCACCGGTGCCAACCTGATCGTGCAGGTCAAGGGCAACCAGGTGATGCGCGTGGTTCCGCTCGAGAACGAAGCCGTCAACGAATGCTGGATCGCCGACCGCGACCGCTTCTCCTATGAGGCGCTGAACAGCGATGCGCGTCTCACACAGCCCATGATCAAGCAGGGCGGCGCATGGAAGACGGTCGACTGGACCACCGCGCTTGAGTACGTCGCAAACGGGCTGAAGCAGATCAAGAACGATCACGGCGCGTCGGCCATCGGCGCGCTGGGCTCAGCCCACAGCACGGTAGAAGAACTGCATCTGCTGAAGCAACTGGTTCGCGGCCTTGGCAGCGAGAACATCGACTACCGCCTGCGCCATGCCGACTTCAGCAACCGCGCGGCTGACGGCAAGGCTCAGTGGCTGGGCACCTCGATCGAGTCGCTGTCGAGCCTCGACCGCGCACTGGTGGTCGGATCCTTCCTCCGAAAGGACCACCCGCTGTTCGCGCAGCGCCTGCGCCAGGCTGCCCGCCATGGCGCACAGATCCTGAGCATCAACGCCGCCGCGGAGGATTGGCTGATGCCGGTTTCTGCGCGTCTGACCGCCGCTCCGTCGGATTGGGCACAGGCACTGGCTGACGTGGCCACGGCGATTGCCGCCGCCACTGGCGTGAGCGCCCCGGTAGCTGGCCAGGCCGACGAAGCGGCCCAAGCCATCGCCGATGCGCTCTTGTCGGGTCAGCAAAAAGCCATTCTGCTGGGCAACGCCGCTGCCCAGCATCCGCAAGCCGCAAGCCTGCTGGCCTTGGCGAACTGGATCGGCGCCCAGACGGGTGCCAGCGTCGGTTACCTCACGGACGCGGCCAACTCGGTCGGCGCGCAGTTGGTGAATGCCTTGCCAGGGCAGGGCGGCTTGAATGCCGGCCAGATGCTCGGCGATGCCGGCTTGAAAGCCCTGCTGCTGCTGAACGTCGATCCGGTTATGGACGGCGCCAATCCAGCCGCCGCAAGCAAGGCGCTGGCAACGGCCGAGATGGTCGTCGTCATGAGCCCGTTCAAGAGCGGACTCGACTACGCTGATGTACTGCTGCCGACGGCACCGTTCACTGAATCCTCTGGCACCTTCGTCAACGCTGAAGGCCGCGCCCAGAGTTTCGTCGGCGTGGTGAAGCCGCAAGGCGAAACCCGCCCCGGCTGGAAGATCCTGCGCGTGCTGGGCAACCTGCTTGGGCTGTCCTCCTTCGCGCAAGAAAGCTCTGAGCAAGTCCGCAACGAAGCCTTGGGCGTCGATACCGCGGCCCTGGCCGCACGTTTGTCGAACGCCACTTCGGCTGTCCCGGCAATCGCGGGCGCCGCTTCAGGCCTGCAGCGCCTGAGCCCTGTGCCGATCTACGCCACGGATGCCTTGGTGCGCCATGCGAGCTCGCTGCAGCTCACCATCGACGCCAAGCAGTCGGCCGTCGCCGGCGTGTCCTCGGCCTTGTGGAACCAGCTGGGCCTGCAACCCGGTGGCCGCGTCCGCATCAGCCAGGAAGGAGCAGGCAGCGCCGAGCTCTTCGCTCAGCTCGAAGCCGACCTGCCCGACCAGGTCGTGCGCGTCCCGGCGGGCCTGCCCGAAACAGCAGCCCTCGGCCCGATGTTCGGCGCCTTGAGCGTCACCAAGGCCTGAGGCGAGGAACACCCCCATGATCGAAACCCTCTACCAATCCGGCAGTGCACTGCTGGGCGGTTTCTGGCCTGTGGTCTGGAGCCTGATCAAGATCATCGCGGTGGTTGCGCCGCTGATGCTCTGCGTTGCCTACCTGACCCTGTGGGAGCGCAAGGCGATTGGCTGGTCACAGATCCGACCAGGCCCGAACCGTGTCGGTCCCTACGGCCTGCTGACCCCAATTGCTGACGCCGTGAAGCTGATCTTCAAGGAGATCATCGTCCCGACAGCGGCCAGCAAGGGCCTGTTCTTCCTCGGCCCAATCATGACCATCATGCCGGCGCTGGCAGCGTGGGCGGTGATCCCGTTCGGCCCAGACGCAGCGGTCGCCAACGTGAACGCCGGCCTGCTGTTCCTGATGGCCATCACCTCGCTGGAGGTCTATGGCGTCATCATCGCCGGCTGGGCCTCGAACTCGAAGTACGCCTTCCTCGGCGCGCTGCGTGCCTCGGCGCAGATGGTGTCCTACGAGATCGCAATGGGCTTCTGCCTGGTGGTCGTGCTGATGGTGTCAGGCAGCATGTACATGACGGACATCGTCGTGCTGCAGACCCAGGGCATGTTCGCCGACATGGGCCTGACCTTCCTTTCGTGGAATTGGCTGCCGCTGCTGCCCATCTTCGTCGTCTACTTCATCTCCGGCCTGGCCGAGACCAACCGTCACCCGTTTGACGTGGTGGAAGGCGAATCCGAAATCGTGGCTGGCCACATGATCGAGTACTCGGGCATGTCGTTCGCGATGTTCTTCCTGGCCGAGTACGCCAACATGATCCTGGTCTCTGCACTGGCGGTGATCCTGTTCCTGGGTGGCTGGTCGGCACCGATCTCGTTCAGCCTGTTCGGCATGGAGACTCCGAGCTTCATCCAGAACACGATGGCGTTCTGGAACTGGGCCTGGCTGTTCGGCAAGACCTTCTTTGTCGTGACGATGTTCCTCTGGGTTCGCGCCACATTCCCGCGCTTCCGCTACGACCAGATCATGCGTCTGGGCTGGAAGATCTTCATTCCGGTCACTCTGATCTGGCTGGTCGTCGTCGGCCTGTGGATCCAGTCTCCGTTCAATATCTGGAAGTGAGTCTGCTGCAATGAGCTCCTTCAGCCATTTCGTCAAGAGCTTCATGCTCACCGAGCTGTTCAAGGGCATGGCCCTGACCGGCCGCCATTTCCTGTCGCGCAACATCACGGTGCAGTTCCCGGAAGAGAAGACGCCGCTGTCGCCGCGCTTCCGCGGCCTGCATGCACTGCGCCGTTATGAAAACGGGGAAGAGCGCTGCATCGCCTGCAAGCTGTGCGAAGCCGTCTGCCCCGCGATGGCGATCACCATCGAAAGCGATGTGCGAGCCGACGGATCGCGTCGCACCACCCGCTATGACATCGACCTGACCAAGTGCATCTTCTGCGGCTTCTGCGAAGAAAGCTGCCCGGTGGACTCGATCGTCGAGACCAATATCTTCGAATACCACGGCGAAAAGCGCGGCGACCTCTACTTCACCAAGGAGATGCTGCTGGCTGTCGGGGATCGCTTCGAACCAGAAATCGCTGCCAGCAAGGAGGCCGACGCCAAGTACCGCTGAAGCCTGCGCGTCCTGCCTAGCCGCAGGACGCAAGCTTGAGCAGTACCTGCGGGAATCGCATGGACACCATCACCGCGCTCTTCTACTTTTTCTCGGCTGTTCTCTTGGGGGCATCGTTTCGCGTGATCACTGCGCGCAGCACCGTCCACTCGGCCCTGTTCCTGATTCTGGCTTTCTTCAGTGCGTCCTGCATCTGGATGCTGCTGAAGGCCGAATTCCTGGCTATCACGCTGGTGCTCGTCTACATCGGCGCCGTGATGGTGCTGTTCCTCTTCGTCGTGATGATGCTGGACATCGGCTCTGACCGGGTGCGCGAGGGCTTCTACAAGCATCTGCCGCTCGCCGGATTCGTCGGTGCCCTGATCGCACTGGAGATGGCCGCCATCCTGATGAGCGGATTCCGCGTCAGCAACGTGCCTGAACTGAGCCCGGCCGCCGCGAAGATGGGGAACACCAAGCTCCTGGGCATCGAGATCTACACCCACTACCTGTACCCGCTGCAGATCGCTGCCGTACTGCTGCTGGTGGCCATCATCGCTGCGATTGCGCTCACGCTGCGTCAACGCAAGGACTCGCGCTACCAGAACCCTGCCGAACAGGTGAAGGTCACCAAGGCGGACCGCCTGCGCATCATCAAGGTCAAGCCGACGGTCGAAGCGCCGGCGGCCGACAACAACAGCAACGGAGGCGTCTGATGGCCGGATTGACTCTCGGGCATTTCCTGACGCTGGGCGCAATCTTGTTTGCGCTGTCGGTGATCGGCATCTTCCTGAACCGCAAGAACCTGATCGTGCTGCTGATGGCTATCGAGCTGATGCTGCTGGCGGTCAACCTGAACTTCGTGGCCTTCTCGCACTATCTGGGCGATATGGCGGGACAGGTCTTCGTCTTCTTCATCCTCACCGTGGCAGCCGCTGAGTCGGCCATCGGTCTGGCGATTCTGGTGGTCGTGTTCCGCAACCGCGCCAGCATCAATGTGGAAGAACTGGACGCCTTGAAGGGCTAAGCAGAACATGTCCGCAACACTCTCACAGAACATGCTGCTGGCGGTGCCGATGGCGCCGCTGGTTGGTGCCATCGTCGCCGGTTTCTTCGGCAACCTGATCGGCCGCCGCCTGACGCACTGGGTCACGATCCTGGGCGTGCTGATCGCCTTCATCATCTCGGCAATGACGCTGAAGTCGGTCGCCATCGACGGCGCACGCTTCAACCAGACGCTCTATGAGTGGATGGTCATCGGCGGCCTGAAGATGGAGATCGGGTTCCTGGTCGACGGCCTAAGCGCGATGATGATGTGCGTGGTGACCTTTGTGTCGCTGATGGTCCACATCTACACCATCGGCTACATGGAAGAAGATCCGGGCTACCAGCGCTTCTTCAGCTACATCTCGCTGTTCACCTTCTCGATGTTGATGCTCGTGATGAGCAACAACATGCTGCAGCTGTTCTTCGGTTGGGAAGCGGTGGGCCTGGTGTCTTATCTGCTGATCGGCTTCTGGTACACCAAGCCGACAGCCATCTTCGCCAATATGAAGGCCTTCCTGGTCAACCGGGTGGGTGACTTCGGCTTCATCCTCGGCATCGGTCTGCTGGTAGCCTACGGCGGTTCGCTGAACTACACCGAGACCTTTGCCAAGGCGGGCGAACTCTCGCAGATCAAATTCAACATGCCGCTGTGGGGCAGCGACTGGATGATGCTGACAGTGGCGTGCATCTGCCTGTTCATCGGCGCGATGGGCAAGAGCGCGCAGTTCCCCCTGCATGTCTGGCTGCCCGACTCGATGGAAGGCCCTACGCCGATCTCCGCACTGATCCACGCGGCAACTATGGTGACGGCCGGCATCTTCATGGTCGCGCGCTTCAGCCCGCTGTTCGAGCTGTCGGACACCGCACTGAACTTCGTGCTGGTGATCGGCGCGATCACTGCGCTGTTCATGGGCTTCCTGGGCATCATCCAGAACGACATCAAGCGCGTGGTGGCCTATTCGACGCTGTCGCAACTGGGCTATATGACAGTGGCGCTGGGCGTCTCAGCCTACTCGGTGGCCGTGTTCCATCTGATGACGCACGCCTTCTTCAAGGCCCTGCTGTTCCTCGGCGCCGGCTCGGTGATCATTGGCATGCACCATGATCAGGACATCCGCAACATGGGCGGCCTGCGCAAGTACATGCCCATCACCTGGATCACCTCGTTGCTGGGCTCGCTGGCGCTGATCGGCACGCCGCTGTTCTCGGGTTTCTTCTCGAAGGACTCGATCATTCTGGCCGTCGGCGCCAGCAATCTGCCTGCCGCCAGCTTCGCCTACTTCGCCGTCGTTGCCGGCGTGTTCGTGACTGCGTTCTACTCCTTCCGCATGTATTTCCTGGTCTTCCACGGCAAGGAAAACTTCCATCACAAGCCGTTCCCGGGCGAGCATGACCACCACGACGACCATGGTGAACACCATGAGCCGCATGAGTCGCCCTGGGTGGTCACCGCACCGCTCATCCTGCTGGCCATCCCGTCGGTGGTGATCGGTTTCATGGCGATTCAGCCGATGCTGTTCGGCGATCTGTTCAAGGACGCGATCTTCGTCAACCACGACATCCATCAGGCGATGAAGTACCTGACCGAGCATTTCCATGGCGCTGGCGCGATGGCCTTGCATGGTCTGCAGACGCTCCCGTTCTGGCTGGCGCTGGGCGGTGTCGTGACCGCCTATGTGTTCTACATCATCGCTCCCGCCATCCCGGCCACGCTGGGCAGGGTCCTTCGCCCGCTGGTCGTGGTCATGGAGAACAAGTACTTCATGGACTGGATCAACGAGAACATCCTGGCGCGTGCCGCGCGCGGTCTCGGAACCGGCCTCTGGAAGGGTGGCGATCAGGCCATCATCGACGGCGTGATCGTCAACGGCTCGGCGCGCATGGTCGGCGGCATTGCCGGCATCGTGCGCCGCGTCCAGACCGGCCACCTCTATTGGTACGCGCTGGTGATGATTCTTGGCGTGATCGGCCTGATGAGCTGGCAGCTGTGGCCCTACATATGGCCCCAATTCAAGGCCTTGGCAGGTCTTTGATCAGGGCGGAGAACAAGAATGGGATTGCTTAGTCTTGCTATCTGGTTGCCCATCGTCAGCGGCTTGGTGCTGCTGGCTTATGGGCGTGACAACCAGGCCAACAATGTGCGCTGGATGGCTTTGATTGCCGCTCTGGCGAGCTTCGCGGTGACGCTGCCGCTCATCAGTGGATTCGACACCTCGAGCGCTGCCATGCAGTTCAGCGAGAAGCTGCTGTGGATCGAGCGCTTCAACATCCACTACCACCTCGGCGTGGACGGCATCTCGATGTGGTTCGTGCCGCTGACCGCCTTCATCACCGTGATCGTCGTGGTCGCGGCCTGGGAGGTGATCGAGGATCGCGTCCATCAGTACATGGGCGCCTTCCTGATCCTGTCCGGCCTGATGGTCGGCGTGTTCTCGGCACTGGACGGCATGCTGTTCTATGTGTTCTTCGAGGCGACGCTGATTCCGATGTACATCATCATCGGCGTCTGGGGTGGGCCTCGTCGCGTCTATGCCGCGTTCAAGTTCTTCCTCTACACGCTGGCCGGTTCGCTGCTGATGCTGATTGCCTTGCTGTACCTGTACGTCAAGTCCGGTGGCAGCTTCGACATCCAGACCTGGCACAAGCTGCCGCTGCCATTGAACGCGCAGACCCTGCTGTTCTTTGCCTTCTTTGCTGCCTTCTCTGTGAAAGTGCCGATGTGGCCGGTGCACACCTGGCTTCCGGATGCCCACGTCGAGGCGCCCACCGGCGGCTCGGTGGTGCTGGCCGCCATCATGCTGAAGCTGGGCGCCTACGGCTTCCTGCGTTTCTCGATGCCGATCGCCCCGGATGCTGCCCGCGAGTTTGACTGGCTCATGATCACGCTGTCGTTGATCGCCGTGGTCTATATTGGTCTGGTGGCCCTGGTGCAGCAGGACATGAAGAAGCTGGTCGCCTATTCGTCGATCGCGCATATGGGCTTCGTTACGCTGGGCTTCTTCATCTTCAACGAACTGGGGGTGGCTGGCGCGCTGGTGCAGATGATCTCGCACGGTTTCGTCTCCGGCGCCATGTTTCTGTGCATCGGCGTGCTGTACGACCGGGTGCACAGCCGCGAGATCGCCGCCTATGGCGGTGTCGTCAACACGATGCCCAAGTTTGCCGCCTTCGCGCTGCTGTTCGCCATGGCTAATTGCGGCCTGCCGGCGACCGCTGGTTTCGTCGGCGAGTGGATGGTGATCCTCGGCACGGTGAAGTACAACTTCTGGCTGGGCGCGATCGCAGCTACGGCACTGATCTTCGGCGCTGCCTACACGCTGTGGATGTACAAGCGCGTCTACTTTGGCGCGATCACCAACGACCATGTGCGTGAACTCAAGGACATCAACGCCCGCGAATTCACCATGCTGGCCGTGCTGGCCGTTGCCGTGATCTGGATGGGCGTGTACCCCAAACCGTTCACAGATGTGATGCAGGTCTCGGTCACCGAGCTGCTCAAGCATGTGGCCACCAGCAAACTGAACTGAGGGCCTGACCGAAAATGAACTCCTTCAACTGGCTCGCGGTTTATCCCGAAATCATTCTGCTGACCATGGCCTGCGTGGTCGCTCTGGTCGATCTGTGGGTCACTGACCCGCAACGCCGCCCAACCTACTGGCTGACCCAGCTGACCCTGGTGGTCGTGGGCGCCATGCACCTGAGTTACTTCAACGCTGGTGAAACCCAGATCGCGATGCAAGGCATGGTGGTCGCCGACCCGATGGGCCACCTGCTGGCCTTCTTCGCCTGCCTTGCAACGCTGGTGACCCTGGTCTATGCCCGTCCCTATGCGGCCGAGCGGGACATCCTGAAAGGGGAGCTCTTCACCCTCAGCTTGTTCTCCTTGCTCGGTATCTGCGTGATGCTGCAAGCCTCCAACTTCCTGGTGATCTACCTCGGGTTGGAGTTGATGAGCCTGTCGCTCTACGCTCTGGTAGCACTGCGTCGGGACCATGTGATCTCGACCGAAGCGGCGATGAAGTACTTCGTGCTCGGCGCGCTGGCCAGCGGCTTCCTGCTCTATGGCTTGTCGATGATGTATGGCGCCACCGGCTCGCTGTCGATTCCTGAGGTCTTGCAGGTCGTGACCAGCGGCGCACCGAACAAGTCGGTATTGGTCTTCGGCGTCGTCTTCATCGTCGCCGGCCTAGCCTTCAAGCTCGGCGCAGCACCATTCCACATGTGGGTGCCCGATGTCTACCAAGGCGCCCCGACCGCCGTGACGCTGCTGATCGGTGCGGCCCCGAAGCTGGCTGCATTTGCCATCACCATGCGCCTGCTGGTGGAAGGCATGATGCCTTTGGCCTTCGACTGGCAGCAGATGCTGCTGGTGCTGTCCGTGGTGTCGCTGGTGACAGGCAACCTGGCCGCCATCGCACAGACCAACCTTAAGCGCATGCTGGCCTACTCGACCATCGCGCAGATGGGCTTCATGCTGCTGGCCATGGCCGCTGGCGTGATCGGGGGCAGCTCGCTGCCGGCCACCAATGCCTACAGCTCAGCGATGTTCTACTTGGTCGTCTACGTGATGACGACGTTGGGTAGCTTCGGCATCATCTTGCTGCTTTCCCGCCAAGGCCATGAGGCTGAGGAGATTGCAGACCTCGCCGGTCTGGCCAAGCGCAGTCCCTGGTATGCAGCGCTGATGACCTTGTTCATGCTGTCGCTGGCCGGCATCCCGCCTACCGCGGGCTTCTATGCCAAGCTGTCCGTGCTGCAGGCCCTGGTTGCCACGGGGCAGAGCCTGTACATCGGCATGGCGATTGCGGCGGTGGTGATGTCCTTGATCGGTGCCTACTACTACCTGCGTGTCATCAAGACGATGTTCTTTGATGCGCCGACGGATACTGCCGAGCTCCGCGCTCCAGCGGACATGCGCGCTGTGCTCTCGATCAACGGCGCTGCCGTGCTGATCTTCGGCCTGCTGCCCGGCGGTTTGATGGCCCTCTGTGCCCAGGCCATCATGGCCTTGGGCCACTGAACCGCACAGTCGGCAAACTGATATGAACCAGAGCGCCCTGGTCTGGCTGCTGCTCGCGCTGATGCTGCTGGCAGCCAACCTACCGTATCTCAGCAACCGCATTCTGCTGGTTGGCCCTTATCTCAAGGACAAGCCGTTTGCTTGGCGTGCGCTTGAGCTGTGCCTGCTTGCAGCGCTCAGCCTTTCGGCCGGCATGCTGTTTGAATCCCACGTCGGCCAGCGCCACCCGCAGCGCTGGGAGTTCTATGCGGCCGCGCTGTGCCTGTTCGTCACGCTGGGCTTCCCAGGCTTCGTCTGGCGCTACCTGCGCCGCGGGCGCCATGAGGACTGAAGGCGAGGACAGTGATCCAGCCGAACTTGCGCGTCTCCAAGAGCGACAAGCCGACACGAGCCTGGTTTACCAAGGTCATTTCCTGAACGTTCGCCGCGACAGCGTGCTGCTGCCGAACGGCAAGCATGCCTCGCGCGAGTACATCGTCCACCCCGGTGCGGTAATGATCGTGCCGCTTCTGGATGATGGTCGTCTGGTGATGGAGCGGCAGTTCCGCTACCCCATGCAGCGCGTGATGCTTGAGTTTCCGGCAGGCAAGCTGGATCCTGCCGAATCCGCGCTGGACTGCGCCCGACGCGAATTGGCCGAGGAAACCGGCTACACCGCCACAAGCTGGGCCCACGCCGGCGTGCTGCACAACGCCATCGCCTATTCGGACGAGGGCATCGAGATCTTCTTCGCGCGGGGCTTGCGCGCCGGGACACGCCAGCTTGACGATGGTGAGTTCCTTGACGTCGTGTTCCACAGCACTGAAGAGCTGGATGCCTTGGCTGCGGGTGGTCAGCTGACGGACGCCAAGACGCTGATCGGCTTGCTGTGGCTGCAGCGTTGGCAGTCGGGCGCATGGGCATTGGACTGGCAGCAGATCGCCTGAGCGGTATGCGACCTATCATCGCCCCATGATCGTCCTCAACCTGGGATGCACGGCCGGCCATCGCTTCGAAGGCTGGTTCGGATCTTCCGCAGACTACGAGACCCAGCAGCAACGAAAGCTGCTGACGTGCCCGGTTTGCGGCCATGACCAGGTCCAGCGTCTGCCAAGCGCGCCTCGCTTGAACGTCTCGCATCTGCGCGACGCCCGGCCCGAAACAGCATCAGACACTTCTGCTGTGACGGCGCCCGCCGGCACCGCGATCGAGCGCACCCCGGCCGAAGCAGATCCGCTGCACCAGCAACTGCAGGCCTTGGCCGCACGCGCGCTTGCCCAGGTCCTCGCGCAAACCGAAGATGTCGGTCAACGCTTCGCCGAAGAAGCGCGGCGCATCCACTACGGCGAGACAGAGGCGCGCGGTATCCGCGGACAAACCTCGGTGAAGGAGGCCCATGCGCTGCAGGAGGAGGGCATCGAGCTGCTCGCCTTGCCGTTGATCGACAAGCGAGAGCTGCAATAGCAAAGCAGGGGTGCGCGGGCAACTCATCCGCTGATGCCGCAGTTCACGAACGCAGGCCTTGCGTTCGTCGCACATCGATGCATTGGCGGAATCGACGCGTGGCAAGATGCGCCGCTTCAGAAGAGGCGACTGCGCCTCTCACCGCCGGAGACCAAGGAATGATGCGTCACAGCCTTCTCGCCCATGCCAGCCTGCTGGCCCTCGCCACAGCCCTCGTTGCCTGTGGCAAGCCAGAAGACAACAAGGCTGATGCTGCGGCTCAGGCCGCGTCGGCCAAGGCCCCGGCATCCAGCCCCACCACCACCACCGCAACGAGCCAATCAGCAAAGGCGTTGCTGCTGTCCGCTGAAGACCTGCACACCCTTGACGGTGGCAATCAGGCCAGCGGCCCTGTGGTCACCGGCAGCCTGCTGCCCGAGAAGCGCGCCGACCTTCGCGCCGAGGTGTCAGCGCTGGTGCTCGCGGTGCTGAAGGAAAACGGCGAGCGCGTGCGGCGCGGTGATCTGCTGGTGCGCCTGGACGACACATCGATCCGCGACAGCCTGGCCTCGGCCGAAGAAGCAGCCCGCGCCTCCGGCCAGAGCTTCGAGCAGGCCGAGCGCCAGCACCAGCGCCTCAAGACGCTGCAGGCCCAGGGCATGAGCTCGCTGCAGGCGATGGAAGACGCCGAAGTCCGCCGCAACAATGCGCAAAGCGATCTAGTGGCGGCACGTGCCCGCGTGGCCTCGGCCCGCCAGCAGCTGACCCGCACTGAGGTGCGCGCGCCCTTCGATGGCGTGGTCAGCGAGCGCAAGGTCTCGGCCGGCGATACAGCGCAGATGGGCAAGGAGCTGGTCAAGGTGATCGCGCCCGAGACCCTGCGCTTCGAAGGTCGGGTCTCGGCCGATCGCCTGCCGGAACTCAAGGCCGGTCAGGCCGTTGCCTTCAAGGTCAACGGTTATCCCGACACCGAGTTCAAGGGCCGTGTCAAACGCATCGATGCCTCGGCCAACGCGCTGACGCGTCAGGTTGAGGTGCTGATCGCCATCGAGGGTGAGGCGCCATCGGTGTCGGGCCTGTACGCCGAGGGGCGCATCCAGACCGGCGATGGCAGCGGACGCCTGCCAACGGTGCCAGAAAGCGCTGTGCAAACCAAGGACGGGCGCAGCCAGGTCTGGCAGTTCAAGGATGGCAAGATCATGCGCACCGAAGTACAGCTGGGCGAGCGTGATGCGCGGCGCGGCCACTATGCAATCCGCAACGGCCTGCTGGCTGGCGCTCAGGTGCTGCGCAATCCCGGCAGCAATCTTGTCGATGGCCAGATTGCCGAGTTGGCCAAGGCCGGCACCGCAAAGGGGGGCTGAGCCATGTTCTTGTCCGACTTCAGTGTCAAGAAACCCGTTGCGACCATCGTCCTGATCATCGCGCTGATGTGTCTGGGCCTGCTGGCCCTGTCCAAGCTGCGCGTCAACCAGATCCCCGATGTCGAGCAGCCGCTGCTGGTGGTCAATATCGCCTACCCAGGCGCCTCGCCGGAGACCACCGAGCGCGAGATCGTCAACCGCATCGAGAAGTCGCTGCAGACCATCGCCGGCGTCACCGAGGTGCGCGCCACCGCCAGTGAGGGCAATGCCCAGCTGCTGCTGATATTCAACTTCGACAAGAACATGGTCGAGGCAGCCGATGAGGTGCGCAACGCCATCGGCGCGGTGCGCCACAAGCTGCCGCTTGAAATGCGCGAGCCGGTGCTGCAGCGCATCGACCCGGCCGCCCAGCCCATCATGCAGCTGGCGCTGTCGTCGACCCAGCAAAGCCACGCTGACATCTCTCGCTTGGCGGAGGATGAGCTGGCGGATCGTTTCCGCGCGATCCCGGGTGTGGCCACGGTCAATGTGAATGGCGCGCTGCGCCGAGAGCTGTCGGTGCTGCTGCACGCGCAGAAACTGCGCGAGTACAACGTCTCGGTCACCGAGGTGGTGGGTGCACTGCGAGCCCAGAACACCACCGCGCCAGTGGGCAAGGTGCGTGGCACGCTGGAAGACCAGAGCATTCGTCTGCTCGGTCGACTGGAGTCACCGGCTGAGTTCGAACAGATCGTGGTGCGCCGCAGCGGCAACGAGCTGATCCGGCTGGGCCAGGTCGCCAGCGTGCAGGACGGCTTTGCCGAGCGCACCAGTGCCTCCATTCGCAATGGCCTGCCCAACGTCGGCCTTTCCGTCACCCGGGCACGTGACGCCTCGACGGTGACGGTGGCCGAGCAGGTTCGCAAGGCAGTCGACGACATCGGCAAGACGCTGCCCAAGGGCACGCAACTGGAGATCACGCAGGACGGCGGCAAGGATGCCGAGAACAGCCTCTACAACGTCATTCACGCGCTGGTGTTCGGCGCTGGGCTGACGGTTTTTGTGGTCTATGTGTTCCTGAACTCCTGGCGCTCGACGCTGATCACCGCGCTGTCGCTGCCGACCTCGGTGATTGCCGCCTTCATCGCCGTCTGGCTGTGCGGCTTCACGCTCAACTTCATGAGCCTGCTGGGCCTGTCGCTGGCCATCGGCGTGCTGATCGACGATGCCATCGTGGTGCGTGAGAACATCGTGCGACACATGGAGATGGGCGCTGACCGGCGCACCGCGGCGCTCAAGGGCACGGCCGAGATCGGCCTTGCCGTCACCGCCACCACCTTCGCCATCGTCGCGGTGTTCGTACCGGTGGCCTTCATGCCGGGTGTGTCGGGTGAATGGTTCCGACCCTTCGGGCTCACGGTGGTGGCTTCGGTGCTGGTGAGTCTGTTCATCTCCTTCACGCTTGACCCGATGCTGTCGGCCTACTGGGGCGATCCTCCTGGCCATCATGAGGCGCCGAAGAAGGGCATCTCGGCCTTGCTGAAGCGTTTCAACGACTGGTTCGACGACCAGGCCGACCGCTATGGCCAGGTGATCGCCTGGGCCTTGCATCACCGCCGCTGGATGGCCGTGCTGGCGGTGCTGAGCTTCGTGCTGGCCATCGTGCTGCAGGCCAAGTTCGGTGGCTCCAGCTTCCTGCCGGCGTCCGACGCAGGCACGATTGCCGTCGAGGTGCGCACGCCGGCGAGCTCCAGCCTTGAATATGCCAAGCTGAAAGTGGAAGCGGCTGCCGCGTTGGCCCGTCAGATGCCGGAGACCAAGGCCACCAACGCCAACGTCAACCCCAGCGGTGGCCGCATCTATGTGGACATCGGCAAGAGCACCGAGCGCAAGCGCAGCGCGGCCGAGTTGGCGAAGGACCTGCGCGGGCGCGTCTCGCGCCTGGTGGGTGCCGAATACGTGGTGCTGGATGACCTGAACAACGGCGCGCAGAAGCCGGTGCAGATCCGCTTCTCGGGTGCTGATTCGCGCAAGCTGCTCGAAATCACCAACGAGTTCATGGACAAGCTGCGCCAGGTGCCCGGCGCGGTCGACGTCGGCCTGTCCGAGCAGGACCCGCAGATGGAACTGCAGATCGAACTGAACCGCGGTCTCGCCAACGCCATGGGCATTTCGGTTGCTGACGCGGCCGGCGCGCTGCGCGTTGCGTTTGCCGGCGTCGAGGTCGGTGACTGGGTCGACCCCACCGGCGAGACGCGAGATGTGGCGGTGCGCCTGCACCCGCAGGACCGGGTGGACGCCAGCAATATCGAACGCCTGCCGATCACCGTGGCCGGCAGCGGCATGATGGTGCCGCTGGAACAGATTGCAGAGATCAAGATGGGCAAGGGGCCGTCACGCATCCAGCATGCCGATGGCAAGCGCATGATTGCCGTGTCGGCCAATGTGCAGGGCCGCTCACCGGGCGAGGTGACGCAAGACGCGCTGAAGCTGGCCAAGGCGATCAAGTTCCCGCCTGGCTACGGCCTGGAGCTGGCTGGTGCCTCGCGCGACCAGCAAGAGGTGTTCCGCGAGATGGGCATCGCGTTGTTCTCAGGCATCGCGTTGATGTACTTGATCCTGGTGATGCAGTTCGGCTCCTTCACCGCGCCGCTGGGCGTGATGCTTTCGCTGCCTCTGTCATTGATCGGCGTGGTGGTGGCGCTACTGCTGACCGGCGGCACGCTCAATCTGATGAGCTTCATCGGCATCATCATGCTGGCCGGCCTGGTGGCCAAGAATGCGATCCTGCTGCTGGATGCGGCGCGGGCCGAGGAGGCCCAGGGCGTCAACCGCGAGGAAGCGCTGATGCACGCCGGGCGCATGCGCTTCCGGCCCATCTTGATGACCACCTTCGCGCTGGTCGCTGGCATGCTGCCGGTCGCGATCGGCGTGGGGGAGGGCGGCGAGTTCTACCGCCCGATGGCGGTGGCCATCATCGGCGGCACCATCACCTCGACCTTCCTGACCTTGCTGATGGTGCCCAGCTTCTACGACAGCATCGAGATTGCGCGTGACCGCATGGTGGCGAAGTTCAAGCGCCGGGCTGAGCGCTGGAACACCGGCCTGGCCTTCCTGATGACCTTCATCGAAGCGCTGCTGGCGCTGACGCTGATTCGCCTGGTCTGGCGCCTGCTGAGCAGGCCCAAGCGTTTGCTGAACCTGCTGACCTTCGGCTACGCCTTCAGATAAGCCGGCCCGGATTGAGCAGGCCCTGTGGGTCCAGTGCCTGCTTGATTGAGCGCATCAGCGCCAGCGCCACCGGGTCCTTGCGCTCGGCCAGTTCCTCACGCTTGAGCTGGCCGATGCCATGCTCGGCCGAGATCGAGCCGCCATGGACTTGCACCGCGTCGAACACGATGCGGTTGACCGCCGGCTCATGCTCGCGCAGGAAGGCAGCGGCGTCGAGCCCTTCGGGAGCTTGCACGTTGTAGTGCAGATTGCCATCGCCCAGGTGGCCGAAGTCGACCATGCGGATGCCCGGGATGGCGGCCTCAAGCGCGGCATCGGTGCGCGCCACGAATTGCGGAATCAGCGAGATCGGCAGCGCGATGTCGTGCTTGATGTTGAGGCCTTCCTCGGCCTGGGCCAGCGGAATGGACTCGCGCAGATGCCACATCGCATGCGACTGCTCCAGGGTCTCGGCGATGGCCGCATCGCTGATCAAGCCGCGCTCAAGGGCGCTCTCAAGCAGGCCTTCGAAGACGCCGCGGGCATGCGCGTCGCTCTCCGTATCCGATACCTCCAGCAGCACGGTCCAGGGGCACGGTGGCAGCGGCTGGCGCAGCTGGGCGAAATGGCGCCGCACCAGATCGAGCGAGAAACGATTCATCAGCTCGAAGCCGGTGAGCCCGGAACCGGCGCGTGACTGCGCCAGGCCGAGCAGGGCCACGGCAGCCTCCAGCGTGTCACAGGCCGCGAGGGCGGTCATGCGGGCTGCCGGCTGCGGGTAGACCTTGAGCGTGGCGGCGGTGATCACGCCCAGCGTGCCCTCGCTGCCGACAAAGAGATGGCGCAAGTCGTAGCCGGTGTTGTCCTTGCGCAGGCCGGACAAGCCCTGCAGCACCTCGCCCTGTGCGGTCACGACTTCCAGCCCCAGGCACAGATCGCGCGCATTGCCGTAGCGCAGCACCGCAGTGCCGCCGGCATTGGTGGCCAGATTGCCGCCGATGGTGCAGCTGCCCTCGGCCGCCAGGCTG
Source organism: Roseateles sp. (assembly GCF_044373315.1). Classification (GTDB taxonomy): domain Bacteria; phylum Pseudomonadota; class Gammaproteobacteria; order Burkholderiales; family Burkholderiaceae_C; genus JACDQM01. Next base: position 29,920 of record NZ_JBILQK010000006.1, on the reverse strand, counting down.
AGCGGGAACAACAAGCCTTGCGCCGCCGCGGCTTGCTGCACCGCCTGCAGCACACAGCCAGCTTCCACCGTCATCGTCAGATTGGCGGCGTCGATGGCGCGCACCTTGTTCAGGCGCTGCAGGCTCAGCAGGATCTGGCGCCCGCTTGCATCCGGCACACCGCCGCCCACCAAGCCGGTATTGCCGCCTTGCGGCACGACGGCAATGCCATGGGCCGAGCACAGGCGCAGCACGCATGCCACCTCGGCCGTGCTGCCTGGGCGCACCACGGCCAGCGCACGGCCGGGATATCGCTTGCGCCAGTCCACTTCATAGCCGGACAGATCACCCTCGCTGAGCACCTGGGCTTCGCCCAGTTCGGCGCGCAGTGCCTGCAGCAGGGCCAAAGTGCTCACGTGGCGTCCGCGCTGGACCGGGCTTGCTCAGCCCGAGCCTGCTTGGCGGCGCTCAGGCGCAGGCGCACATGCCAGGCACAGGCGCTGAACACCAGCACGCTCAGCACGACCTCGCCCGCCGCCAGTGCTGCGGACAGCCCGCTGTCGCTGGCGGCACGAACCAGGCCCTCGGTGAAGTACAGCCACACCAGCAGACTCAGCCAGCGAAAGGTGTACATGCGGTAGCGCCACAGGCCCAGCAGCGGCAGCACCAAGGGCAAGGCCTTGATGGCCAAGGTGCCGCGGCCGGTGGGGGCCAGCCACAATTCCCAGGCCAGGCACAACACGATCAAAGCCAGCAGCGAGACCAGGGCCAGGTTGCGGGAAAAAACTTCGCGCGCACTGGGCTGCGTGCGCAAGGCAACGGATTCTGCGGAGGAGGTCGACATGGCTGGCATCATAGCCAGCCATGTCATCCCGCTCTCTGCTTCAACGATGCTTCGCGATCGATCTGGTCGGCGAACTCATCCGCTGGCCCTGGGTCGCCAGCTTCCAGATGCTGCGCCTGCGCTTTCGCGAGGAACGGCTCGGCCAGACCGCCGGCAGTCTGACCTTCACCACACTGATATCGCTGGTGCCGCTGATCACAGTGATGCTGGCCTTGTTCACCGCTTTCCCGATTTTCTCGTCCTTCCAGCAGGCGCTGGAGAAGTACTTCCTCCAGAGTCTGATCCCGACCAATATCGCGCGCCCCGTGCTGGCGGCACTGACCCAGTTTGCCGCCAAGGCCAACCGCTTGGGGCTGGTTGGTCTGGTGGTACTGGGTGTCACCGCGCTGATGGTGATGCTGACCATCGACCGCACGCTGAACCGCATCTGGCGCGTCCAGCGGCCACGCCCGTTTGCGCAGCGGGTGTTGGTGTACTGGGCGGCACTGACGCTCGGGCCCTTGCTGCTGGGTGCCAGCCTGACGCTGACCAGCTATGCCATCACCGCCGGCAAAGGTTGGGTCACCGGCCTGCCCGGCGGGCTCAGTAGCCTGCTGAGCGTGCTGGAGTTGCTAGTGCTGACGCTAGCGGTGGGCGGCTTGTTCCACTACGTGCCCAACACCCATGTGCGCTGGCGCCACGCCTTGCTGGGCGGGGTCTTCGTGGCACTGGGCTTCAACTTGGCCAAGACCCTGCTGGCGCTCTACGTTAAGCAGGTGCCCACCTATTCGACGCTATACGGCGCCTTCGCCACCTTGCCCATCTTCCTGATCTGGCTCTACCTGGGCTGGGTGATCGTGCTGCTTGGGGCTTTGCTCGCGGCCAATGCGCCGGCGCTGGCGTCCCGGCTGCTGTACCGGCCAGAGGTGCCTGGTTTCGAGCTTGAGCTGGCGCTTGAGTGTCTGCGCGAACTATGGCGCAGCCAATCGCGAGGCGAAGGAGGCGTGTCCGCGCTGGCGCTGGCCAAACGCCTGCGCGTCGATCCTTTGCAGATGGAACCCGTTCTGGACACGCTGCTGACGCTCGATCTGCTGGGCCGACTCGACGAGGCGGGCGCGCAGCGCCTGGTGTTGCTGCATGCCCCCGAGAACACGCCGGCAGCACCGCTGCTCAACGCCTTGCTTGCCCAGTGCAGCAGCAACAGCCTGCAGCCGCTGTGGCGGCGCAGCGACTGGGAGCGTACGTCCTTGGCTGACTTGTTGCGCTAAGCGCCTGACTGCGGCCACGCCTCAGGCGTTGATCACCACCAGCAGCGCGCTGGCCGCTTGCTTGCCCTTGTTGCGGATGGCATGCACGCCATCCACGGCGTAGCGTGCCGTCTCGCCGGTCTTGACGGTCTGCTCAGCACCGCCCGCTGTCACTTCCAGGCTGCCGGACAGCACGCTGAGGTGCTCGCGCGATCCTGGTTCATGCGGGGCGGATTCGAGTGCACCACCCGGCTTGATGCTCAGCTCGTACCACTCGAATTGGCCCGCCAGGTCGATCGGGCCCAGGATGCGCAGATGGCACAGCCCGTCCGGGCTGTTGAGGCCGGGCGTAGCGTGCGAGGCCACGGTCTCGATGGCTGGTGCATTTGAGCGCGCACCGCTGAGCAGCTCCGACAGTTCCACCCGCAGCGCGTTCGCCAAGCGCCAGACCACGGCCACCGTGGGATTGGCCTGGTTGCGCTCGATCTGCGACAACATCGACTTGGAGACGCCGGCACGCCGAGACAACTCATCCAAGGACAAGCCCTGGGCCTGACGCAGCGCCTGCAGGGTGGCGCCCACGCGCGGCGGCTCTGTGGGGTCGACTAGGAGTGTGGACATGGCTTGACCTTGAAAAGAAAATCTCAGATACTGCACACAAGTTCGATATATCGAACTGCGTTCTATTTAGTGAATTGTGCACCAGGAGACCCCAGCATGAGCACCGCAGAAGACTTCTATGCGCATCTGCGTCAGGAACTGCAGACGATCCGCGACGCCGGCCTGTTCAAGAGCGAGCGCGTCATCACCGGTCCGCAGGGCGCCGTCGTGCACACCAACGACGGCCGCGAGGTGATCAATCTCTGCGCCAACAACTACCTGGGTCTGTCCGCGCACCCAGCCGTGCTGTCCGCCGCGCATCACGCGTTGGACACGCATGGCTACGGCCTCTCGTCGGTGCGCTTTATCTGCGGCACGCAGGACCTGCACAAGACGCTGGAGCAGCGCCTGGCCCGCTTCCTCGGCACCGAGGACACCATTCTTTACGCGGCGGCCTTTGATGCCAACGGCGGCCTGTTCGAACCGCTGCTGGGCGAGCAAGACGCGATCATCAGCGACGAGCTGAACCACGCCTCCATCATCGACGGCATTCGCCTGTGCAAGGCCAAGCGCTATCGCTACAAGCACAACGACATGGCCGACCTTGAGCGCTGCCTGCAGCAGGCCGAGGCGGATGGTGCCCGCTTCAAGCTGGTCTTCACCGACGGCGTGTTTTCGATGGACGGCACCATTGCGCAACTCGACCAGATCCGGGCCATCACTGACCGCTATGGCGCGCTGCTGGGCATCGACGAATGCCATGCCAGCGGCTTCCTGGGCAAGACGGGCCGCGGCACGCATGAATATTGCGAGGTGTTCGGCAAGATCGACATCATCACAGGCACCTTGGGCAAGGCGCTGGGCGGTGCCTCGGGCGGCTTCACCAGCGGCCGCAAGGAAGTGATCGAGCTGCTGCGTCAGCGCTCGCGCCCCTACCTGTTCTCCAACACGGTGGCGCCGTCCATTGTCGGCGCCTCGATCGCGGTGCTGGACTTGCTGGAAGGCTCAACGGCCTTGCGCGACAAGCTGGAGGCCAGCACGGCGTATTTCCGCGCGGCCATCCAGCAAGCAGGCTTCGAGATCAAGCCCGGCACCCACCCGATCGTGCCAATCATGGTCTATGACGCGGTGATGGCGCAGCGCCTGAGCGCGCGCCTGCTGGAACTGGGTGTCTATGCCGTGGGTTTCTTCTTCCCGGTAGTGCCCAAAGGCCAGGCGCGCATCCGCGTGCAGATTTCGGCCGTGCACGAGCGTGAACACCTGGAGCGTGCCGTGGCCGCCTTCGCGCAGGCCGGACGTGAACTTGGATTGATCAAGGCCTGAGCATGACGACGACGAAGCAAAAGAAAAGCCCCCGCATCCTGATCATTGGTGCCAACGGGCAGATCGGCAGTGAGCTGGCGCTGGAACTGGCCCAGCGTCACGGCAATGACGCCGTCATCACCAGCGATGTGGCCCCGCAAGGCCGCGTGCCGCAGTTGGCACACGAGATGCTGGACGTGACCGACGCCGCCGCGCTGACCGCAGTTGTGAAACGCCACAGCATCACGCAGATCTATCACCTGGCGGCGGCGCTATCAGCCAGTGGCGAGAAGCACCCGATGTGGGCCTGGGACCTGAACATGAAGGGCCTGCTCAATGTGTTGGAGCTGGCGCGCACCGCCAAGCTGGAGCGCGTGTTCTGGCCCAGCTCCATCGCCGCCTTCGGCCCTGGCACGCCGGCGCTCGACACGCCGCAGAGCACGGTGATGGACCCGACCACGGTCTACGGCATCTCCAAGTTGGCCGGCGAGCGCTGGTGCGCCTGGTACCACGCCAACCACGGCGTTGACGTGCGCAGCCTGCGTTATCCGGGCCTGATCAGCTGGAAGACGCCGCCGGGCGGCGGCACCACCGACTACGCTGTGGAGATCTTCCATGCCGCGCTGAAGGAGGGCCGCTACAGCTGCTTCCTCGAAGAGGGTCAGGCCTTGCCGATGATGTACATGAGCGATGCGCTGCGCGCCACGATCGAGCTGATGGAAGCGCCGGCCGAGGCGATCACCCAGCGCGGCTCCTACAACCTTGCTGGCATCAGCTTCACGCCGGCCGAGATCGCTACCGAGATCCGCAAGCACATCCCCGGCTTCGAGATCCGCTATGCGCCGGACTTTCGTCAGGCCATCGCCGCCAGCTGGCCGCAGCGCATTGACGACCGCGTGGCCCAGCAAGACTGGGGCTGGAAGCTTCGGTACGAGCTGCCTGAAATGGTGGCCGACATGCTGCTCAATCTGCGCCGCACACTCGCTTGAGCACCGGGGACGGGGTCAGAGCTTGACCCGGCCAAGCCAGATGTCGCGATACATCACCCAGTCACCCATGAAGCTGTAGAGCGGGCGCTTGAACGAGGCCGGCTTGTTCTTCTCAAAGCCGAAGTGGCCGAGCCAGGCGCAGCCATAGCCGGCCAGCAGGCCGTACAGCAGCCAGCTCCAGTCGCCACTGCGTACCAGCATGCCCAGGCACAGCAGCGCCAGCGTCGAGCCCAGGAAGTGCAGGCGGCGGCACATGCGATTGCTGTGCTCGCCCAAGTAGAAGGGGTAGAACTCAGCGAAGCTGCTGAAGCTCTTCACGCGGTCGAGATCGGCGCTCTGGCTCATGTTCGGGCGGATGCAGTGGGAGAGGGCCTGATTGCACGCGCAAGCCGCGCCGACCACCATCGGGACAAGCCCGCTCTGGCACACTGCGCGGCATTCCGGCTTCTCCGACTGCGCCCTCCGCGTCTGCCGTGCTGCAACTACCTTCGACCCTAGCTTTGACGAGGCAGCCTCGATTGGCCGAACAGCGCCTGCGCCAATGCCTTGTGCTGGCGCTGTTGCTGCACGTCTGGCTGGTGCTGATGCTGGGCAACACCCCCGGCGGGCAAGCGAGGCCGGGTGAGGGCGCCTGGGGCAGCCTGAGCGTGCGCCTGCGCTGGGATGAGCCCCAGGCCCGCAGCGGTCCACCAGCGCCGCCTGTCCCGGACAATGGCCCGCAGGGCGAGGCCAAGTCCCGACGATTCGGCGGCGCGGTGCGCGCCGAATCGGATGCCGCAGCACGAGCGCCTGAGCCAGGCGCCGCGAGGCTGGGCCTGTGGCAAGCGCGAGATGCACAACAAGCGGTGCAGCCCCTGGGTGATGTCGCGCCGCTCAGCAGTACGGAACCTGCGGCGGTTTCCAACGGCCTAAGCAGCCCTCAAAGCGTGGGGCGTGTGCCCGACTCGCTGCAGCCCTTGTCGAGTGCGGCCGGCAGCGATGACGCGAGCGCTGCGGCCGTGCTGCCTCCCTTATCGGCTGCATTGCCAGCTGCGCCGACCGTACCTAGACGCCTGGAGCCGCCGCCGGCGGCGGTCGAACGCCTGGCGACGCCAGCCTTGTCGGCGATTGATGCGACCGCTGCGGCGGCTGCACTGGCACCTGCGCCTCGGCTGCGCTTGCCCACGCCCAGCACACCGGCGCTGGAACGCACCGGGCCATTGCCAGCAGTGTCTGAGCTGGTGGAGGCTGTGCCCGGGCTCAGCCTGCCGACCGTACAGCGTTCGAGCCTGCCGGAGCCTGCGGCCATCTCGCGCCGCGCGCCCACCGCACCGCTGGCGCCGGCTGCGGCCAAGGCCGAGTCCCCGCCGGAGGTGGCAGCCCTGCCTGCGGCGCCGCGTCAGCCGACACCGATCGAGCGGCCGATCGAAAAGCTGTCTGACTCCGCAGCCGTCAGTGCAAACGCCACGGAGCTGCAGCCTCTGCCCAGCGCGCCTGCCATGCCGGCGACTTCCGCCATCCCGCCACCTGCCTCGGCACTGCCGCTGCTGCCACCGCCGCCCAGGCTGCCGGTCGCCGCTGGCCCTGACGCGGGCGCGCAGCTGGGCCACGATGTGGCCACGCCGCCCTCGGCCTCGGCCAGTGCGCCGCCAGCGAAACTGAACCTGTCGCTGCCGCGCGCGGGCGAGGTCTCAGTGCGCAGCTCACGCGGCGTGCTGCAGCTGCTGCCGCACCCACCTGAGCGCAAGAGCAAGCTGGGCGAGAGCATCGAGGGCGCGGCGCGGGCCGACTGCCGCGATGCGCATCGTGACAGCGGCCTGGTGGGCGCGGCCGCGATTGCCGCCGATGCGCTGCGCGGCAAGGGCTGCCGCTGGTAGCGCCTGGCGCTGACTTCAGTTCGCCAGCGCGCGCCGCATCGCGGCCAGCACCGGATCCGGCGATTCGGCCATCAAGGCGTGCCCGGCTGGCACGGTATAGACCCGGGCCTTCAGCGCTGCGGCCAGCTCGCGGGTCTGGCGCGGCGAGGTCATCTGGTCGCGCTCGCCGAGGATCAGGCTGGCCGGGCAAGTGACGCGCTCGGCCGCCTGCAGGCCGCCGGCATAGGCATCGCAGACCTTGAAGTCATGCTCGAACAGATTGGTCTGGCCCTGCCGGGACTGGATGCGTCGCATCAGCGCGCGGCCGCCGCCATGCAGCCAGGCGCCCGGCCCCGGATAGGAAGGCTTGGTCGCCAGCCCCGAGTGCGAGAAGCTGTTGACCATGTCGATGGCCTTCAGCGGTGTTTCGCGTGCCGTGGCCAGCAGGGCTTCGGAAACCTTCATCGGATAGGCGGTGCCCACCATCACCAGATGGCTGGAGCGTTCAGGTGCGCGCGCAGCGGCCTCCAACGCGATCAGCGAACCCATGCTGTGGCCCACCAGGGCGGCACGCGCCACGCCGGCGGCGTCCAGCAGCGCCAAGACCCAATCGGCCAGGCATTGCACATCGGGCAGCGGTGCGCAATTGCCGCTGCGGCCATGGCCGGGCAGATCGACGGCCAGCACGCTGTAGCCATGGTGTGCATGCCAGCGCGCCAGCAGGGTCCAGACGCTGTGGTCGTTGAGCGCGCCGTGGATGAAGACGACGCAGGGCAGGGCGGGGTCAAAGCGCTTGCCGCCGGTATAGGCATAGGCCGTCTGGCCCAGGACTCGAAGTTCCATGATGTCTAGGCGCTCCGCTTCTTCACTTGCTGGCAATCTTCAGCGCGCGCTTCAGATCGGAGATCAGGTCGTCAGCATCTTCCAGGCCGATAGACAGGCGAATCGTGCCGGCACCGATCCCGGCCCGGACCAGCGCCGCGTCGTCCATGCGGCTGTGCGTGGTGGAAGCCGGATGGATCACCAGCGAGCGGGCATCGCCCACATTGGCCAAGTGCGAGAAGATCTGCAGCGCCTCGATGAAGCGCCGGCCCTGCTCGCGCGAGCCCTTGATGTCGAAGCTGAACACCGCGCCGCAGCCGCGCGGCATCAGCTTCTGGGCCAGCGCATGACTGGGATGGCAGGCCAGCCCCGGGTAGCCGACGCGCTCGACGAAGTCCTGTCCCACCAGGAACTCGGCCACCTTCTGCGCATTGGCCACATGGCGCTGCATGCGCAGCGACAAGGTTTCGATGCCCTGCAGCATCAACCACGCGGTGTGCGGACTCATGCAGGCGCCGAAGTCACGCAGGCCTTCGCGGCGCGCGCGTAGCAGGAAGGCGCCGACCGTGCTTTCCTCGCTGAATACCATGTCGTGGAAGCCGGCGTAGGGCTCGCACAACTCGGCGAAGCGCCCGCTTCGCGCATGCGCCGCGTCCCAATCGAACCCGCCGCTGTCCACCAGCACGCCGCCGACCACGGTGCCGTGACCGCAGAGGAATTTGGTGGCCGAGTGGAACACCAGATCCGCGCCATGCGCGAAGGGTTGGATCAGATAGGGCGTCGACAGCGTGGCGTCCACCAGCATCGGCAGGCCGGCCTCGTGCGCGATGGCCGAGATGCCGGGGATGTCCAGCACATCCATCGCCGGATTGCCGACGGTTTCGCCGAACAGCAGCCGGGTCTCTGGGCGGATCGCGGCGCGCCAGGCGTCGAGGTCGCCGGGTTTGACAAAGGTGGTGCTGATGCCGAAGCGCGCCAGCGTGTAGTGCAGCAGATTGTGCGAGCCGCCATAGAGGCTGCTGGACGCGACGATGTGCGAGCCGGCCGCGGCGATGGTGGCAATGGCCAGGTGCAGCGCGGCCTGCCCGCTGGCGGTGGCGATGGCGCCGACGCCGCCTTCAAGCGCGGCCATACGCTCCTCGAAGACGGCTGTGGTCGGATTGGACAGACGCGAATAGACATGCCCGGCGCGCTCCATATTGAACAGCGAGGCGGCATGCTCGGCGCTCTCGAACACGAAGGACGTGCTCAGATGTAGCGGCGTGATGCGGGCACCCGTGGTGGGATCGGGCGCAGCGCCAGCGTGTAGCGCCAAGGTGTCAAAGCCGGGGTCGGCGAAGCCAGACATGGTGTCTCCGAGATGTGTTGTGGCGCGATTGTGTGCTATGTTGCCCACAGCGCAATTCCGGCCCAGTCGGTCGCAGCCGGCAAAGGATCTTCCCCATGAAAGTCATCGATATTCTGCGTGTCAAAGGCGGCACGCTCTACACCGTCCAACCCGACCAGCCGCTCGCCGAAGCCGTCACCACGATGGCTGAGTACGACATCGGTTCGCTGGTGGTGATGGAGCATGGCGATCTGGTCGGCATGCTGACCTTCCGTGAAGTGATCGCGGCCGTGGTCAAGAACGGCGGATCGGTCGGCCATCTGCTGGTGCGCTCGGTGATGGACGACCATCCGCTGACCTGCACGCCCGAGACCGAAATGGACGAGGTGCGCCGCATGATGCTGGGCCGCCACGCGCGCTATATGCCGGTGTTGGGCGGGCGGACGCTCAATGGCGTGATCTCTTTCTACGACGTGGCCAAGGCGGTGGTCGACAGCCAGGATTTCGAGAACCGCATGCTCAAGGCCTATATCCGCGACTGGCCGGTCGAGGAGGGCGAGACGCAGCCCGAGTCCAAGCTCTAGGCCCGGTTGGCCCCGCGCGAAGGACGGCCTGCGGGCCGTCTTTTGCTTGGGCGGCCCGTAGAATGGTCGCCTCGTTCACCCCGGGTTTCCCATGTCAGGCAGCACTTTCGGCGACTTGTTCCGCGTTACCAATTTCGGCGAGAGCCACGGACCCGCCATCGGCTGCGTGATCGACGGCTGCCCTCCCGGGCTGGAGCTGAGCGAGGCCGACATCCAGCCCGAGCTGGACCGTCGCCGCCCCGGCACCAGCCGCCATGTCACCCAGCGCAACGAGCCGGATGCGGTGGAGATCCTCTCGGGCGTCTACGAAGGCCGGACCACCGGCACGCCGATCTGCCTGCTGATCAAGAACACCGACCAGCGCAGCAAGGACTACGGCAACATTCTGGACACCTTCCGCCCCGGCCACGCCGACTACAGCTACTGGCGCAAATATGGCCTGCGCGATCCGCGCGGAGGCGGCCGCAGTTCGGCACGCCTGACCGCGCCGATGGTGGGCGCTGGCGCGGTCGCGCGCAAATGGCTCAAGCAGAGCTATGGCACCGAGTTCCGCGGCTGCATGACCCAGTTGGGCGAGATCGAGATCCCGTTCGAGGGCTGGGGCCATGTGCCGAACAACCCCTTCTTCGCCGCCAACGTAAGCAAGATCGCCGAGTTGGAAGCCTATATGGACCAACTGCGCCGCGACGGTGACTCGGTCGGTGCGCGCATCCTGGTGCAGGCCAGCGGCGTGCCGGTGGGCCTGGGCGAGCCGCTGTTCGACAAGCTCGATGCCGACATCGCCTACGCGCTGATGGGCATCAATGCGGTCAAGGGCGTCGAGATCGGCGATGGCTTCGGTGTCGTCGCACAGCGCGGCAGCCACCATGGCGATGAGCTCAGCCCCGAGGGTTTCGTCAGCAACCATGCCGGCGGCGTGCTCGGCGGCATTTCCACTGGGCAGGACATCACGGCATCGATCGCGATCAAGCCGACCAGCTCCATCCGCACGCCCAAGGCCTCGATCGACCGCAGCCTGGCGTCCACCTCGGTGGAGACCTTCGGCCGCCACGACCCCTGCGTCGGCATCCGCGCCACGCCGATTGCCGAAGCCATGCTGGCCCTGGTGCTGATGGACCACGCACTGCGCCACCGCGCCCAGTGCGCTGACGTGCGCCTGCCGGTGCCACCGATCGCCGGCCAGCGCTGATGGCCGATGCCGGTCGCACCCTGGCGGCCAGCGCAGTCCTGTCCTGCGCCTACTTCTTCTCGATCGGCGTCTTCAACCCCTATGCCCCGCTCTGGTACCAGGAGCTGGGCCTGTCGGTGTTCGCGATCGGCCTGCTCGCCTCGGTATCCAGTTGGACCCGTCTGTTTGCGCCCTATGTCTGGGGCGCGCTGGCCGATCGCAGCGGGCGCCGCGTCGAGCTGATCCGCCTGGCTGCTGTGGCCAGCGCACTGGCGGCGCTGGGCTTTGCCCTGCCGCCCAACTTTGCGGTGCTGGCGGTGGCGAGCTTTCTGATGTTCATGTTCAACGCCGCCATCGTGCCGCTGACCGAAACAGTGGTGGCGGCCAATCTGTCGGCCAGCGGGGGCATGGATGCCCGCCGTTATGGGCGCGTGCGCGTCTGGGGCTCGATCGGCTTTCTGGCCGCCGTGTTGGCCGCGGGCTGGTGGTTCGAGCATTTCGGGCTCAAGCACTTCGTCTGGTGTCTGCTGATTTCGCTGGCCCTGGTTGTGATGGCGGCCTGGCGCCTGCCGGTGCAGCCGGCACCGGCCGCGCATGAGCATGAAGAGTCGCCACCGGTGTCCGAGGTGCTGCGGCGCGCCGAGGTTCGCTGGTTCTTCGCCGGCGTGTTTCTGACGGTGCTGGCCCACTCGGCGCTGTATGCCTTCTTCAGCCTGTATCTCGACAGCCTGGCCTATGGCAAGCCGGTGGTCGGCATGCTGTGGGCCGTCTCGGTGGTGGTGGAAATCGCCTGGTTCTGGCTGCAGGGCCGGCTGCTGGAGCGCGGCAGCCTGCATGGCTGGCTGGTGGCCGCTGCGCTGGTGACCAGCGGGCGATTTGCGTTGACCGCAGCCTTCGGCAGCCAGCTCTGGGTGCTAGTGCTGGCGCAGAGCACCCATGCGCTGACCTTTGCCGCGCAGCACACGGCCTGCATCGCGCTGGTGTCGCGCTATTTCCCAGGCCGTCTGCGTGGCCGCGGCCAGGCACTCTACTCGGTGTTGGGCTACGGCAGCTCGGGCGTCATCGGCGGTGTGGGCGGCGCCTGGCTGGCCCAGCAGATGGGCTATGCGGTGGTGTTCTGGGCGGCCAGTGCCGCTGCACTGGGCGGTGCGTGGTGCTGCTGGCGCAGCCGCCGACTGCATCTTGCCGCGCCGCACCCACAGGACTGATGGGGCAGGCGGCCTGTGCGGCCGGTCCAGGCACTCTGCAGGTCGTGCCGAGCTTTCTGCGTTTCGTCGCAGTTGCGCCGTTCCTGTCAAACAGGCCCCATACACTGCGCCGGTTTTCAAGCTCAGACGAAGAAGGGGAGACCATGCGCAAGCAATGGGTGATTGGCGGCGTGGCGGTGCTGGCTCTGGCTGGTGGGGGAGCGGCAATATGGGCCGGCAAGAATGCAGGCGCAAAGCCGACAGCTGCGGCCAAGGTTGAACCGACGCTGGAGTTCGTCGCCAACGAGGTGCTCAAGCCCTTGCGAGTCAGCATGCCGGCCATGGTCGAGTTTTCCGGCCCGTTGGTGGCGCCGGGCACGGTCGTCGTGCGCAGCAAGTCGGCCGGCACGCTGCTGAGCCTGGCGGTGGCTGAGGGCAGCCGTGTGCGCACCGGCCAAGCGCTGGGCCAGATCGATCTGGACGAACTGCGCCACCGTGTGGCCGAGCGCAGCGCCGGCGTCGCGTCTGCGAAGGCGCAGCTGGAGCAAGCCGAGCGCCAATACAAGGCCAACCAAGGCTTGGCCGACCAACAGTTCATCGCCGCGACGGCGCTGGACACTTCACGTGCAGCATTGGAGGCGGCTCGCGCCCAGCTGGCCGTGGCCCAGGCGCAGCTCGAGACCAGTCAGTCGTCGCTGCGCCAGGCGGCGCTGGTGGCGCCGATCAGCGGCGTGGTTGCCAAGCGGCACGCGCTGTCTGGTGAAAAACTGACGGCCGAACAGCAGCTGCTGACCATCGTCGACCTGAGCAAGCTGGAACTGGCCGGGCTGGTCGGCACCCATGAGGTCAGCAGGCTGAAGCCGGGGATGCCGGTGCAGGTCCGCATCGAAGGCATCGAACGCCCGGTGGAAGCGCGCATCGCCCGCATCGCACCGGCCGCCGAGCCCGGCACGCGCTCGATCGGCGTCACGCTGGAGCTGGCCAATCCCAAGGAAGAATTCCGGGCCGGCCAGTACGCGATGGCACGTGTCGAGCTGCCGGACGAGACTCAGCGGCTGGCGGTGCCAATTGCCGCACTCAGCAGCACTTCCGGCCAGGAGCAGGTCTGGCTGATCGAGAACGGTGCGCTGGTTAGGCGCATCGTCACCACCGGTCGCCGCGATGTGCGCGAAGGCCGGGTCGAGGTGCTGACCGGCCTGGCGCCTGAGGCCCTGGTGCTGGCTGCACGTTTCGACAACCTTCGCGATGGCGCTAAGGCGGCTGTTGTGTCCAGTCGTGCGCAGGTGGCCAGCGCGGCCGCCAGCGGCGCGACCAACCAGCAGTGATGCAGGAGAGACTCCGATGTGGATGACCCGAGTCTCGATCCAGAACCCGGTCTTCGCGACCATGGTGATGGTGGCCCTGTGCGTGCTGGGCCTGTTTTCCTACGCCAAGCTCGGTGTCGAGCAGATGCCCGACATCTCGCTGCCCGGCGCCTATATTGATGTGCGCTATCCCGGAGCCTCGCCCGAGGCGGTGGAGCGTGAAGTCGCCAAGCCGCTGGAGGAGGCGCTCAACACTATCGCTGGTGTCGACAAGATCCAGTCGCGCAGTTTCGAAGGGCGCGTGCAGGCCAATGTCGAGTTCTCGCTGAACACCGACATGAACCGCGCGATGCAGGATCTGCGCGATCGCATCGCCACCGTGCAGGCGGTCTTCCCCAAGGACGTGAAGGCGCCCATCGTCTCGCGCTTCCAGGCCGATAACGCCCAACCTGTGGTGGTGATGGCGTTGATGAGCAAGACCCGGCCGGCGCGCGAGCTCTCGATGATGAGCGAGCTGACCATCGCCAAGCGCCTGGGGCGCGTCGAGGGCGTCGCCAAGGTCGATGTCGGCGGCATGGTGACGCGCGAGGTGCGCATCGACCTCGATCCGCTGCGTCTGCGCGCCTATGGCATCACACCGGCCGAGGTGGCCAGCGCTCTGCGCGAGGCCAATGCCGACCAGCCGGTGGGCGTGTTGTCGGACAAGACCTCGGACGCGATCCTGCGCGTCGAGGGCCGAATCAAGGACCCCAAGCAGTTCGCCAATCAGGTGGTGGCGAGGCGCGGCAATCTGGTGCTGACGCTGGGCGACCTGGGTACCCTGGTGGAGCGTGAGCGCGAGGCCGACAACCTGGCCCGCATCAACGGCGCACCGGCCGTGACCTTCAATGTCTTCAAGCAGCAGGACGCCAACATCGTCAAGACCGGCGATGCGGTGAAGGAAGCGATGGAGGAGTTGCGTCGCGGCCTGCCCAAGGATGTGGAGCTGAACCTGATCTACGCCAGCAGCGACTGGGTCAAGAATTCTCTGACCGGCCTGAAGCACACGCTGATCGAAGGCGCGCTGCTGACGGTGGCCATCGTCTTCCTGTTCCTGCACAGCTGGCGCTCGACCATCATCACCGGTTTGACCTTGCCGATCGCGGTGATCTCCAGCTTCATCGCCGTTCATGCCTTCGGTTTCACGCTGAACTTCATGACGATGATGGCGCTGTCGCTGTGCATCGGCCTGCTGATCGACGATGCCATCGTGGTGCGCGAGAACATCGTGCGTCACGTCGCCATGGGCAAGGACCACCACCAGGCCTCCTTCGATGGCACCAATGAGATTGGCCTGGCGGTGATGGCCACCACCTTCGCCATCTGCGCTGTGTTCGTGCCGGTGGCCTTCATGGGGGGCATCATTGGCAAGTTCTTCCATCCCTTTGGCATCACGGTGGCGGTGGCGGTGCTGGTGAGCCTGTTCGTCAGCTTCACGCTGGACCCGATGCTGTCTAGCGTTTGGAAGGATCCGCCGAGCACGCGCCTGGCCAAGCTGCCTGTGCTGGGCCATCTGATGCGCGGCACCGACCGCATGATGGACTGGATGCACAGCGCCTACGAGCGCCTGATCCACTGGGCGTTCTCGGGCCGTCGCTATCGCATGTTCGTGCCGCCGATGCCGGCTTACGGCCGCGGCTTTGACAGCCAGGGGCAGCGCGACCGCAGCAGCCCGCGCCGCCTGCGCTGGGCCACTATCACGCCGCGCGGTCTGGTATTGGCTGGCGGTGCTGCAAGCTTTGTCGTGGCGCTGGCACTCGCGCCGCTGGTGGGCAGCGAGTTCGTGCCACAGACCGACCAGGGATTCACGCAAGTGACGCTGCGCCAGCCGGTGGCTTCCAGCCTGGAGCGTGGTGATGCCAAGGTGCGCCAGGTCGAGGAGATCGTCTCGAAATATCCCGAGATCAAGACCCTGTCGACCGTGGTGGGCAGCACCGGCGAGGGCTTGAGCACCGGCCGCAACCAGGCCGCGATGAACATCTCCCTGGTGGATCGCAAGCTGCGCCAGCGCAGCCAGAAGCAGATCGAGGATGCGATCCGCGCCGACATCGCCAAGATCCCGGGCATCGAGGTCAGCGTCGGCTTCGACAAGCCGGTCTGGATCACGCTGCTGGGCAGCGATCCCGAGGCCCTGACCCGGGCGGCCACCGACCTGGTCGAGAAGATCAAGAAGGTGCCGGGTGCGGTGGACGTGGATACGACGGTCAAACCCGGCTTGCCAGCCTATGCGGTGCGCCTGAAGGATTCAGCCGTACGGGAACTGGGCCTGTCTGCACCGCAGATCGCCTCCTCGCTGCGCGCCTATGTGAACGGCGAGGTTGCGACCTACTGGACCACGCCGGACGGCAACCAGGTCGAGGTGCTGCTGCGCCTGCCGCGTGAGCAGCGCGAACGGGTGGAGCAGATGCGCAAGCTGCCGGTTGCCTTTGCCAAGGACGGCTCCCCGATCGCGCTCGACCAGGTGGCTACCATCGAGCAGGTCTTCAACCCGGAGGTGATCCGGCGCCAGAACCTGCAGCGGCGCGAGGCCGTCTTCGCCGGCGTGCAGGGACGTACCTCGGGCGAGGTCAATGCCGAGGTACAGAAGCTGATCAAGTCCACCCAGTTGCCGCCAGGCGTCTCCTTCATGGTGGACGGCGCCGGCAAGCAGCAGGCCGAGGCGTTTTCGGGCCTGCTGGGCGCGATGGGGCTGGCGGTGATCTTCATCTACATCGTGCTGGCCAGCCAATTCGGCAGCTTCCTGCAGCCGATTGCGATCATGGCCTCGCTGCCCCTGGCGCTGATCGGCGTGATGCTGGCGCTGCTGCTGTGGAACTCGACGCTGAATGTGTTCTCGATGATCGGCCTGGTGATGCTGATGGGTCTAGTGACCAAAAACGCCATTCTGCTGGTGGACTTCGCCAACCATGCGCGCAAGGCCGGCGCCACCGTGGCCGAGGCGCTGCTGCAGGCCGGTCTGATCCGCATGCGGCCGATCATGATGACGACCGCGGCGATGGTGTTCGGCATGCTTCCAATGGCGATTGCGCTCAATGAAGGCGGCGAAATCCAGGCGCCGATGGGCCGCGCCATCATCGGCGGCGTGATCACCTCGACGCTGCTGACCCTGGTTGTGGTGCCGGTGATCTACAGCTATCTGGTGCGAGACCGCCAGTCCAAGGCCTTGGTTGAGGACGTGCAGCAGTCTCATGATACTGCTCTGGCCCCTTCAGGGGCCGACTGATGGCGCATGCGCGGCGGTGCATTCAGACACTGCCGCGCAGCACCAGTTCAAAGCCCAGGTCCGAGCTCGGCTCCGCCACGGCTTCGCCGCGCATCAGCTTCATCAGCATCACCGCAGCGCGCGCGCCGATGGCACTGCGCGGAGTGCGTACAGTGGCCAGTGGGGGCAGCATCTGGTCACTGCCCGTCAAGTCGTTGAAGCCGGCCACGGCGACCTGCTCGGGCACTTTCACTCCCAGTCGAAGGGCAGCCAGCAAGGCACCTTGGGCCAGGTCGTCATTGTTGAAAAAGATGGCGTCGACCGCCGGGTCATCCGCATGGATGCGTTCGAACAATTCGCCTCCCAAGGCCAGCGAAGAACGTTCAGGGCTCAGCCATTCCAGCTTGTGATCCAGGCGGCCGGCAGCCTGCATGGCTTGGCGGTAGCCTTGGACGCGCTGCAGGGTACGGGGGTCCAGTTGCGCCGCCGCGAATGCAATGCGCCGGTAGCCACGATCGATCAGGACCTGCGTCATGGCCGCGCCCGCATCGGACTGTGAAAACCCGACGCTGTAGACACCGTCCTGCTGTGTCGTTTCCATCACATGGACACAGGGCACGCCACTGCTTTCGATCAACTGGCGCGCCGCATCGGTGCGGTCGAAGCCGGTGACGATCAGGCCCGCGGGGCGGTGCAGCAAAAAGTTGCTGAGCAAGGCTTCTTCCTCGGCCGGGTCGTAGTGTGTCACTCCGATCAGGGTTTGATAGCCCGCCGGGAGCAGCCGGCGCTGCACGGCGTCCAACAGGTCCACGAACAGCGCATTGCTCAGCAGGGGGATCAAGACCGCCACATGGCTGCTGCGACTGGACGCCAGCGCACGAGCAGCCGGATCCGGCACGTAGCCCAACTCGCGAGCGGCAGCCTGCACGCGCTCGACCAGGTCTGGGGCCACGGCGCGTTCTCCGCGCAGCGCGCGTGACACGGTTATCGGGCTGACCTGTGCGGCCTGGGCGACATCGGCCAGGGTCGTGCGCCCGCTCGCACGCGGGCGGCGTGCCGGTGATGGGACAGGGGAGTTGGCGGCCTTCTTAACGTTCGAGCTCGACATCGTTGCGTGTATACCCTGATTGGCTTGAATTGAGTTTGGCTTAGGATAGCGCTGTCCAGCTTCGGCGCGCAAGGATATTTGTCCTTGCGAGACGACAGGCCGGCTAGAGAAGCAATCGGTCCTTGCGGGGGCCGTTGAACATAGAGGCGATATCCGGTCGCCCTCTTTTCGGCGCGAGTCGGATAGCGCTATCCATAACAAGTCATCGGTATGAAATTGCGAAACAGGTCTGGTCGAGAGGTGGACGAAAGATGAGAAAGCTTGTGGTGATGGGAGTCGCCGGCTGCGGCAAGTCCAGTCTGGGCCTCACCTTGGCTCAGGCCTTGGGCACGCCGTACATCGAAGGCGATTCGTATCACGCCGACGAATCGATCGCAAAAATGCGCGCCGGCATCCCGCTTACCGATGCGGACCGCCAGGGCTGGCTGGAGCGCCTGTCCGCCGCGCTTGCCGGCGCAGAGCACGGCGGTGTCCTGGCCTGCTCGGCCTTGAAGCGCAGCTATCGCGATCAGCTGAGGGCTGCATCACCGGGTCTGCGCTTTGTGTACCTGGACATCAGTCGGGAGCTGTCGCTGCAGCGCGTCGCGGCGCGCTCAGCTGAGCATCTGTTCCCGGTGAGCCTGGTGTCCAGCCAGTTCGCCGCACTGGAAGCGCCAGATGATGAAGAGGGTGTCGTCACGGTCGCCGCCGCCACGTCCCTCGATCAACAACTTGCTCAGGTCTTGGCCTGGCTTAAAGGAGGCGGCTGATGAGCCCCATCACAAACGCAAGCCCAGCCAAACCGCTGTGGCAACGAAGCAGTGAAACCGCCATGGCTCTTTGCCTGGCGGTGATGGCCGCGGCGGTCTTCATCAATGTCGTGCTTCGCTATGCCTTCGGCAGCGGCGTGGCAGCGAGTGAGGAGCTGTCGAGACTGCTGTTCGTCTGGATGGTGTTCATCGGTGCCACGGCGGCCTATCCACTCGGTGAGCACATGGCGTTCACCAGTCTGTTGATACCGCTGCGGAAAAAGCCGCATTTGATGAAGCTGATGACGGGCTTGATACGCCTGGCCGTGCTGCTGGCCTGCGTACTGGTGGGCTGGGGTGCGTGGCAGCAGGTGGTGGTCGGACTTGACAGTCAATCGGTGGTGTTGGGCTACTCCAGTGCGCTGCTGCCTTTGCCGGCGCTCTTGAGTGCGCTTGTGATCGGCGTGATCGCGTTGACCCAGTTGATCAGGCGCACGCCGCTGGATTTGGGCCACGGTGTGGAGGTGGAGTGATATGGCCTGGTTGAATTTGAGCAATGAGGCTCTGGCCTTCGTGATCTTCGTGCTGGGCATGGTGGTGCTGATGGGTATCGGCATGCCGATGGCCATCGCCCTAGTGCTGACCGGTGCCGGCATGGCCTGGGCCTTGGACTTCTGGGACACCCAGCTGCTCGCACAGAACATGGTGGCCGGTATCGACAGCTTCCCGCTGCTGGCCGTGCCCTTCTTCATCCTGGCCGGAGAGTTGATGAACGCGGGTGGCATCAGCCGGCGCATCATCGCCATGGCGCAGGCCTGGGTCGGACATATCCGCGGCGGCCTGGGGTTCGTGGTCATTGGCGCAGCGGTGTTGATGGCCAGCATGAGTGGCTCGGCGCTGGCCGACACTGCCGCTCTGGCCACCATCCTGCTGCCCATGATGCGGGCCCATGGTTACCCCATGCACACCTCGGCGGGCCTGATCGCCGCCGGCGGCATCATCGCCCCCATCATCCCGCCATCGATGCCTTTCGTGATCTACGGGGTGACGACCAACACCTCGATCTCTGCCCTGTTCATCTCAGGCATCGTGCCGGGCTTGATCATGGGGCTGGGACTGATCGTGGCCTGGAAGCTGCAACTGCGCCGCATGGATCTGCCTTCCGGCACACCCTTGCCCATGCGCGAGCGGCTGCGTGCCACCGTCAAGGCGTTCTGGGCGATGCTGATGCCCCTGATCATCATTGGAGGCATGAAGTCGGGGCTGTTCACGCCCACCGAAGCAGCCGTGGTGGCAGCGTTCTACGCCTTGGTGGTGGCAGCCTTCATTCACCGCGAGCTCAATCTGCGTGAGCTTCACGACGTGCTGGTGCGCGCGGCCAAGACCACCGCCGTTGTGATGTTCCTATGTGCTGGTGCCCAGGTGGCCAGCTACATGATCACGCTCGCTGACCTACCCAATGTCTTGAGCGGCTGGCTGGGCGGTCTGATCGAGTCGCCGCGCCTGCTGATGGCCATGATGATGATCACCCTGGTACTGATCGGCACGGCCTTGGACCTGACGCCCACCATCTTGATCTTCGCGCCCGTGATGTTGCCCATCGCCGTCAAGGCCGGCATCGACCCCGTCTATTTCGGCCTGATGTTCGTGCTCAACGGTGCCATTGGCCTGATCACCCCGCCCGTTGGCACGGTGCTGAATGTGGTGGCCAGTGTTGGGCGACTCTCCATGCACCAGGTCATCAAGGGGGTGAACCCCTTCCTGATCACCTATGTGCTGATACTTACCTTGTTCACCGTGTTCCCGCAGATCGTCATCGCGCCCATGGCGTGGATGCGTTAGTCATGACCCGACCATAACCAGGAGACCCACAAATGAAAACCCTTCGCCGCAGCCTGCTTGCACTTGGCATCATTTCCCTGACCCTCGGAACCACTGCTGCCCAAGCGCAGGACATCAAGCCGCGCATGATCCGATTTGGCTACGGCCTCGCCGAAGCCAGCAACCAAGGCCGTGCCGTCAAGGTGTTTGCCGAGAACGTGGAGAAGCTATCGGGCGGCAAGATGAAGCTGCGAGCCATCGGTAACGCCGCGCTCGGTCCCGACACCCAGATGCAGCAGGCCCTGATCGGTGGTGCGCAGGAAATGATGGTGGGATCCACCGCCACGTTGGTCGGCATTGCCAAGGAAATGGCCCTGTGGGACACCCCCTTCCTGATCAACAACAGCAAGGAGGCCGATGCGCTGCTTGATGGCCCGATCGGCGACAAGGTCAAGGCCAAGCTCGAAGAAAAAGGTCTGGTGGGACTTGTCTACTGGGAAAACGGATTCCGCAACCTGACCAACAACAAGCGTGCCGTCGCGAAACTGGAAGACCTGGACGGCATCAAGCTGCGCGTGATGCAGAACAATGTCTTCCTCGAGAGCTTCAAGTCGCTGGGCGCCAATGCGGTGCCGCTGCCATTCTCTGAACTGTTCAGTGCACTGGAGACCAAGGCGGTGGACGGGCAGGAGAACCCGTACAACACCATCCTTTCAGCCAAGTTCTACGAGGTGCAAAAGTACCTGACCGTGACCAACCACGTCTACAGCCCGTGGATCATGCTGGTCAGCAAGAAATACTGGGACGGACTGAGCCAGGACGAGCGCACGGTGCTGCAAAAGGCTGCGGTCATCAGCCGCGACTTCGAGCGCAAGGACACACGCGCAGAAGCCGCCAAGGCCTTGGTAGACCTGAGGACCAAGGGTATGCAGATCAATGAACTGAGCCCTGCCGAGGCAGCCCGCATGCGCGACAGGCTCACTCGCGTCAACGCGTCCATTGCCACTAATGTCGGTATGGAGTTGTGGAACGAAACCCAGGCCGAGCTGGCAAAGATCCGCGCTAAAAAGTGAGGGGGGGGAGGAGGAGAGGGTTGGCGCTGCCGAGAGGCAGCGCCTTTTTTAGCATTCGACGATATTCACTGCCAAGCCGCCGCGTGCGGTTTCCTTGTACTTGGCGGCCATGTCGGCTCCGGTCTCGCGCATGGTCTTGATGACCTTGTCGAGGCTGACGAAGTGCGTGCCATCGCCGCGCAGCGCCATGCGCGCCGCGTTGATCGCCTTGACCGAGGCGATGGCATTGCGCTCGATGCACGGAATCTGCACCAGTCCGCCCACCGGATCGCAGGTCAGTCCCAGGTGGTGCTCCATGCCGATCTCGGCCGCGTTCTCCACTTGTTCGGGGGTGCCGCCCATCACCTGGCACAAGGCTGCAGCCGCCATCGAGCAGGCCACGCCAACCTCGCCCTGACAACCGACTTCGGCGCCAGAAATCGAGGCGTTCTCCTTGTAGAGAATTCCGATGGCCGCCGCCGTCAACAGAAAGTCGACGACGCCATCTTCGTTGGATCCGTGCACGAAGCGTGTGTAGTAATGCAGCACCGCAGGCACGATGCCGGCCGCGCCATTGGTCGGCGCAGTCACCACCCGGCCACCGGCGGCGTTTTCCTCATTGACCGCCAGTGCGTAGAGGTTGACCCAGTCCATCACCTGCAGGGGGTCGCGCAAGGCGGCTTCCGGGTTGCTGGTCAGGTCGCGGTGCAGTTGCGCGGCGCGGCGCTTCACCTTAAAGCCGCCGGGCAGGATGCCTTCTGTGCGGCAGCCCCGCGTGACGCAGTCCTGCATGGTCTGCCAGATGCGCAGCAAGCCGGCGCGGGTCTCTTCATCAGTGCGCCAGCGGCGCTCGTTGCGGCGCATCACGTCGGCAATGCTGATGCCATGCTGGCGCGTCAGCGCCAGCAATTCGTCGCCGCTCTTGAAAGGGAAGGGCAGCACCGTAGCATCGGGCGCAATGACCTTTTGCTTGGAGCCGTCGGCGGCCACCTCGTCGCTGACCACGAAGCCACCGCCCACCGAGTAGTAGATGCGGTTGGCGATCTCCTCACCGTCGGCATCAAAAGCCAGGCAGCGCATGCCGTTGGCATGGAAAGGCAGCGATTCGCGGCGCTTGAAGACCAGGTCTTTCGACTCATCGAAACGCAGCTCGTGTTCGCCGATGAGGTTCATCGCGCCGGCGCGGATGGCGTCGAGCAGTGCGGGAATGGCTTCCACATCCACGCTGTCCGGTTCATGGCCAGCCAGCCCCAGCAGCACGGCCTTGTCGCTGCCATGGCCCTTGCCGGTGGCGCCCAGGCTGCCGTAGAGAATGACCTGCACGCGCGCGGTGCGCGCCAACAGGCCGTCGTGCTTGAGCCGCAAGCCAAACAGCCGCGCGGCACGCATCGGGCCGACGGTGTGCGAGCTCGAAGGCCCGATGCCGATCTTGAAGAGGTCGAATACGGAGACAGCCATTCGGAATCCTTCCGGTGTGGAGTGGGCCGGCTTGGAAAAAACCGCCTGCCGAAGGTGTCGGACAGGCGGTCATCAGGGCTGCGCAGTCGGTGGACGGCAAGCCCGGGATCACGCGGAGATTACTGGTACTCGCTCAGCGGCAGGCAGGAGCAGAACAGGTTGCGGTCGCCATGCACGTTATCGACACGGCCGACCGGCACCCAGTACTTCTGCTTGCGCAGCGAAGCCAGCGGATAGGCAGCCTCCTCGCGGGTGTAGCCATGCGCCCAGTCGGCCTTGAGCATGCTTTCGGCAGTGTGCGGCGCGTTCACCAGCGGGTTGTCCTCGCGGCTCCAGCTGCCCGCCTCGACCTTGGCAATCTCAGCGCGGATCGCCAGCATCGCGTCGCAGAAGCGGTCCAGCTCATGCTTGGATTCGCTCTCGGTCGGCTCGACCATCAGCGTGCCAGCGACCGGGAAGGACAACGTCGGCGCATGGAAGCCGTAGTCGATCAGGCGCTTGGCCACATCCTCGGCGCTGATGCCGCTGGTTTCCTTCAGCGGGCGAAGGTCCAGAATGCACTCATGCGCCACGCCGCCGCCCTTGACGCCAGCGATATTGCCGCTGAAGTGGATGTCGTAAGCATCGGCCAGACGCGCCGCCACATAGTTGGCAGACAGGATCGCCACCTCAGTGGCAGCCGTCAGGCCGTCGGCGCCCATCATGCGCACATACATCCACGAGATCGGCAGCACCGCGGCATTGCCCAGAGGTGCTGCGCTGACCGCACCGATATTCGTTGCGGCACCAATGCCGGCCGAGCGATGTGCCGGCAGGAAGGGCACCAGGTCCTCGACCACGCAGACCGGTCCGACACCGGGGCCGCCACCGCCGTGTGGGATGCAGAAGGTCTTGTGCAGGTTCAGGTGCGAGACATCGCCACCGAACTCGCCCGGTGCCGCCACGCCGACCAGCGCGTTCATATTGGCGCCGTCCACATAGACCCGGCCACCATGCTTGCGCACCATCGCGCAGATCTCCGTCACATGGGTGTCGAACACGCCATAGGTGGAGGGGTAGGTGATCATGATCGCGGCCAGATTGGCGGCATGCTGCTCGCACTTGGCCTGCAGATCGACCAGATCGATATTGCCTTCTTTGTCGCACTTGGTGACCACCACCTGCATGCCAACCATCTGGGCCGAGGCCGGGTTGGTGCCGTGGGCCGACTCAGGAATCAGGCAGATCTTGCGATGGCCTTCGCCGCGCGACTCATGCCAGGCCTTGATCGCCAGCAGGCCGGCGTACTCGCCTTGCGAGCCGGCGTTGGGTTGCAGCGAGATGCCCGCGTAGCCGGTTGCCTGGCAGAGCCAGGCGGTGAGCTGCTGGTCCAGCAGCGCATAACCCTTCAGCTGATTCTGCGGGGCGAAGGGATGGATGTTGGCGAACTCCGGCCAAGTGATGGGGATCATCTCGCTGGTGGCGTTCAGCTTCATCGTGCAAGAGCCCAGCGGAATCATGCTTCGGTCCAGCGCCAGATCCTTGTCGGCAAGGCTGCGCAGATAGCGCAGCATCTCGGTCTCGGAGTGATAGCGGTTGAAGACCGGGTGCGTCAGGAAGGCGCTGCTGCGGCGCAGCGCCGGCGGAATCAGCGAATCAACACCCTTGGCAAAGGCCGCCAGCTCGGGCAGCTTCTGGCCGGGACTGGCGAACCAGGACCACAGCGAGGCCACGTCGGCCTGCGTGCTGGTCTCGTCCAGCGAAACGCCGAGGTGCTGATCGGAGACGCGACGCAGATTTGCGCCTGCGGCGAGTGCCGCAGCCAGGATGCGATCGGTGTCGACCCCGGTCTCGATGGTCAGGGTGTCAAAGGCTTGCGAGGTCAGCACCTTGCGGCCCAGCTCGGTCAGGCCTTGCGCCAGCATCGCGGTGTAGCTGGCCACGCGCTGCGCGATGCGCTTGAGGCCTTGCGGGCCGTGATAGACCGCATACATGCTGGCAACCACGGCCGGCAGGACCTGGGCGGTGCAGATGTTCGAGGTGGCCTTCTCGCGACGGATGTGCTGCTCGCGGGTCTGCAGCGCCAGGCGATAGGCCGGTTTGCCGTGCGAGTCGATGCTGACGCCGACCAGGCGGCCAGGCATCGACCGCTTGAATTCGTCGCGGCAAGCCAGATAGGCGGCGTGCGGGCCGCCGTTGCCCATGGGCATGCCGAAGCGCTGGGTGTTGCCAACAGCGATGTCGGCACCCAGCTCGGCCGGGGCTTTGATCAGGGTCAGGGCCAACAGGTCGGCAGCCATGATGACGACGCCGTTGCTGCGAGCCTTGTACTTGGCGATCCAGTCGGCGTAGTCGCGTACTTCGCCGTTGACGCCAGGGTACTGCAGCAGCACAGCAAAGCTGTCGTTGTCCAAGGCCTGATCGCCGCTGCAGACGCGAACCTCTATGCCGAGGGGATTGGCGCGCGTCTGTATCACCTCCAGCGTCTGGGGCAGCACATCATCGGCCACATAGAAAACCTGGCTCTTGCTCTTGCCGCCACGGGCTGCCAAGGTCATGGCCTCGGCGGCGGCAGTCGCCTCGTCCAGCATCGAGGCGTTGGCGATCGACATGCCGGTCAGGTCGGTCAGCATGGTCTGGAAATTGACCAGCGCCTCCATGCGGCCTTGCGAGATTTCAGCCTGATAGGGCGTGTAGGCGGTGTACCAGGCCGGGTTCTCGAGGATGTTGCGCAGGATGACGCCCGGCGTCAGCGTGCCGTAGTAGCCCTGGCCGATGAAGCTCTTCAGCACTTGGTTCTGCGAGGCCAAGGCCTTCAGCTCAGCCAGTGCCTGCGCCTCGCTGATGGCGGGCAGCAGTTGCATGCCTTGCGAGCGCTTGATCGAGGCCGGCACCACCGACTCGATCAGGGCACGGCGGGAGGCCGCACCGATGACAGACAGCATCGCGGCTTCGTCAGCGGCATCGGGGCCAATGTGGCGGGCATGGAATTCAGCGGCGTTCTCGAGTTCGCCGAGCGGCTTCAGGGCAGACATCAACATGGCAACAATCTCTCTATCTGTGGTTTCGGCGGGCCGAGCGCCGGGCCGCCCCAAGCCGGCCCGCCAGATGATGCAGGCGGCTCCGAGCTGCCGACATCACCGTCTCCCCTCTAGGGACCGCCCAGTCACGCCCGCGTTCAGCGCGGCGGGCCTGAGCGAGGGGTTTATCTCACTTCAGCTGTTCTTGACCAGCTCGTCGTAGGCGGTGCTGTCCATCAACGCATCCAGCTCGGACGGGTTGGAGAGCTTCACCTTGAAGAACCAACCGGACTTCAGCGGGTCGCTGTTGGCCAGCGCAGGGTCATTGCGCAGTTCTTCGTTGACAGCGGTGATCTCGCCGCTGACCGGCATGTAGACATCAGCCGCAGCCTTCACCGACTCGACGACGCCGGCGACGTCCTTGCTGGCAAAACTCGCGCCGACTTCGGGCAGGTCGACAAACACCACATCACCCAGCGCATCCTGTGCGTGGACCGTGATGCCCACGGTCACGGTGCCGTCGGCTTCGATCTGGACCCATTCGTGGTCGGGCGTGTACTTGATGCTCATGGAAAGGCTCCGTGTCAAAGTTGGAATCTGGGAATCAGCCGCGGAAGTATCCGTTGGGCGTGAAAGGCGTGGAGGTGACCGTCATCGGCGTGCGCTTGTCGCGCACCAGGGCAAAGACCTCCGTGCCGAGGGCCGCGTGAGGGGTCTGCAGATAGGCCAGCGCCACCGGCTTGCCGACCGTCGGACCCAGCGTGCCGCTGGTGACCACGCCGATTTCGGTGCCGCTGGCATCAACGATCTTGGCGCCTTCACGAACCGGCATGCGCTCTCCGCTGATCAGGCCGACGCGCTTGCGCGTCGCACCCTGGCTGAGCTGCTGCTCGATGACCGCTGCTCCGGGGTAGCCTCCCGCGCGCGCGCCGCCGGGCCGGCGGACCTTCTGGATCGCCCAGGTGATGGAGGCTTCGACCGGCGTTGTGCTGGTGTCGATGTCATGGCCAT
This sequence comes from Roseateles sp., assembly GCF_044373315.1. Taxonomy (GTDB): domain Bacteria; phylum Pseudomonadota; class Gammaproteobacteria; order Burkholderiales; family Burkholderiaceae_C; genus JACDQM01. Next base: position 3,335 of record NZ_JBILQK010000006.1, on the reverse strand, counting down.
AGAGGCACAGTCCCGCCTCCAGTCGCAGCGAGTCGCGCGCGCCCAGGCCGATGGGCATCACTTCGGATTGAGCCAGCAGCTTGCGGGCCAGAGCCACGGCCTGGTCCTGGTGGACCGAGATCTCGAAGCCATCTTCGCCGGTGTAGCCCGAGCGGGTCAGGAAGGTGGGGATACCGTCGAGCTCGAAGAAGCCGCCGGTCATGAAGGTCAACTTGGCGACCTCGGGGTTCAGTCGCGACAGCGCGGTCACGGCCTTCGGGCCCTGCAGCGCCAGCAGCGCTTGTTCGGGCATGGGAATCACTTCGCACTGGCCACCCAGCTTGGCTTGCATATGGGCGATGTCTTGCACCTTGCAGCCTGCATTGACCACCACAAACAGATCGTCCGGGCGGCGGCAGATCATCAGATCGTCCAGGATGCCGCCGGTGTCGTTGGTGAACAGCGCATAGCGCTGCTTGAAGACGCCCAGGTCGACCACGTCGACCGGCACGATTGTTTCCATCGCCGCTGCGGCGCCGGTGCCGACCAGGCGAACCTGGCCCATGTGGGAGACGTCGAACAGGCCAGCGGATGCACGCGTGTGCTTGTGCTCGGCCATGATGCCTGCGGGGTACTGCACCGGCATGTCATAGCCGCCAAACGGCACCATCTTGGCACCGAGTTCGACATGAAGGGCGTGCAGGGGGGTCTTGTGGAGGACTTCGCTGGCGGACATGACTGAAAACTCCGAGGGCACTCTGGTAACCCACTTCCAATGAAGTGGGGGGAAATGCCCTCGCTGTCCGCTTTACCTGAGAGATTGGCCACCGACAGATCGTCGACAGCTTGCCCCTTCGGTGGATGGATTCAAAGACCCATCTCTCTCCAGTGAGGAACGCCGGGTTATTGGCGTCTTGTCAGTCCTTTTGCCTGAGCGTTCGCAGCTTGGGATCACCGGTGCCACTGCGCCTTCGGCGGCTTCCGCGAGGAAGCTCTCTCCTGACCGCGCGCATTGTAGCCATGCTTTTGCCCCGCGAACCCCAAGCCCGCTTCTTGCGACAGCTTGAGCCAGCGCAATCCAGACGCAAACAGAAGGCATACGCTGTGACGCAGGGGAGGGAAGCGATCATGACGAACATGCTGACCAAACTGGTCCTCGGCGCGATGGGCGCACTGCGACCTGAGCCGGCCAAGGGAAGCGGGGCCTCCACGGTGGTGCTGCCGCCACCCCTGCGCACAGGTGGCATGCCTTTGATGCAGGCCCTGCAGCATCGCCAGTCGGTGCGCAGCTACCGGACTGAGGCGCTGCCAATTCAACAACTGTCTGATCTGCTCTGGGCCGCTAATGGCCAGAACCGCCCAGGCGGTGGCCGCACGGCACCATCAGCCTTGAATGCACAGGAAGTCGACATCATCGTGGCACTGCCTCAAGGCGCCTACCGCTTTGATCCGGCTCGTCACCAACTTGAGTTGTTGTGCGCGGCCGACCTGCGGCGCATCAGCGGCTACCAGGACTTTGTCGACAGCGCGCCGCTGGACTTGATCTTCGTCGCCGATCACGGGCGCATGAAGATGGTGCCGGCTGCGCAGCGCTCGGCGTATGCCCATGTCGCCGCTGGCGCCATCGCTCAGAACATCTATCTTTACGCTGCAAGCGTCGGACTTGCGACCGTCATCCGGGCGTGGCTGGACCGCGCTGCGATGGCGAATGCTTTGGGCCTCGCACATGACCATGAGGTGCTGCTCTCGCAGACCGTGGGTCATGCGGCTGCGGCCTAGCAACTCAGCAGTGAACTGCAGGAGAGGCCGCCGCAGCCACCCCTTCGTTGCAGCGGTGGCGGAAAAGCCTGAGGCAGACGAGGGCGTCCTGTTCAGTCAGGAAACGACTCAGCCTTGACCATCAGCACAGGCACCATGCTCTGGCGGAGCACCAGTTCAGCGTCACTGCCCATCAGCAGGCGATTGATGCCGCGCCGCCCATGTGTGCCCAGAACGATGAGCTGGCAGTTGGACACTGCGGCTTGCTCCACAATCACATCCGCGACGCGCGCCCCCAAGGCCTCGCGCTGAAGGGTTTCATGCGGCAAGCCCGTCATGAAGTCCTGTTTGGAGGCCTTGAGCAGCAACTCACCACCATAAGCCCGCAAGACCTCAAGCGTCTGCTGAAAACTGGGCGTGACTGCCATCTCGCCGTAGAGCGGGAAGTCATCAAGAACATGCATGAGCACCAGTGTCGAGCCCAGCTGGCTGGCCAACTGCGCGGCTTCCTTGAGTGCGCGGTCCGAGGTACTGCTGCCGTCCAATGGAACCAGAATCCGCTTGTACATGATGTCCCTCTCGATGCTGTGATGGTGTTCGCTGGAGGTCCTGCGACTGCAGCGACTCAAGCTCGTGGATTCTGGGCTGCCAGCATCGATTGCGCTTGAGCTATGTCAGACCGCCGCCGGTTCAAGCCGCTTGAATGGAGGCGATGTAGACCGCTCGTGCAATGGCTCGCGCCAGGCAGTCTGCGGCGGCGGCGCCGATTTGCCCGACCTTCGCCTGCCGTGCCAGACCGGTGCCCATGCTCAACTGCTTGCCGGCCAAGGCGAATACGGTGTCGCCATCGAACGGCGTGTGAGCCGGCCTGACGGCCCGGGCCATGCCGTCGTGGGCCATCATCGCAACGCGCTTGCACTCGGCACTGCTCAGATCAGCGTTGCAGGCGACGATGGCCAGCGTGGTATTCGCCCCGGCTTGCAGGCGCCCGATGGCGGCCAGGCGGGAGTCATCCGGTGACGGCTCGCTGCACGGCAGTATCGATGCGGGCTCAGGCCGGTAGCCACCAAACTCTTGGTCCAGCTCGAACGGCCAGGCCCAGTAGCTGCGCTGATCGGGCATCTGAACAGACCCGACCGGGTTGGCTGCAACCAGCGCGCCAACGATCAGTCCGTCTACAAGTGCAATCGAGCTTGATCCCAGGCCGCCAGGCAGCAGTCCGGCTCTGGCACCACGTCCGGCGCCAATGCTGCCGAGTTCGAATCTCTCTGAGGCGGCAGCTGCTGCGTCCATGCCAAGGCGCCGGTAAGGCGGCTCCAAGCCCCAGGACTTGTCACCGCCGTTAGAAAGATCATGCAGCACTGCAGCCGGCACGATGGGAATCGCCGGACTGCCAGCGCTCAAGCGCAAACCGTGATCCAGGCTGGACAAAACAACGGTGACGCCATCGGCTGCTGCAAGGCCGAAAACGGAGCCCCCTGAAAGGACGATGGCATGCGCGTGGCCGACAAGATTCTCTGCCGCCAACGCTTCAGTTTCCCGCGTTCCTGGGCCGCCGCCACGCACGTCGACGCCAGCAGCCCAGAAACCGTCGACGA
>NZ_JBILQK010000225.1:0-7717 GCF_044373315.1 Roseateles sp. | reverse complement strand
CAATAGAGGTTCGCACGACGATATAGAATCGGTCGAACAAGCCCGCCCCCCAATCAGAACCTTCAAGCAGCGCCCGACGCATATAGGACTTGGTCAGGTCCCAATCGTCAATGTGCCGATTGATCCAGTTTTCAGTAAACTCAACGGATTGGGCTAAGCCCGCCTCTTCGCTAGCCGGGACGGGGCGCTCCTCGAAAAGCACTTCCTCAAACTGTTCGATGAAAAATTTATCAACCGCCTCACGCAGCCCCTCTTTCGAGCCAAAATGGTGGTTGATCAGGCCAACGGACACGTCAGCCGCCGCCGATATGTCCCGCACTGTAATGCCATCATAGCCCTTGTCGGCAAACATTCGCATAGCAACCTTAATCAGCCGAATCTTGCCGTTGGCATGCTCTGCCGATTTAACGTTCCTTGCCATGCTGCCTCCCAAAAAACTGAGTTGCTCTAGCACGCTGAACAGAAATGAGCCATAGCTTGCAATGCGCTGAACAAATGTATAGCCAAGGTGAAAATCTGATGGAGAGCCTCATGACTGACATTGCCATTGTTTCTACCGCGCGGACAGCACTCGCAAAATCCGTGCGTGGAAGCTTCAACAACACACATCCGATTACACTGGCCGGACATGCCCTTTCTCACGCAATGCAGCGCGCCGGGGTCGATCCTGCTGAAGTCGAGGATGTGGTTTTCGGTTCGGGTCACCCCGAAGGTGCAACCGGGTTCAATATCGCCCGCAACGCGGCAATGAAGGCGGGCTGCCCGGTCACAACCAGCGGACTCACGGTAAACCGCTATTGCTCGTCGGGCCTTCAGGCGGTAGCGGTCGCGGCGGGCCGTATCCTCAACGAAGGCGTTCCGGTGATCGCTGCAGGCGGGGTCGAATCGATCTCGATGGTCCAGCTTTCCGGGCACATGAATATGCACCAGGCTGTGGACACTTCGCTGGCCGCAACCCACCCGGCGCTGTGGATGGGCATGATCGAAACCGCCGAGATTGTGGCTGAGCGCTATGGCGTCACCCGCGAAGCACAAGATCAGTACGCGCTTGAAAGTCAGCAGCGGACCGCCGCTGCGCAGGCCGCCGGTCGGTTCGCCGAAGAGATCGTGCCGCTGAAAGCAATCTGGAAAAGCGTCAACAAGGCGACTGGGGAAACCAGCGAAGCCGAAGTGCTGGTCGAGCGCGACGAGTGCAACCGGCCCGAGACCACGCTCGAATCCCTGCAAGGCCTGAAGCCGGTCCTGAAGGGCGGAATGACCATGGCCGAAGGCAAGACCGTTACCGCGGGCAACGCCAGTCAACAGTCCGACGGTGCGAGCGCCTTGATCATGATGAGCGGCGAAATGGCCAAGTCGCGCGGTATCGCACCGCTCGGCTTCTTTAGAGGATTTGCCACTGCTGGCTGCGAACCCGACGAAATGGGGATCGGCCCAATCTATGCCGTGCCACGGCTGCTCGAGCGCCACGGGCTCAAGGTCAGCGACATTGGCTTGTGGGAACTCAACGAGGCCTTCGCCAGCCAATGCCTATACAGCCGCGACAAGCTCGGCATTGACCCGGCAACGTACAACGTCAACGGCGGTGCGATCTCGATCGGCCACCCCTATGGTATGACCGGCGCGCGCTGCGTCGGCCACGCGCTGATCGAGGGCAAGCGACGCGGCGTGAAGTACGCCGTGGTGACCATGTGTGTTGGCGCGGGCATGGGCGCGGCCGGGTTGCTCGAGATCGCCTGACGCGAGCTTTGGGTACGCCACTTCGTTGATAGATGGGACATTGAGATGGCCGAAGCTTACATCATCGATACCGTACGGACGCCGCGGGGCATAGGCAAACGCGGCAAGGGCGCGCTCTCGCATCTGCATCCCCAGCATCTGGCAGCCACCGTCCTGGCCGCGATCCGCGACCGTAACAATCTAGATACCGCGACCGTGGACGACATCATCTGGTCGACAAGTTCGCAGCGAGGCAAGCAGGGTGGCGACATGGGCCGGATGGCGGCGCTAGCTGCGGGCTTTGATATAAAGGCGTCGGGGACGACGCTCGACAGGTTCTGTGGTGGAGGCATCACGTCAGTCAATCTGGCTGCCAGCTCGGTCATGTCGGAAATGGAAGACTGTATCATCGCCGGCGGCACAGAAATGATGAGCTATACATCCGCGCGAGACGCGGAAGAGGCAAACGCCGGTCTAGATCCGTTTCGCATGGGATCGGGCAATGCGTCGCTCGACCGACTACATCCCCAGAGCAATCAAGGCGTATGCGCCGATGCCGTCGCCAGCATGGAAGGTATCGGTCGCAAAGATTTGGATGCGCTTGCCCTGTTCAGTCAGGAGAATGCCGCCCGAGCGATCCGCGAAGGCCGTTTCGAGCGTTCGGTAGTCACCGTTTTCAACGAGGACGGTACTGTAGCGTTGGACCACGAGGAGTTTCCGCGGCCTGGAACCACCGCGGAAGGGCTCGCTGCGCTAAAGCCCTCGTTCGAAGCCTTGGCTGATTCTGAGCTCAGTGACGGTTCAACCTTCCGCAAGCAAGTGCAGCGCAAGTACCCCAATCTCAATTGGAAGGGCGTTCATCATCCGGGGAACAGTTCTGGCGTAGTCGATGGCGCAGCGGCTGTGCTGCTTGCGTCGAAGGACTATGCCGACAAGCACGGACTGAAGCCAAGGGGTCGGATCGTTGCCTATGCCAATATGGGCGACTGTCCAACGCTCATGCTCAACGCAACGGTACCGGCTGCCAGGAAGGTACTAAATAGGGCCAGTTTGACCATCGAGGACATCGACGTATGGGAGGTCAATGAGGCCTTTGCAGTGGTCGCAGAAAAGTTCATTCGCGATCTCGGTCTCGATCGCGACAGGGTCAACATCAACGGCGGTGCGATGGCGCTTGGGCATCCCATCGGTGCGACCGGTTCAATATTGATTGGCACCGCGCTCGACGAACTCGAGCGTTCCGGTGGTCGCTACGGTCTCGTCACGATGTGTGCCGGCGGCGGGATGGCACCAGCAATCGTGATCGAGCGGATCTGAAACACATATGGCGGGACTCAGTTTGAGTGAAAAGAACTCTACCCCGTCAGCGGAGCCATGAGACATGCCGTGATGACGATATTCGCTGGCGTCCTCATTAGCGCTGCAGTTCTGCTGGAGATCGGCTGACAAGGAGTTAAAGGTATGATCGGTGCGCAGGCCAATTTCGTCACGCTAGCCGAAAGCACTAAGGCCGACTGGGATATCGTCAAGCAACACTGGCTGCCTTGGCTAGAGGACTTGCCGGGCCGAGTGCTGGCGCATCTCGCGATGTTGGCGGACGACCATGGCGGCTTTCCGGTCAGCCGCCTCGAGCACTCCCTTCAGACCGCCACCCGCGCTCACCGCGACGGGCGCGATGAAGACTATGTCGTCTGCGCCCTTCTCCATGACATTGGCGATGCGCTGGCACCGACCAATCATGCCGAGTTCGCCGCCGACATCCTGAAGCCCTATGTCAGCGAGGCAAATCATTGGATGATCGCACACCACGGAATTTTCCAACTGACCTATCACGCCAGTCATTGGGATCTCGATCCTGATGCCCGCGAGCAGTTCCGTGACCATGAAAATTTTGGACGAACCGTCGAGTTCTGCGAGCGATACGATCAGGTCAGCTTCGACCGGGCCTACGCCTCGCTTCCACTCGCATTCTTTGCGCCGCTTGTCGGCCGTGTCTTCTCGGTCAAGCGCCTTGCCGAGCGAGCCGCGTCGTGAGTCGAGTGCTAGTCACCGGTGGCCCCGGATTCATCGGACGGCGGGTGGTTAGGCGATTCCTTGACGCCGGGTGGGACGTAACCAGCTTTTCGCTCCCGGGTGAAACGCATCTGCCCGGTTGGGCGGGCAAGGTGAAGATAGCTTACGGTGACCTAGCCGACAGGCAGGCGGTTTTCGAAGCCGCGCGTGACTGCGATCTGGTCATCCACCTTGCAGCCCCGGTCGGCGTTGCCGGCCGTTATCAATGGCAATGGGATGTACTGGCCGAAGGCACCCGCAATGTCTGCGAAGCGATTGCCGCAAACGGGGGCCGCGCGGTCGTGGCGTCCTCGATCGCGGTCTATGGTACGCTTATCCAAACGCAGGTCTGCCGCGAGCATGACGGGCACGGACCCTGGGCGGGGGCTTATGGCCGAGGCAAACAGGGCCAGGAACAAGTCGCGCTGGATGTCGCCGCGTCTCGTGGGATGCCGCTCACACTGGTCCGTCCGGCCAACGTGTTCGGGCTTGGAGGTTCAAGTGCCTGGGGCGACCGCCTCCTCGCTGCAGTGGCCGCGACCGGCGGCGCAGTGTTCGGCGACGCCGAGCACAACGATGCCGGTCTCGTTTATGTCGAGAACCTTGCCGATGCCCTGTTCCTGGCTGGCACTCGCGCCGAAGCCATTGGCCGAACCTACAACGTCTGCGATGGCAACGGCGTAACCTGGCGCCGCTTCAGCGACGACATGGCAGCGATTGTCGGGAAACCTCCTCCCCCAACGATACCGCTTGAAACTGCCCTCGAAGTGGTTCTAGCCAACGAAGACCCGGCAAATCTGATCGAACCCAAGGACCCAAATCTGCCCTCGCTGGAAGGTCTAAATTTGGTCGGCTTCTCCAACCGTATCGATTCCAGCCGGATCCGTTCGGAACTCGGATGGGTACCGTGCCTGAGCTACTCAGAAGCCATAACCGAGATCCGTCATCAATGGCAGCTGAAACAAAGATGAAAGCGCTCACGCCCCTGCAAAAACGGGCCTATGCGGCAAGCGGCTATCTCGTCCTGCCCAGCTTCATCTCCTTCGCATGGCTCGACCGACTGGAAGTAGCAATGCAAAGGTTTATCGACCAGTCGCGCGCACTGACGCAATCGACCCCTGCCATCCTTCTGGGACCGGGACACCGTCCAGACGATCCCCGCTTGCGCAGAATTCCGCAGACCGGAGCTCTTGATCCTGACTTCGCCGAATTCGGCCTTAACGGGCCGATCGTCGATGTAGCCGAAGACCTGCTTGGTCCAAATCTCAGGCTGCACCATTCGAAGCTCAACTTCAAATGGTCCGGTGGAGGCGAGGAGATTAAATGGCACCAAGACATCCAGTTCTGGCCCCACAGCAACTACTCGCTTCTAACGATCGGGGTTTACCTGCGAGATGTCGATGAAGCGATGGGGCCAATGGGCATCTATTCTGGCAGCCACCAGCAAGGCCTTTCCTCGCTGCGGGACCAGCAAGGCAACTGGACCGGCGCTCTAAGCAATGCCGAACTGTCCAATCTTGATCCAAGCTCGATCGGTTTGTGCAACGGCCCGCGCGGAACGATCACGGTCCATAATTGCCGCGCCGTCCATGGTTCACCGACCAACCGCAGTCCGCGGATGCGTCCTTTGTTGCTCCATACCTACGCTGCAGCCGACGCCGTCCCGCTAACAAATCTGATGGACGGCATCCCCTTTGCTAACCGGTTGGTCCGTGGACAGGAGCGCCCGCCCATTTACGATCCAGAACCTTGCCCGATGCCTCCTGACTTCCGATCGACCGGCTACACCTCGATCTTCGCTTCGCAAGGGAAGGCCAAAGTTTGATTAAACTATCGCGCCGCACCGTGCTCGGAGCTGCCATGGCAGGCGCAGTTCCACTGCCGGCATCAGCCACTCTTGGTATACAACTGCGCCGGGACGTCGCGACCTTTGCGGCCTTTGGAGAGCATCGTAGCGGCGGCGAACCGGCTCGTAATGCAGCCCGGTGGCTAGCAGGCCGTCTCGGGGCACTCGGCTATCAAACCCAGATGGATACTTTTCCGGTCGCGACTTTCACCGATCCGTGGGTAAAAATCGCAGCCGGAGAAAAGACCTTTGCGGGCTTCGTCCAGTGGCTGCCACCCCGCAATCAATGGCCGGATATACTGACTGGGCCACTCGTCGATTTGACCAAAGGGCCGTCCAAGCCCGGTTGCCTCGCCCTGATCTCTCAGCCTGCACCATTTAGCGCCTATTGGCCGGAAAGGCTCAATGGCGTGGTCGCTGCCGCAAGCGAAGCCATTGCGGTCATCCTCGCTGTAGACGATCCACTGGGCGGTCTCTTCGCCTACAACCGCGATGCGACGTTGCCGCGCCTGCCAGTACCAGTGCTGATTGTCGAGAAGGCCGGCATGACGGTTCTCAAGAATGCAGCTGAGCACGACAAGTCAGCAGCGGTTCGAGGGGCAGGAAGTATTCAACAGGCAGACGCGTTCAACGTCAGGGCCACAATGACCGGGACTGGGCGCACGATAGTGCTTTCGACCCCATTGACTGGCTGGTTCCGATGCGGTGCCGAACGCGGTGCCGGAGTTGCCGCGCTGATCGCGCTGGGACAGATGCTAAGCAGCACCGGGCGCCCTATCGAACTGATTGCGTCTGGGGCTCACGAGATCGGTCATCTGGGCATGCAACGCGCAATTGCCAACGGCGCTGCGGATCCACAGAAAGTTGCCGTCTGGTGCCACCTCGGTGCTAGCCTGGGCGCGACCGCACTCGACGAATCTGGCGGACCAAAGTCCGTACACTTCATGATGGCCAACAAGCTAGAGCAAGATGCGTTGCGAACCTTTGCCGACGGGCTAGGACTGCAACGGTTGCCGGGAACCTACTCTTCGCCTGGTGAAGCGGGCGACGTGATTCGCGGGCACTTCGAGAATGTAATTGCCTTTACCGGCGTATTCCCAGGCTTCCACACCCCCGCGGACGATGGTCGTGCGATCGATTCCGTGCGACTGGAGTCCTATTGCCGCTTCCTTGGGACACACCTGCCAACCTATCTGTAAATCCCAACTTGAAGGACCCAAGCTCATCGGATCAGCCCAGCGGGACAAGACACCAAGAATCGCAAAAGTAGCCGATCGCGGCCGGGCTCGTCGGCAAATGCATCGCGGGCGTGCGGCATCAGGTGATTGTTATCCAAGAGTAGGTCGCCAGGGACAAGATCGAAACGCAGTTCAAGGCGCGCGTCGACGGTTAGCCGGTCATAGCAGTCCAAAAGTTCCGCCTCGATTGCATCCCGCTCAAACCCGGGATGCCGGACTGCACTACGGAAATAGTCCGAAATGTAGAACGTGCTAAGCCGTCCGTCGGCAAAGGCAGCTGGGGCCAGCCGGGCAACTGGATCGAGACCATCGGGCTGCTCGTCCATCAGGTCGAGCAGGACCGGCTCGAACAAACGGCGGGCAAGGTCCGGGCGCTCTTCTAAAAGCAGATTGAAAAGGCTGACCGAGAATGCCGAACTGCGCCCCTAGGGCGGACATGAAAGCCCTGGCTTCGTCGGCACTCCAATCCCCAACAGGCAGTCCGCCGAGCAATACGAAACCCCGGCCACTGCGAAGCTGGGTCGCCCAATGGGGTATCGCTGGCGCAAGGGAGGGTCCGGCGTCGAGACTGCCCATCAAGGCTGCAAGAACCGACCCGGGAAACGGCTGGCGCAGCGTCTGTGCTGGAGGTAGATCGGCGACCTGCCATGCCGCTTCGCTAGCGATCGGGGACTCGGGAAAGCCATCATGCCGCCGCGTTAGGAAATGCAGCGATTGCTCGGCGACGCTGTAAATCGGCCCGACCATCGCCTAGAATCGGTATCCTGAATCGATTCGATCCAGCTTGCGCAAGAAGGCCGGCCAGGCATAGGCGCCGCCGGTGCCGTCGAACCAGGCATTGCTCTGCCCACGGACACGCTGCGCC
>NZ_JBILQK010000130.1:0-7783 GCF_044373315.1 Roseateles sp. | reverse complement strand
CATTGAAGGCCCCGCACTGGGTGAAGCTGAAGCTGGGCGCCGCCGATGGCCTGGATCCCGAACGCCTGGAGGCCGTGGCCGGCGCCTTACGGAATAGCCGCTTGCTGGTGGACGCGAACGGCGGCTGGACGCCAGCCACCTTGAAGGCCATGCTGCCGCTGGCCCAGCGCTTGGGCGTCTGTGTGATCGAGCAGCCCCTGCCGCCTGCGTTGGACAGTGCCATGCCGGCTGCGCCATCGGGCATCCTGTTCTGCGCTGACGAAAGCTGCCTGGACAGCGCCTCGCTGCCTGCTGTGCGCCAGCACTTCCAGTGGATCAACATAAAGCTCGACAAGTGTGGCGGCCTGAGCGAAGCCCTTGCCTTGCGTGAGGCCGCCCAAGACCAAGGCATGGGGGTGATGGTCGGCAGCAACGGCGGTACCTCGCTGGCCATGGCGCCGGCATTCGTACTGGCGCAGGGGCTGGAGATCGTGGATCTGGCGGTCGATCACCTGCTGCGCGACCGCGAACCCTCGTTGCACATCGAGGGCCATGTGATGCACGAACCTTCACGAGAGCTATGGGGATGAGAATGGCGCCCACTGCAAAACGAATGGAACTCCATCCCGCACTGCCACCCTTCGACACCGGCATGCTGCCGGTAGACGATGGCCACAGCCTGTACTGGGAGACTGTCGGCTCGCCGCAGGGCGTCCCGGTGGTCATGCTGCACGGTGGTCCTGGCGCGGGCTGCTCGGAGCGCGACCGCCGCTTGTTCGATCCGGAGCGCACCTACGCTGTGCTCTTCGACCAACGCGGCGCTGGCCGGTCCACCCCCAGCGGCAGCATCGATCACAACAACACACGCCAACTCGTTGCCGATATCGAGCGGCTGCGCAACCATCTGGGCATCGAACAGTGGTGGGTCTTCGGGGGCTCCTGGGGCACCACGCTGGCGCTGGCCTATGGGCAAGCCCACCCGCAGCGTTGCCTGGGCTTCGTGCTACGCGGCACCTGGCTCTACACCCATCATGAGGTGCAGGCCATGTTCGGCCCCGCAAGCATTCATGCACCCTACTGGTACGCCGAGTTGCTCCGGCTGACCGGGTCAACCTCCGTGACACAACTGCTCACGCGTGCACAAGCGCTGGTGCAGTCCGACGACCCCGCCGAGCACGGGCCTATCGCGCGTGCGCTGCTCAGCTATGAATGGGTGTTGTGCGACTTTCCACCCTTGTCGCTGGACGAAGCCCTGCAGCCCGAGAACCTGGCAATGGCGCGTATCGGCCTGCACTATCAGGTGCACCAGGGTTTCCTGCAGGAGGGCCAGTTGCTGGACGGCATGTCCGCAATTCAGCACCTGCCGGGCTTCATCATCCACGGCGAACAGGACTGGGTGTGCCCCCTGTCTACGGCGCAGACCTTGCACGCTCGGTGGCCTGGCAGCCAGTTGCGGGTGGTGCCCGGCGAGGGCCACGCTGACAGCACGCCAGGCATGCAGGCGGCAGTGATGGAGACGCTGGCGCGCATCGTCGGCGGGGTAGCATGAAAGCACCGGGCTGGGACTTTGAGGCCGATGCTGTGATCGTCGGTGGCGGCTCGGCCGGCGCCGTGCTGGCCGCGCGGCTGAGCGAGGATCCTGGCACGCAGGTCTTGTTGATCGAGGCCGGCCGGTCCGGGCGCCATCCACTCTTCCTGATACCCGGCGCGCAGGTCTTCGTGCGCGACTGGTCGCGTCATGCGTGGGAGTACGACATCGAACCCGACCCCACACGCCTGGGGCGAGCGGAGACGTGGCGGCGCGGCAAGTCGCTGGGCGGCAGCAGTACGATCAATGGGCTGATCTTCGCGCGCGGCCTACCGACTGATTTCGACCGTTGGGCGGCGGCCGGTCTGCCGCAGTGGTCGTTCGAAAGCCTGCTGCCGTACTTTCGACGCATGGAAACGAGCGCGGACTTTCAACAGTCGTCACTGCGGGGTGATACCGGACCGGTACCCGTAGAGGTGCTGAGATCTCCCCACATCCTGGCGAGGGAGCTGCTGGAAGCGGCGCGGCGCATGGGCATTCCCATCCATGCGGACACCAATTCAATGCAAGGCGAAGGCCTGGGCCTGGCGCAGACCAACCAGCGCCGTGGCTTGCGCTTCAGCAGTGAGTCATCGCACTTGCAACCCGCACGGCGGCGACACAACCTGCAGGTTTTGACGAACGCTACAGCCCTGCGACTGCTGTTCGAGCAGCGCTGCGCGACGGGCGTGGAGATCGAGCTGGGTGGCATGAAGCGCCGCGTGCGTGCACGCCGCGAGACCGTTGTGTGCGCCGGCCCCATCGGCTCGCCCAGCCTGCTGGCGCGCTCGGGCGTGGGCCCTGCCCACGCGCTACAGGCGTTGGGCATTCCCATGGTGTCCAACTCACAAGACGTGGGCGAGCATCTGCAGGACCACCCCGACATCTACGTGGAGTACGAAATCAGCGTACCGACCTATTCGTCTGCCCTTCGCGGTGCGAATCTCGTCAAGGCCGGCTTGCAGTACCTGCTTCACCGTGAAGGCCCGGCCACGTCGCCAGGCACGCATGTGCTGGGTTATCTGAAGTCCGAGCCCAGCGAGCCCGAACCTGACTTGCTTTTCTTCAGCGGCCCCTGGAGCCGCATCGAGGATGGAGGCACCTTCGCCAGCCCGCGGTCCGTGATGTCCATGTCGCCTTCGCTGTGTCGTCCTCGCTCACGGGGCCGAATCACTTGGCGCAGCCCCGATCCGGCAGACGCCCCCCTGATCCAAGCCAATATGCTGGCCGACGCGGACGATGTTCGCCGCCTGATCTCGGGCGTCCGGCTGGTGAATCGCCTGGCGCAGAGCGCGCCTTTGCGCGATCACGTGATACAGCGAGTGACCCCGGATGTGTTCGACCTGGATGACGACTCGGCTGTCGAGGCCTGGCTCCGCTCGGATGCCACGACCTGCTATCACGCCTGCGGCACCTGCCGCATGGGAGCTGACGAAGGGTCAGTGGTGGACGCCCAGCTTCGCGTACGAGGCGTCGGCCATCTGCGCGTCGTCGATTCGTCCGTCTTCCCTGAGATCCCGTCCGGCAATCTGCATGCCCCGACCGTGATGCTGGCGGAGCGGGCCGCCGACCTGATGCGGCAATCACACAGCTGGTCGACCTGAAAGTACCCATAGGGATGAACATGCATTCGACAAGCAACCCCAATACTCCCTTGCCCGCAGCCTTGTTGGAAGAGCTACAGAACATGTTTGGCAACCGGCTGAACCTGTCCCTGGCGATGCGTGAGCAACATGGCAGAGACGAGTCGCCCTTCGACGTAGCGCCACCCGATGCAGTGGTGTTCGCGAACAGCAGCCAGGAGGTGGCCTTTGTGCTGGCACAGGCGCATCAACACCGGATTCCGGTCATTCCCTACGGCGCAGGCACTTCGTTGGAGGGGCAGTTGCTGGCGGTATCGGGCGGGCTGAGCCTGGACCTCTCCAACATGAATCTGATCCTGCAGGTAAATGCCGAGGACATGACCGTCACCGTCCAACCGGGAGTCACAAGAGAGCAGCTCAACGAAGCGTTACGCCATCACGGCCTGTTCTTTCCCATTGATCCAGGCGCCAATGCCACCCTTGGAGGAATGGCCGCAACCCGCGCCAGCGGTACGAATGCAGTGCGTTATGGCACCATGCGCGAAAACGTGATGGCCCTGGAGTTCGTAACGGCTGATGGCGAAGTTCTGCGAACAGGCTCGCGGGCACGCAAGAGCAGCGCTGGCTACGATCTAACGCGGTTGCTGGTTGGAAGTGAAGGCACCCTGGGCGTCATGACCGAACTGACGCTGCGCCTGTACCCACTGCCCGAAGCCGTGAGAGCTGCCACTTGTTCATTTGCAAGCGTTGATGCAGCCGTGCAGACGGCCATGCTCTTGATGCAGCTGGGTGTACCGCTGGCTCGGTGCGAACTGCTCGACGCCCAGGCGGTCAGAGCCGTGAATGCGCGCGACCGTCTAGGTCTTCGTGAAAGCCCGATGTTGCTGATGGAGTTTCACGGCTCGCCAGGCGGCGTGGCCGAGCAAGTTGAAACCGCAGAGACCGTTGCCAGCGAACAAGGCGGTGAAGGCTTTGACTGGGCGGACACCCCCGAACAGCGCAGCCGATTGTGGGCAGCTCGCCACCACGCCTACTTGTCGGCCCTGCTCATGCGGCCCGGTTGCCGCTGTGTAACCACCGACACCTGCGTACCCATCTCGCGACTGGCAGACAACATCAACGCCTCGATCCAGGAAGTAGAAGCAGCCGGCCTGCCGTACTTCATCGTCGGACACGTGGGCGATGGAAACTTCCATCTCGGCTATTTGATAGACCCCACTCTGCCGGCGGAGAGAGAAATGGCGGAACGACTGAGCGAGCAGATGGTTCGCCGCGCGCTTCATATGGGGGGCACTTGCACCGGAGAACATGGCATCGGACTGCACAAGCAAAGCTTCCTGTTGGAAGAAGCCGGCGAGGGCTCGGTCGATCTGATGCGGCGGTTGAAGAGCGTCTTTGATCCACATGGCATTCTGAATCCAGGGAAGATCTTCAGCTGATCCGCAGCTGACCGTATTGGCGCAAGATCACGCCATCGCCTGATGGACAAAAGCACGCCGGTTATGGGCCTATGGTCACGACACGCTCCACTACCACACCGCCGCCGCACCTGTGATTTGGAGAGCAGGGCTTTTCCGACGCAGGAGCAAGTGATGTGGGCGAAGGCCTTGGAAGCCTCGCGCCGGCCGAAATTGGATTCCTTGGCGCCAACTCTCTCCCAAAACCCCTATAGCCAGTCCTCGCCAATTCTCTAACAGGGTGGCTGTCTGGCTGACTGGTCTAGCTGCATCTGGCCGGGCAATGCTGACAGGTCAAGCCGTCGCAATTCACTGGAGGAGTAATCCTATGGAAACAAAAGAGATGGAAGACAAGAAGATTGCAAACGTCCTTGATGCTTGGTACCACGCCATGGCCAACAAGGACATGCAGGCCTTTGCCGCGATGATGACCGATACCTTCGTTGTCGTAGAACATGACACGCTCATCAGTGGCGCGGACCTGGTGCAGATGCTCACAGCTGAGATCGATGAGCTGGGGGATGCGTTTTCGTTCTCAGCAGATCTGAGCGATCACAACATCACGGTTCATGGTGATGTCGCATGGTGTACTCACCGGAACTTCGAAGTTTTCGGGCAACGAGATGGCACGAAACTGGAACTGGACTTCATTGAGACGGTCGTTTTTCAAAAGTCGAACGGGCATTGGCTGATGGACCGTTACCACGCGACCAAGTTGCGTGAAGCCGTCATCTGCGGTTGATGATCCGGGGCGTGGCGCCGGCGCGTGACCGCCCTACCGTCTGGCATGGCGCCAACGGCGCTCCAGTCGCCAAAGACCCCGATGGCCAGGTCAAACTGCCCCACTTGTGGCCACCCAAACTGCCCCGGGCAGGACGAGGGAGTTATGCGGGGTCTGAAGGCGTGACGAGGCGGGCTGAGGCCTCCTTCAGGCGGTAGCTTTTGCCTTCGAACTCGAGCATCGCGCAGCGATGCATGAGTCGGTCCAGGATGGTAGTGGCCATGGTCGCGTCGCCGAGGTAGCGGCCCCAGTCCTGGACCACGCGGTTGGACGTGATGACGATCGAGCGGCGCAGCTTGTAGCGCTGGTGCACGATCATCTGCAGCAGCTCAGCGGCGTGCTCGCCGATGCGCCGCGCCAGGAACAGATCGTCCAGCAGCAGTAAGTCCGCCGCGACCCAGGCCTTGAGCAGCCGAGCCCGCTCGCTGGCGTCCGCCAGCGCGTACCGGGCCAGTGCCCCGTCGGCCTCGACATAGGCGACGTCATAGCCTTGCAAGGTGGCCTGGTAGGCCACAGCCTTGGCGACATGGCTCTTGCCGGTGCCGGGCTTGCCCACCAGGAGCGCGTTTGTGCCTTCGCTGAGGAACTTCAGGCTGTGCAGCTCGAAGCAGGCGCCGCGTGGCAGCTTAGGGTTGAAGCGCCAGTCGAAGTCCGCCAGCGATAGCTTCTCGTCCAGGCCGGAGAGCTTGTAGCGGCGCGCCATGAGGCGGCTGCGGCGCTGGTCCAGCTCGTCCTGCAGCAGCGACGTCAGCGTGTCCAGGAACGGCTCCTGAGAGGCCTGGGCCTGCATCACGCGGGTCTGCAGCGTCTGGGCCATGCCGGACAGGCGCAACTTGCGCAGCGTGTTCTCGATTTCTTGGGGGTTCATGCGAAGAGGTCTCCTTGAGGGATGGCGAGCGCGGCGACGGGAACGACCGTCGCGGCGGCGGTGCTGGCGGCTTGGGCGAAGAGTTCGCCGTACTCCTCGGGGCTGCGGATGAGCTCATGGGCCTGCGTGGGCGGGAGCTCGCAGGAATCGGCCGTGGACGCCACTGCCTCCAGGCGCTGCAGGGCTTGGGCTACCCGTTGTTCGGTGATGTGCTTGACGTGGCGATAGCTGTAGACGCCGTCATCCAGGGCTTGCGCGCAAGCGGCATTGACGATCTGTCGCGGCTGGCGATCCGCGAGGTGGACGATGCCCCAGAGCTTGCGCTGGCCCACACGACCCTCGACGCTGAACATCAGCTGGCACAGCCGCTCGGCGTCAGCGCCGATGGCCTTGGCCTGTTCGAGGATTCGGCGGGTCTCGCGCGAGGGGTTGAAGACTCGCTCGTCTTCGGGCAACACCACTGTGCCGGGGCGATCAGCCTTGGTGTGCGTACGCAGCAGCGCCTGCGTCCTGAGGTCGCGGATCTCCAGGCGCTGCTCGAAGATGCGCACCAGCACCTGGGTGCCGATGGCGGCTGGTCGGGCGGCGTAGCTGCAGTGAGCCACCCGGACGCAACCGTCGTCGCACACGGTGCGCTCCTCGTCACGGAAGTACTGCATTGGCCGGGGCGGTAGCGGTTGCAGGTGCGGCCGCTCCTCCTCGAACATCGCCTGCACCTGGCGGCGCTCGGCGCCGTGGATGCGAGGCGCCGCCCAGCGAGTCTCCCAGTGCTCCAGATACTCGTTCTGCTCCTCCAGGCTCTGGAAGCGCTTGCCCTTCAAGGCCGTGCCCTGGGTGTGGCCGATCGCGTTCTCGACGCTGCCCTTGCGATTGGGATCCCGCACCCGCGCTGGGTCCGCCACGACCTCGTAGTGCGCGAGCGTCGCGGCGTACACCGCATTGAGCTCGGGCTCGTATAGATCGGGCTTGATGACGCCTTCCTTCAGGTTGTCCAGCACCACGTAGCGGCAGGATCCGCCGAAGTACCTCCAGGCTTGCTCGTGCAACTCCGCCCAGACCTGTTGGCTGGACTTCCAGACCACGCGGCGGAAGCTGCGCCTCGAGTAGCGAAGCGTCGCCACGAACAGGCGCGGCTTGCGATAACGATCGCTCCCCGGTACCAGCGTGGGCGCGCCCTCGCCGTAGTCGACCTGCATCTCCTCGCCCGGCGCGAAGCTCAGTCGGTCGAACTGCTCCGGTTCGCGCACCCGCAGTCGCGCGACGAAGCGCTTGACGGAGTTGTAGCGGCCGGTGTCACTGACCGCCGTAATGGAGCCACCGATGTTCGGCGTAATGGAGCCAGGAACAGGTGGGTAAAACGACGCCCCGAGGGGGTTAAGACTGGGTCGATTTTGCAGCCTTTTGAGGGCCGGATTTGACAGGGTTGTCGAGCTGCTTTGACCTTGTCCCTGAAAAACGTATCCCTTGCTAAGTGGTCCAATCCAAGCAAGAGGAAACGAAATGACGAAGGCAAAGGCAGTTACGGCAAGGGCGCGTTACACGCTGGAA
>NZ_JBILQK010000046.1:0-31231 GCF_044373315.1 Roseateles sp. | reverse complement strand
GGGCCTGGCCTGCGGTGGTGCTGGGCCTAGTGCTGGTGTCGGTGGCCACGCCCTGGGTCAGCCCGACCGTGCGCGAGCGCTGGTTCGCGCTGCCCGAGATGATCGCGCTGCTGCCCATTCCGCTGGTAAGCGCACTGGCCTTGCTGGCACTGCGCGCCAATCTCAATTCGCGCCGGGTACTGGACAAGCTCTGCTGGCTGCCGTTTGCGCTGATGGTGATGGTGATGGTGATGGCCTTCTTCGGCCTGGCCTACAGCCTCTACCCCTATGTGCTGATCGACCGCATGACGGTGTGGCAGGCTGCGGCGGCGCCCAAGTCGCTGCAGTTCCTGTTGGTCGGGGCGCTGATCACCGTGCCCGTCATCCTGGCCTACACCGTCTTTGCCTACCGCGTGTTCTGGGGCAAGAGCAAGGACTCCCTGTCCTACGGCTGAGGTGGCGTGAATGCCGAGGGCGGGCGATCTTCAGTAAGTCCGCCCGCCCTTGAACTGCGCATGTTGCTTGCGCTGCAGCGTGGTGCTCTTGCCCATCGCCTCGAAAGAGACGCGGGCATGGGCATGCATGATGGCGATGCCCAAGGCGTCGGCCGCGTCCTTGCCCGGCAGGCCGGGCAGGTTCAGCAGGCGCTGCACCATCATCTGGATCTGCTCCTTCTTGGCGTGGCCGTGGCCGACGATGGCTTTCTTCATCTGCAGCGCGGTGTATTCGGACACCAGCAACTCGCAGCTCACCAGCGCCGTGATCGCCGCGCCGCGGGCCTGGCCCAGCAGCAGCGTGGACTGCGGGTTGACGTTGACGAACACGATCTCCACGGCTGCGCACTGCGGCTGGTAGCGTGCATGCACCTCGCGGATGCCGTCGAACAGGATCTTCAGCCGCGCCGGCAGATCGCCGGTGGCGACGGCACTGGTCTTGATGGTGCCGCTGGCCACATAGGAAAGACGCGGGCCGTCGGCCTCGATCACGCCAAAGCCCGTTGTCTGCAATCCGGGGTCGATACCGAGGATCCTCATCAGACGCTCACCTTGAAATACCAGCGCACCGAGTGGAAGAACACCGGTGCCGCGAAGCACAGCACCGCGATGCGGTCCAGCAGGCCCACCGCGCCGGTGATGGAGCTGAGATTGCCCCAGTAGACGACGCCGGCATCGCGCTTGAGCGCCTTCATTACCAGGCCGCCCATGCTGCCTGCTGCGGCGGCAATGGCGGCCATCACCAGCGCCTGCCCAGCCTTGAACGGCGTGATCCAGTACAGCAGCGCGCCGCTCAGCGCGGCAGCCGCCAGCCCCAGGCCCCAGGCGCGCAGCGAGAAACTGCGGCTGATGCGGCGCACCAGCGGCCGGCTGCGCAGCGAACGGCTGGCCACCTCCTGAACGATCTGCCCGATGCCCACCACCATCACCAGGAAGAACAGCAGGAAGGCGCCGCGCCCCTCATAGCCCTTGAAGTCCAGCAGCAGCAGGGCCGGGCCGTGCGAGAGGCCGTAGACGCAGACCATGATGCCCCACTGGATCTTGGCATTGCGCTCCAGAAAACGCCCCGGGTCGTCGGCCAGCGCCGCCACAACCGGAATGGCCAGAAAACCGTAGACCGGGATCAGCACGCTGAACACATCGAAATGCCGCGTGCCCACCAGCATGTATTGCAGCGGCAGCAGCACGAAGAAGGCCAGGATCAGGCTGCGGTGGTCGGCGCGGCGCGTGTGCATCAGCGTGATGAACTCGCGCAGCGCCAGAAAGGACAGAACGCCGAACAGCAGCGTGGCGCCCACCGGCCCTGAGACCCAGGCGGCCCAGAACACCATCGAGCCCACCCACACGCCCTTTAGGTCGCGCTTGAAGCGCCGCCAGTTGGCGACGGCCTCGGGGCTGTTGCTCTCGCCGCGCTCGCGCAGCGAGTACAGAAAGGCCCCCAGGCTGACCAGCATCAGCGCGCCGAACAGGATCACGAACAGCAGCGCGATCTGGTCGCTGGCCTCCATCAGACGCAGGTTCTTCATCGAGTGGCCTCCTGCGGGCCGGGGCGCTGCGCCAGCACGGCGGCGCGGGCGCGCTCCAGGAAGGCGCGCTTGTCCTCGCCCGGCTGCAGCTGCAGCGGCTCGCCGAAAGTCACGGTGCACAGAATCGGCACCGGCACCACTTCGCCCTTGGGCATCACGCGCTGCACGTTGTCGATCCAGGTGGGGATCAGCTGCACCTGCGGAAACTGCTCGGCCAGATGGTAGAGCCCGGCCTTGAAGGCCTGCGGCTCGCCCTTGTTGGAGCGCGTGCCCTCGGGAAAGATCACCACCGAATCACCCGCGGCCAGCGCATCGGCCAGCGGCTCCAGCGGGTCTTCATCGGGCGTGCTGCGGGTGCGCGACACATAGATGGCGTTGAACACCGCCCCGGTCAGCCAGGCCTTGAAGCGGCTGGCCGTCCAGTAATCACGCGCCGCGATCGGCCGTGTGTTGGCGCGCAGTTCGGCCGGCAGCGCGGCCCAGATCAGCACCCAGTCGAAATGGCTCTGGTGGTTGGCGAAGTAGATGCGCTGCTCGGCAGTCGGCGGGCAGCCCTTCCAATGCCCCTGCGCGCCGGTGATTAGGCGCGCCAGCGAGGCGAGGAACAAGCCGGTGAGTTCGGCGACGGAGGTCATGGGCGGGATGCTAGCCCATGGGGGTGACTGAGCAGCAAGAGCCGGCTGGGTGCGGCGCTGTGTTGGAGTTCGCGGGGCTCACTCCAAGCTACGGGATGGGCGTTTCCAGGGTAGCCATCGCCCGGTCCACAGCACGGTTAAAAAATACCCCAATGCAGCAGCGCAGCAGATGGTGGCGGGAAGCAGTTGCGCCGGACTGGCTTGTGGGAAGTACACGCGTGTGAAGCCGTAGAACCACCACACGTTGACGAGAGCCACCGTCACCGAAACCGATGAGCCAATGACCGCAGCGAGACGAGTCAACTTCGGGCTACTCATTTTCAAGTCCCGTAGCTTGGAGCGAGCCCTGCGAACTCCAACGATCAATCCGCCCCCTCACGCCAGCGCCTCCACCTTGCCCCCCATCCGCGCAATCAGCCCCTGTGTCATCCGATTCGCCAGGCCGTAGACGCTGAGCTGCGGGTTGGCGCCGATGCTGGTGGGGAAGAGAGAGCCGTCGTGCACCGACAGATTGGCGATCTGCCAGTGCTGGCCGTCGGCGCGCACCACGCCGCGCTTGGCGTCGGCGGCCATGCCGCAGCCGCCCATTACATGCGCGCTGCCCACCATGGTGACGAAAGGCCGCAGGTCCAGTTTGGCAATCGCGGCGCGGGCTTCGGCCAGGCTGGTGTAGTCACCGGCCAGCTCATGCACCGGGCGCACGCTCTTGGCGCCGGCGGCGAACTGGATCTCGGCCATGGCTAGGAAGGCGCGGCGCACGCCGTCGAACAGGTAGTCGTTGAGCGGATAGTCCAGCACCGCGCTGCCGTCCTTGCGCAGCTGCACCTGGCCGCCCACCGATTGCGCATGGAAGCCGTCGCGCAGCAGTGCGATCATTACCTGCGTGCTCGGGAACCGGCGCACGCGCTCGGCCAGGGTCGGGCCGAAGCCGCCCAGATTGGTGGCGGCAAAGCCGGGGTGCACAGGCGCCACTTCGAGTTTGAAGCCCATGGGCCAGTCGATCGGGCCCTGGTGCAGGAAGTGGTCGCTGAACACCGACAGCGGAGCGCCGGCCCAGCCTTCTACCGGCGCAGCCATCAGCGCGCCGCTGGCCACCGTGGGGTGCAAGAAGGTGCGCTTGCCCAGCACTGCATGCGGGTCGGGCGCCTTGGAGCGCAGCAGCAGGCCGGGGTTGTTGATGGCGCCGCCGCCCAGCACATAGTGGCGGGCGCGGATGCGCACGGGCGCGCCGGCCGGCGCGCCGTTCAGCTCGATGGGCTGGCACAGCAGGGCCTGCACCAGGCCGTCCTTGCCGAACTCCAGCTGCTGCGCGCGGGTCTGAACCAGCAGTTGCGCGCCGCGGTCCAGCGCCGCCGGGATGGTGGTGACCAGCATCGACTGCTTGGCGTTGGTGGGACAGCCCATGCCGCAGGAGCCCAGATTCCAGCAACCCTTGACGTTGCGCTGCACGACGAAGGCGGGGATGCCCAGCTTGTCGGCGCCGCGCTTGAGCACCGCATTGTTTTCGTTGGGCGAGGTCTGCCATTCGCCGATATTGAGTCGGCGCTCGACCTGCTCGAACCAGGGCGCCATCTGCGATTCGGTGAACTCGTTCAGGCCGAATTCGCGCGCCCAGGTCTCCAGCGCATCCTTGGGTGTGCGGAAGGAGCCGGTCCAGTTGATCGTGGTGGAGCCGCCCACGCAGCGGCCCTGCAGGATGTTCATGCCCTGGTCGGCGGTCTTGCGGCCGGCGGCTTCCTGGTAGAGGTTGGCGTAGGCCGTGTCCTCGCGCTGCGGCTTGAAGTCGCTGCTGGAGCGCAGCGGGCCTTCCTCGACGAGGACGACGCGCAGGCCGGCGCGCGTCAGCAGCTCGGCCGTGATGCCGGCGCCGGCGCCGCTGCCGACGATGACCACATCGCACTCCAGCTCGGCCGGGGCAGCGGCGCGTGCGCCGCCGAAGACCTTCCAGCCGCGCTGCAGGCCTTCGAGGATGGGATCGGGAATGCTGCTGTTGGAAGAACTCATGGAATCGCTCGCGGTCCGGGGTATCCGACCAGGGCCCAATGGGCGGGGTCGGTGAAGAAGGCCAGGCTGCTGAGGTCACGCAGCGCACGGTAGATCTGCTGGCGGGTGTTGCTGTCCGAGACGCGCAGCTGCTCCAGCACGCCGGCCAGCTCGGGCGTGCTGACCGTGTCCCAGCTGCTCTTCAGGCCGATCAGCCCGAAGCGGCCGGGCGCGGTGTCCAGCAGGCTCAGCACCTGCGAAAGCTCGGCGCGCACCGGCGCCGGGAAGACGGCGATACTGGCGTCCAGCCGGTCCAGAAAAGCGTTCAGCGTGGCCTCGCGCGCGGCGGCGTCGGCCGGCAGCAGGCCGCCGTCGAACACCGCCAGCGCCACCGCGCGGAACAGGCTGCGCGCGCCGGGGCTGAGCTTCTTGTCGCCGTCGATCAGGCCGGGCTTGAGCAGGGCCACGCCGCCGCCGGCCACCGCCAGCACGACGGCCGCGCCCAGTCCCAGCTTGAGCAGGCGGCGGCGCTTGGGGTCAGGTGTTGCCATCGGGGAACTCTTAGAGCTGCTTGTCATCGGTGTCCTCAGGCAATTTTCTTCAGCAGGACCAGCAGGCGGTTGAAGGTGGCGCCATAGGGTGGGTAGAACAGCTTGGTGCCGGCGAAGAAGCGCGGCTGGCTGAAAACCGGCTTCATCTTGCTGAAGGTGTTGAAGCCCCAGATGCCGTGATAGGCGCCCTGGCCGCTGGCACCGACGCCGCCGAAGGGCTGGTCTTCCTGGCCGATGTGCCAGATGCAGTCGTTCAGCGTCACGCCGCCGGCGTGGGTCTGCGCCAGCACGCGCTCGCGCGCGGCGCTGTCGGCGCCGAACCAGTACAGCGCCAGCGGGCGCTCATGGTCCTTGATGTAGTCCAGCGCCTGCTGCTCGCTGTCGTAGGACAGGATGGGCAGCAGCGGGCCGAAGATCTCTTCCTGCATCACCGTCATGCCGTCGTTGACGTCCAGCAGCAGGTGCGGCACCAGCTTGCGGCCGTCCTTGTCGCCTTCATGCGTGGGCAGCAGGCGCGCACCCTTGGCGCGGGCGTCGTCCAGCAGGCCTTGCAGGCGCGCCAGGTGGCGCGGCGTGGCAATGGCGCTGTAATCGGGGTTGCCGGCGATGCTGGGGTAGAGGCGCCGCATCGCGGCGATCAGTGCGTCGGCCAGCGGCTGCACCATGGCGCGCGGCGCCAGGATGTAGTCGGGCGCGATGCAGGTCTGGCCGGCATTGAGCAGTTTGCCGAAGGCCAGGCGCTCGGCCACCAGCGCGATGTCGGCACTGGCATCCACCAGCGCGGGCGATTTGCCGCCCAGCTCCAGCGTCACTGGGGTCAGGTGTTGCGCCGCGGCCTGTGCCACCAGCTTGCCCACCGCGGTGGAGCCGGTGAAGAACAGGTGGTCGAAGGGCAGGGCCGAGAAGGCACGGCCCATTGTGGCGTCGCCGGTGATGACCTGCATTTCTTCGGGTGCGAAGAACTCGCCCACCATGCGCGCCATCAGCGCCGAGGTTTCTGGCGTCAGCTCCGAGGGCTTGATCATCACGCGGTTGCCGGCGGCCAGCGCGGCGATGGCCGGGTTCATGGCCAGCTGGTAGGGGTAGTTCCAGGGCGCGATCACGCCCACCACGCCCAGCGGCTGCGGGATCAGGCGGTTGCTGGCCGGCAGGTAGTGCAGCGCGGTGGGCATGCGGCGCTGGCGCATCCAGCGGCCCAGATGCGAAGACGCATGCTTGGCCGCCATCTCGACCGTGGCTACATCGGCCAGCAGGGTCTCGTGGCGCGAGCGGTGGCTGAAATCGCGCGAGATGGTGTCGGCCAGTTTGTCGGCGTACTTGCGCGTCATCGCCAGCACGCGGGCCAGGCGATCGCGGCGCGTGGCCAGGCTGGGCATGGGCTCGGCGCGGTAGGCGGCGCGCTGCAACTCAAGGGCCAGGTTCAATGTCTCGTTGATGGTGTTGTCCACGCTGCGCTCCTCCGCGGTGAGAGTTGGAGGCTAACCCCTTGCGCGGGGTGCGCCAAGCGTGTTGGCCCTCGGCTAGAGGCAGGGCTCTATTAAGCGCCTGTCTCCGGTGTGACAGCCTCCAGCGCCGCGCATCAAGCTGCCTGCGCCAGAATCGCGGCAAGAACAAGGATAGGGGGCAGACATGAGACTGGTGGTGATCTTTGACGACACGCCGCCGATGGTTGCGATCCGCGCGGCGCAGGAGCCGGCGCATCTGGACTATCTGCGCGCCCATGCGGACGAAATCCTGATTGGCGGCGGGCTGCGCGATCAGCCGGGCGGCGGCTATGTGGGTGGGCTCTGGGTGCTGGATGTGGCCAGCAAGGCGCGCGCCATCGAGCTGATCGAAGCCGACCCCTACTACATTGCCGAGCGCCGGCCTTACCGCCTGCTGGTCTGGGGCAAGGCCTGCCCTGAGTTGATGGTGACGCTTTGAGCCTTGTGCTGACGCTAGTCTCGGGGCGCCAGTTGCGCGACTTTTGCGCCGAGGATCTGGCGGCCTATCAGGCGCTGCGCAGCGAGGCCAAGTTCGGCCGCTTCTATGCCGCCGAGGATTGCTCGCCGGCGCGTTCGGCCGAGTTGCTGCAGATGTTCATGGCCCAGGCACAGCAGCGGCCCCGGCAGCGCTTCCAGCTGGCCATCGTGTCGGCTGCGGATGAATTGATGGGATCCTGCGGCGTACGCATGGAGGCGCCGGGGCAGGGCTCGATCGGCTGCGAGCTGGGCCGCCGCTGGCAGGGCAGCGGCGCCGCGCTGGAAGCCGCGCGCGCCATCGTCGCGTTTGGTTTTGGCGAGCTGGGCCTGCAGAAAATCTACGCCGACACCAAGGCCGGCAATCTGGCGGCGCTGCGCCTGTGCCGGCAGCTGGGCATGCGGCCTGATACGACTGAGGCGGCCGGCGCGGACGGCGTGCGCCTGGTGCTGGCGCGTGGGGATTGGCGGGTCGCAGGCGCAGCCTGATCCCCTCGCCCAAGAATAGACAGAAGCCGCCCAAAGGCGGCCTCTGTTGCAGTCACGCAAGGCGTGACGCGATCAATGGCGGAAGTGACGCACGCCGGTGAAGACCATCGCGATGCCGCGTTCGTTGGCGGCGGCGATCACCTCGTCGTCTCGCATCGAGCCGCCCGGCTGGATCACGCAAGACGCACCGGCATCGGCCAGCACATCCAGGCCGTCGCGGAAGGGGAAGAAGGCGTCGCTGGCCACCACCGCGCCCTTCAGGCTCAGGCCGGCGTTCTCGGCCTTGATGCTGGCAATGCGCGCGCTGTCGATGCGGCTCATCTGGCCGGCGCCCACGCCCAGCGTCATGCCACCGCCGCAGAAGACGATGGCATTGCTCTTCACATACTGGGCTACGGTCCAGGCGAACATCATGTCTTCCAGCTGCAGTCCGGTGGGATGCAGCGTGGTGACCATCTTCAGGTCGCTCTTCTTCAGGAAGTGGTTGTCAGCGCTCTGCACCAGGATGCCCGAGCCCACGCGCTTGATGTCCTGCGCGTTGCGGCCATGCTCCCAGGGCGTCTTGGCCTGGGTGCCGTCATTGATGCTGTGCAGGCCTTGCGGCAGCGTGATCTGCAGCAGGCGCACATTGACCTTGCTCTTGAAGATCTCCAGCGCCTCGGCGCTGAAGCTGGGCGCCATCAGCACTTCGACGAACTGCTTGGAGACCAGCTGCGCGGCCAGGCCATCGACCTCGCGGTTGAAGGCGATGATGCCGCCGAAGGCGCTGGTCGGGTCGGTCTTGAAGGCCTTGGCATAGGCATCGGCGGCGGTCAGTGCAATCGCCACGCCGCAGGGGTTTGCATGTTTGACGATCACGCAGGCCGGTGCCTCGAAGCTCTTCACGCATTCCCAGGCCGCATCGGCGTCGGCGACGTTGTTGTAGCTAAGTTCTTTGCCCTGCAGCTGCTTGCCCGTCACCAGCGAACCTGGGGCGGGATACAGGTCGCGATAGAGCGCGGCGCTCTGGTGGCTGTTCTCGCCGTAGCGCATGTCCTGCACCTTGACGAAGCTGCTGTTG
This sequence comes from Roseateles sp., assembly GCF_044373315.1. Lineage (GTDB taxonomy): Bacteria > Pseudomonadota > Gammaproteobacteria > Burkholderiales > Burkholderiaceae_C > JACDQM01. The sequence goes on along the minus strand of NZ_JBILQK010000046.1, from coordinate 22,556 downwards.
AGCTGGGCCGGGTAAGCGGCCTGCGTGCCGTCTTCCTGGCGGGCGCTCAGGTAGTTGCTGATGGCAGCGTCGTACTGGGCGATGCGGTTGAAGGCGGCCACGCTGCAGGCGAAGCGGGTCTTGTCGCTGATCTTGCCTTCAGCCTTCAGCTCGGCCAGCACGCCGGCGTACTGACCGGCGTCGGTCAGCACGGTCACATCTTTCCAGTTCTTGGCCGCGCTGCGCACCATGGCCGGGCCGCCGATGTCGATGTTCTCGATCGCGTCTTCCAGCGTGCAGCCGGGCTTGGCCACGGTGGCTTCAAAGGGGTAGAGGTTGACCGCCAGGATGTCGATCATCGTGATGCCGTGCTGGCCCGCGGCGGCCATGTGCTCGGGCAGATCGCGGCGCGCCAGCAGACCGCCGTGGATCATCGGGTGCAGGGTCTTGACGCGGCCGTCCAGCATCTCGGGGAAGCCGGTGTGTTCGGCCACCTCCGTGACGGGCAGGCCGGCATCGGCCAGCAGCTTGGCGGTGCCGCCGGTGGAGAGGATGCGCACCTTCAGCGCATGCAGCTCCTTGGCGAACTCGACGATGCCGGTCTTGTCGGACACGGAGATCAGGGCGGTGAGTTGGGACATGGCTTCAGTCTCGGGAGTTTGATGAATTCGTGGGGCTGCCGTTCACAGCATCTGATGCTCGGTCAGCTTGCGGCGCAGCGTGTTGCGGTTGATGCCCAGCCACTCGGCGGCCTTGCTCTGGTTGCCGCCGGTGTGCTGCATCACGATCTCGAGCAGCGGCTTCTCGACCAGCTTGATCAGCATCTCATGCATGGAGTGCGGCTCCTCGCCGTCGAGGTCGCGGAAGTAGAGCTCGAGGTTCTCGCGCACGCTTTGGTCAATCGGTTTGGGCGTCATGCCAGCAGCCTTCTTGTTGTTGCTTCTTCTGTGGGATCGTTGTCGTCATTGGCCGCCGTCTCTGCCAGCGGCAGATACGGCAGGCGCTCATGCTGCTCGGCCAGGCTGCCGAACCATTGGTTCAGCGCCTCCACCTGGGCCTCACAGCTTTCCAGTTGATTCATCGCGCGCCGGAAGGCGTCGCCGCCCGGCAGCCCCTGCACGGCCCAGCCGATGTGCTTGCGCGCGCTGCGCATGCCAGTGAGCTCGCCATAGAGGCTGTAGTGGTCGTGCAGGTGCTCGATCAGCCAGGCGCGGGCATCGTGCACACGTGGCGCCGGCAGCGTCTCGCCGCTGCTCAGGTAATGCGCGATCTCGGCAAAGATCCATGGCCGGCCTTGCGCCGCGCGGCCCACCATTACCGCGTCCGCGCCGGTGTAGGCCAGCACCTGGCGTGCCTTGTGCGGGCTGTCGATGTCGCCGTTGGCCACCACCGGGATCTGCAGTGCGGCCTTCACCGCGGCCACCGTGTCGTACTCGGCCAGACCGCTGTAACCCTGCTCGCGGGTACGGCCATGCACCGTCACCAGCGCTACGCCGGCGCTTTCGGCGGCGCGGGCAATGCTCAGCGCGTTCTTTTCGGCTGCGCACCAGCCGGTGCGCATCTTCAGCGTCACCGGCACGCCCTGCGGCGCGCAGGCTGCCACCACCGCCTCGATGATCTGCAGCGCCAGCGCCTCGTCCTGCATCAGCGCCGAACCGGCCCATTTGTTGCACACCTTCTTGGCCGGGCAGCCCATATTGATGTCGATGATCTGCGCGCCACGGTCGACGTTGTAGGCCGCTGCCTCGGCCATCATGGCCGCATCGGTGCCGGCGATCTGCACCGCGATCGGCCCGGGCTCGCCTTCATGGTTGGCGCGGCGCGAGGTCTTGAGGCTGTTCCACAAGTCCTTGCGCGAGGTCACCATCTCGCTGACTGCATGCCCCGCGCCCAGGCGCCGGCACAGCTGCCGGAACGGACGATCGGTGACGCCGGCCATCGGCGCGACGAACAGATTGTTCGGCAGCTCGAAGGGGCCGATGCGAGGGCGGGCCAGCATGGGGGAGGAGGGGAGAGGGTGTGCTTAAAAAAGAGGCAGAAGTATACCTCCGCTGCCTCGATGTGCTCTGGCACTCTAGCCGGCAGGGCGGACCAGGCCCCGACTCGATAATGCCGGCCATGGAAGCCTGGTTGCATGAAATGACCGCTGCGCTGCTGGCGGCGCTGGCCTTGCCGGAGATCGGGCTGTCAGCGGTCTTCATCATTGCGCTGATCTCGGCCACCCTGCTGCCCATGGGTTCGGAGCCGGCGGTGTTCGCGCTGGTCAAGCTGGAGCCGACCATGTTCTGGCCGGTGATCGTGGTGGCCACGCTGGGCAATACCGTGGGCGGCGCTATCAGCTGGTGGATGGGCTATGGCGCTGAGCGCGCCTATGAGCATGCGCGTCAGCGCAAGCCGCCGGATGCGCGGGCGCTGCAGTGGCTGCAGCGCTTTGGCGCCAAGGCCTGCCTGCTGAGCTGGCTGCCGGTAGTGGGCGATCCGCTGTGCGCGGTGGCGGGCTGGCTGCGCCTGCCCTTCTGGCCCTGTGTGGCCTACATGGCGATCGGCAAGTTCGCCCGCTATCTGAGCATGACGGCGGCCTTACTCTACGTTTGGCCCACGGCTGGCTGAAGTGCTGACACGGGCGCGTCACTGCGCTGAAACACTGGCCATCGACACTCTTCCGTGAACCATTTCACGAATCGACAGAGGGGAACCGATGGACCAGAAGACCGATCCCACCCGCCGCGGCCTGTTGCTGGGTAGCGGGGCTGCCGTCGCCGCCGCCTTTGGCGGCCCGATCGCCGCACTCGCCGGCCGCGTGGCCCAGGCCTCCACCGGTGGTTGCGCCGCTGCCACCGCCTCGGTGCTGCTGGACAGTCCCTATGGTCCGACAGCGCCGGTTAATGATCTGAGCACCGGCCTGCCCTTGATCGAGCTGCCGGCCGGCTTCAGCTACAAGAGCTATGGCTGGCGCGGCGACATCATGTCCGACGGGCTGCCGACGCCAGGCGCGCACGACGGCATGGGCGTCGTGCTGCAGCGCCGCGTCGGACGGAGCAGCGAGATCATCCTTGTGCGCAACCACGAGCTCAGCACCAGCAGCAACGCGGCCAACATCATCGGCGCCAGCCGCGCGAATGTGGCCAAGTACGACACCGGCACCACCGGAACCAGCTACCAGATCGGCGGCAACACCAACCTGGTCTGGCGCGACGGCAACTGGGTGGGCAGCTATGCCTCTTTCGGCGGCATCAACCGTCCCTGTGCCGGTGGCGCGACGACCTGGGGCTCCTGGCTTTCCAACGAAGAGATCCGTAGCAACAGCGTCAGCAGCACGGGTAAGAAGCACGGCTACATCTTCGAGATTCCGGCCGACACCAGCCTCAATGCCGCCAGCACCGTGCCTATCATCGGCATGGGTCGCATGGCTCACGAGGCCAGCGCCATCGACCCTTCGACCGGCGACTGGTACCTCACCGAGGACCAGGGTAATGCCAACACCCTGTACCGCTTCCTGCCCAGCAACATCGGTGGTGGCATGGGCACTCTGCACGCCGGCGGCCGGCTGCAGGGCTTGAAGGTGGTCGGCGTGAACAACGCTGATCTGCGCAACCCGACCTTGTGCCAGACCTACCCCTGTGAGTGGGTGGAGATCGACAACCCGGACCAGGACGGCGCTACTCTGGCCTCGGTGGTGGGCAATGTCTCGGCCAGCGGCCCCTATCGCCAGGCTTACGCCCGCGGCGCGGCGATCTTCGGCGCCAACGAGGGCTGCTGGGTTGCGCAGGGCAAGGTGTTCTTCACCGACAAGCAGGTCACGACCTCGCCAGCCCGTGCCGGGCGCATCTGGGCGCTTGACCTGCAAAGCATGACGCTGCAGGCCATCTTCGTCAGCAACGATATCCAGGTCGGCAACTCGCCGGACAACCTCTGCCTCAGCCCGCGCGGCGGCGTGCTCTTCTGCGAGGACGGCGGCACAAGCGGCCCGAACAGCGGCGCCACCGTCACGCATCAGCGCCTGATGGGCCTGAATCCCAATGGCGGCAGCTATGTGTTCTCCCGCCACAACTACAACTTCACCCGCGCCCAGCTCGACGGCGCTGGCAAGACAGGCGCGACGTCCGGCAACCAGCGCAACAGCGAATGGGCCGGCGCGGTGTTCAGCCCGGATGGCCGGGTGCTCTTCGTCAACCTCTACGTGGGTGTGACGCTGGCCATCACCGGCCCTTGGGCCAACGGCACGCTGTGAGCAGCCGCCGTCTCTGTTTTCCGACCAGAAGGAACAGCCTCATGAAGACCAAGACGATTCCCTCGCTGCTGATTGCCGCTGCCGCAGTGCTGTCGGGCGCCCAGGCTTCGGCCGCCGCACTGCTGAGCTACTCGGCACCGGCAGGTACGGCCGTCACCGATTACAGCGCCGACGGGCTGCTGTCCTTCGATCTCGATCTGGGCAGCGTGTCGTCGGTGACGATGAATTTTGGCTTGGGCGCTGGCGACCGGCTTGCGCCGCTTGCCTTCAACGCGATCATCCGCAATCTGACGGGGCAGGGCCTGGAATCGCTGCGCTTCACGCTGAGCCAGGGCGGATTCTCCAGCGTTGGCAGCGTGACGCGCAACTTCGGAGGTAGCACTAGTTTCACCGGTCAAGGTGAAGGTTCGGTGCTGCTTGAGTTCTCGCCCGCTGAGTACCTGGATCTCGAAATCGGCAACGCTCTGGGTAGCACGGTCGGCGCCGCCGATTGGACGCTGGACGAGGCCGTGCTCGCTGCCGATCGCATCACCATCACCGTGAGCGCCAATGTGCCCGAGCCTGGCAGCTACGGCCTGGTGGCGCTTGGCCTGGGCCTGCTGGCCTTGCAGCGGCGCCGCTCGCGCGGCCGTTGAAGCGCCTCCTGGCAAGCGGGCCTTTTGGCGACGCGGCACAATTGCCGCCATGAGCACAACTCTCCCCGCCTATGCCGAACTGTGCGAGCGTCACCAGCGCATGCACAGGCTTTCCCACCTGCAGTCCATCGCATCCTGGGACCAGTCCGCCAATATGCCGCCTAAGGGCAATGAGGCGCGCTCGCTGGCCTTGGCTGAGATGGGCGGTCTGCTGCATCAGCTGGCCACCGAGCCGGTGCTGAAGGATCTGCTGGCGTGCGCCGAGCAGGAGAACCTGGACGATGTGCAGCGCGCCAGCCTGCGTGAGATGAAGCGCGTCTGGCGCTCGTCCAATGCGCTGCCGCAGTCGCTGGTGGAGGCAAAGAGCCTGGCAAACTCGCGCTGTGAGCATGCCTGGCGCAGCCAGCGCCCGGCCAATGACTGGGCTGGCTACCTGGAGAACATGCGCGAAGTGGTGCGCTATGCGCGTGAGGAAGCGCGCCTGCTGGCTGAGGACAGCGGCCTTTCCAAGTACGACGCGCTGATGGACCAGTACGAACCCGGCATGCGCGCCGCCGAGGTGGACCGCGTGTTCGGCGATCTGCGCCAGTGGCTGCCAGGCCTGATCCAGCAGGTGCAGGACAAGCAGAAGGGCGAGACGGTGATGCAGCCGGTCGGCCCCTTCGCAACGGCCGCGCAGCGTGCGCTGGGCCAGGACGCGATGTCGTTGATGGGCTTCGATTTCGAGGCCGGCCGCCTGGACGAGAGCGCGCATCCGTTCTGCGGCGGCGTGCCCGAGGACGTGCGCCTGACCACGCGCTACCGCGAAGACAACTTCCTGCCCAGCCTGACCGGCACCATCCACGAGACCGGCCATGCGCGCTATGAGCAGAACCTGCCGCGCCACTGGCTGGGACTGCCGATCGGTCAGGCACGCTCGATGGGCCTGCACGAAAGCCAGAGCCTGTCCTTCGAGATGCAGCTGGGCAGCCACCCGGGCTTTGCCAAGCTCCTAAGCCCGCTGGTGGTCAAGCACCTGGGCGAGCAGCCGGCTTTTGCGGCCGACAACCTGAACTGGCTGATGACCCGGGTCGAGCGCGGCTTCATCCGTGTGGACGCCGACGAGGTGACCTACCCGGCGCATGTGATCCTGCGCTACGAGATCGAGCGCGCGCTGATCGAGGGCGAGATCGAGTGCGAGGACATCCCGGCGCTGTGGGACCAGAAGATGATGGAGCTGCTGGGCCTGGACACGCGCGGCAACTACAAGAACGGCTGCATGCAGGACGTGCACTGGGGCTGCGGCCTCTACGGCTATTTCCCCTGCTACACGCTGGGCGCGATGTATGCCGCGCAGTGGTTCGCCACCATGCGCCGCGCGATGCCGGATCTGGACGCCCGCATTGCCGCGGGCGATCTGGCGCCGGTGTTCGACTGGCTCAAGTCCAATGTCTGGAGCCAGGGCAGCCGCTGGGAAACGCCGGAGTTGGTGCAGCGCGCCAGCGGCGAGACCCTCAACCCGGCGCACTTTCGCGCGCATCTGCAAGCGCGCTATCTGGGCGCTTGAGCCACCACCCGCAAGCGAACATGCAAAAGGGCGCCACAGGCGCCCATTTTTTGTCTTCAAAAGGAAGGACTGAGTCCGAGGCTCAGGCCTTGCGGCGGCGCGAGAAGCCGGCACAGGTGGCCAGGCCGGCCAGCGCCAGAGCCAGGCTGGCGGGCTCCGGCACCGCGTTGACGCTGACGTTGTCCAGCGAAGTGCCATAGCTGTCAGAGCTGCCGAGGGCGCCGAAGCTCAGGCGTGTCTGCGCGCCCTGGGCCACGAAGCTGGTGCTCAGCGTGGTCCAGCCGGTCTTGCTGTCCTGGCCGAATGCGTTGCAGGGCATGTCGCCGATCTGCCAGCAGAGGCCGTTGCTGGCCTGGCCCTTGTGGTCTGGGCGCTGGGCGTAGGAGAAGCTCAGCTCGTAGCGCTGGCCTGCCACGGTGTTCAGCATCTGCCAGATCGAGCTGTTGCTCGTGGTGTCCAGCTCGACAAAGTACTTGCCGAACGGTGTGCTGCCGGATGCGTTGTTGCGCACTTCGATGTTGCCGTTCCAGCCTTCGATGCTGTTGTAGATGTCCCAGCCTCCTTGGGCCAAGGTCTGGTTCGGCAGGGCCAGGCGCTCGAAGCTGCCGTTGGCGACGAGATTGGTGGACACCGGACCTGCCAGTGCCTGGCTGGCCCACAGCGGGCAGCTCATCAGGATGGCAAGGAGGACTGGGCGCATTGGGGACTCCGGGGGGGTGAGACAATCAATGCTGGAATTGTCCCGAGTTGCGCTGCCGCCGGCTTTCCCGCGGCCGCGGGGGAGGCGCTGCTGACTCGTGACGAAGTTGGCGGCCCGCTGAGCGGCGCCGCGGCCTGCCTCAGGCTTGCTGGCGCGCTTCCAGCGTGCGCAAGCTGTGGTCCAGGCGCTGCAGCGCCTGCTCCAGGCGGCAGCCTGGCAGCGGCTTTTCGGCAAGCAGGCGGCGCTGCGGATCGTGCAGCACATCCATGCGCAGGCCCAGGCCATGCGGCGCCAGCTGGTGCTGCAGCTTGACATGGCGCTTCAGCAACAGCGCGCGCGTTGCCTGGTAGGCATGCTCGGCCAGATGGCGGCGCTGCGAGTAGCTGAAGGTGTTGGCCAGAAACAGCTCGGGATCGCGCGGATCGGGCTCGAACAGCAGGATGTCAGTCTCGGGGTGGCTGTGTGCATAGCCGCGCATGCCGAGCTCCAGGCGCGAGTGGATCAGCGACCGCAGGGTCTGGCTCAGCACCACCGGCAGCCCGCCATCGACCATGCGCGGGATCGGCGGCGCGTTGGCATGCGGCGCGGCGGCGGCGGCTTCGCCGGCACGATGGGCCTGGTAGGGCACCAGCGGGTTCAGGCAGATCAGCAGATCCAGGCCTTCGTTGAGCAGCACCGAGGCGTGGATGGTGCGCTTCAGCGCGCCGTCGACATAGTGGCGCCCCTCGATCTCGACTGGCGGAAACAGACCCGGCAGGGCCGCGCTGGCCTGCACCGCGCGCGAGATCGGCACATGATCATGGCCCGGCATGCCGAAGGGCACGGATTCGCCACTGTCCAGATCGGTGGCCACCAGCACCAGGCGGCGCCTGAGCTTGCGGAAGTCGTCGCTGCGGCCTTTCTGGCTGAACTGCAGGTGCACCTGCTCGGCCAGCTTCTCGCCGGACAAGAGGCCGGTGGGCAGTGCCCGCCCCAGGCGCTCGAAGGCGCCCAGCAGCGAGCGCCGCTCCACCACGCGCTGCCACAGCGCCTCGCCCAGCAGGGCCGGCAGGCTGCGCAGGCGCAGCAGGTATTCATCCCAGGCGGGATGCAGCAGCACGCTGGGGTCGAAGCTGTCCGGCGGCGGCGCGCTGTTCTCGATGAAGGCCGCACAGATCTGGCGCGGCGTCATGCCGTTGACCAGCGCGGCCGCGATGAAGCCGCCAGCGCTGACGCCGATATAACTGTCGCAGCGCGTCAGGTCGAGGCCGTCGATCGATTCCTGGATCGCGCACAGCGCGCCGATCTCGTAGATCGCGCCCAGCGGGCCGCCACCGGCCAGCGCCAAGCCGATGCGGGGCTGGGCCTGGGGCGGGCGGCGACGGCTGCTGCTTTTGCTCATCGGCGTGCGTCAGCCTCAGGCCTGGTCTGCCGGCTTGCTAGCCGCTGCGCGCTTGCGCGGTGCTGCGGCCTTCTTGGCGGGAGCGGCCGGTGCCGCCTTCTTGGCGGGCGCTGCCCTCTTTGCGGCTGGCTTGGCGGCTGGCTTGGCAGAGGCCTTCTTCGCTGCAGGTTTGGCTGCGGCTTTGGGTGCAGCCTTGGCAGCGGGCTTGGCTGCAGCCTTCTTCTTGGCTGCGCCGGAAGCTGCCGGCTTGGCGCTGACCTTGCCGCCCAGCGCGTCGATGCGTGCGATCAGCGCATCGATGTCCTTGGCGGTCGGCACGCCCAGGCGCTTCAGGGCGCGGGCGACGCGCTCCTCGAAGATGGTTTCGAGCTTGTCCCAGTGCTGGCCGGCCTTGGTGCCGACCTCGTCTGCCATGCCGCTCATCTTCTGGGCCACTGCGCCGATCTTTTCCTCGGCCACCGATTGCGTCTTTTTCTGCAGTTTCATGCCTTCATGCACCAGCGCATCGAAGACCTTGCCGCCTTCGCCCTGGGCCTTGGCAAAGGCGCCCAGACCGGCCGCCCAGATCTGGTGTGCGGAGTCGCGCACGCTCTGACCCAGAGCGCCGTCCAACAGTCCGGCGGGCAGGCCGGGAATCGGCGAACTGGCCGTTGCCTTCTGCTTGGCGGCCATCTTCTGAAGCTTCTTGACCATATCGACAGTCCTTTATCGGTGAGTGGCAGGTGGCCGCAGCTTGGGCCTGTTTCCACTATAGGCCTGACTATGGCGTTCAGGCGCAGTGATTCCTAGTGTGCTGGCTCTACCACGGCCCTGGGGAAAGTGCGCAGCAGTGTGCCGCTGCGCCTGGTCAAGAATCGGGCCACAACAAGTCCATGCAACGCAGGAGACAGGCATGCAGTATTTCGTCACCGGAGCCACTGGCTTCATCGGCAAGCGTCTGGTCAAGAAGCTGCTCGCGCGGCGCGGCAGCACGGTCTACTTCCTGCTTCGCGAGGAGAGCCGCGACAAGCTGCCCGAGTTGCTGAACTTCTGGGGCGTCAGCAAGACGCGCGCGGTGCCGGTGTGGGGCGATCTCACCAGCAAGAAGCTGGGCGTAGCGCCCGAGCAGATCAAAGCCTTGAAGGGACAGATCGACCACCTCTACCACCTGGCCGCCGTCTACGACCTGAAGGCCGATGAGGAAAGTCAGGTCAAGACCAATATCGAAGGCACGCGCGCCATGGTGGAGTTTGCACAGGCCATCGATGTCGGGCATGTGCACCATGTCTCGTCCATCGCCGCAGCCGGCCTCTACGAAGGCGTGTTCCGCGAAGACATGTTCAGCGAGGCGGAAGGGCTGGACCACCCCTACTTCATGACCAAGCACGAGAGCGAGAAGATCGTGCGCAAGGAGTGCAAGCGGCCCTGGACCGTCTACCGCCCGGCCATGGTGGTGGGCGACTCGCACACCGGCGAGATGGACAAGGTGGACGGCCCTTACTACTTCTTCAAGCCAATCCAGCGCCTGCGTCAGATCCTGCCGCCTTGGATGCCAGCCGTCGGCCTGGAGGGCGGGCGCGTCAACATCGTGCCGGTGGACTATGTGGTGGCGGTGCTTGACCACATCAGCCACCACAGCCGCAAGAGCGGCGGCTGTTTCCACATCGTCGATCCGGTGGGCTACCGCGTCGGCGATGTGCTGGACATCTTCTCCAAGGCCGGCCATGCGCCGAAGATGAACCTGTTCATCAACGCGGCGCTGCTGGGCTTCATTCCGAAGAGCGTCAAGAAAGGCCTGATGGCGCTGGCGCCGGTGCGCCGCATCCGCCACGCGGTGATGAAGGACCTGGGCCTGCCCGAGGACATCCTCACCTTCATTAACTACCCGACCCGTTTCGACTGCCGCGAGACCGAGGCGGTGCTGAAAGGCTCGGGCATCAGTTGCCCCAATTTGCACGACTACGCCTGGCGCCTGTGGGATTACTGGGAGCGCCACCTTGACCCGGACCTCTTCATCGACCGCAGCCTGAAGGGCGCGACGGGCGGCAAGGTGGTGCTGGTCACTGGCGGCTCGTCCGGCATCGGCCTGGCCGCTGCCAAGAAGTTTGCCGAGGCCGGCGCCATCACGCTGATCTGCGCGCGCGACGAGGCCAAGCTGGCGGAGGCGGTGAAGGAGATTCGCGAGTTCGCCGGCCCCAAGGCCCAGGTGCACAGCTTCGCGGCCGACATTGCCGACGAGGCCAGCTGCGCCGCGATGATGGCCTGGATCAACGAGAACTTCGGCAGCGTCGACTTCCTGATCAACAACGCCGGCCGCTCGATCCGCCGCGCCATCGAGAGTAGCTACGACCGCTTCCACGACTACCAGCGCACGATGGACCTGAACTACTTCGGCTGCCTGCGCGTCACCATGGGCCTGCTGCCCGGCATGGTGGCCAAGAAGAAAGGTCATGTGGTCAATATCTCCAGCATCGGCGTGCTGACCAATGCGCCGCGCTTCTCGGCCTATGTGGCCAGCAAGGCCGCGCTGGACGCCTGGACCCGCTGCGCCTCCAGCGAGTACGCCGATCTGGGCATCACCTTCACCACCATCAACATGCCGCTGGTGCGCACGCCGATGATCGCGCCCACCAAGATCTACAACAACGTGCCGACGCTGGCGCCCGAGGAGGCCGCCGACATGGTGGCACAGGCATGCATCGGCAAGCCGGTGCGCATCGCCACCCGCCTGGGCGTGACCGGCGAGCTGATGCATGCACTGATGCCGCGCGTGGCGCAGATCGTGATGAACACCAGCTTCCGCATGTTCCCTGACAGTGACGCGGCAAAGGGCGACGCATCGGGCAAGGGCGGTGGCAAGCCGCAGCTCTCGCCCGAGGCCATCGCGCTGCAGCAGATGATGCGGGGCATCCACTTCTGAGGGGGCTGCGGGACAATGCGGGCTGATCAATTCATTCGAGGCCAGCCATGAGCATGAAACGTACCGACCTCGAGAAGAAGCTCGCCAAGAAGCTGGACGGCCGGCTGAAGTCCAGCCTGCCGCCGCAGCGCTTTGCGCAGGGCGCCGCTGTTGCGGCCGCCCAGGAAGAGCGCAAAGCCAGCAAGAAGGAGGCCGCGCCCAAGCTGGTGCCGCTGGCCTGCCGTTTGCCTGCCGATCTGGTGGCGCGTCTGCGCGAACGTGCCGTGGCGCATGCAGGCGGCATCCACGGCCTGATGACCGAGGCGGCCGAGGCCTGGCTCGGCAAGAAGGCCTGAGCGGCTGGAGCCGGCCCACAGCAAAGGGCGGGTGAAGTGGCCGCAGCAGAGGCGGCTCGTCAGCCTGCAGCGTGCGGATGGCGTCCGCGCCTGCCCGGCGTCAAGGGAGTGGTGCCTGGACTGCGGCATGATGGCGCACCTGTTCCATTCCTCCTGGGCCCTTGCTGATGCTGAGATTCCTACCTGCTCCGTTGCGCGGTGCGCTTGCTGCCGTCCTGCTGGGGCTGAACACCGTGATCGGTGTGTCGCTGATGATCGTGCCGGCGCTGATCAAGCTGCTGCTGCCCATCGAGGGCGTGCGCAAGCTCTGCACCCGCGTGCTCAGCGGCATCGCCTCCGGCTGGGTGGCGGTCAACAACGGCTGGATCGTGGCGGTCGGCGCCGCGCCCTGGGATGTGAAGGGCGTGGACGATCTGCACCAGCGCGGCTGGTACCTCGTCTCGCCCAATCACCAGAGCTGGGTCGACATCCTAGTGCTACAGCGCGTCTTCCACGGCCGCATCCCCTTCCTGAAGTTCTTCCTCAAGCAGGAGCTGATCTGGGTGCCGGTGATCGGCCTGGCCTGGTGGGCGCTGGACTTTCCCTTCATGAAGCGCGGCCGCAGCCAGGGCTCGAAGGCGGCCGATATGGCCACCACGCGCCAGGCCTGCGAGAAGTTCAAGAAGTTGCCCACCACGGTGATCAACTTCGTCGAAGGCACGCGCTATACCGAAGCCAAGCACGCCAAGCAGAACAGCCCCTACCGCCACCTGCTTAAGCCCAAGATCGGCGCCTTGTGCGTGGCGCTTGCCACGATGGGTGAACAGTTCGAGGCCCTGCTCGACGTGACCCTGGTCTATCCCGACGGCCGGCCTACCTTCTGGCACCTGCTGTGCGGCGACGTGGGGCGGGTGATCGTGCGGGTGCAGCAGCGGCCCATCCCGGCGGAACTGGTCGGGCGCGACCCGCAGCAGGACCGCGCGCTGCTGGTGCAGACCGGCCGCTGGATCGAAGCGCAATGGCGCGAGAAGGACGAGCTGATCGAACAGCTGCGTCGGGAAGCCGGCATGCCCGGCAGCTCCTGAGCGAAGCGGTCTTCTGCAGGCGGGGCCAGCGCCGCGCGCTGCGCAGGCCCGCTCAGGCGATCAGGCCGCCGGTGCAGCGACGTAATAGGCCTCGACCGTGCCCTTCAGCTTGATCGTCAGCGGCTGGCCGCGGCGGTCCACCGCCTTGCCGGCCGGCACCTTGATCCAGCCTTCGCTGATGCAGTATTCCTCGACGTCCTTGCGCTCCTTGCCGTTGAAGCGGATGCCGATCTCGGCCTGCTGCTCCATGATGGCCTTGTTGAAGTGCGGGCTGCGCGGGTCGACGGACAGGTGGTCGGGCAGGGGGATTTGGCTCATGGTCGGATGTGGGGAATTCGGGTTCGTAAACAGGCGGCCATTGTCCGCGATGCAAGCACCTCGGTCTCCAAACGCCGTGAATCAACGATCAGACAAAGTGCATCGTGGCCTTGCCTTGGCGCGCGGCGCGGCGCACCCAGAGCTTGCGTAGCTCCTCGGCCCACAGCACCAGACTGGCCGCCGCGGCCAGCGGCAGCAGCGCCGCCGGCTCCAGCGGCACGGTGTGGAACAGCGCATTCATCGGTGGCGCATAGACCACCAGCCCCTGCAGCACCACGCTCAAGCTCAGCCCGCCCAGCAACCAGGGGTTCTTTAGCAGGCCCAGCTGCAGCGCCGAGCGTGTGGCCGACTGGCAGTTCAGCACATTGAACCAGGCGCACATCGCCAGCAAGGTGAAGGTCTCGGTCTGCACCAAGGCCACGTCGGCGCCTTGGGCGATGCGCCAGGCGAACCAGCCGAAGCTGATGCCCGCGATCATCGGAGTCATCAGCGCCACCCGCTTCAGCAGGCTGGCGCCGAGCAGGCGGTCGTCACGCGCCACCGGGCGCTGGCGCATTTCGTCGCCGCTCGGTGGATCCATCACCAGGTTCACCGTCACCGTGCCTTCGGTGACGATATTGATCCACAGAATCTGCACCGCCGCCAGCGGCAGCGGGAAGCCGGCCATCAGCGCCAGCAGTAGCACCAGCAGAGCGGCCATCGAGGTGGCGAACAGGTAGAGGATCACCTTCTTCAGATTGGCGTAGACCACCCGGCCTTCCAGCACAGCGCCGACGATGGTGGCGAAGTTGTCGTCGGTAATGACGATCTTGGCCGCGCTCTTGGCCACCTCGGTGCCGGTGATGCCCATGGCCACGCCCACATCGGCGCGCGCCAGTGCGGGCGCGTCGTTGACACCGTCGCCGGTCATAGCCACCACCTCGCCACGCGCCTGCAGCGCCTCGACGATGCGCAGCTTTTGCGCCGGCTGCACCCGCGCGAACACCGCGATGCGCGGCAGCCGCTCATGCAGCTCGGCCTCGCCCATTCGCTCCAGCTCCACACCGTCCACCGCCTCGTCGCCGTCGCCGGCGATGCCGAGCTCGCGCGCGATCGCCAGGCCGGTGGCCTTGTGGTCGCCGGTCACCATCACCGGGCGGATGCCGGCGGCGCGGCAGTCTGCGACCGCGGAGCGCACCTCTTCGCGCGGCGGGTCGATCTGCCCCACCAGGCCCAGCAGCCGGGTGTGGCCCACCAGCGCATCGAAGCCCGCCTCGGCGTCCAGCGCGGCATCGTCCACGGTAGCAAAGGCCAGCACGCGCAGCGCGCGGCCGGCCAGCTGCTCAGCCTGCTCGCGCGCCTGCAGCAGCAGCTCGGGCGCGTTGCCCGTGCACAGGCGCAGCACCGCCTCGGGCGCGCCCTTGATCAGCACGCGGCGTGGCGCACCGTCCAGCCGGTGCCGCGTGGCCATCAGCTTGGTGTCGGAGTCGAAAGGCAGCTCGGCTTCGCGCGGCGCGGCCTGGCGTTGCGCCGCGACGTCCAGCCCGGCCTTGGCGGCCAGCACCAGCAGCGCGCCTTCGGTCGGGTCACCCAGCACCGTCCAGCTGCCGCGCTCATCGTCCTCGGGCGGCAGCAGCTCGGCGTCATTGCATAGCAGCGCAGCCTGCAGCAGCGGCTGCAGCAGCGCATGCCCTGCGGCGTCGATTCGCGCGGCCGAAGCGTCCGTGAAGCTGCCGCTCGGCGCATAGCCGATGCCCGACACCGCCAGCGTGGTGCCGTCGGGCAGCCACAGCGCCACCACCGTCATCTCGTTGCGGGTCAGGGTGCCGGTCTTGTCGGTGCAGATCACCGTGGTGGACCCCAGCGTCTCGACGGCGGAGAGCCGGCGGATGATGGCACCGCGCCCCGCCATGCGCTGCATGCCCACCGCCAGCGCAATCGTCATCGCCACCGGCAGGCCCTCGGGCACCATCGACACCATCTGGCTGATCGCCACCATCAGCACCGCGCTCAGCGGCAGCTCGCGCCACAGGCCCAGCAGCAGCACCCCCACGAACAGGCCCAGCGCCGCCACCACCAGCGCGCGGCCGAAGCGCTCGATGCGCTGCTCCAGCGGCGTCTTCGGTTCCTGCGCGCCCTCCGTCAGCCCGGCGATGCGGCCCACCTGGGTGTGCGCGCCGATGGCGCAGACCACGGCCCGCGCGCGGCCCGCGGTGATGTGCGTGCCGGAATAGACCATGCAGTGCCGGTCGGCCAGCGTGGCGGACTCGGGCACCGCCTGCACGGACTTGGACACCGGCACGGATTCGCCGGTCAGCGCCGCCTCGGCCACCTGCAGCTGCGCGGCCTCGACCAGCCGCGCATCGGCGCCCACAGCATCGCCCGCGGCCAGCAGCAGGATGTCGCCCGGTACCAGTTCGCGCGCCTCGATCTGCTGCTCGCTGCCCTCGCGCAGAACGCGCACGCGCAAGGCCGCAAGGCGCCGCAGCGCGGCCATAGAGCGCTCGGCCCGGCCTTCCTGAAAGCTGCCGACGGCTGCATTCACCAGCACCACCGCCAGGATCACCAGAGCATCGCCCTGATGGCCCAGCGCCACCGCCATGCCGGCAGCCACGAAGAGGATGTAGATCAGCGGGCTCTTGAACTGCTGCGCCACGGTGCGCCACAGGGGACGCGGCGCCGCCTCCGGCAAGGTGTTCCAACCCTGTGTGGCACGCCCGACGGCAATGCCGGCTGCATCAAGACCCAGGGCCGCATCGCTGCCGGTCTGGCGCAGCGCGGCTTCGGCGCTCAGTGCGTGCCAGTGCGGAGCTGCGGCACTGGCGCCCCTTGCTTCGATCATTTGCAGTCCCGATGGTTTGCTTCGCATCAGCGCCCATCATGTCGTAGGCCATCGCAGCCGGCTTTGAGCAAGCGCAGGGCCTGAGCGTCAGCCCCCCCTCGCCGAGCCCAGCAGCGTCACCAGCCCGGTGCTCAGGCCCGGCAGCAGCGCGATCAGCAGTGTGCCGACGAAGATCGCCAGCATGGCCGGCAGCACCGCGCGGGCCACATAGCGGATGGTCTTGCCGAACATCGCTGCGGCAAAGTAGATGTTCATGCCGGCCGGCGGGCACAGAAAGCCCACCTCCATCGCGGCCAGGAAGATGATGCCGAAGTGAACCGGGTCGATGCCGTAGGCGAGCGCCAGCGGCAGCAGCAGCGGCACCAGCACCGCGAGTGCGGCAAAGATCTCCATCAGCGCCGCCGCCACGAACAGGCACACGCACAGCGCCAGCAGGAACAGGTATTTGTTGGGGATTGCGCCCTGCACCCATTCCACCGCCAGGTCCGGAATGCCCGCATCCACCAGGAAGTTGGTCAGCGCCAGCGCCATACCCAGGATCAGCATCACGCCGCCGATCAGCTGCGCGCATTCGGACAGGCAACGCGCGAGCAGGCGCCAGCCCAGCTCGCGGTGCGCCAGCGCCTGGGTCAGCAGTGCATAGGCGGCCGTCAGCGCGGCGCTCTCGGTGGGTGTGGCCAGGCCGCTGGCCAGCGAGCCGATGGCCACCACCGGCGCCAGCAGTTCCCACTTGGCGACCCAGGCCGCCGCCAGCGCCTGGCGCGCGTTCGGTCGGCTGGGTGCGGGGCCCTTGCCCGCAGCGCCGCTGCCTCGCAGAAAGCCGCCAAACAGCAGCAGGCAGGCCACCATCACCAGGGCCGGCACCAGGCCGGCCAGGAACATGTCCATGATGGGCACACGGGCGATCACCGCATACATGATCAGCGGCACCGAAGGCGCCAGCAGCACGCCCAAGGCGCTGGCGCTGGTCACCAGGCCGATGCCGCGCTGCTCGGGATAGCCGGCATTGCGCAGCAGCGGCAGCAGCAAGCCGCCCAGCGCCAGAATCGTCACGCCGCTGCCGCCGGTGAAGGCGGTGAAGGCCGAGCACAGCACCGCTGCCGCCAGCACCGTGCCGCGCGCACCGCCGCCGAACAGCGCCACGAACAGCGTGCCCAGCCGCTGCGCCGCGCCGGTGCGTGCCATCACCAGGCCGGCCAGCGTGAACAGCGGCAGCGCCGGCAGCGAAGGGTTGACGGTGATCTGGTAGTGCGACAGCGCGATCGAGGCCAGCGGCAGCCCGTCGCTCCAGAACAGCGCCAGCGCCAGCCCGCCCAGCACCGCAAACACTGGAGCGCCGGCCAGCAGTGCCAGCAGCAGCAGTGCCAGCGCCGGCCACAGCAGGCCGCCCTGGCCATCGCCCGCGGCGGCCAGCAGCCAGCCGCTCAGCGGCAGCGTCAGGCCCAGCGCGAGGCGTGTCAGCAGCCCCGGCCCGCAGCGCAGGCCCAGCTTGAAGCCCAGCAGCGCAAAGCCCAGCGGCATGCCGGCCTGCACCCACCAAACCGGCAGGCCGTAGGCCAGTGTCTGCGCACCTTCGATCTCGCTGGCCACAAAGCGCCAGCTGGCCAGCGCCAGCATGCCGCACAGCAGCGCGGCGCTGCCCTTGGCGAAGGCCTGCACCCAGGCCCGGCTGCGTTCGCTGCCCAGCTGGCCCAGGCTGCTGCCCAGCGTGCTGAGATGGCCATGGCGCTCGGCCGCCACCGCGCCGAACATCGCCAGCAGCAGGCCCAGGTGCTGCACCAACACCGAAGCGTTCTCGATGCCGCGGCCCATCAGCGGGCGCAGCGCGATCTCGGCCAGTGGCAGCAGCACCATCAGCGCCAGCGCCACCGAGGCGAAGCCTTCGTCGAAGCGAGCCAGCCAGCGGGCCGGCCCGCCGGCTGCAGGCATCGCGGCTTGTTCAGCCATGCTCACTCACTGCCCCTTGCTGGCGCGGTAGGCCTTCAGATGCATGAAGACTTCGTCAAAAGTATCGGCCGGCACCATGCTGCCGCGGATGCGCGGGTACAGGCGCTCGGCCAGCTCATTCCATTCGCGCATCTGCTCGGCCGAGGGCTTGTTCACCTTGAGGCCGCGCTTCTTCATCGCCTCCACCGCCTCGTCCACTTCCTTGCGGGCCTGCTGTCGCATCACCACGCCGGCCTTCTCGCCGCCGCTCTTCAGCGCCTGCTGAGCGGCGGGTGACATCGCGTCCCAAGCCTTCTTGGTGACCACCAGTGCGCCGACGATCGGCGCCCAGTTGATGTCCAGCATGTTCTTGGCGGTGTCGTAGACCTGGCTGGCCAGCGCGAAGTAGGGCGTAGAAGGCACCACATTGATCATGCCGGTCTGCATCGCGGGCAGGATGTCGGCCGTCTCCAGCGGCACCGGCGTGTAGCCCAGGCTCTTCATGATGGCCTGCTGCTCGGGCTCCGAGCCCCAGGCGAAGAACTTCATGCGCTTGAAGTCATCCGGCCGCAGCGCCGGCTCCTTGGAGAAGAAGCGCACCCAGCCGGCATCGCCCCAGGCCACCACCACGAAGCCGCGTTCCAGAAAGCGCTTCTCCATGGCCGGACGCATCTTTTCGCGCACATGGTCCACTTCGTCCCAGTTGCGGAACAGCAGCGGCAGGTTCTGCAGCGCAGCCACCGTGGGCTCGATCTCGCGCAGCCCCACCACCGACATCAACGCGCCCTGCAACTGGCCGATTCGCATGCGCCGCGCCAGCTCGGCCTCGCCGCCCTGGCTGCCGTCGGTGAATGCCACGAAGCGCGCATTGCCGCCCTGCGCGGCGCGCCAGCTCTCGCCCATCTCCATCAGCTGCTGGTGGTATTGCGAGTTCTTGGGCACCAGGCTGCCGATGCGCAGCTGCACCGGCGCCTGCGCCCAGGCACTGCCGGTGGCTGACATCAAGGCCATCAGCATCAAGGCGGCGGCGTGGCGGCGGTGGAGGTGTGTCATCGTGGGCCTGCGGGGCGTGAGAGGGATGTGGAACAAGAGAAGGGGCCGAGCGCGGCCTCAGAACAGATCGTCCGCGCTGTCGAGTAGCCATTGCGCGCGCTGGCGCATCACCTGGTTGCCCAGGCTCTGCCCCGGCACGGCCAGCGCCTGGCGCAGCAGCGCCTCGAACGCAGCGCGATCACCGGCGGGCAGGGCCAGCGTCTCGGCCTTGCCTACCAGTGCGCCGGCATTGCGCCCGCTGCCAGCGGCAATCGCCTGATCGAACAAAGTCTCGGCTCGTCGCGCTTTGCCGCCGGGGCGCGAGGCCTCCAGCGTGGCCAGCAGCCCGGCCAGAGCACCCTCGCCATGCGCGGGCTGCGTGGCCCAGGCCAGCTCGGCCAGGCGCAGCGCCAGCGGCAGATCGGCCACGGCTTCGGGCTTGTCTTTCGATAGCGAGATGTAGGCAGCCCACGAAGCCGCCGCCCAATAGGCCACGCCCACCTGTTCAGCCGGCAAGGGCGGCAGCGGCTGCCCAGCCGATGACTGCTGCAAGCGCTGCAGGAAAGCGCCGCGGTGGTGCTGCTCCAACGCCGCCATCGCGTGCCGGTGGGCGCGCAGATACAGGCGCGCGGCACGCTGGCGCAGCGCTTGCGCGGCGCGCGCATCGCGGCTCTCCAGGCGGTCGGCTTCGAAGGCCACAAAGGCATAGCCATATTGCGTGAAACCGCCCGCAACCGATTCGGCCAGCGCCAGATGCCCCGGCGTCTGGCGCAGCAGCGATTCCGATAACTTCAGATAGAAGGCGCTGGCCTCGCGCGCCAGCAGCAGGTCTTCCTCTTCGGCCTGGCCCTGGCTGGCCAGCTCATCCGCCACGCTGCGCACCAGCATCAGCCGCGGCGAGCAGGCGCTGAGCAGGCATGCCATGAGCAGCAGCAACAGGGTGGGGAGTCGAGAGGGAGCCATCATGCGGGCGGGGCGATGAAAGAGGCAGAGCGGGCAGGGCTTCTACAAGCGCAGCGGGCAGTCTAGGCAGGCTTGATGAAAGATCCGTGAAGCTGTCACACACGCCTCCATCGGCTGTCACAGCCTTGTCGCAATTGGTGGGGTGTGTCGGTTTGTCATCTGCACTGCCCATACTTGGCGGCAGATCACAGCGCCACAGCGCCACAGCACCCAGCCCCCCACACCGAACGAGGTCCGCTTGATCAGCGACAGCAGCCGCCCTTGCCATTGCCCGTGCAGCCCCTTGCCTGAACTTGTGCCGCCGTGCCAGCGCCTGCGTCAGGCCGCTGCGGGCCTGGGCGCCGGGCCGGTGACGCTGGCGCAGCTGGCGGCGCTGCAAGGCCCTGCCGCGCTGGGCTCGCTGCTGGTGCTGCTGGCCGCGCCCTGCGTGCTGCCTGTGCCCGGCGTGGGCAATGTGATGGGCCTGGCGCTGATGATGCTGGCCCTGCCGATGTGGCGCGGCCAGCCCATCGCTGCCTTGCCTGCCGGCGTGGCCGGCTTTCAGATGCCGGCCCGTTGGGCGCGTCGTGCGCTGCTGCTGATGGCCGGGCTCTATGCGCTGGCCGAGCGCATCACGCGCAGCGGGCGCCGCCGGCCACAGGGCGCCGCGCCGCAGCCAGCACAGCAGCCGGGGCCGCGCCCCTGGCTGGCCGCCCATGTGGCGCTGATGGGCGGGCTGATCTTTCTGCCGCTGCCGCTGGGCAATGTGCTGCCGGCGCTGAGCCTGGCACTGCTGGGCCTGGCGCTGGCCCTGCATGACCGGTTGTTGATGGCTGGCGCGCTAGCCGCCGGCCTGCTGGCCTGGGTCTACACCGCGGCACTGGGCCTGGCCGTATGGGCCTGGGGGCTGGCGCCAGTGTTGAACTACCTGGGCCTCTCGGCCCGCTGACGATCACCAAGCGCTCTGAGCGGCCGCAGCAGATCGCCCAAGCCGTTGTGGTCGATCTCATGCATCAGCGCTAGCAGCCGCCCGATCTCGCTCTTGGGGAACCCCTCGCGCGCAAACCAGTTTAGGTAATTGCCTGGCAGATCCGCCAGCAGCACGCCCTTGTGCTTGCCAAAAGGCATGGGGGTGGTGACGAGTTTCTGCAGGTCGGGCGCGTTCATGGGGGGAGAGGGTAGCGCAGCCGCGGGCCGGGGGTGCCGGGCTGGCACTAACGTATGGACTGATGACATACTCAGGCCATCAAGCCGGGGCATGGAACCCCGCCGTGCGCCAGTGGTCGTTGCAACAAGCTGCCGGTTTTGCCCGAGAAATGGTGCGGTTTTATCCGGCAGGGCTGGGGAGGGTAGTCAATTGTGACAAGGGCTTGGGGGCGTCAGGGCGCCAGATGTTGTACAGCACGCGCCAAGGTTATGCAGCAGCGTCTGTCGCCCTAAATTGCTTTGAATGGCACGGTGCAGAGTCTGATGAACTCGAACGACAAACAGCTCAAGAGGGAATGGAAGCTGGAGCAGAATCGGCTCGCAAGTGCAGCATTCCCGATGCCCGACACATTGTTGGAGTCGCTGTTCAATACAGTGGGGGCGCGGGTAGGAGATTCAGGGTGCGATCACACCTTGCGGTTCACTGAGCGGTGGATCGGAGAGCATGGGCAGTCCGCTTCTTCAGTGCTCGATTGGCTTAAGGGCCAGGGCGGCCTCTGCGATTGCGAGGTCGTGGCAAACGTTGCGGATCACTGGGAGCAGAACCGATGACCATCGACTTGCCGTCCAACCTTTTTTCTGCAGCGGACGGCTTTGTCGCCCGCTGATCTTGAAAGTTAGTCGTCGCCAAATAACCATCTTCCCCCTCGACTATGAGAACACTCCTACTGTTTTTCGTACTCTTGCCATTCGGCACCAACATATTCGCCCAGGCCTGCTGGTCCGAGTGGGAGCACGGCGGCGAGAAGCTCATGAGACATAGCTGCACGCAAAACGTGTCCATTCCTGACCCCGACAGACTGTGCAAGTCTCGCATCAAGGAAGACGAGATTCGCACTGCTGCGTCTTGTCCGGCCACAGCCAAGAAGTTCCACAAAGGCGTCGTCATAGTGGAGCCCGTTGACTTTCGCTGTATGGGATACAAGCCGCCGGCCGCCGGCGGCGCGGCCAACACTTTTCACTATGGCCTAGGCAAGAACCAGCAGGACCTTGAGGTCGTTCGCAACCTGTGCACCCAGTTTGGTGGCAAGTGGGAAGTTGCCAATTGAGCACCAGTCGCCGGTGAGGCCTACCAACTCGCTTAACCACCGCCCCCCAACGGCGGGCTGTCTTGGCCCGGCCTGGGGTGCGCGATACTTTTTCCCAGCCAGGGCCAACCCATCCCGCCGCATTGAGCCGCGTAGGTCGAACGGTTAGTCCGCGCAAAGAAGTCGCTTGGTTAGCTGCACGCCCATGAGAACCCCGAAGGCAGTTCCCATCGTCCTGCGGCAAGGCCCATCGGGCGCGGAGGTGCTGCTGTTCATCCACCCGCTGGCTGGCGTGCAGCTTGTGAAGGGAACAGTGGAGCCTGGTGAGTCAGTCAACGAGGCGGCCATCAGAGAGCTTGCCGAGGAGTCAGGCATCGAGGGCGCTTTGAACTGACCCCGTGAAGTTGGACGGGTGGTGGGCTAGTTCGTGGCAACGCGTTGACGATATTCGATGGGGCTCAGTCCGTTCAATTTCAGCCGTATTCGGTCCTGGTTGTAGTAGCGGATATAGCC
>NZ_JBILQK010000045.1:0-31382 GCF_044373315.1 Roseateles sp. | reverse complement strand
TCGGTCATGGTGTCGCGGCCGCTGGCCGCACCTCCCTTAGTCGCGCAAGCCGGAACCGGGCTTGTCGCGGGCAATCAGTTCGTCGAGCAATCGACGGGCGGCGTCTTGTTCAGCGGCACGGCGCGAACGGCCTTCACCGCACGTGGCCAGGCTAAGCGCGGGTACGGCACACTCGACCGCAAAGGTCTGCGCGTGGGCCTGACCGCGGGTCTCGGTGATGCGGTAGCTAGGCACAGCCAGGCGGCGGGCTTGCAGCCATTCCTGCAGCGCCGTCTTGGCATCCTTGGCCCAGGTTTCACTGCGCGTGCTGGTAATGAGTTCGCCAAGCAGCTGGCGCACCACCTCGCGGGCCGCGTCATAGCTGCCATCAAGAAAGGCCGCGCCAATCACGGCTTCCAGCGCATCGGCCAGGATCGAGGGGCGCTGCGCGCCGCCGCCGCGGGCCTCGCCATCGGACAGGCGCAGCACGTCAGGCAGGCCGATCTGCAGTGCGAGGCGGTGCAGGCTGTCTTCGCGCACCAGATGGGCACGGATCCGGGTCAGGTCTCCCTCATCGGAACCCGCATATCGCTCGTACAGCAGGCTCGACACCGTCAGACTCAGCACCGCGTCGCCCAGAAATTCAAGGCGCTCATTGTGGTCGGCTCCGAAGCTGCGATGCGTGAGGGCGCGCAACAGCAATGCCGCGTCCTTGAAGCGGTAGCCGAGGCGCTGCTGGAGGGATTCAAGAGCCGAGACGCTCATAGGCTTGAACGCGAGCTCAGCGCGAGTCTCCCTGGTACTTGATCAGCAGGAAGACCGGGCCGGCTACGTCGATGATCTTGTCGTAGGCGAAGCTGATCTTGACCTTGTCGTTCTCCTTGGAGATGACCAGATCCTGACTGGAGATGCTCTGGATCGAATACTCGACCTGCTTGATGCGTTCAAACTCGGCACGTGCCGCCGGCACGGTGGCCGGGTTGCTTTGAGCGATCCGATTGACGGCACCCTGGATCGTGTAGAACTCCAGCACGGACGGGAACACCCGTGCCAGAAGCACACCACCAAAGGCCAGCACAGCGCCCCAGAACAGCAGGCCGACGAGGCTGATACCGCTTTGCCGAGACTTTGTGTGCCGCATGGATCTATCTCTTTCCTTGTGATGTCTTCTATGAAAGATCAGTTGAAAGCGCCAATGCGCTTGAGATTACCGAAATTCATCCAAACAAAGAAGGCTCGGCCCACGATGTTCTGGTCAGGCACAAAGCCCCAGAAACGCGAATCGCGCGAATTGTCGCGGTTGTCACCGAGCATGAAGTAGTGGCCTTCGGGCACTTTGCAGACCACGCCCTCGGGGCTGTACTTGCAGTTTTCCTGGTACGGGAAGGCGCCACCGATGCGGTCGGGGCGGAACAACGGTGTGCGGCGCGGGTCGACCAGAATCTGGTGATCCTTCTCGCCGAGCTTCTCGGTGAAGCGCGCGCGGTAAGCCATGCTGTCGTCGTCGTAGAAATCGCCTTGCGGCTGCACCGGCGCCAGCTGGCCGTTGATGTAGAGGCGCTGATTCAGGTAGCTCACCTCGTCACCCGGGATGGCGGCCACGCGCTTGATGTAGTCGATGCGGGTGTCCTCGGGATAGCGGAACACCATCACATCGCCGCGCTGCACCGGGTTGTTGTCGATGATCTTCTTGTTGATCACCGGCAGGCGCACGCCGTAGTGGAACTTGTTCACCAGAATCAGGTCGCCCACCAGCAGGGTCGGCACCATCGAGCCCGAAGGAATCTTGAAGGGCTCGAACAGGAAGGAGCGCAGCAGGAAGACGATCAGGATCACCGGGAACAGGCCGGCCGTCCAGTCCAGCCACCAGGGCTGGCGCAGCACGGCTTCATGCGCGGCGCTGACGTCACCGTCCACACGCGTGATGCCCTGCTCGGCCAGCTTCTGCCGGCGCTGTGCATCGGCTTCCAGCAGTTGTGCCGCCGCACGCTCACGCGCCGGCTTGAAGTAAAAGCGCTCAGCCAGCCAATAGAACAGCGTGACGGAACTGAGGACGAACAAGAGCAGCGAGAAGTTGCCACTCCAGTAGCCGGTGTACCAGCCGCCCAGGTAGGCGATCAGGGCGGCGTAAAGAATTCCGGTAAGCGCACTCATGGGTTCTAGGTCGTCTCTCTAGACTCAGTCTTCAACTTGGAGAATGGCCAGGAAGGCTTCCTGCGGCACTTCGACAGAGCCGATCTGCTTCATGCGCTTCTTGCCGGCCTTCTGCTTTTCCAGCAGCTTGCGTTTGCGGGTGATGTCGCCGCCGTAGCATTTTGCCAGCACGTTCTTGCGCAAGGCCTTGATGTTCTCGCGCGCGATGATGTTGCCGCCAATCGCCGCCTGGATGGCCACGTCATACATCTGGCGCGGGATGTGCTCGCGCATCTTGGCTGCCACACCGCGGCCGCGGAACTGGCTCTGCACCCGGTGCACGATGATGGACAGCGCATCGACGCGGTCGCCGTTGATCAGGATGTCGACCTTCACCACATCGGAGGCGCGGTACTCCTTGAACTCGTAGTCCATCGACGCATAGCCGCGCGACACACTCTTGAGTTTGTCGAAGAAGTCCAGCACGATTTCGGCCAGCGGCATCTCGTAGGTCAGCATGACCTGCTTGCCGTGATAGGCCATATTCATCTGGTTGCCGCGCTTCTGGTTGGCCAGCGTCATCACCGGACCGACATAGTCCTGCGGCATGTAGAGGTGCACGGTGACGATGGGCTCGCGGATCTCCTGGATCTGAGCCACCTCGGGCATCTTGCTCGGATTCTCGACCTCGATCACCGTGCCATCGCCGAGCACAACCTCATAGACCACGCTCGGTGCGGTCGTGATCAGGTCCTGATCGAACTCACGCTCCAGGCGTTCCTGCACGATTTCCATATGCAGCAAGCCCAGGAAGCCGCAGCGGAAACCAAAGCCCAGCGCCTGCGACACCTCGGGCTCGTAGCGCAGCGACGAGTCATTGAGCTTCAGCTTCTCCAGCGCGTCGCGCAGCGAGTCGTACTCGCTGGCCTCGGTCGGATAGAGGCCGGCAAACACCTGCGGCTGGATCTCCTTGAAGCCAGGCAGCGGCACCTCGGCCGGGCCGAGATTGTTGGGCAGCTTCTTCTCAAGCGTGATGGTGTCGCCCACCTTGGCGGCCTGCAGCTCCTTGATGCCAGCGATGATGAAGCCCACCTCGCCGGCATTCAGTGCCTCGCGCGGCTCCGACTTGGGCGAAAACACGCCCAGGTTGTCAGCCGGGTAGACCGCGTTGGAGGCCATCATGCGAATACGCTCGCCGCGGCGCAACGTGCCATCGACCACGCGCACCAGCATCACCACGCCCACATAGGCGTCGTACCAGGAGTCGATGATCATGGCGCGCAGCGGCGCCTCGACCACGCCCTTGGGCGGCGGCATGCGGGCGATCACCGCCTCGATGATCTCGTCGATACCCAAGCCAGTCTTGGCCGAGCAGGGGATGGCATCGGTAGCGTCGATGCCGATCACGTCCTCGATCTCGGCTTTGGCATTCTCGGGATCGGCGTTCGGCAGATCCATCTTGTTGAGCACCGGCACGACCTCAACGCCTAGATCCAAGGCGGTGTAGCAGTTGGCCACGGTCTGTGCCTCCACCCCTTGGCTGGCATCCACCACCAAAAGTGCGCCCTCGCAGGCCGACAGCGAGCGACTGACTTCGTAGGAGAAGTCCACGTGTCCGGGTGTGTCGATCAGATTCAGGTTGTACACCTGGCCATCCTTGGCCTTGTACTTCAGCGCTGCAGTCTGAGCCTTGATGGTGATGCCTCGCTCACGCTCGATGTCCATCGAGTCGAGCACTTGAGCCTCCATCTCACGGTCCGATAGACCGCCACAGCGCTGAATGATTCGATCCGCGAGAGTGCTCTTGCCGTGGTCGATGTGGGCGATGATGGAAAAATTGCGGATGTGATTCATGGACTCGATCGCAGACAGCGCGGCCGGCAGGCACGAGGGCCTGACCATTGCGTTGGAGGCTCATGTCGCGCAGCGACACAAAGGCCCACCCGGGCCATGCCGTAAACAAAAAAAAGGCACGTCGAAAGTGTTGACGCGCCTTCCAACAAAACTTCTGGCAACTGCTTGTTGGGCTTCCATTGTAGCCAAAAGGCCTTGAACCGGGACCCCACTCCTGCCGCCTTCATCGCCGTTGCGGGTCACCAACAAGATCTTATCAACAGCTTATGCACAGATTCCTGTGGATGGGCTGGGGACAGTTCAAGCTGCCCAATCTTTATGCTGGCGGCGATTCGGAAACCTAAGCTATGGCGGCTGATTCTATCCGACAAGCGCTCGAATGCCGCCCGCAAGGCACAAGTAAGCGTGCGCAAACTTAAGTCATCCACGCCGAAACGGGGGACAAATCGACGCAAATTTGTCGCCTGATGAAAAGACCCGCTGGCTCAGTCGGATGAGCCGAGAAGTGCCAGCAGGGTCCGGCAAGAACGGCAGCCTTCAGCGTGAAGGCTTGACCAAGACGAAGCTGACTGAGTTGTCGCGGCGCACCAGCAGGGTCACGACCTTGCTCTTGTCCACCGCGGCAAGCAAGGTCTGGAACTGCTTGACGTTGACGACTTCCTGGTTGTTCACCGACAGGATCACATCCCCTTCCCTGACACCTGAGCGCGCAGCCGCGCCTTCTGCCGCCGTCACGCGAACGCCCTGACGAAGCTTCAGCTCACGCTTCTGGCCGTCGCTGAGATCAGCGACCGTCAGGCCAAGCGCGCCCGCCTGGATCGGAGCCGCTGGCCCGTTGGACTCGGCAGCCGCACGTGGCCGCTCATCAGTCAGTTCGGCCACCGTCACAGACAGCTCCTTGCTGGCGCCCCGACGGAAGACTTGCACCGAGACCTTGGTGCCAGGCTTGGTCGCAGCGACCAAGCGGCGCAAATCATTGGCCTTGTCGACTGACTTGCCGTCAAAGCGCGTGATCACGTCACCGGCTTCGATCCCCGCCTTCTCGGCCGGGCTGCCTTCAACAACATTGCGGACGACAGCCCCAACCGGCCGGCCCAGCCCAATGGCCTCAGCGACTTCCTTGCTGACATCGTCTGGCAAGACACCGATGCGGCCACGGATCACCCGACCACCTCCCCGCAACTGCTCGGAGACGCGCATGGCTTCATCAATGGGAATCGCAAACGAGATCCCCATGAAGCCACCGGATCGGCTGTAGATCTGCGAGTTGATGCCTACGACCTCGCCACGCATATTGAGCAGCGGGCCACCAGAGTTGCCGGGGTTGATGGCGACATCCGTCTGGATGAAAGGCAGCAACTCGCCGGTGTCACGAGCCTTCGCGCTGACGATGCCGGCCGTCACCGTGTTGTCGAAACCAAAGGGCGAACCGATGGCGAGCACCCATTCGCCGACCTTGAGTCGGCCGACATCGCCGATCTTCACCGCCGGCAAGCCACTGGCCTCGATCTTCAGCACGGCAACATCCGTGCGGGCATCCGTGCCAACCAGCTTGGCCTTGAATTCGCGCTTGTCGGTCAGCGTGACCAGGACTTCATCTGCCCCATCGACCACATGCGCATTGGTCATCACATAGCCATCGCCACTGATGATGAAGCCTGAACCGACACCGCGACGCTGAGGCGCGTCATCGTCCCGCGGTGCGCCACGGCGCTGATTTGGAATCGGCACACCGAATCGACGCAGGAACTCCTGCATCTGTTCGTCCATTTCAGGCATGCCCTGCTGTGCACGCATGCGCTCGGCCGTTCGAATGTTGACGACAGCCGGGCCAGTTCGCTCCACCAGTTCGGTGAAGTCAGGAAGTTCGCGAGCTTGAGCCTGGGCACCCATCGGCGCAAAGCCAAGACTCGCAGCGAGTGCAGCAGCGGACAAGAACACACCGGTCCAGCGCACCAGCGGGTGGTGGGATTGAACAAGATTCTTCATGTTGAGTTCGCAGATTGCGGTTCAGAGAATGGAGCACGGCGCGTGCCGCAAGGCACTCACGCATTGCGAGAGGGTCAAGGCACGCACCTGGCCGGCTAGATTGGGCGTCGTTGCCCAGTTTCAAGTCCGGCCTCGCGGTGTAGCGCCAGCCGGATACTGTCCTGTTTCAAGAAACCCTGCCGGAGGTCACGGCGTCCCGCCGGCTCGCATAGAGCGCTGTCCGAAACAAAGACCATGCCGAGCCATTGCGTGCACGTTGCAGCATGACGTAGCGAGGCAGGCGCAAGCTCTCTAAGCTCAGTGACAGTCGCAGCTCACGAAGGCGCAGCAGCACGATGTCATCCGGGTCCATCGCAATTGCGACGCTGACACGGTTTGCGGTGGAGGTCTCGTACACCACCATGTTTGCCCATCCCAGCGCAGTGCACCGGCTGCCTGCTGACCGACCAGATGCCAGCCCAGGGCCCCAGCCAAAGCCGATAGGCCGAGCCCGATCAACAACAGACCAAGCGCAACGAGGGCAGCATGCGACCACTGCAGCGTGAACAGCACGTGATCGTAGAGCCACATCATCAGGGCAGCCGCCGCCGCATAGCTGACGCCCACCAAGGCCTGCCAGCCACGGCCGCCACCCACACTTAGTTCGAATGCAGGGGCTTACCGCAGCAGAGGCTGCACGGTGGGTCAGCGCATCAGAGGCGCTTGAAGACGAGAGTACCGTTGGTGCCGCCGAAACCGAAGTTGTTCTTCGCGGCGTACTCGATCTTCATCTCACGCGCCGTGTTGGCGCAGTAGTCCAGGTCGCAGTCGGGATCCTGGTTGAAGATGTTGATGGTGGGCGGTGCCACCTGGTTATGCACGGCAAGCACGGTGAAGACTGACTCGATGCCGCCAGCGCCACCCAGCAGGTGACCGGTCATCGATTTGGTCGAGCTCACCACCATGTTCTTGGCGTGATCACCGAAGGCCAGCTTGATGGCATTCGTCTCGTTCACATCGCCCAGCGGCGTCGAAGTGCCGTGAGCATTCATGTAGTGGATCTGGTCCGGATTGAGTCCGGCGTTGCGCAGCGCCGCGCGCATCGAGCGCTTGGGGCCATCCACATTGGGCGCGGTCATGTGGTACGCGTCGGCACCCATGCCGAAACCCGCCAGCTCACAATAAATCTTGGCGCCACGCTTCTTGGCATGCTCGTACTCTTCGAGCACCATCACGCCGCCGCCCTCGCCCAGCACGAAGCCGTCGCGATCCTTGTCCCAGGGGCGGGACGCGGTCTTGGGGTCGTCGTTGCGGGTCGAGAGTGCGCGCGCGGCAGCAAAGCCGCCGATACCCAGCGGCGAGACTGTCGACTCGGCGCCGCCGGCGATCATCACATCGGCATCGCCGTACTCGATCAAGCGACCAGCCTGACCGATCGCATGCAGACCGCTGGTGCAAGCCGTCACGATCGCCAGGTTCGGGCCTTGGAAGCCGTACTTGATGGAGACGTGACCCGAGATCATGTTGATGATCGAAGCGGGCACGAAGAACGGCGAAATGCGGCGCGGGCCACGGTTCGTCAACTCTGCGTGGGTTTCCTCGATCATCGGCAGGCCGCCGATGCCCGAGCCCACCAGCACGCCGATTCGTTCAGCCTGCTCTGCACTCAACTGATCCCCGGTCGGCAGGCCGGCATCCTGGACCGCCTGAATGGAAGCCGCCAATCCGTAATGGATGAAGGTGTCCATGGTCCGCGCCTCTTTGCTGGAGATGTAGTCTCCAACGTTGAAGCCCTTCACCTCGCCAGCGAACTGGCAGGCGAAGTTGCTTGCATCGAAGCGGGTGATGCGGTCAATGCCGGACTGACCGGCCAGGATGTTCGCCCAGCCTTCAGCCACCGTGTTGCCCACGGGGCTGATCAGACCAAGACCGGTGACAACGACGCGACGACGGCTCATGCGGTACGGGAATCAGTTGAAAGAAAAACCAAAGCGCTGCGCGCTCAGGCCTTCTGGTGCTTGACGGCGTAGTCGATCGCCAGCTGCACGGTGGTGATCTTCTCGGCTTCTTCGTCCGGGATCTCGATGCCGAACTCGTCTTCCAGGGCCATCACCAGTTCCACGGTGTCCAGCGAGTCTGCGCCCAGATCAGCCACGAAGGCTTTCTCATTGGTCACATCGGACTCAGGCACGCCGAGTTGCTCGGCGATGATTTTCTTGACACGTGCTTCGATATCGCTCATGACTCCTCCAGGAGGGGTTTGCTAGGAACAGCCCGGGATTCTAAGGCCTCTAGAGTGACATGCCTAAGGCAGGCGTACGTCACAGCAAAGAGGCCTTCACCGGCCGGGCAAATCCGGTGGGTGGGCGCGGGATGCGCCCACCTCAATTCATGAACATGCCTCCGTTGACATGCAACTCGCTGCCGGTAATGTAAGCAGCCTGTGATGACGCAAGGAAAGCAACTGCCGCAGCAATCTCCTCAGGCGCCCCGAGACGCCCCACCGGTATCTGCGCCAGCAGGGCCGCCTTCTGCGCCTCTGGCAGCACTTCAGTCATGTCGGTGGCAATGAAACCAGGTGCCACGCAGTTGACCGTGATGCCGCGGCTGCCCAGCTCCCGCGCAAGGGAGCGCGTCATGCCTGCCACGCCGGCCTTGGCCGCCGCGTAGTTCGCCTGGCCCGGATTGCCGGAGGCGCCCACCACCGAGGTGATGTTGATGATGCGGCCATAGCGCTGCTTCATCATGGTTCGCATCACGGCACGACTCATGCGGAACACAGCCTTCAGATTGGTGTCCAGCACCGCATCCCAGTCCTCGTCCTTCATGCGCATCGCCAGGGTGTCGCGCGTGATGCCGGCATTGTTGACCAGCACCTGCAAGCCGCCATTGGCTTTGACGATGCTTTCCACCGCCGCATCGCAGGCGCCAGCATCGTTCACGTTCAACACCAGGCCGGCGCCGCCCAGCGGGGCCAGGGTATCAGTGATGGCTGCAGCGCCAGACTCGGTGGTGGCGGTGCCGATCACGGCAAAGCCTTGCTGCGCGAGATGCAGCGCGATGGCTCGGCCGATACCGCGGCTGGCACCGGTGACCAGGGCCACTTGCTTGTTGCTTGTTTCGCTCATGTTCGACTCTTTCCTCAGGCCAGCAGCGCACGTGCTTCGGCCAGAGAGGCCGGATCCAGCACCGTGGTGCTGATGATCTCGCCGTCAATCCGCTTGGCCATGCCGGCCAGCACCTTGCCGGGTCCGCACTCGATGATGTGATGGATGCCGCGCGCCTTGAGGGCCTGCACCACCTCGACCCAGCGCACCGGGCCGAAGGCCTGGCGATAGAGCGCATCGCGCAGGGTCTCAGCACTGCCGACCACAGCCACATCGATGTTGTTGATCACCGGGAACTGCAAGGCCGCAAAGTCCGTCGTCGCGAGCTTGCCCTTGAGCTTGTCCGCAGCCGGCTTCATCAGGCTGGAATGGAACGGGGCCGACACCGGCAGCGGCAGCGCGCGCTTGGCGCCAGCGGCCTTCAAAGCCTCAGCCGCTTTCTCCGCACCGGCCTTGCTGCCGGCAATCACCGTCTGCTTGGGATCGTTGAAGTTGACAGCCTCGATCACCTCGCCACTGGATGCAGCCACCTGTCTGCAGGTCTCGCGAACAACCTCGCCGTCCAGTCCCAAGATCGCATACATGGCACCTGCACCAACCGGCACGGCTTCTTGCATCGCCTGCGCACGGAAGCGCACCAGCGGCAGCGCATCGGCCAGGCTCAAGGCTCCTGCGGCGACAAGGGCGGTGTACTCGCCCAAAGAGTGCCCCGCTGCTGCCGCAGGCACCAGGCCCGTTTCGGCGAGCCACGCACGGTAGCAGGCGATGCCCGCGGTCAACATCACGGGCTGGGTGTTGGTGGTCAGGTCCAACTGTTCCTTGGGGCCGCTCTTGATCAGGGCTGCGATGTCCTCGCCCAATGCTGCAGAGGCCTCAGCCAGCGTACGCTGAACTTCAGGGTGATCGCCCCAGGCGTCCAGCATGCCAACAGCCTGCGAGCCCTGGCCAGGAAATACAAATGCAAACGTTGTGCTCATCGTGCTTGTCTCTTCGTTTCGCTTACAGGTCCAGCAGGACGGCACCCCAGGTAAAGCCGCCGCCCACGCCTTCAAGCATCACCGTCTCACCTGGCTTGATCTGGCCGCTGCGCACGGCCGAGTCCAAAGCCAATGGGATGGAGGCCGCCGACGTGTTGCCATGCTGGTCAACCGTGACCACAACCTTGTCGAGCGACAGCTTCAACTTCTTGGCCGTACCCTGCATGATCCGGATATTGGCCTGATGGGGGATCAGCCAGTCGATGTCGGACTCGCTGCGCCCGGCCTTCTCGAGCACTGAGCGCGCCACCTTGTCGAGCACGCCAACGGCCAGCTTGAACACGGCCTGACCATCCATCTTCAGCAGCGGATCGCCCAGAATCTGCCCCCCGGAGACCGTCCCGGGCACGCAAAGAATGCCAGCGTGGCGGCCATCGGCATGCAGTTCGGTCGCCAGAATGCCAGGCGTCTGGCTGGCGCCCAACACCACCGCACCAGCGCCATCACCAAACAACACGCAGGTTGTGCGGTCCTTGAAGTCCAGGATGCGCGAGAACACCTCGGCACCGATCACCAGTGCCTTGCTCGCGGCACCGGTCTTGATCATCGAGTCAGCCACGGTCAGCGCGTAGACGAAACCGGAGCACACCGCTTGCACGTCAAACGCCGCGCAGCCGGCAATGCCTAGCTTTTGCTGCAGCAAGCAGGCCGTCGACGGGAAGACCATGTCCGGGGTGGATGTCGCCACGATGATCAGATCGATATCGGCCGCATCCACCCCAGCCGATTCCAGTGCAGCGCGAGCGGCTGGCAACGCCAGGTCGCTTGCGTTGACACCTGCGTCGGCAAAGTGACGAGCACGGATGCCAGTGCGCTCGACGATCCACTCGTCAGAGGTTTCGATGCCGTCGAGCGCCAGTTGGGCCGCCAGATCAGCATTGGTCAGTCGCTTGGGGGGCAGGAAACTGCCCGTGCCCAGAATGCGCGAGTAGCGCGTTGTCGTGTGCGGGTTGGTCATGCAGCATGCGCGGCGATCGCCGCTGTGTCTCCAGCATCGCCGCCGTCTGCAGCATCCGCCGAGGCCGGCATGGACTGCAGGGTCGCGATGATTTGGTCGTGAACCCGGTCGAGAAGCCGGTTGCGGGCGGCATCATAAGCCCTGTTCAAGGCCTGCTCGAACGCGAACGCATCAGCCGAGCCGTGGCTCTTGAACACCAAGCCGCGCAGCCCCAGCAAGGCCGCACCGTTCAAGCGCCGATGATCCACGCGTCCCTTGAAACGCTTGAGCACCGGAAGCGCCAACAGCGCGGCAAGCTTCGTCAACGGATTCCGGCTGAACTCCTGGCGAATGATGGTCGATATCATCGATGCCAGCCCTTCGGCCGTCTTCAACGCGACATTGCCGACAAATCCATCGCAAACGACCAGATCGGTCGTGCCTTTGAAGATGTCGTTGCCTTCGACGTTGCCGTGGAAGTTGATCTGGCCAGCGGCGGCAGCGGCGCGCAGGAGCTCCCCGGCGCGCTTGATGGTCTCGCTGCCCTTGATGACCTCTTCGCCAATGTTCAAGAGCCCCACCGTCGGGCTGGCCTTGCCCTCCACAGCAGCAACCAGGGCGCTGCCCATCACCGCGAACTGCAACAGGTGTTCGGCGCTGCAATCCACATTGGCACCGAGGTCCAGCACCGTGGTGAAGCCGCCGGACTCATTGGGCATCACCGACGCTATCGCAGGACGATCAATGCCCTCAAGCGTCTTGAGCACATAGCGGGCAACAGCCATCAGCGCGCCGGTGTTTCCGGCAGAAACGCAAGCCTGAGCCGCAGCGTGCCCGTTGGCATCAGGCTTGAGCTGATTGATTGCGACCCGCATCGACGAGTCTTTCTTGCGACGCAGGGCCACTTCAACCGGGTCGTCCATGCTGACCACCTCGCTGGCCGGCACAAGCCTGCATCTCGGCCAAGCCGCTGCAGGCGCCAGCGCATCTGGCAGCCCCACCAGCAGTAGCTCAGCTTCAGGGTGCTTCTCGAGAAAGGCCTGGCATGCGGGCAAGGTGGTCGACGGACCATGGTCGCCGCCCATGCAGTCGACCGCAAGGCGCACCACGGAGGGCGCTCGGGAATCAAGTGAGGTCATCGAGGCAATCAACGGTGTGACGTGCGGAATCGGCCCTGCACCCAGCCGGCGCCGACCTTACGCGAGCACTGTGCCGCGAACAAGCGGGCGCACCCGCAAACAAAGACAAGGCACAAACACAGAAACCCGGCACCGCATCTGCTGCAGGCCGGGCCTCGTGTAAATCTGTCGCTCGCATTGACGCCGCGCTGTCGGCAAACACACCGCCAGCGCGTGGCTCAAAGACTTCAGGCGTCAGCCTTGGTCTTCAGCACCTTGCGACCGCGGTAGAAACCGTTGGGGCTGATGTGGTGGCGCAGATGCACCTCGCCAGTGGTGGGCTCAATCGCCGTACCCGGGTTCACCAGGGCATTGTGCGAACGGT
This sequence comes from Roseateles sp., assembly GCF_044373315.1. Lineage (GTDB taxonomy): Bacteria > Pseudomonadota > Gammaproteobacteria > Burkholderiales > Burkholderiaceae_C > JACDQM01. Next base: position 18,864 of record NZ_JBILQK010000045.1, on the reverse strand, counting down.
GCATGCCACGCTTGGAAGGCGACTTCTTGTTTTGCTGAACGGCCATGATTTCTCCTAGGGTCCGGTGTCTGTTCCGGTGGTTGAGGCTAGTGGGCAGATCAGGCAGGTCTGACCATGCCGACGAACTAGCCCCGACCCCGGCGACCAAGATCATGCGCACCACGCGCCTAGCGCATGGCACCTCCAAGAAGCCGCCATGCGCAATGACCCTCAAACCGGGGAAAGCCCGAGATTCTAGCACGGCTCGCTTGAGCCTCCAAGCAGTCGGCCAGATCGAATTCAGGACTTGGGCTTGCCCTTCAGCGCCGCCAGGGCCGCGAAAGGGTTGGGCTTCTCGACTTCCTCGTCGAGATCCTCCTCACCAGCCGCCATAGGCAGGGGTTGCGGACACTGGCCGTGCCGAGGAACAAGCGGCAGGGCCAGCAGCAACTCGTCTTCAATCAGCTCCTGCAGGTCCAGCCGGCCACCCAAGGCGAGCACGTCATCGTCGCCATCGGCATCCAGCGCGGCAGCTGTCTCTTCATCACGAACAAAGCGAATCCAGCGGTCGAGCGTCAGCGTTTCTTCAACGGGTTGCAAACAGCGCTGGCAGCTCAAGCTGACACGTGCCTGCGCCTTTACATGCATCCACACTTGGGGCTCCCCGCCTCGCTGGGCACGCAACTCCGCGTCAACGGACCACTCGATCTCTGGCCATTGAGTGGCTGGCGCCTCAGGCGCGGCAGTCTCAGTCAATCGATGCAACTCCGATGCGGCCCACTGCCCTGACAGGCTCTGGCCATCGCGAGCCATGGCCTCAAGGTCTAGTTTGTGCGGATCAAGGGGGCGGGAAGGTTTGCGGCTGCTGCTACTCATGGTGGGTGAAGTGTAAGAGAGCACGGCCGCAGCCCTCCATGGCCGATGGGACAATCACATCATGTTGCCCACAGCAAAAGCGCCGCAGCCGCTCATCCTTGCCTCGACTTCCCCTTACCGCCGCGAGCTGCTGTCGCGGCTGCGAATCCCCTTCGAGGTCTGCCCGCCAGACGTCGACGAAACCGGGCTGCCAGACGAAAGCCCGCGCGAGATGGCGATCCGGCTGGCGCTGGCCAAGGCTCAGGCCGTTGCATCCAGGTTCCCCCATGCACTGGTCATCGGCTCAGACCAGGTAGCCGACCTTGCCGGACAAGCAATCGGTAAGCCAGGCAGCCGGGACCGCGCACGGGCGCAGCTTGAGTCGATGAGCGGTCGCGAGGTTTGCTTCCACACGGCACTGGCCGTGGTCAGCCAGGCCAGCAGCGTTGTCAGGCAAGACCTTGCACAGGTGCGCGTCAGATTCCGCACACTGAGCCGCGAGGAGATCGAGGCCTATCTGGACGCCGAGCCTGCCTACGATTGCGCCGGAAGCGCCAAGGCCGAAGGCCTGGGTATTGCCCTGCTCGACTCCATCGAGTCCGACGACCCCACGGCACTGATCGGCCTGCCCTTGATGCGGACCTGCAGCTTGCTCAGAAGCGCAGGGCTGCAGATCCCGGCGCTGGAGAAGCAAGCATGAGCGGCACCCTCTTTCTGATACCCAACACGCTGGATTTCGGCGTCGCCGACAGCGAGGTCAGCCTGCATGCGGTGCTGCCGCTGGAGGTGATCCACATCGCCGCGCGCCTCACCCACTGGGCTGCAGAAAACGCTAAGACGACCCGCGCATTCCTGAAGCGGGTGGATGCGATTCAGCCCTTGGGCCAAGCCCTGCAAGCCCTGCAGATCACGGAGCTTCCGCGCCCACCCAAGGGCAATGCGTCAAGCAAGGATGGCGGAGGCATCCAGCAGCAAGCCTGGAAGGCCTTGCTGGCGCCGCTGCGTGAGGGCCATGACATGGGCCTCATCTCCGAAGCCGGTCTGCCTGCGATTGCCGACCCTGGCGCGATGCTGGTGGCGGCCGCGCATGCCGAAGGCATCAAGGTACAGGCCTTGTCCGGCCCGAGCTCTTTGCTGATGGCACTGGGCGCCAGCGGCCTGAACGGCCAGAGCTTCTCCTTCGTCGGCTACCTGCCGATCGAGTCGACGGAGCGCGCCAAGCGCATCCGCGAGTTGGAGGCGCAATCTGCCAAGCTGCAGCAGACCCAGTTGATGATCGAGACGCCGTATCGAAACGAGGCGCTGCTGCAAGCCTTGCTGAGCAATCTGCGCCCGCAAACGCGGCTCTCCGTCAGCTGCGCACTCAGTCTGCCCCAAGGCTGGACACGCACGGCCAGCGTTTCCGACTGGCGCGCCAAGCCGACCGCCATGCCAGACAAACTGCCAGCAGTCTTTGCCCTGCTAGGCTAGAAGGCGCCGAACGCCGAACCTCAGGATTCGGCTGTCTGCTGGTCCGCCGGCTGGGACTCGACCTCGCGCTTGGCACCGAACAGCGCGGCCACCTTCTTCTTGGGCTTGATGTACGGCGACAAGGCCTTGGCCGACAGGCTTGCAGCGGGCGCGGCCTTTTCCCAGCTCGGCGCCTCGGCGCCAGAACTGGGCTCGTAGGGCTTGTCGAAGAAGGGATCGCGCGAGGTGGCTGGCGGACGATAGCTGCTGCGGCGGACCGCCTCACCGCGATCACCGGCCGAGTCGGACTCGGGCCGCGCTTCACGCGGCGCACGGCGGGGTTCAAACTCGCTCTCGCTGCGGCGCGGGCGCGCCGGGCGATCATCCTCGACCTCGATCGGCTCAAGCTCCAGCTTGCGCTTGGTCAGCTTCTCGATGTCCGCCACCAGACGAGCATCTGACTTGGTGACCAGGGTGACGGCGATGCCCGAGGCTCCGGCGCGGCCTGTGCGGCCGATGCGGTGCACATAGTCCTCGGCATTGAAAGGCACATCGAAATTGAAGACCGCCGGCAAGTCGGCAATGTCCAGGCCCCGCGCCGCCACATCAGTTGCCACCAGCAGATCGACCTCGCCGCGCTTGAAGGCGTCGAGAGACTTCAGGCGTTCATCCTGACTCTTGTCACCGTGCAGCGCCGCGGTGCGCAGGCCGTCACGCTCGAAAGAACGGGCCAGACGTGCCGCACCCAGCTTGGAGTTGACGAACACAATAGCCTGCTTGATCTCGCGCTGGCGCAGGATCTGCCTCACCACCTGCCGCTTGTCGTCATCGGCAACACTGAAGAAGCGCTGCTCGACGGTTGATGCGGTTGCATTGGGCCGCGCCACCTCGACCAGCACCGGCTCTTGCAGATAGCTCTGCGCCAGCTTCTTGATCTCGCCTGAGAACGTGGCCGAGAACAGCAAGGTCTGACGCGCCTTCGGCAGATAGCTCAGGATGCGCTGCAGGTCCGGCAGGAAGCCGATGTCCAGCATGCGGTCGGCCTCGTCAAGCACCACGTACTCAACCTGATTGAGCACGCAATTCTTGGCCTCGATATGGTCCAGCAGGCGGCCGGGCGTTGCAATCAGCACCTCGACCCCACCCTTGAGCTGCAAGGTCTGCGGCTTCATGTCGATACCGCCGAACACGCAGGCCACGCGCAGCTGCGTGTGCTTGGCATAGGCCTTGACGTTGTTGGCCACCTGGTCGGCCAGTTCCCGGGTCGGCGCCAGCACCAATGCGCGCACCGGATGGCGCGCGGGCGAGGCGCTGGCGTTCTCATGCTTGAGCATGCGCTGCAGCAGGGGAATCGAGAAGGCTGCCGTCTTGCCGGTACCGGTCTGGGCCGCGCCCATCACATCGCGCCCGTCGAGGACGATGGGAATCGCCTTGGCCTGGATAGGCGTCATCGTCGCGTAGCCGGAGTCGGCCACGGCGCGCAAGAGCTTGGCATCCAGAGGCAGGGTATCGAAGCGGGCCGGCGCCGGATCGGCGACAGCTGCTTCATGGGTTCGGGTGTCGGTCATGGACGACATTATCGCCGGCTTGCACCCGAATGCGGGTTTCCACCCGTCGGCACGCCCGAAATCAGCGTTTCAGCACCATCCAGCGCGGCGTGCGGAAACGGACGATGCGCCAATACATCGTCACATAACCCGCGGCATAGACACCCAACCAGCAGGCCAGCGCAAAGGTGTCGTCCCACCAGATGATGGCGGGAATGGAAGACAGCGAGCAGACCACCCAAAGATAGGGCGCCGTCAGCGAGTTGCGGCGCGTCAGCACGTGAGCATCGCGACTGCCGATGGCCCAGCGCATCAGGCGGCGATAGATCAGGCTGTGCAGATGCACGCCGTCAGGCATGCCCATGGGCCGGCCACGGATGACCTTGCGGCGGTACATCGAGAACACCGTCTCGACGACGGGATACGCGCATAGCAGCAGCGGGAACAGCGGCGACACCACGGAATTGCGCGCGATGAGCAGGATCGACAACTCGGCCAGCAAGAAGCCCAGAAAGTAGGCGCCGCCGTCACCCAAGAACACCAGGCCCATCGGATAGTTCCAGACGAAGAAGCCCAAGGTAGCCGCGACAGCCAGCAGCGCACACCCGGCGATCCACATATCGCCGACAGAGAAGGCCACAAACGCAACGCCGGACAGCATGATCATGCTGCACATCGACGCAAGGCCATTGAAACCATCGATGATGTTGATGGAGTTGGCGACGCCGGCGACGACGAAGACGGCCAGCAAAAACGCGCCAAGCGCCGTCTGAGCGATCGGATCGAGGAACGCGATTCCGGTGAAGCCAATCGTGCCGCCCAGCAGCCAGGCGCCCAAGGCCCCGGCAAGCAGCAGCGCCACCATGCGCCGAGCCGGGCTCACTCGCTTGGTCGCGTCCTCAATCAAACCTGACGCAAACGCTGGCAAGGCGCAGGCCAACAAAGCCAGCGTCATGGTTCGAGACTCCGGAGAGCGTGCTGCCCAAACCAAAGCACCGAGACAAAAGCCGATGAAGATGCCGACCCCTCCGATGCGAGGCACCGGTCGGGCATGAAACTTCTGCGGACCGCTGAGATCATGGTCGCCAGAGAGCTTCGAGTGCAAGCTCGACGACCGAACGATCAGGAGCGTCACGATGAGCGCAATGGCGAAGCTCAGCGCAAGAATGGAAATCATGGTCTTGCCCCGAAGGGTCGGTCCTCAGCCGCGCCCCAACAGTGCCGGCAAGATCTTTGCAGCCTTCTCGCGATCATCCCTCGTCATCGGGCTGCGGCTCCAGCGCGACCGCAGCAGCACCAAGGCGCAGAGCAGCACGCCCACGGCAAGGCTCACGGAAACACCAATCAGGGCGCGCTTGGGGCGGCTCTTGCGGTCGGGCAGCAAGGCCTTGTCGACCACCTGCACCAGCCCCCCTTCGCGGCTCTCATCGACACGCGCCAATTCATACTGCCGGGAGAACAGCTCGAACAGGGTTTCCTGATACTTGAACTCACGGTACTTGCTGATGTAGTCGCTGGTGGCGGTACCGCTGTCAGCCGTGCCCTCGACCTTGTCGAGCTGCGCCTTGATCGCAGCCAAAGCCGATTGCTGTTGCTGAACTTCAGGGGCATTGCTGGTCAAGTTGCTCAACAGGGCTTGCAGCCGAACCTGGGTGGCCGTGTATTCAGCCTTCAGCTTCGCATAGCCCTCGGCCACAGCCTTGGGCTCGGCCTTGAGAGCACCGCCGGAAATGCCACTGCCCTGCAACGCTGCCTGCGCTTCGGACAGCTTCTTCTTGGTCGACTGCAGGTGGTTCTCGAAGAAGACCCGGCGCTGCTGCGCCTCGGTGATCGCCAGCTCCGCCGTGATGCGACGGAACTCCTCGACATAGGCCATCGCCATGTCCCGAGCCTGCTCGGGCTTCTCGTCATCCACCTCGATGGTGATCAAGCCATCGCGCTTTCCGGCGCTGATCCGCACGTTCTTGGCGAGTTCACGTCGGGTATTGGATCGGTATTCCTCGTCATAAGCTTCATCCAGCTTGAAGCGATCGATGATGCGATCGGAAACCGTCGTTCCCTGCAACAGGGCCACGTACTGATCCAGCGAGCTCCGGATGCCTGCCGCGCCACCGGCCAGATTGGCCAAGGCCCCGAGGGAAGACAGCGCCGAAGCCGCGAGCGACTGCTGCTGCTGTGGCGGCAAGATCACCGTGGACGAGGTGAAGGTCGGCGAGACCAGATAGGTACCGCCAACAGCCAGACCGCCGGCAACCAGAGCTCCGAGCACGATCTTGCGCCCCTGCCGAGCCAGATCGAGCACCACGTCAAGACTGCTGCTATCTGAAGCCATTTCGCTAACTTGATCCATGGGCTGTGAAGGTGAGGCCTGTTGGCCTGTCGTCAGACGGTCGCTCACTTCAGGTTCTTGAGTGCCAAGGCACCCAGCCCGAACTGATAGAGGATCTGCGCCCAGTCCTTGAGCTCCGTGGTGGAGCTCACGTAGCTCATGTCCTCGGGGACGAAGATCGTGTCGCCGGGAGCCGCAGCCAAGGACTCGACCGCACCGCCCCCCATCGCCCAGGCTGAACGGCTGCTGCGATTGCTGACGACGCTGCCATTGGCGCGCACCACAAACACGCTGCCCTTGTCGGCGCTGCGCGTCGCTCCGCCTGCCATGCCCAGGTATTGTTCGAGCGGGCGCCCCTGCGCGAACAGGTAGCTGCCGCTGTTGAAAACGCTGCCGTAGACGTTGACGGTGGACGGCTTCGCCGGCACCAGGATACGGTCGCCATCGTCAATGGCCAGTGCGGGCAGCTGGCTGTCGGCGGCGGTCATCTGCAACACGATACGCCCGGTCGGCTGCACCGCACGCAGACGCTCAATCAGCTTGATATGGGTGACATTGCGCGCCGACGCATCGTCATTCATCGGCGCCACCTTCTCCTTGCGCGTCACGGCTGCGCGGGTGAATTCCGACTCCAACTCGCGCAGGGCGCGGTCGTAGTTGCTGATCTGCGCAAGCCTGACCGACTCGCGGCTGAATTCGGTGCCGAACAGGAAAGCCTCGGCCGTCAGCCCGCCGGCCGCATCAATCGCGTCCTTCAAGGTGCTGCCCGCTCGCAACACGTAGTCGCCCGGACGCTGCACCTCGCCTTCGACACGCACGCGCTTGCTCTGGCGCAGCATGGGACGAGCCATATCAGCCACGCTCATCACCCGCAGCACGTCGCCGTTATCCAGCGGACGCCCGCGATCCTTGCTCAGATCCACATCACGCAAGGCCTGGCCGCTGCGCTCGTCAAGGCGATGCACCACGGCTGCACTGCGGTTGGCAACCGTCGACAGGCCGCCTGCCATGCCGAGTGCATCCGCGATCGTTTCCCCGCCCTTGAGCTCGAACACCGCCGGCTTGTTGACACTGCCGATCACGCCGATCTGCGGGCCGACCGCAGCGACATGGATCACATCGTCGCCGCGCAGAGCGCGGTCGCCGCTGCGATCACCGCGAAGCATCAGATCGTAGAGGTCGAAGCTGGAGATCACCTGGCCGCCGCGACGCAGCTGGATCGAACGGAAGCTCCCCACCGATGTGGGGCCACCGGCTGCCATCAACGCGCGCAACACGGTCGACAGCCCGCTCACGGTGACGGACCCGGGCCGCTGCACATGACCGGTCACATAGACCCGGATCGCCCGCGCCTGGCCCAGCGCCACGGAGAGTTCGAAGTTCTTGAACTGTGTCGCCACGCGACGGCTGATCGCCTGGCGAAGCTCCGAATACTTCAAGCCCGCCAGCGACACGGTGCCCACGCGTGGGATTGCGATCCGCCCCGCCCGGTCCACCTCAAGACGAAGATTCGCCTCGACGCCACCCCACAGGCTGAGCAGGATCTCGTCCCCCGGCCCGACCACATAGTCATCAGGCACCAGCCCGGAAACGTCCGCCCCGGTCTCGGCATCGCCCGCCTGTCCGGTCACCAGCTCGGCACCGAAACGACGGATCGTGTCGGCACCGTCCTCGTCGAGCTTCTCACCCTGCGGGCGCGTGATCCCGGCCAGCTGCCGAACGAACAATTCAAACTCGCTGGGGCGGTAGGTCTGACGATTCAGATCAGCGCCCCAGTCGCCGTTGCGCTTGTCACTGCTCAGGCGGCTGTCCTTGTCGCGCCGCTCATTGCCGGTGGTCGGCTTGGAACTGATGGGCTGTTGCAGCCGCACCGGACCCGACGATGCCGGCAACTGGTCATTGGAGATGCCCTGGATCGCCTGGGCCTGCGCCTGCAGCACAGTCCCCAGCAACAGGATCGGCACCAGGCGGAGCGCGCGGCGGGCGTACGAGATCAGCTGGAGGTCTCTGAGGGTCATGAGTGCGATTGAAAGCAAGCGATAGAAGCCCGCAACAGATGTTGCCGGACCAGCCTGGCAGGAATTGCGGCGGATTCTAACGGTCAAGACATGAGGGGCCGAGCGGCACAGCCCCCTGTGTTCGAGCATCCTAGAATCGCCCCCGATCACCAATGGGCAGCCAGGTCCTGGATGCCCCACGACGCCGAGTCGAACAGAGCCCCTCGCTTGGCTTGGCCGGGCTACCTCGGCGCGAACGGAATGAACCCACCTCTTACGGATAGCCACTGCCGATGAAAGTTTCCAGCGTTGCCTGGAGCCTGCTGGGCCTGGGCACCCCCCCGGTGGCCGCTTTAATCTTCATCCCGCTGCTGCTGAGCCAGCTCGGTGCGGAGCGTTTCGGCCTGCTGTCCCTGATCTGGGCCTTCACCGCCCTATCAGGGCTCCTCGATCTGGGCATCGGCCGTGCCACCACCAAGGCAATTGCCGACCTGCAGGTCGGTGGCGATACCGCGCGGATGCACAGCACCGTCGCAGCGGCCCTGCGCGTGACGCTGCTCAGCGGCGCCTTCGGGGCCGTGCTAGTGCTGCTGAGCCTGACCCTGGACCTGCGCCAGATTTTCAGTTTGCAATCCGTCAGCGCAGACCAGATGACAACGGCCTTGGTCTTGCTCGCCGCTGTCGTGCCGATCCAGGCGATGGCAGCGACCTACCGCGGTATCGCTGAAGGTTTGCAGCAGTTTCGCGAAATCAGCCTGGTACGGATGGCGCTGGGCAGCGCGAACTTCGTCGCGCCTTGGGCCGTCGCCTGCTTCAGCCAGGACCTGGGCTTGCTGACCTTGTCTTTGGTGCTCACCCGCGCGCTGGCGCTGCTGGCATTCCGAACCATCGCGCGGCGGCACCTGCCCGCCACGACGGCATCGATCGACCGGGCTTCCGTCCGCCTGGCAGCCCCGCATCTGCTGCGCTCGGGCGGCTGGCTGTCCATCAGCGCGATCGTGAGTCCGCTGCTGGTCCAGGCGGATCGCTTCGCCATTGCGGCCATCGTTTCGGCAGCGGCCGTGACGAGCTATGCCATTCCCTTCGATCTGATCACACAGCTGCTGATCATCTCGTCGGCCATCACCACTGTGGCACTGCCTTCACTGTCAGCCCAGCTGGCACGCGACCCGGCTGAGGCGCGCCGGACCTTCGTCCGTTGGGCATTCGGCGTGACGCTGCTCATGGCCCTGGCAACGGGCCTGACCGCTGCCTTGCTGCCCTGGCTGCTGCCACTATGGCTGGGCCACGACCTGCCACCCGAATCCATCGCGATCGGCCGCTGGCTCTGTCTGGGCGTGTGGATCAACGGGCTAGGGGTCATGTTCTACAGCTGGCTGCATGCGCATGGCCGCTTCCGCGCCACGGCCCTGCTTCATCTCGCCGAGCTGCCGTTCTATGCGCTGACGCTCTTCGTTCTTCTGCAGCATTTCGGCGTGCTCGGGGCGGCGTTGGCGTGGGTGCTGCGCGTCGGCGTGGATACGCTGGTGCTGTTCGCCATGAGCCGGCGCGGCCAGCATGCCGCCCAGGCCAAGGTGACATCAAGCTAGCCAGGCACCGACGCCGCTCCGGCCGGCGCCGATACACTTGCGCCGTCCATCAGGTGTGGCGCCTGCAATTGCAGGCTCGGCGTCGATGCCACCCAGATCCAAATCCTGAGCCGGTCTGCAGCCTTGCCGCGCTACCGCCCTACAGCCCGAATTGATCAAAGTGCCCGCTTCCATTGCCATCGTCATCGTCAACTGGAATTCACGCGACCAGTTGAGGGATTGCCTGGCCTCGATTCCACGTGCAGCGGCGCAGCTGAGCCCCACCCATCGGGTCAGCGCCATCGTGGTGGTCGACAACCACTCGAGCGATGGCTCGGAGCTCGGCCTGCAAGCGGGTGAGCTGCCGCTCACGCTGTTGCGCAACAGCTCGAACCGGGGTTTTGCAGCGGCCTGCAACCAGGGCGCGGCAGCCGTAGGCGACTGTGATCTGATCCTGTTCCTGAATCCGGACACGCTTGTGTTCGACGACTCTTTGGCAACGCCAGCCCGCGTTCTTGACAGCCCGATGGGACGGGATGTCGGGATCATCGGCATCCAGCTGTGCGACGACTCGCAGCAGGTGGCGCGCTCATGCTCGCGCTTCCCTCGCGCCGGGCAGGTGCTCTCTCAAGCCCTCGGACTGGATCGATTGCGCCCGTCACTGGGCCAGGCCATGCGCGAATGGGACCATGCCAGCTCGCGCACCGTCGAGCAGGTGATCGGTGCCTTTTTCATGGTGCGGACCGACTTGTTCTCCAAGCTGGGCGGCTTCGACGAGCGCTTTTTCGTCTACTTCGAAGAGGTCGACTTTGCCTATCGGGCCCTTCAGGCCGGGTGGCGCAGCCTCTACATCGCGGATGCCCATGCATTCCACAAAGGCGGCGGCACCTCGGATCAAATCCGTGCCAAGCGCCTTTTCTACACGCTGAGAAGCCGCCTTCAGTACTTCCGCAAACACGGCAGCACGGCGAGCGTGCTGGTCGTTCTAGCGAGTACCTACCTGCTCGAACCGGCGGCTCGACTCCTGATGCTGGTCGCAGCACGCCGTTTCGGTGAGCTGGGCGACCTGGCGCAAGCCTACAAGATGCTCATTGCCTGGCAAGCCCGGGAGCGGACTGCGTCATGAGTTCACGTCTCGCAACTCATTTGCGCCGACCGAGGGAGGGCTGCTAGATGGAAGCCGCCGTGCTCTTTCTGCTGCTCCTGACAATGGCAGCCATCGGTCTGACGAGCGCCATATTCACCCGTGACCGACTCCATCCTGCGCCGATGCACGCCGCAGTCTGGACCCTGGTCTGCGCCACCTACCTGCTGTTCCCGCACAGGCTGCGCCCCCTCTCGCCCGAAGTCTTCATGCTGATCGTGCTGGCCATCGCCAGCTTCTCGCTCGCGGCGGTCATTCGCCCTGCTGATCCGCCGAACGGCGCGCTCAGGAGCCCCCGACGCTACCGGGTCACGATCTGGCGCGAAGTGCTGTTCACCGTGGCCCTGCTGGGCTTCGTCCCCTTCCTGCTGAAGGCCCAGGCGCTCGCCCAGAGTGCGCCCTATACCGAATCTGACTTCATCAATCTGCGCATTGCACTGACGGGGGCCCTGGACGACGCCCAGACCTTCGGCCTGCTCGGCTACCTGATCCCGGTTTCCTTCGCTTCGACCTTTGTCGAACTCGCCAGCAGCAAGAAACGCCTGTTCGGCTGGCGCGGCTGGATCAGCCTGCTGCTGTCGGTTGTATATGCACTGATGTCGACCGGCCGCACCTACTTCTTCTTGCTGGTGACAGCGCTGGCCTTCATCGCCCTGCTGCAGCACCGCGCCCGCCTGGCCCAGATCGCCAGCGCCGCACTGCTGCTGTTCAGCCTTGCGTTCTTCGGTCTTGGCATGCTGGCCAACAAGATCGGCGCGGACACGCCGAATATCGACGCCTTGTCGGCGGTTGACGCCCTGATGCTGTATCTGCTGGGCGGCATCGCCGCCTTCGATCTGACGCTCGGCGCACCGCCCGCGCTGGAGTGGGGGCTGAACGCGATGCGGACGCCATTGGCCGTGCTGCAGGCCCTCGGCGCCGATGTGACGGTCGTTCCGCTGGTCAAGGAGTACGTCAACGTCCCTTTGCCGACCAATGTCTACAGCGCCCTGCAGCCCTATCACGCAGATTTTGGCTGGTTGGGCATCGTGGGCTTCTATGCCTTGTGCGGCCTGCTGCACGGCAGGCTGTATCGCGCCGCGCAGCGGCCCGAGGCCGACCCTCGGGTCATCATCTATGCCAGCATGGCGATGTATCCGCTGCTGCTGCAGTTCTTTCAGGATCAGTACCTCAGCCTGCTGAGTACCTGGGTCACTTTTGTCCTGCTGATCGCCCCCGCTTTCCGCGCCAACGAGTCCACCGCGCCCCAACCGTCGACCCTGCAGGCGGACCGCACAAACCGGCCGGGCGTCCTCGGCCCGGACCCCTGCTAGTGCTGCCCGGCAGCCAACCGCGGGGCGCCCGGATGGGCGCGTGAAGCTCCAAGAACTGTTGCCTGAGTCCATGTCACGCCCGCTCAATGTCGCCTTCCTGACCCGCTATTCAAGGAATGGTGCGTCATCACGCATTCGCGCCATGCAGTACTTCCCGCTGCTGGAAGAGGCCGGCATCACGCCGACGCTGCTGCCGCTGCACACCCAGGCTTACGTGACGGCACTCAACCAAGGCCGCCGCGATTGGAAGGAAGTCGTCAAAGCCTACTCGCAGCGCCTGTTCGACGGCAGTCGCCTGCAGCGCTTTGACGCCATCTGGGTCGAGAAAGAGTTGCTGCCCATGCTGCCTTACGGGCTGGAGCGCCTGCTGCTCGGCCGAGTTCCGATGGTGCTTGATTTCGACGACGCCGTCTTCCACAACTACGACCGCTCGCGCCACGCCTGGGTACGCGCCCTGCTCGGCGACAAGATCGACGCCCTGATGCGCCAAGCGCACACGGTGACGGTCGGCAATGCCTACCTCGGGCAACGCGCGCGCCAGGCCGGCGCACGTCGGGTGGAGTTCCTGCCCAGCGTGATCGATCTTGGACGCTACCCGGCGCAGGTAGATCAAGCCCCTGTACAGGCGCAAGAGCCCGGACTGCTGCGCATCGTCTGGATCGGCTCACCGTCGACCCAGCCCTACCTCGAACTGGTACGTCGGCCACTGGAGCGGCTGGCAGCGCGTTACCGCATCCGGCTCGACGTGATCGGCGCGCTGGCCCCACAGTTCGCCGGCGTCGAATGCCGCAGCCTGGCCTGGTCCGAGGCGGAGGAACACGCCCAGCTGAGCGCTTGCGACGTCGGCATCATGCCGCTGCATGACACACCCTGGGAGCAAGGCAAGTGCAGCTTCAAGCTGATCCAGTACATGGCATGCGGCCTGCCTGTGGTGGCATCGGCCGTCGGCTCGAACGTCGATGTGGTGTCGCCGGAGCTGGGTTTCCTCGCCCACAGTGACAAAGACTGGGAACAGGCGCTGACGGCGCTCGCCGACTCGGCGGCCCTGAGGCACAGCATGGGACTCGCCGGCCGCGCCGCTGTCGAGCAGCGCTATTGCGTCCAGGTCGTCGGCCGGCAGCTCGCAACCCTGCTTCGGCAAGCGGCCACTGACAGTCACCGGCACCCGGCCTGATGCGCACTCAAAGCGAAACTCGGCCCATGCACATTGCCATCGTCGCCAACACGGCCTGGTACATCGCCAACTTCCGCCTCGGCTTCATGCAAAGCCTGCGCGCGGCCGGGTATCAGGTCAGCGCGATCTGTCCGGCGGGCGACGGGCTGCAGCAGATTGCCGCGGCGGGCTTCAATCACGTCACCTTCCAGTTGCAGGGCAAGAGCATCAACCCGCTGCGTGAACTCGGCTCCGTCCTGAGCCTGCGCAGCGCCCTGAAGCGGGCGGCACCCGACGTGATCCTGAGCCACACACCGAAGGGAAACATCTATACGTCGTTCGCGCGGCGCGGACTCGGGATGCGGCAGATCGCCGGTGTCTCCGGGCTGGGCAGCTCCTTCATCAGGCAGGACTGGCTGACGCGTCTCGTGATGCGCCTGTACAAGCTCACCTTTGGCGGCATGGACCGCGTGCTCTTCGAGAACCCGACGGACAAAGCCATATTCCTGCAGCACGGCCTGGTGGATGCAGCTCGGGCAGAGGGCATCCCCGGCCTGGGCGTGGACCTCGATCACTTTACCTGCGAGCCCTTCGCGCCTCTGGCACAGGAAGGTGCACCTGTCTTTCTGATGATCGCGCGCCTGCTCGGCGACAAAGGCGTGCGCGAGTACGCCGCCGCGGCGCGTTCCGTTCGCTTGCGCCACCCTCATGCGCGGTTCCAGCTGCTGGGCAGCCTTGACGCCAGCAACCCTACGGCCATCACTGCCGCCGAGCTCGCCGCCTGGACCTCTGATACAACGATCGACTACCTCGGCTACACCGCCGATGTCCGACCCTTCATCGCTGCTGCGCACTGCATCGTCTTGCCCTCCTATCGTGAAGGCATGTCGCGAACGCTTCTGGAGGCTGCGGCCGTCGGGCGCGCCCTGATCGCCAGCGACGTCCCCGGATGTCGCGAAGCGATCGAGCTCGGCGTCAATGGTCTGCTCTGCGAAGCCCGGAACGCCGGGTCCCTGAGCGCCGCCCTCTCCAAGTTCTGCACATTGCCGGAGGCACGCATGCGTCAGATGGGCGCAGCGTCGCGAACCAAGGCCCAGGCGCAGTTCTCGGAAGCACTCGTTACGGCCACATACCTGCGCAGCCTCGAGCAACTGCGCCGCTGATGCAAGAGCACCCAAGTCGGCCTGGACAGTGCCCGAACTACAATCTGCGGTCGTCCTCACGCGCCGCCCGCGCCCCTGGAAAACTGCCGCCTCTATGAAATTCGCCCGCACTGGTTTCGACTCACTCGTCGTGGCACTGTTGCTCTGCTGCGGCATGTCTGAGGCCAACGCCTACATCGACCCCAACGCAGGCGGCATGCTGTTCCAGCTGCTGGCGCCCGTGTTCGCTGCCGTCGTCGGTGCCTGGCTGTTTCTGCGCCGCTGGATTGCCGACGCGTGTCGCCGCTTGTGGGCACGCTTGACCGGCCGCGGTGAGCAATGACGCGCAAGAGCGCGCCTGATACCGCCGCCGCCCCGCGGAACCCAGCAAGCCCGGGTGTCGAGCTCGGTCCTTGGGAACGCTGGCTCTTGAGCTGGGCGGTGCTGGCACTGCTGGTCGTGCCGCTGGCCGTGCTGCAGCAGATCGATGCGCTGCTGGTTTTTTCCACACCGCTGGATGTTCTGCGCGATGTCGCCCTGCTCACTCTGCTGAGCGGCCTGCCGACTGCCTTGCTGGCCCTGGTCGGCGCAGCCTTGCAACGCATATTCCAGGCCAGCGGCATGCCCTCCACGCGAAGCAGCCTGATCGCAGACGGCCTGGTATTGGCGCCCGCGCTCTGGGTGCTGCTGTGGCAGCTTTCCCGCATCAGCTGGCTGTGGCTCAAGCAGGCGACAGGCCATGAGCTGGTGGTGGCACCCGGCATGCGCTACGCGGTGATGGCAGGTTTCCTCATTGCGCTGCTGCTCGGCTGGCGCCTGCTTAGCCGAGCGCAGCTGCGTCTGCGGCTGGTCGAGCACCTGCGCGCTTTGCGCTGGCCGGGCTTGGCCCTGATCGCCAGTGCCACCGCGCTGCTGACAGTCAGTCCGCCGCAATGGGTTGAAGCCGCGCCATCGCCGCAAGAAGCCAAGACCTCTCCTCGCGGCCCGGATGTCATCCTGATCACGCTCGATGCCCTTTCGGCCATCGACGCAGACATCTGCGGCAGCGCTCCTTCGCTGATGCCCAGACTGCAGGCCCTGGCCCGCCAGTCGACCTGCTACACGCATCTGTACGCCAGCTCCAATTTCACGACGCCCGCAACGTCCACGCTTGAGACCGGGACCCTGCCGTGGACCCATCTGGCCACGCAGATCAGCGCGAAGGTTGCACTCCCGTATCAGAGCCAAACTCTGGCGCAGGCGCTGCACTCAGCCGGCTACCGAACCTATACGAGCACGGACAACCAGCTCGCCAGCGTGCGACAGCGGGGCACGCAGTCCGGCTACATGGCCCATGCGATCTCGCCGTCCGACCTGTTGCGCGACCGCCTGCGCGCCGCCCTGACCCTTTGGCCGCAGTCGTCGGTGCCGATGCTGGTGGATTCGGCCCTCTCGTTTCTGGGCGCCTTCGACATGCATCTGCATGCGCAGGACAACCCTTTCGACTCGGAGCGGGTGCTGGGCAAGGTGCCGGCGTTCCTCGCAGACGGGAACAATGAGCGGCCAGCTTTCGTGTGGGTGCATTCCATGCCGCCGCACAGCCCCTACCTGCCGCCACCGTCGACCAAGTACCGCCTGCTCGGACCCGGTGAGCTGGAGCGCTGGTCCGACTTCATGGGGGACAACGTCCCCTATGCACTGGCGCTGCAGCCGCAGGTCGACAAGCACCGTCTTCGCTATCGCGAGAGCATCATGGCCACCGATGACGCCGTCGCGGATGTGCTCGACCGACTGCAGCGCGAGGGGCGGCTGGACAAGGCGCTGCTGATCATCAGCGCTGATCACGGGGAGTCCTTCGAGAAGGGTTTTCTCGGTCACGCTGGCCCGCAGCTGCACGAAGCCCTGGTGCGCATACCGCTGATCGTGAAGCTGCCCGGTCAAGCCACGGGCCGTGTCGAGACCCAGCCGGTCAGCCTCGCCGATATCGCACCCTCGGTGCTGGATTTCCTCGGGCTGCAGCCCCTGCCGCACGCCGACGGACGTTCGCTCGCCGCGGGCTGGCGCGGCGGTGACATCGAAGCACGGCCGGTCTTCAGCATGTCGATGGAGCGACAGAGTCGTTTTTCCCCACTGCGGACCGGTCACTATGCTGTGATTGATGGACACCTCAAGCTCGTGGTCGACCTGAAGCAGGGCACGGACAGGCTCTATGACCTAGCCACCGACCCCGCCGAGAATCACGATCTGGCTGCCCAGCGACCTGAGGCTGTGACGCGTATGCGGGCTTTGCTGCAGAGCCGGCTTGCGCAGGCGGAACAGCGCAGACAGCAAGCGATCCATCGATGACAGGCCGGCCCATGTCACTTGCGCTGACGCCTGGTTTGCTGTCCTGGCTGCGCGCAGACCCCGTCTGGCAGCAGCAAGCCCTCGGCTGGCGCCTCGCGCAGCGCTGGCGCTCGAGTTGGAGCGGACTCAACCTGCGCTTGAGCGAAGCTGGGCTGCCTGCTGACGCGCCAGGTTTGCAGGACCCGGTTCTGATCCTCGGCCCCTGGCGCAGCGGCACGACGGTCTTGCACGAGCTGCTGACCGCTGCCACAGGCTTGGCCACTCCGCTAACCTGGCACTGCATGAATGCACCGGCATTCCGCTTGTCGCGCAGCGCCCCGACTGATGCTCCTATTGCGCGTCCGATGGACGGCTTGTCGATCAGTGCCTGCTCCCCGCAGGAGGATGAGTTCGCCATGCTCGCGATGGGGCTGGATTCGGCCTATCGGGCCTTTCTCATGCCGCATCGGCTCGACGAGTTGCTGCCGACCTTGAACCCGCAGCACTGGCTGGACGACAGCTCATGGCTGGAACCCTGGGAAAACTTTCTGCACGGTGTGCTGCTGGCACCGGGAAGCAAGCCTGCCCAACCCTTGATTCTCAAATCGCCCAACCACACCTTCAGGCTGCCAGCCCTGCACCGGCGCTTCCCGGGCCTGCGCATCGTCTGGATGCTGCGAGATCCGCAGGAGATCCTGGAGTCCAACCGAAAGATGTGGCGTGCGATGTTCGCAGCCCATGGCATCAGCCATGAGCCTGACGGTGCTCTTGACCGCTTCCTTGCCGAGGCGCTGTCCCGCTCAGCCGAGATGCTGCGATGGTGCATGGCTGGCCTGCCCGCGGCGCAATGGACCACTTGCCGGCAGGATGCCCTGCGAGATCACGCCGCGCCGGAACTGTCCCGGGTCTGCAAGGAACTCGGCCTTGTGGCCAGTGTCAGCACTGCCGAATTCGCCAGCAGCATCCAACAGACCGCGGCTGGGCGGATAGACCGCTATGCATGCAAGGACCAGGCGGCTCCCTTGCAGCAAGCGCTGGCTGAGCTGGCTGCTGCGCAGGCTGAGGCGCAAAGCCTGGTCAGCGCCCGGCACTCCTGAGCAGCAAGGCCCGGCGCAGCGGAACGCAGGCCCGCAGCGCCGGCCGTTCGACCAGGCGATAGGCCAGTCCGGCAAGTGCCATCGCCAGAGCAAGACCCAGCCACGCCGCCAGCAGCGACGGCAGCGGCAGCAGACGCACCACGTACAGCGCCGGCAGATGCAGCAGATAGAGGCCGAAGCTCCACCGTCCACACTGTCGCAAGGCACGACTGCCGAGCAGCCGCGCCCACATCGGCAGGCCCGCATTCAACAGGCCAAGCAGCGTCAGCGCCCAAGTGACACCCCAGCCCAGGTAGGCGTGGTGTAGGAAGTCTGGCGGACGCTCACCGTCGGTGATGGCCAGAGCCGGAATTGTCAGAACCAGCAGCAACAGCAGCAACAGCAGCAGAGCATCGGCGAAGCCCCGAGCCCCGGAGATGTACCGCGCGAGATTGCTGGCCTGCCAGCGGGTCTGCACCCACGCAGCGGCCGAGCCAGCCAACAGAACTGGCAGGTAGTAACCGATCGCGTCGCTGTTCTGCGGCGCTTGCGTCGCCGGCCAGGCCAGCATCGCCCCGCCGATCAAAGCCCCGATCAGCAGCAGCATCACCGCAGGCCTCCGCAGGGCGTGCAGCAACGCCGCCAGCAGCGGCAACACTAGGTAGTAGTGAAACTCGACCGGAATGCTCCAGTAGATGCCGTCACCGCGCAGCAGCAGCAGGTGTTGCCACAGGCCGGCGTGGTCCACGCTGACGCCGAGGCCTGATCCGCCCAGCGTGAAGGCGAGCAGCAGCACCAGCGCGTAGAGCGGAAAGATGCGGGCCACGCGGCCAATCAGGTAGTCGCCCAGTCGAGGCCAGAGTGCACTCGCTTGCGCAGGCCCCCGATGGCCAGTGCAAACTCCCCCACCTGTGGCCACCCCAAACTGGACCAGGCAAGGACGACCGGATTATGAAGGCTCGGTGTTGAGGGCCAGGCGGTTGGCGGCCTCCTTCAGTCGGTAGCTCT
>NZ_JBILQK010000129.1:0-7866 GCF_044373315.1 Roseateles sp. | reverse complement strand
GCCCAGCCAGCCCCAGCTGCGCTCGGTCAGCGTCGCATCGCGCACCACTTCGCCGGTGACGCTGCTGACATAGAGCCAACGCCCTTCGGCGTCGCCTTCCAGCGCCACACGGTGCAGCGGCCGATGCACGTCCAGCGCGCGCGAGTGGGTCCAGGCATCCTCCTGCACTTCGCCCTCGTAGCGCGGCTGCGGCCCACCGCCGAAGTGGCGGGCCGCGGCGATGGCCTGTTCGGCCGTCACGCTGGCCACACGCTGCCCGTTCATCGCGTCCACGGCAGCCAGGGACTTGCGCCCATCGCCGAATATGTAGCGCGGCTGACCAGCCACTGTACTGAGCCGCCACTGGCTCAGCGATTTCAGCCCGGAGGCCTGGATCGCTTCATCCAGCGACACGCAGCAGCCCTGGCTTGGCAGTGGCGCCAAGCCCGCCAGGCGCTCTTGCGTGGTCAGCTTGGGATAGCCGACGTACAGCATCACCATGCCCGAGAGGAACCAGAGCAGCATCACCAGCGCCAGGGCAATGCCGCTCCAGCGGTGCAGCAGATACAGCCAGCGCTTCATGGTCAGAAGGCCCAGTCGATGCTGGCCTGGACGCTGCGCGGCGCACCCAGGTACGGCAGGCTAGCACTTACAGTCGCCGCATAGACCTGGTCGTTCAGGTTGTCGACCCTTGCCTTCAGCGTGGTGTTGCGATCCAGCTTCAGCGTCGCCTGGGCGCCCAGCAGGTGGTAAGCCCCATCCCACAGCGTGTTGGCCGTGTTGCCGAATCGGCGGCCCACATAGCGCCAATCCAGGCCGAGGCCCAGGGTGTCGAGCGGCTGCCAGTTGATCCAGGCGCCGGCCACCCAGGTCGGCACGTTCGGCGGCGTGTTGCCCGCGCGCGAAACCGTGCTGCTGCCACTGCTCTCGGCAAAGTTCTCGTAACGGGCTTTGGTATAGGCCAGCTGCGCCTGCAGGCTCCAGCGCTGCGCTGGCTGCCAACCGGCCGTCAGCTCGACGCCCTGGCTGCTCTGCTCTCCGATCGGGATCACGCGCGTGCGGTCCGCCGGGTCGGTCATCGAGAGGTTCTTGCGCCGGATCTCATACAAGGCCAGCGTGGCCTGCCCGCGCCCCTGGTCGAAGCCGAGCTTGGAGCCTACTTCAAACTGTCTGCCGCGCGTCAGGTCGAAATCTCGCAGTGCTGAGAAACCCGCCGTGGCAAGCAGGCCCGAGGGAGGGTCCGCCGCGGTGCTGGCCTGTGCGTAGACCTGCCAGTCTTTGCTGATGTCCTTCATCAGCCCCAGACGTCCGGTCATCGGCGTGAAGCGGGTGGTGAACAGCGCCGGGTTGGTGGCCGTGACGGTGCGGTGGTTGCGGACATCCAGGCTGATGCGATCCCAGCGCAGCGCGCTCACCAGCGCATAGCCACCGCCCAGCACAGTGCGGTTCTCGGCAAACAGCGCCAGGCTGCGCAACAGATTGGTGGCTCCGGGCGAATAGCCGCTGCTCATGCCCGGCAGCTGGTAGAAAAGCAGCTCGGCCGGCAGCGTGGCGCTGGTGGTGTCGAAGGGTCCGCTGACCGAGCGCGGGAATCGTGTCTGGCGGTTGTAGCTCCAATCCAGACCTGCGGCGAAATCCGAGCGCAGGCCCGCCAGCATGCCGCTGTGGCTCAGCTCGCTGCGGCTGCCCCACACCTGCTGGTCATGGCGCTGCAGCAGAGCTTCGCTGCGTTGCACCTGCGTGTTGGCATTGCGCAGCGTGTAGACCTCCAGGTTCTCGAACTCACGCAGTGCGTCGTAGTGATAGAGCGTATGGGTGAATCGGGTCTTGGGCGCGAGCTGCCACTCGGTGATCGAGCGCAGCCACTGCACATCCTGCTCGTAGCGGCCATCCACCACGTTGTAGTTGATACCCAGCAAGGCCGGGTTGAACTGCAATTCACCGCTCACCGTGCCATCCGCCGCGCGCTGCATCGGCGTGCCCCAGTAGGGACGGCTGACCTTTTCATGCTGCGTCTCCAGAGCCAGCGTGTGCGAGAGCGCAGCCGTGAGACGGGCGCGCCATGAGCCCGCCACCTGATGCGCCTCGCGGTCCGCGCCCTGCGTCCACAAGGCACCGTCGCTGCGCGCTGCATCCAGCCGCAGCACATGCCGGCCATCGGCCAGGTTGCGCTGCAGACCGAGCGCCACCTGCGGCCGGTCACCGACCGCAAAGCGCAGGCGGCTGTTGTCGCCACTTGCGTCTGCCAGCTTGGTGATCACATTGATGCTGCCGCCCACTGCGCCGGAGCCGTTCAGGAAGCTTGAGGCGCCGCCAATCGCTTCAACGCGATCCACGATCCAACTCTCCACCGGCCTGGCCGCAATGGCGTCGTACTGGACTGAAATGCCGTTGTAGAGCTGGGCCAGGCTGGACGCGCCGAAGCCGCGGTAGAAGACCGAGCCGGGGGAGCCCGGCTGGGCGGAGAAGCTGACGCCCGGCACGCTCTTCAGAATGTCCTGCGTGTCGACAGCGCCGCGCGCCTCGATGGTGGAGCGGTCGACCACGCTGACGCTGGCAGGCGTCTCGCGCAGGCTCAGGCCCAGCCGCGAGCTGCTGCCAGCATCCGCATCCAGCCCGGTCTGGGCCGCATGGCCGGTGACCAGCACGGCCTCAAGCGAGGCCTTGCTGTCGTTCTTGCTGGTGTCTTTTTTGTTGTCTTGCTGGGCGAGTGCGGCGGAGCTGGCCACGGCCAGGCAGGCCAGGCTCAGCAGGGAGAGGCGGGAATTCATGATGATGAAATGGGCTCAGGCTTGCACCGGCGCGAAGAGGAGCCTTCGAACGCACGGCGCTCAGGCCGTGTCAGCAATGACACGGCCCTGGAAACAATAAAACGGGAGGGAGGAAGTCGGGCGGCGTCAGACCGCCGGCGGGCCGCGCGCCTGGGCGCTCTGCCAGACGGCCAGCAGGCGTGGCGCCTGCCAGAAAGCCAGCGGCCGCAGCGCACGACCGGCGGGCAGGTCCAGGCGCGAGCCTTGCGGACCCGGCGCCCAATGCTGGGCGCCGGCAGGGTTGAGGCAGTCCGGGCAATGCTCGCCCCAGGCCGAGCCCTGCTTGCTCTTGTCGGCGCCGAGTTGCAGCGGCGCCAATGGATCGGCCTTCAATTCGGCCGATTCCAGCTGCAGCCAGCTGCTGCCTTGCGCGGTGCAGACCTCCACCCACAAGCTGCCCGAACGGGCCTGCAGCGCATGGGCAAGACCTGGAACCAGGGCCGCCCACAGCAACGCGAGCCCGGCCAGGACGGCCACGCGGCGTTGCAGGATGGAGGACATGCGCATGGCGAACGATTCTACGGGGCGCCAGCTCAGCGCGCCGACTCCGGCAAGCCAAAGATGCGATCAAACGCCCAGGTGAAGCCGATCGCGTAGAAGAAGAAAAACACCAGCACTGCCAGGTCGGCGAGGAAGGCCTGCCACAGCGAGATCTGCAGCCACCAAGCCATCGGCGGCACCAGCAGCAGCACCAGACCTCCCTCGAAACCGAGGCCGTGCAGCAGGCGCCGCTGCAGGTTGCGGCCCTTGACGCTCTGGCGCGCTTCCCAACGCTCGAACCAGCCGTTGAAGACATAGTTCCACAGCAGCGCCACCGTCGACATCAGCAGCGCCAGCCCCAGCGCAGAGCCGAGGCCTTCTCCGAATGACCAGGCCAGCGCCGGGCCGACCACGGCCACCGCGATGGCTTCGTAGAGAAGCGCCTGGACGACGCGACGGGTTCTCGGACTCATGCAGTGCCCTCGCTTCACTGCGCCGGGTCGCGGATCTCCCAGCGGATCTTGTCGATCTCGGCCAGCAGTTCCGGGGCCAAGGTGATACCCCGGGCCTCGATGTTCTCGTCCAGCTGGGCCTGGCTGGTGACGCCGATGATGGTCGAAGCCACGCACCAGCGCGTGTAACACCAGGCCAGCGCCATCTGCGTGGGCGCCAGGCCATGGGCGCGCGCCAGCGCGTTGTAGCGCTGCGCTGCAGCCAGCGATTCGGGGCGTGCCCAGCGCTGCTTCTTGAAGCTCTCGAACACCGACAGCCGGCCGCGCTGCGCTGGGTCCAGCAGGCCCTGCGCGTCGTACTTGCCGGTCAGCGTTCCGAAGCCCAGCGGCGAATAGGCCAGCAGGCCCACGCCGTGGCGGTGCAGCGCTTCGTCCAAGCCGTTGTCGACCACCCGGTTGACCAGCGAATAAGGGTTCTGCACCGAGACGATGCGCGGCAGGCCGTGCTGCTCGGCCAGGCGGACGAACTCGCCCACGCCATAGGGTGTCTCGTTGGACAGGCCGATGTGGCGTACCTTGCCGGCACGCAACAGCTGCTGCAGCGCTTCGAGCTGCTCGTGCATGCCGGTGACTGGCTGGTCCTTGGCGGGGTCAAAATACAGGCCGCCGAACATAGGCACATGGCGGTTTGGCCAGTGGATCTGGTATAGGTCGATCACCTCGGTCTGCAGGCGCCGCAGGCTGTCCTCGCAGGCCTGCACGATGTCATGCGCGCGCAGGTCGGCGCTGCCTTCGCGGATCCAGTTGTAGCCACGCGCGGGGCCAGCGACCTTGGTGGCCAGCACGATTTTGTGGCGCAGCCCCGGCCGCGCCGCCAGCCAGCGGCCGATAAAGCTCTCGGTGAGGCTGAAGGTGTCAGCGCGGGCCGGCACCGGGTACATCTCGGCGGTGTCGATGAAGTTGATGCCGCGCGCCACGGCATGGTCCAGCAGCACGTGGGTGGCGGCTTCGTCCACCTGTTCGCCAAAGGTCATGGTGCCCAGGCAGATGGGGCTGACGCTCAGGTCCGAGCGTCCGAGAGTTGTGCTTTGCATAGTGGCAGGGTCCTGCTCCAGGTCAGCCGGCAGTTTGCACCAGAAGACGAGAATGAAAAGATGTACATCGCACCGACGTTCTTCCTGAACCGCAGGCGCCACGGCGAGGCGGCGCTGCTCCGCGGGCTGGCGGCTCTCTTCCTCACACTGGGCTGCCTTAGCAGCCAGGCGGCCGGCCCGCTGGCGGCGCCCGCACCCGAGCTCTCCCACTGGTTCGACACCAGCGGCCGCCCCAACGCGCAGGCGCGCCTGGCCCTCGCCCTGCTGGCCGATGCACCCAGCCATGGCATGGTGGCCGAGGATTACCAGACGCCCGTCCTCGCCCAACTGATGGAGCAGGCCGACCGCGAGCCGTTGCCTGATGGCGACCGCCAGAGCCGGCTCGCGCAGGCGCTGACGGCGGCGCTGCAGCGCTATCTGCGCGATCTGCACCAGGGGCGGCTGGACCCGCGCCAGGTGCACCATGATTTCGAGCCCCCGGCTCGCAATGGATTCAACGCCGAGCTCCTGCTGGCGAGCGCCCTGCAGACGCGGCGCCTGAGCGAGGCCGTGCAAGCTGCCGCGCCGCAGCTGCCGCTCTATGGCCAACTGCGCCAGGCGCTGGCGCAGCTGCGCGCCATACCCGACGCCGCAGCCTGGGAAGCCCCGCTGCCCCCGCTGCCGCGCCTGGCCAAGGCGCGCGCCGGCGCGCCGCCCAAGCTCGAGCCCGGCCAGGCCTGGGCTGGGCTGCCGCTGCTGACGCGCCGACTTCATGCCCTGGGTGATCTTATGCAGACTGACCTGCCGCCGCCCGCGCTGCTGGACGGCCCGCTCCTGCAGGCGCTGCAAAGCTTCCAGCAGCGCCACGGTCTGGCGCCTGATGGCGTGATCGGCCGCGACACGCTCACCGCACTGGAGCAGACGCCCGCCCTGCGCGCACGCCAAGTCGAGCTGAACCTGGAGCGCCTGCGCTGGACACCGCTGACCCAGGCGCAGCGAATGGTGGTGATCAACATCCCGGAGTTCGTGCTGCGCGCCTATGAGGTCAGCGACGGCCGCATCGCGGTAAAGCAGACGATGAAGGTGATCGTCGGCAAGGCGATGGACACGCAGACGCCGCTGTTCGACGAGCCAATGCGCTTCATCGAGTTCAGCCCCTTCTGGAACGTGCCGCCCTCGATCGCCCGCAAGGAAAGCGTGCCGCGCCTGCGCCGCGACCCCGGCTATCTGGCGCGCGAAGAGATGGAGTTCATTCTGGCCGATGGTCGCATCAGCACTGAAGTGACGCCGGCGGTGCTGGCCGATGTGCTGGCCGGGCGCGCACGCATCCGCCAGCGCCCGGGGCCGAAAAACGCGCTAGGGGAGATCAAGTTCGTGTTTCCCAACAGCGAGCACATCTACCTGCACCACACGCCCTCGGTCGGCCTGTTCGGCCGCGAGCGCCGCGACTTCAGCCACGGCTGCATCCGTGTGGAGGCACCGGTCGAATTGGCGCTGTTCGTGCTGCACGACATGCCGCAGTGGAGCGAACCGCGCGTGCGCGAGGCCATGGCCGCCGGTCAGCTGCAGACGATCAAGCTCGCCACGCCGGTGCCGGTGCTGATCGCCTACGGCACCACCCTGGTCAAGCAGGGCCGGCTGTACGTCTATCCCGACATCTACGGACATGACCGCGTGCTCGACCAGGCCTTGCGCCAGCGCAAGCCCACCGACCTGATTCCAGCGAGGATCGAATGATGAACTCTGACGACCGCCACACCGCCAACCGCCGAGGCTTTCTGCGCCGCAGCCTCAGCTTAACCGCCGCCGGCACCCTGGCCGGTATGGCCACGGGCGGGGCCCGCGCCTCGGTAGGCAGCGGCGAACGCGCGCTGGCCTTTGCCCACGCCCACACCGGCGAACGCATCCAGATCGTCTATGCGGTGGGCGAGCGTTTCATCGACGAATCGCTGAGCCGGCTCAACCATTTCCTGCGCGACCACTACAGCGGCGAGGTGGGGCAGATGGACCCGCAGTTGTTCGAGCTGCTGCACCGCCTGCACGCGCGGCTGGGCGGCGTGGGCGCCTTCGAAGTGATCTCGGCCTACCGCAGCCCGGCCACCAATGCGGCGCTGCGCGTCAGTCGTGCCGGCGGCGTGGCCAAGCGCAGCCTGCACATGGAAGGCCGTGCCATCGACGTGCGTCTGCCCGGCGTACCGCTGGCCGCCCTGCGCTTGGCGGCACTGTCGCTGCGCGCCGGCGGCGTGGGCTACTACCCGAAGGACGGCTTCGTCCACATCGACACCGGCACGCCGCGCGCCTGGTGAGGCGGGCTTGCTGGCGACGGGACGGCCTTCAATGGCCGTGCCGGTGATGCGCATCCGGGAAATGTGCGTGGCTGTGTTCCAGAGGCTCGTGCCGATGCCAGTGGCTGTGGCGGGAGCCCGGCGACACGGGCTCGGCATGCGCGTGATCATGGTGCGGATCGCCGGCACCGTGCACATGGCTATGGCTGTGCTCCAGCGGCTCATGGCGGTGGGCATGCACATGGCGCTCGCTGAGGTGCAGCGCCACGCCGAGCGCCATCAGGGCGGCAGCCAGCGCCAGCGTCACTGTCATCGGCTCGCCCAGCACTAGCACTGACAGCAAGGCGCCGATGAAAGGTGCCAGCGAGAAGTAGGCGCCGGTGCGCGCCGTTCCCAGATGGCGCAGGCCTAGCACGAACAACAGCAGACTCAGGCCATAGCTGGCAAAGCCCAGCAGCGCCGCGGCCGTCACCGTGCCAGGTGCGGGCCAGTCGGCACCTGCGATCAGCGCGAGCAGCAGATTGGTTGAGCCGGCCGCGAGACCCTTGCTCATGGCGATGAAACCGGCATCGTTGAGCGCCACCTTGCGGGTCAGGTTGTTGTCCAGCGCCCAGGCCGCGCAGGCACCCACGACGGCGAGCGCCGGCAGCACGGACAGCTCAGCAGTCGGCCCGCCCGGCTGCGCCGGCCAGGCGATCAGCAGACCGCCGGCGACGATGGCCAGCATGCCCAGAGCGATACGCCTGTCGAAGTTCTCCTTGAAGACGAACCAGGCGAGCAGCGCGGT
>NZ_JBILQK010000044.1:0-31449 GCF_044373315.1 Roseateles sp. | reverse complement strand
CGGCTGAGAATTGCGGCTGCGCCGCCTTGTCCGCCTTGTCCGCCGTGGCGGTCGTCTTCGTCTTGCGTGGCATTCATGCTCCTTGTCGACATGCTATGCCTCACACACAAAATTTCTGACAGGTTCCAGATACCCGTTGCGCGACGGGTTCCCCGAGTGGTAGAGGCCCTGAGATCGAAAGATCCAAGTACCTCTAGCGTTGGTCATTGCGAAGCTCGTCAGCCATGCGTCGGACAGCTACTGTCCCAGACGTCCCAAACTCGATGGCCAGCTCATCATCAACATTGGTGGATGGATGTGCGACCACAAACTCGTCGCTTACGCGAAACGCTGCTCTCTGAAGCTCATTCGCTGTCGGAATCTCTGTTCGCGAGCCTCTACTGCTTCCAACAAGAACGATCGAGGAAGACACCGGCATGTAGATGTTTTCGATGTCGTCTTCGAGCGTGAAGATGGGTGCGAGGTGACTACCTTTTCGGACACACCACGCGATGCTGTCGCTCAGGACAATACCGTCGCACTCGACCGCCTCGTAGGAAAAGGCGCTCAAGGTTTTGACTCTAGCTGTCGGAGTCGGGCCAGCAAGTAACGCTTTGCTGTGCGCTCCAAACACCGTTGCACCCATGCTGTCGCCAAACGTCGCCAGCACACCCCGAAACCTGTCGGCAATTCCTGAGAACTCACTGCTCATGATGCTCGCCTCAACCTGAGCCATCGCTGCATTGAGCATCTGTTTGTACGCCGGGGTTCGCTTGAACTGCTTAAGCACTGTCTTGCCGTACTGCGTTTGGAGCGCGTCTTCCAGCTCTTTGCTCACCGACGAGGGGTCCTTGCGAATCTCACGGAGGATGGACTCTCGCATCGAGGTCTCATCCTGAAACCGGCGATCAATCTCAGCTAACGCAACCCTTCCCGTCTCTTCCATGTATGCGCGAATGCTTCGAACACGGGACGTCATGTGCGATATCAGGGTGGCCGCGCTTTCGCTGTCGATGGCGCCCTTCGTTAAGCACACCGCCTTGAGGATCTCTTTGATCTTGTTTTCTTCGGTTGAGACTACTTCGTCTACGGTTCCTGGCCCAGGTGCTCCGAAGAAATCCCGCTCAAGTGCGACGTTGCTAATGGATGCCAAGAACCCACCGCGAACGCGATGCGTAACGCGTACTTGTTCCTTCCCGTCCGCGAATCCACGCAGGAGCATTCGCGGAATGAAGTGCTGTCGTCTACCCGCCATCTGTTGACCACTGATGTTCTTTGCAAGGTTTCGCAAGCCTAACCGTGATTGAAGTGTTCAGGCCCGTACAGCCGAAAGACCGCTCCTGTTCGGAGCGGACATCGCAGGGCGTACTTCGAACGGCCGGTCCCGCCGCCAAACGGCCACTGAGGGCTGCGGCGGCTACGACCGCTCCGGGTCGGGCGTACCAATTCGCTGCCGCTGACAGCGGTCGTTCGGCCGCCCCAGAGATCGCGGCGGCGTGCGACTGACCGCTCACCAAGCCGATGCGGTCATAGGAGGAGCTGATCCGCGAACGACTGCTTCAGGCCAGAGCCGCCGCTCACCCGCCGAAACGGATCGGCCGCTGTCAGCCTTGCGCCGCCCCTGAGAGCCAAGAGCCTCAATGAGACGGATCTAGCCGATCGACTCCGTGCGATCTATCTGTCTTTGGGTGCAGCATCAGGTTGCATGGCCGTTGAGCGAGGCCGCCACGCCTCGTGAGCTTTCTGCCATGCATCGCGCCGCAGGCGCAATCAGGGACTGGCAGGGGATCCGTTCCCTGACGCTTTCTGTTTACGACTTCGGTGGAAGTCAGCCGGCGCACTCATGCTGAGCCGCATCCTGCCTCAGCGCGTACTTGCGACTTTAATGCACAGATTACGACATTAATGTCCAAGAACACCAGCAATCTGCGACGGTCATTCGACCGTCACGGATTTGGCCAAGTTTCTGGGCTTGTCCACATCCGTCCCACGTGCGCAAGCCGTGTGATACGCCAGCAATTGCAGCGGTACCGTGTGCAGGATGGGGCTCAGAGCACCGTAGTGCTCAGGCATGCGGATCACGTGAAGGCCGGGCTCGCTTTCGATCTTCGTGTCGCCGTCGGCAAACACATAGAGCTGGCCGCCGCGGGCGCGCACTTCCTGCATATTGCTCTTGAGCTTTTCCAGCAGCGTGTCGTTGGGCGCCACCGTCACCACCGGCATTTCGGCCGTCACCAGCGCCAACGGGCCGTGCTTCAGCTCGCCGGCCGGGTAGGCCTCGGCGTGGATGTAGGAGATTTCCTTGAGCTTCAAGGCGCCCTCCAGCGCAATCGGGTAATGCAGGCCGCGGCCCAGGAACAGAGCGTTTTCCTTGCGGGCGAACTCTTCGCTCCAGGCGATCACCTGCGGCTCCAGCGCCAGCACGGCCTGCACAGCCACCGGCAGATGGCGCAGCGCCTTCAGGTGCTCATGCTCCTGCGCTTCGCTGAGATGGCCGCGCGTCTGCGCCAGCGCCAGCGTCAGCAGGAACAGGCCTACCAATTGCGTGGTGAAGGCCTTGGTGGAGGCCACGCCAATCTCGGCACCGGCGCGGGTGATGTAGGCCAGCTCGCACTCGCGCACCATGGCGCTGGTGGAGACGTTGCACACCGTCAGCGTGTGCAGCATGCCTTGAGCGCGCGCATGCTTGAGGGCCGCCAGCGTGTCGGCCGTCTCGCCGCTCTGGCTTATCGTAACGACCAGGGTGCGCGGATTCGGCACGCTGTCGCGGTAGCGGTATTCGCTGGCGATCTCCACACTGGTGGGGATCTTGGCGATGCTCTCCAGCCAATACTTGGCTGTGGAGCCGGCGTAGTAGCTGGTGCCGCAGGCCAGGATCAGCACCGAATCCACTTCCTTGAAGATGCGGAAGGCGCCGTCGCCGAACAGCTCGGGGCTGATGTTGGTGATGGACTCCAGCGTATTGGCGATCGCGGTCGGCTGCTCGAAGATTTCCTTCTGCATGTAGTGGCGATATGGGCCCAACTCGGCAGCACCACTGTGCGCGTGCACCGTGCGCACCTGGCGCTCAGCGGGCAGGTAGCGGCCGCTTTCGGCATCCAGCTGGCTGATCCAGTAGCGACCCAGCTGCAGGTCCACCACATCGCCCTCTTCCAGATAGACGATCTGATCGGTGACGCCAGCCAGGGCCATCGCGTCCGAAGCCAGGAAGTGCTCGCCCTGCGCCGGGTCGGTGCCCACGCCCAGCACCAGCGGCGAGCCTTCGCGGGCACCGATCACGCGGTGCGGCTCGTCGCGGCAGAACACGGCAATCGCATAGGCGCCGCGCAGGCGGGTCAGCGCCTGCTGCACGGCCTCCAGCAGGTCGCCGTGGTAGTGGTGGTCCACCAGATGGGCGATCACCTCGGTGTCGGTCTGGCTGAGGAATTCGTAGCCGCGGCCTTTCAGCTCGGCGCGCAGTTCGTCATGGTTCTCGATGATGCCGTTGTGCACCAGCGCAATGCGCCCGGCCGTGGCTGCAGCGGCATTCGGGCCATGCGAGAAATGCGGGTGGGCGTTGTGCACCGCCGGCACGCCGTGCGTGGCCCAGCGCGTGTGGGCAATGCCGGTGCCCGAGGCAATGCCGTCTTCGGCAGACAACGCGTCGAGTTCAGCCACACGCGAGGTGCTGCGCGCACGCTTGAGTTCGCCGCCCTGGTGCACCGCCACGCCGCAAGAGTCATAGCCACGGTATTCCAGGCGCTTCAAGCCTTCGATGAGAACCGGAACGATGTTGCGCTGACTGACGGCGCCGACGATGCCACACATAGCTTGTCTCCCAGGGTTGCGGCCAAGTTGCCGAGGGCGATGGTAGGCAGGCCAGCAAGACAGATGCTTTCAATTTCGAATCTGTTTTGAAATCAAAAACCGAGCGTGATAAATTACCCAATAATATTTCACGAAAGAATTATTTATGAATGAATCAATCATTCACTCCGGACTCGACGGCACCGATCTGCGCCTGCTCGACCTCTTGCAGCAGGATGCCTCGCTGTCCAACCAAGCGCTGGCCGAGCGCGCGCACATCTCGCCGGCCACCTGCCTGCGGAGGGTGAAGCGGCTGGTGGAGAGCGGCATCATCGAGCGGCGCGTGGCGCTGCTGTCGCCGGCCAAGGTGGGCGCCGGCCTGTCAGCCATCGTGGAGATCACGCTGGACCGCCAGGGCGCCGAGCATCTGCAGGCCTTCGAGCAGGCCGTCGTCGGCGATGCGGCTGTGCAGCAGTGCTGGCGCGTCTCGCCAGGGCCGGATTTCGTGCTGGTGGTGCAGACGTCCGACATGCCGGCCTATAACGCGCTGGTTCAACGCCTGTTCACGCAGCAGGCCAATGTGCGCAATGTCAAAAGCTTCTTCAGCCTGCAGCGCGTGAAGTTCGACCCGCGGCTGGCGCTGCCGACGCGGGGCTGAAGGCGGGGTATCGCCTCAGCGCTTCAGGATCAGCAAACCCTTCAGGTATTCGCCCTCGGGGAAGTAGATCGTCTGCGGATGGTCGGGCGCCGCGCCGACGCGGTCGAGGATGAAGCCGTCCACGCCGGCATCCAGGCCTGCACCGGCCACGATCTTGTGGAACAGGTCCGGCGGGATGCCGCCCGAGCAAGAGAAGGTGAACAGCAGGCCGCCAGGCGCCAGCAGCTTCAGGCCCAGGCGGTTGATGTCCTTGTAGGCACGCGCGGCGCGCTCGGCGTGCGCGGCCGTGGGCGCGAACTTGGGCGGGTCGAGCACGATGGCGTCAAACGTGCGGCCTTCCTGCAGATAGCGGCGCAGGGTCTGATTGACATCGGCATCCAGCGCCGTGTGGCGCGCGGCATCAAAGCCGTTCAGCGCCACATGGGCGCAGGCACGCTCAAGCGCCGGGCCGGAGGAATCGACGCTGATCACTTCTTCAGCGCCGCCGGCCAGCGCAGCCACCGAGAAGCCGCCGGTGTAGCTGAAGCAGTTGAGCACCGACTTCGCGCCGTAGTGGCGCACGACCTCGGCAAACTTCTTGCGGCTGTCGCGCTGGTCCAAGTAGTAGCCGGTCTTGTGGCCCTCGGCCACATCCAGGCTGAGGCGCCACTCATGCTCCTGGATCACGATCTCGGTGACACCCTCGCCGCGCAGCCAGCCGCGCACCTCGGGCAGGCCTTCGAGGCCGCGCACGCTGGCATCGCTGCGCTCGTACAGGCGCGCAAGGCCGGTGGCGGCCAGCAACGCATCGGCGATCACCGCCTTCCAGCGCTCCGTGCCGGCGGTGCCAAACTGCGCCACCAGCGTGTCGCCATAGCGGTCGACGATCAGGCCCGGCAGGCCGTCGGATTCGCCATGGAACAGCCGCACCGCGTCCGAGGCAATCGGCAGCCGCGCACGCACCGCCACGGCTGATTCGATGCGGCGCTGGAAGAAGGCCGCGTCGATGCGCTCGGCGGCGTCAAAACTCCAGGCGCGCGCGCGGATCTGCGATTCGGGGCTGAAGGCGGCCCAGCAGAGGAATTCACCCTCGGCAGAGTCGACGCGCACGGTCTCACCGGCGTCGGCCCGGCCTTTCTCGATCGAGCCTTGAAAGATCCAGGGGTGGCGGCGCTGCAGCGAGCGCTCCTTGCCGGCGCGAAGACGAATGCTTTTCATGGCCGCGATTGTCGCCGCGCCGCGGCGAGCGCTGTCGCTTCAGGTGCAGCACGCGGCCACCAGCCGAATACAGTGCTGCAGCACGGCGAGACGCCGCAACAAAGTGATGCGCTTGAAGCGTCAGCGCTTCAGCGAGTCAGCGTACCGAAGGCGTAGCCCAGCGACACATTCACCAGCGAGGACGCTTGCGTTTCGCCTCGCAGGCTGCGCCACTGGCCCAGGCCAGTGCGCAGGCGCCAGCGCTGCTCGCTACCCAGCGACCATTGCGCCCAGGCCTCGGCCTGCGCCACCGCCCCGCCGGCCACCGCTACGCCGCCGCCGCCGGCGGCACCCACCAGCGCCTCGACACCGACGCGCGGTTGCCCCGGCAGGCTGGCCCAGGGCTGGGTCTGCACCCCCAGGCCGAACAGGCCGAAGGAGTAAGCCCCGGCGCTGCCGAAAGCGGCGCTGCCGGCCTGCGCCGTGCCGTAGACATTGCGGCCCAAGTCACGCGTCAGCACCATCGCCAGATGCCCAACGCTCTCTTCGCGGCCGTTCTTGAAGCGCACATTGGGCAGATGCTGCAGGCTGGCGTACACGGCCTGCGTCTGCACTAGGCCCTCGCGCTCAGCGAACGGGCCTTCGCGGCCAATCGCCTCATCCAGCGGCAAGGCCAGCGAGAAGCGTGCAAAGGTGGACTTGAACTTGCCCGTGGCAGCACCCATCACGCCGGCATCCAGATGCAGGCTTGGGCCCCAGGGCGATTTCCAGCGCAGCGTCGGCCCGGCCTTCACCAGCCAGCCATTGCCGGTGTCCACATCGCCGCCACCGCCCAGGCCGGCGGCCACATGCCAGCCGCCGCGCAGTCGCGGCGAGCCGAGCGCGAAGTCCTCACCCAGCGTGCCAAGCACTTCCATATAGCCATCAGCGCCGCCTGATGCCGCACCGGCGGCCTCCAGGCCCCACCAGGCGCCGTCGGTGACGTACTGGCGCAGCACCGCACCGGCCTTGCCCATGCTGGCGGACGGCGTGCCGCTACGGTTGCGCGCGCTGCTGTGCGGCTTGTAGCGGCCCACGCTCAGCGCAATCTCATCGAAGCCCAGGCCGCTGCGCTTGTAGCTGCTGGCGCGCCGGCCGGCATCCCGCGGCGCGTAGCTCATGAAGCCGTCGGAATAGCCCAGCACAAGCCCCACCGAACTGCCCTTGACGTTGCCGCTGGGGAAGCGCGTGTGCGCCGCCGATACGCCGTAGTACCAGTTGCCGGCTTCGGCGCGCAGTGACAACTCGGGGCGCAGCATCAGCCCGCCGCCGAAGCGCACCTGGTCCGAGCTCAGACCGCCGCCAGCGCCGGCGTAGAGGCTGGCCGCCCAGTGCAGATTCGGGCTCAGGCGGCCACGGCGCTGGGCGGTGAAGCCGACAGTGAAGATGCCGCCATAGTTGCCTTGTGCAGCGCCGTAGAAGCTCGGGCCTACGCCCCAGCCCTCGTTCATCGCCACCAGATAGCTGGCGCCCAGCAGCGCGATGCGGTCCTGGGTGGGCATGCGCAACGGCGTCCAGTTGAGCTCGAAAGCCGCGGGCTGCGCCTGCAGAAAGGCCGGCAGGGGCAAGGCCGCCGCTGCCTCGTCGCGCTGCTCGACGCGTTGCGCCAGCGCGGTGATGGACAGCAGTGACAAGGTCAGCGCGCCCGCAGCGCGGCAGACAAGGCTCAGATCAATCTTGGACATGGGCGCGGAGGTTATCAGTCTTGCGGCCCCGCCAAGGCAGGCGCAGGCCGGGCGTGGTTCATTTCTTCTTGGCGCGTGGGTGGGCCGCGTCGTAGACCTTGGCGAGATGCTGGTAATCCAGCTTCGTATAGACCTGCGTGGTCGCGATATGCGCATGGCCCAGCAACTCCTGCACGCCACGCAGGTCGCCGCTGGATTGCAGCAGGTGCGAGGCAAAGGAATGGCGCAGCATGTGCGGATGCACATGGCTGGGCATGCCGGCCCGCAGCGCGCGCTGCTTCAGCGCCACTCGCACCTGCCCATCCGAGATGCGCGCGCCGCGCGCGCCGACGAACAGCGCCGGCTCATCCGCCCGCGCCAGCTCGGGCCGCAAGGCCAGCCAGGCCTGCAGCGCCGCCAGCGCCGCCGAGCCCACCGGCACGCTGCGGCGCTTGCCGCCCTTGCCCAGCACCTGCGCCTCGCCGGATTGCTGGTCAACCCAGCCGCGCGCCGTGCCGCTGGCCTGCGCGTCCAGGCCCACCAGCTCGGCCACACGCAGGCCGCAGCCGTAGAGAAGTTCAACGATGCAGCGGTCGCGTGCCTCGATGCGGGCATCGCCGCTGTCGTACTTGAAGTCAGCCAGCTGCACCGCGTCGTCGGCCGAAAGGGCCTTGGGCAGCGGCTTGGCCGCCTTGGGCGCACGCAGGCCGGCGATCGGGTTCTGCGTCACCAGGCCTTCGCGGCCCAGCCATTGATAGAAGCCGCGCCAGGCTGACAACAGAAGCGCCAGCGTGCGCGGACCCAGGCCTTCGCCGTGCGTGGCCGCCAGCCAGCGGCGCGCCTGGGCGGCCTGCAGCTGGCGCAACGCCACGCCGTCGCGCTCGGCCAGCTGCTGCAGGCGCAGCAGTGCATCGGTATAGAGCGTCAGCGTACGCGCGGCCAGGCGGCGCTGCACGCGCAGATAGTCCAGGTAGCGGGCGAGATCGCCCTCAGGCGCCAGCGCCATCGCCTGCGCCCGGCAGCAGACGCGCCAGGCCCGCGCTGGCGATCTCGCCGATGCGGGCCAGGAACTCGGTGCCCATCTCAGCGGTGTAGCGCGTCGGGTCCGGCGAGCCCAGCACCAGCAGGCCAAAGCTAGTGCCGCCATGCTTGAGCGGAATCAGCGCCAGAGAAGCCATGTCTTGATCACCGCCCAGCCAGTTGGCCGCTTCGAAGCCCGAGTTCACTCCGCAATAGGGCTGCGACAGGCTGCCGGCAAAGCTGCGCACGTCGGCGCTGCAGGCCTGCGCGAAGTCGGCTTGCGCATGCGCCTCGCCCACGCCCCACAGGCGCAAGCCGGCGGCCGGGATCATGAACTGGTGGCGCAACTCGCGCGCCAGCACCTCGGGCACGGCGGCGGCGTCCTGGGTCAGCATCAGCGCCAGGGTCCAGCGGTGCAAGCGATCGGCGATGGCGACGTTCTCCTGGCCGTTGCGGATCATCTCGATGATCTTGAACTCCAGGCCCTTGATCTTCTCGCGCAGCATCTCGGCCTGGCGCTCCTGCAGCGACACGGTGCGCTGGTTGTGCGGATGGCTCAGCTGCACATTGGCCAGCAGCTCGGCGTGGCGCTCGAAGAAGCTCGGGTTGTTGAGCAGGAAGTCGGCGATGTCCTGCTCGGTGATGCCCTCGGTGCCCGGGTTGCCTTGGTTGCTCACAGCGTGATCTCTCCATCAAAAACAGTTTGTGCCGGCCCGGTCATCAGCACCGGCGCGTCCAGGCCGCGGCTCAGGCCCGGCCACTCGATCGTCAACAGTCCGCCGCGCGCCTGCACATCGACGCGCTCGTCCAGCCAGCCCAGGCGGATGCCGGCCACCACAGCCGCACAGGCACCGGTACCGCAGGCCAGGGTTTCGCCCGCGCCGCGCTCGAACACGCGCAGCTTCACATGGCCGCGGTCCAGCACCTGCAGAAAGCCGGCGTTGACGCGGCGCGCAAAGCGCGCATGGTTCTCGACGCGCGGCCCCAGCGTCAGCACCGGCGCGGTGTCCACATCAGCCACGCGCTGCACCGCATGCGGATTGCCCATCGACAGTATCGCCAGCTCGCAATGCAGATCGGCCAGCGGCCACAGCTCGAATGCATTCACCAGCCTGGGGGTCAGGCCTTGCGCGTCGAACGGCACCTTGTCCAGCGCAAAGACCGGCGCGCCCATGTCCACGGTGACTCGGCCGTCGTCACGCAGATGCAGCTCCAGCAAGGCGTTGACGGTGCGCACAGTGATGCTGCGTTTGGCTGACAGGCCCTTGTCGGCCACATAGCGCACGAAGCAGCGCGCGCCGTTGCCGCAGTGCTCAACCTCATCGCCGTCGTTGTTGAAGATGCGGTAGCCGAAGTCCACGCCCGGTTCCGCACTCTTCTCGATCACCAGAATCTGGTCGCAGCCCACGCCGAAGCGGCGGTCGCCCAGCTGGCGCATCTGCTCGGGGCTCAAGCTCAGGGGCTGCTGGGTGGCATCGATCACGACGAAGTCGTTGCCCGCCCCTTGCATCTTGGTGAAGCGCAGGTTCATGTCCCTATTATCGGGCCTCCGATGCGCTGCCCGCGCTGCAAGTCAGCAGTACCATCGAAGCGGCAGACCATGCCCAACCTGCACACTCATGGCCGCGTTCACCCGTCTCATCCCCGCAGCGCTCAGACGCTGGTTGCTGACGCAGCTGGATGATTCGAGGGCAGATCGATTCGCCCGCGCCTTTCACGCCAGCCCGGACTGGATCGTCATCACACGACTGAGCGACGGGCTGATCATCGAGGCTAATCAGGGCTTCCAGAACATCAGCGGCTATGCGCCCGCCGAGGTGGTCGGCCACCTGATGTCGGAGTTCAAGGTCTGGGTCCATGCCGAGCAACGCAAGCTGCTGATCGAAGAGATGTACCGCGACGGCACTGCGCGTGACCGGCTGGTGCAACTGCGCCGCCGCGATGGCGGCGTGCGGGACTGCATGGTGAACTGCACCTTGATCGCGCTCAGCGGCCGCGGCTACGACCATGCCGTCTGGATCGCCCGCGACATGACCGAGCAGAACGCCATCCACGAACAGTTCCGGGTGGCCTTCAAACTGATGCCCGAGCTGATGTCGATCTCGCGCCTGAGCGACGGCTGCTACATCGAGGTCAACGACGCGTTTGAACGCATCACCGGGCTCAGCCGCGAGGAGGTCATCGGCCGCACCTCGCTCGAGCTCAACATCTGGCATGACCTCAGCCAGCGCGAATCCCTGGTGCAGCAGGTGCTGTCCAGCGGCGGCGCCAGCGACCACTTCATGCTGCTGAATGCAAGCCAAGGCCAGGTGCGCGAGGTACTGCTGAATGCCGCCAGCTTCGAAGCCCGTGGCGAACACTTACTGATCGTGCTGGCCCGGGACGTGACTGAGGTGCGGCGCGCGCAGCACGAGATCGAGGACCTGAATGCGCAACTGGAGCAACGCGTTGAGCAGCGCACGGCCGACCTGCAGAGCGCCAACCAGGAATTGAGCCGCACGCTGATCGATTTGCGGCTGGCACAAAAGCATCTGGTCATGTCGGAGAAGCTGGCCGCTTTGGGCGCACTGGTGGCCGGCGTGGCCCATGAACTGAACACGCCAATCGGCAACAGCCTGACCGTCGCCAGCACGCTGGAAGACCGCGTGCAGCAGCTGGCCCGTCAGGCCGAACAAGGCATGCGCCGCAGCACCTTGACGCAGTTCCTGAGCGATGCGGCGCAAAGCACCGAGATCCTGCTGCGCAATCTGGACCGGGCCAGCGACCTCGTCATGAGCTTCAAGCAGGTGGCGGTGGACCAGACCAGCTCGCAGCGCCGCCAGTTCCAGCTAGCGGACCTGGTGGGAGAAATCCTGCTGACGCTTTCACCCAGCCTGCGCAAATCGGGTTGCCGGGTACTGCAGCACATCGATCCGGCGCTGCGCCTGGACAGTTATCCGGGACCGCTCGGCCAGGCGCTGACCAATCTGATCAACAACGCCATGCTGCATGGCTTCGCGGAAGGGCTAGCGGGCACCATCACGATCGCGGCGCAGGCGCTGGATGCACAGACGCTGCGCCTGAGCGTGAGCGACGACGGCTGCGGCATCCGTCCGGATGACCTGAATCACGTCTTCGAGCCCTTCTTCACGACCCGGCTGGGCACCGGCGGTTCGGGCCTGGGCCTGCACATCACGCACAACATCGTCACCAGCGTGCTGGGCGGCCAGATCGAGCTCAGCAGCACGCTCGGCGCGGGCTCAAGCTTCACGCTGTCCCTGCCGCTGCAGGCGCCGCAGAACGAAGGGCCCGAACTCAGTACACCGAGGGCTCGCCCGCCGGACGGGTCTTGAATCGTTTGTGGACCCAGAGGTACTGGGCCGGGCATTCGCGGATGCGCGCCTCCAGCCATTGGTTCAGCAGCCGCGCGTCCGCCACCGGATCGCCACTCGGATAGCCGGCCAGCGGCTCACAGGCCTCGATCTCGTAGCCCTGCCCGCCCGGCAGCATCTTGATGAGCAGCGGCTGCACCACCATGCCCATGGTGCTGGCGATGCGCGACGGCGCCAGCAGCGTGCAGGCGGGCACGCCGAAGAAGGGCACGAAGGCCGAGTCCTTCTCGCCGAAATCCATGTCTGGCGCATTCATGAAGGCATAGCCCTGCTTGATCAGGCGCAGCACCGGCCGGATGCCATCGTGCCGATCGACCAAAGCCACCTTGCCAAAGCGCGCCCGCCCGGCCAGCAGGCGGGCGTCGAACACCGCGTTGCTCTGCGCCTGGTAGACATCGACGCCCGGGGTCGACTGGTTGAGCATGGTGGCCGGCGCAGACCATTCGAGGCCGACGAAATGCGGCAGCAGCCACATTACCGGCGCCTCGCTCTGCTCGGCCAGCTTGATATTGCCCTTGATGCGCATCAGCCGCTGCAGACGCTCGGCCGACGCAAACCACAGCAGGCTGCGCTCCAGCAGGCTGCGCCCCAGCCAGGCGAAGTGTTCGCGCGCCAGCTCACGCCGCCAGGTGATCGGTTGCTCGGGAAAGCACAGCTCGATATTGCGCAAGGCCACACGGCGGCGGCGGCGCGCCAAGGCCCACAGCAGCGCACCCAGGGCCCGGCCGAGCGCGGCCAGAAGCGGCATCGGCAGCAAGTGAAGCAGCCACAGCAGCCCGATGAAGAGGTGAGACGCTGCGCGCTTCAGAAGCCCTCCCACCGTCACGACTCCTGCCGCCCGGCTGCAGCACCGGGGCCCTGGCCCAGGTCGAGGCCACGCGGGCTCTTGTAGCGGTGGTAGCCCCACAGGTACTGCTGGGGCGACAAGCGGATCAGTTCTTCCATGGCCTGGTTGATGAGCGTGGCGGCAGATTCTGGCGTGGAATCGGCCGGCACCTGGGGCCCGGGTCGCACGCGCACCACATAGCCACGCCCGTGCGGCAGGCGTTCACCCCAGATCAGCAGAATCGGCGCCCCGCTTTGCTGACTGAGCTTGGCCGCCAGCGTCATCGTGTAGGCCGGCTGACCAAAGAACGGCGCCCACACGCCCAGCCCTTCCGGCGGCACCTGATCCGGCAGCAGCCCGATCACCTGGCCTTGACGCAACGCGCGCAGCATCTGGCGCACGCCGGCCAGGCTGGCAGGCGCCGTCGCCAGGCCTGGCCGCTCGCGCGAGCCGTCCACCAGCGCGCGCATCCAGGCCTTGCGGGCCGGACGGAACAGCACGGTGATCGGCGTGCGCGCGCCGAAGATCTCGGCATAGGCCTGGGCCGTCACTTCAAAGCAGCCCAGGTGCGGCGTCAGCAGCAGCAGCCCGCGCCCTTGCGCCAAGGCGGCCTCAACCAGGCCATCGTCTTCCCAGCGCACGCGCTGGCCCAAGGGCTGGTCCTTGGGTCGCAACCACATCCACGGCAGCTCGGCCAGCATGCGCCCGGCGTGGGCGATGGCCGGGCGCGCCAAGGGCCAGGCCAGGCCGGCCGTCTGCACATTGGCACGAAAGCGCCGCCGATAGGTGGGCGACGCCCACCAGGTCAGCCAGCCGATGAGGGCTCCAAGACCATGCAGCAGCCACAGGGGACTGCGGGACATCAGGCGCAAGAGCGAGATCATGTTTCTATAATTGGCGCATCGCCGAGTTAATTTGGACAACTTGCGGGGCGATGCGGCTGTTTATCGAGTCATCGAAACGCCGCCGGGCTGTCATGCTCAACAAATGCCGCTAAAGCGTTCGCCGCGTCTCCTGACAGCCCGGCAACGCCGACCGACTGACTATTTAGGAGCACCCAGTGGCGAGCGATTTTCTCTTTACTTCCGAATCAGTTTCCGAAGGACACCCCGACAAGGTGGCCGATCAGATCTCGGATGCCATTCTCGACGCAATCCTGGCCCAGGACCCGGTGTCCCGTGTCGCGGCTGAAACACTGACCAACACCGGCCTGGTCGTGCTGGCCGGTGAGATCACCACGCAAGCCAATGTCGATTACATCCAGGTGGCACGCGACACCATCAAGCGCATCGGCTATGACAACACCGAGTACGGCATCGACTACAAGGGCTGCGCGGTGCTGGTGGCCTATGACAAGCAATCCAATGACATCGCCCAGGGCGTGGACCGCGCCAGCGACGACTACCTGAACACCGGCGCCGGCGACCAGGGCCTGATGTTCGGCTACGCCTGCGACGAGACCCCCGAACTGATGCCGGCGCCGATCTATTACGCGCACCGTCTGGTGGAGCGCCAAGCGCAGATGCGCAAGGACGGCCGCCTGCCCTTCCTGCGCCCCGACGCCAAGAGCCAGGTCACGCTGCGCTATGTGGACGGCAAGCCGCACTCGATCGACACCGTCGTGCTGTCGACCCAGCACGCGCCGGAGATGAGCCTGGGTGACAAGATGACGCCCGAGTTCTACGAGGCGGTGCGTGAGGAGATCATCAAGCCTGTGCTGCCCAAGGAGTGGCTGACGGCCGACACCAAGTACCTGATCAACCCGACTGGCCGTTTCGTCATCGGCGGCCCGCAGGGTGACTGCGGCCTGACCGGCCGCAAGATCATCGTCGACACCTATGGCGGCGCCTGCCCGCACGGCGGCGGCGCCTTCTCGGGCAAGGACCCGACCAAGGTGGACCGCTCGGCCGCCTATGCCGCCCGCTATGTGGCCAAGAACATC
Source organism: Roseateles sp. (assembly GCF_044373315.1). Lineage (GTDB taxonomy): Bacteria > Pseudomonadota > Gammaproteobacteria > Burkholderiales > Burkholderiaceae_C > JACDQM01. Next base: position 16,988 of record NZ_JBILQK010000044.1, on the reverse strand, counting down.
GTGGCCGCCGGCCTGGCCAAGCAGTGCCAGATCCAGGTCGCCTACGCGATCGGCGTGGCGCGCCCGATGAACGTGACGGTCTACACCGAAGGCACCGGCGTGATCTCGGACGACAAGATCGCCGCCTTGGTCAACGAGCATTTCGACCTCCGTCCCAAAGGCATCATCCAGATGCTGGACCTGCTGCGCCCGATCTACTCCAAGACCGCAGCCTACGGCCACTTCGGTCGCGAAGAGCCCGAGTTCACCTGGGAGCGAACGGACAAGGCGGCCGCGCTGCGTGCAGCGGCGGGGCTGTAAGACCGGCATCCGCTCAGCGGATCGGCAGCCTTGCGGCGAAGGCTAACTTGGCATCCGCCAAGTTAAGGCCCGCCAGGGCCGGCCGATGCCACAAAGCCCAAGCACTGCGTACAACGGCGGTGCTGTAGGCCAGGCGTCTGCGTCAGCAAACCTTGGGCTTTAGGGCGCAGCTCATGTCGCAGCGACTTGATCACAACAGATCAAGGAACGGACAAGGCGGCTGCGCAAGGCGCAGCTGTCGGCGTTCGAGTCCGCCCAACAGCGAGCCCCACTTCCGGACACAGTCCTGCCAGGCACCTCGGCTGCAAGGCTCGGTGCGAAAGTTGAGATGAATTCCAGAGCAGAGTCTGCCCTCACCGTGCTGATCGTTGACGATCAGAGCACCACCCGCGTGGCCGTCACCGCCGAGCTCGACCGCGTCGGCCACCGCGTCATCGAAGCCGACAGTGCCGAATGGGGGCTGGAGCTGTTCAAGCGCCACCGCCCGGACCTGGTGCTGCTGGACATCGAGATGCCTGGCCACGACGGCTATTGGGCTGCCCGCGCCATGCGCGCGGCAGAGCCCGGCGGCTGGACGCCCATCATCTTTCTGTCGCAACGCGATCAGGCCGAGGACATCTGGCAAGGCATCGAGGCAGGTGGCGACGACTACCTGGTCCGCCCCGTCTCCACGATGACCTTGGTGGCCAAGTTGCGCGCCATGCAAAGGCTGCTGCGCATGCGGCGCGAACTGGTCCGGGTGTCGGACGAGTTGATCGCCGCGAATGCGCAACTCACCGAACTGTCACGCCAGGACGGGCTGACCGGCCTGATGAACCGGCGGGCCCTAGACGAGCGGCTGCAGGTCGAGATCGCCGATGCGCGCCGCCATGGCACACCGCTCACGGTGGTGCTGTGCGACGTCGACCACTTCAAACGCTACAACGACAGCCTGGGGCATCTTGCTGGAGACGATTGCCTGCGCAGCATCGCCAAGCTGCTGCAAGCGAGCTGTCTGCGCCCGAGAGACTTTGCCGCGCGCTACGGCGGCGAGGAGTTCGCGCTGGTGCTGCCGGAAACACCGCGCTCCGGCGCGATGACTTACACCCGCGCGCTGCTGCGGGCCGTCGAGCGCGCTGCCATGCCGCATCCCGACTCCGATGTCGGGCCCTACATCACGGTTTCTGGCGGCATCACCACCTGCGTGCCCGACGAAGGCACCAACGCCCAGGACTTGCTGTTGCGGGCCGACGATGCCCTCTACACCGCAAAGATGCGCGGGCGCCAGCGTTTCTTCAGCTACGAGATGCAGATGGACACGCTGGAGCAGCGTGGCTTGCTGCGCGGCGCCTGACTCTGGCGACTCTGACAGGCCTCAACCCGGCGCGAGGCCGCACAGCTTCTTCAGCGGCCCCAGGACCACATCGCCCCGGAACGGCTTGACGATCCAGCCGGTCACGCCGATCGCGCGGCCGCGCTCGCGCATCTCGACGTTGTCCTCGGTGGTGAGCATAACGATGCGAACCTCCTGGTTGCCCAGTTCGGAGCGGATCTTCTCAGCCATCGTCAGCCCGTCCATATTGGGCATGTTGATATCACTCAGGACCAACCGGATTCCAGGATCCTGGCGCAGCTGCGCCAGCCCATCACGACCATCGGTGGCCACCGCCACCTCAAAACCGTTCTTGCTCAGGAAGCTGGCCACGATCTCTCGCATGGTGCTCGAGTCGTCGACCACAAGAACATTCGCCATCAGTACTTCTCCTCGGACAGGCGCGAATTCAATCGATCAGTCAGTCAGTCAGGTTCGCTGGAGTATCGGCGACTCAGAACAGCTCCAGCTCACCGGTGTCGCCCTTTTCAGGCGGCGCGGCTGCGAACTCGGCGAACTCCTCCGGTGACCAATGCAGATTGAAGATCAGGCGCTGAACGATCACCAGCGGCGGCATGCCCGGCCGCCTCGGATCGGCCAACTGGTAGCGGATGCACAGCTGAGGATCCTGCGAGCCGAAGGAGATGTACTTCTGCTCGTGGTTGATGACGATGGGCACCTGGGTCTGCTGGCTGGTGAAGGCGCGCGGCGGAATGAAACGGTTCTTGAACGCGCCCCAGATCAGGTTGGTCGTCTCGCCCAGTAGATTGTTCAGCTCGCGGAAATTCAGGTCGCCGCCCACGCCCTCGAAACCGAAGCCCTGGATCATGCCTTGGCGCAGTGCATGCTCCTCGGTCTGCAGCATCATGTAGCCGCGACACCAGGTGCTTTCCAGCGCGATCAAGGTCGAGACTTGGCCAAAGATGATCCGGTCATGAACGACAAAGGGTGACTCCGCCGTCACCTTGGCATGCGGAAACATCGAGCGGATGGCCGAGCTGGTCAGATCCATCACGCCGTCCACCAGCGCCGTGGGATAACGCAGGCTGAAGATGCTGCGCTCGACATTGGCGCGCAGCTGCTCGGTATCGCCGGTGACCCAGGCGTGCCGCACCGCCTCCTGCTCTGCCTCGCTGAGGGCGCGTGAACTGGTTCGGCGCAGGAAGATCGGCAGCTCAGGGCGCAGCTTGTGGATCTGGCGGGCCAGCCCCAGGCTGTCCGGCCCGTCGCAGGGCAGGTCCTCCGCCAGCAGCACGCCACCCAGATCCTTGTGCTGGCCCAGCGTCGGCAGCGCGTCCAGCGCGGTGCGCGGCATGGCATTCAGCCCGACCTCGGCGCAGAAGTCCATCAGGCACTGGTACTGGATCGGGTCATGCTCGAGCAGCAAGACCTTGGCTTCGAGATGAGTGGTTTCTGTCATGTGGTGTTCAAGGCCGCCGCCCTGCTCCTTGCAACCCGCACAAGCCGGGCCATGGCAGGGTATCGGCATCCTTGAGGAAATCTGTAGCGGCAAGCGACGAAGGGAAGACTCTCCGCACAAACCCTGTGCGGCAGCGGCCGAGACTCCAGATAATGGGCCCGCCCTCCACCGTTGTGCCACACGCATGGAACTGCCTGCCGCCCTTCCCCCTTTGCAGGTTCTGGTCGTCGACGATCAAGCCTCGGCGCGTCAGGTGCTGGTCGCCCAGCTCGCCGCCAGCGGCCATCAGGTGCTGGAGGCCGATGGGGCCGAGCAGGCACTGCAGTTGTTCGGCGCCGCCAAGCCCGACCTGGTGCTGCTGGACGTGGAGATGCCCGAACGCGACGGCTACTGGGTGGCCAGCCATATGCGGGCTGCGGAGGCGGGCGGGTGGACGCCCATCATCTTTCTGTCCAGCCGCGATCAGGATCAGGATCTTTGGCTGGGCATCGAATCCGGCGGTGACGACTACCTGGTCAAACCGGTCTCGGCCACGGTGCTGCAGGCCAAGCTGCGGGCCATGCAGCGCCTGCGCCGCATCCAGGGCCGCTTGATCGAGCTGTCGGAAGAGTTGCGGCTGGCCAATGAGCAGCTTAGCCGGCTCAGCCACGAAGATTCCCTCACCGGGCTGCCGAATCGCCGTGCCTTCGACCACCGCCTGCAGCAGGAAATCGCCAGCGCCAGGCGCGAGCAGCAGCCGCTGACCCTGGTGCTGTGCGACGTCGATTACTTCAAGAGCTACAACGACAGCCTGGGGCATGTGGAAGGCGACGCCTGCCTGCAACGTGTCGGGCGCCTGCTGCAGCAGACCTGCCGCCGCCCCCGGGACAGCGCCGCGCGCTACGGCGGCGAAGAGTTCGCCTTGATTCTTCCGGGTACGCCACGCGCCGGCGCCATGATGTTCGCGCGCGCGGTGCTGCGCACACTGAGCCTCAGTGCGCCCTTGCACCCGGCCTCGCCACTGGCGCCCCATGTGACGATCTCAGGCGGCATCACCACCTGCACGCCGGACGACAGCACCACGGTCGAAGGCTTGCTGCGGCGTGCTGACGATGCGCTCTACACCGCCAAATCCCGGGGGCGCAACCGCTTCTTCAGCTTCGAGATGCAGATGGACACGCTGGAACAGCGCCCGGCCCAAGCCAGTCCGCATCAGCCGGCGCAAACGGAGCAGCCGGATGCCTGAACCCGTTCGCGCCGCCCCCAAACCAGTCTGAATCAGTGGATCGATCCCCCGTCTTGACCAACAGTCTGCGTTCACAGTATTTCCTCGGCAGCGTCATCACCTTGATGCTGATGCTCGCCCTACTCTTGTGGAACGCCGAGAGCCAGATGCAGCGCACGCTGGAGGAGCGCTTCGGCGCCGAGCTGGATCTGGCCGCACCGCTGCTGGCCGCTGCCGCCGCACCGCTGCTGGCCGAGCGCGACCATGCCGGTGCGCGCGATCTGCTGCGACACAGCGCCAACGCCTCCCACCTGGTGTTTGCCGAACTGTTCGATGCACGAGGGCTGTCGGTGGCCCGCGTCGGGCTCAGCCCCGAGGGCAACCCGGCGGTGCGCAGCACGCGCCGGGATATCGTGCTGGCCGGGCAAAGACTCGGGGAGCTGCGTCTGGGCATCGATGCTTCGGCCTTGCAAAAGAGCCAGCAGGACCTGTGGCGCAACAGCCTGCTCATCGGCGCCGGGGTGCTGGCCCTCGGGCTGGCGCTGCTGGCCGGCTGGACGGCCTGGATCAGCGCCCATCTGCGTCGGTTGGCCGAGGCCAGCCAGCGCGTGGCAGCCGGGCACTACGAGCAAGTGCTGCCCGGCAGCCGTGTTCTCGAGCTCAGCCTGGTTGCGGACGCATTCAACCGCATGTCTGCGGCCATCCGCGACAAGATTGCGGCCTTGCGGGACAGCGAGCAGCAGCAGCGCTCCCTGGTGGCCTCGATGTCGGGCGGGCTGCTGGTCTGCGACAAGCAGGGGCGCATCCGCGAATGCAATGAGGCTGCGCGCCGCCTGCTGGCTCTGGGCCCGGTGTCCATCGGCGCGGACCTGGCGCCGCTGCTGCAGCGGCAGATCGAGCTCTCGGCTGACGACCAGCCCTGGACGCGCGCGCTGCGCTCGGGCGAGCCGCTGCGCGAGGTGCTGCTGGCCTGCCGCTCCGACGACGGTTCAGAGCGCTGGCTCAGCGTCAACGCCGAGCCGCGGTTTGCGCCCGGCTCCAGCAGCCCGGACGGCGTGGTCTGCAGCATCAGCGATGTGAGCCGACATGTGCAGGGCGAGCAGGCCCTGCGTGCGCTCAACGCCGAACTGGAAACCCGCGTGCTTCAGCGCACGCATGAGTTGCAGGTGGCGCGCGACGCTGCCGAGCGCGCCAGCCAGGCGAAGTCGCAGTTCCTGTCGCGCATGAGCCATGAATTGCGCACGCCGCTCAACGCCATTCTCGGCTTCGCGCAGCTGCTGGGCATGTCCAAGGAGCGGCTGCGCAGCAGCGAGACCGAGAAGATCGTGCAGATCGAGCGGGCGGGCTGGCTCCTGCTGGAACTGATCGACGATGTGCTGGACCTCTCCCGCATCGAGGCGGGCGAAATGAGCACGCGGCCCGAAGCGCTGGATGTGCTGGAACTGGTGGGCGAGACCACGCAGATGCTGGCCTCGCTGGCCAGCCAGCAGGGCGTGCGCGTCAGAATCGAACCCGCCGTTTCGCACTGGGCCCGCGCCGACCGCAAGCGGCTCAAGCAGGTGCTGAACAACCTGCTGTCCAATGCCATCAAGTACAACCGCCGCGGTGGCCGGGTGACAGTGTCCGTCAGCGCCAGCGAGAGTGGCGAAGTCCGGGTCACTGTCACCGACACGGGCCGCGGCATGACAGCAACCGAGCTCGAGCAGCTGTACAAGCCCTTCGTGCGCTTCGAGAAGACCGATGACATGACGCCCGGCACAGGCATCGGCCTGGTGATCACGCGGCGCCTGATCGAATTGATGGGCGGCCGAATCGAGGTCAGCTCGACCGCGGGCCAGGGTTCGGTGTTCAGCATCTGGCTGCCCGCCTGTGCGGCACCCGATTCAGCCACCCTGCTGCCACAAAGCCTGCAGCGCACGGCAGCAGGGCTGCTGCGCCCGCGCCGCTTGCTCTACATCGAGGACAACCCGGCTAACGCGGAACTGCTGCGCGGCCTGCTTGAGCAAGAGCCCGCCTACGCACTGAGCCTCGCCGCCAACGCGGAGCGCGGGCTGGAACTGCTGCGCTCGCTGCGCCCCCACCTGCTGCTGGTCGATATCGATCTGCCCGACATTAGCGGCCTGGAGGTCTGCCGCCGCGTGCGGGCCGACCCGCGCACCGCTAAGCTTCCACTGATCGCGCTGAGCGCCAATGCAATGGCAGAAGACATCCAGCAGGCACTGGACGCTGGTTTCGATCGTTATCACACCAAGCCGCTGAATTTCCAGGCGCTACTCAAGGACGTGGACGAACTTCTGAACCGACCGGCACCCAGACTTGCTGCACCCCCATGAACCCCACCCGACGAAACTTGTGCGCCGGCGGCGCTGCCCTGCTCCACACGCCCTGGCTGCTGGCGCAAGCGCCGGCCGAGCCCCTCATCACCATTGGTCTGGCTCCCTTCCTGACGACAGCCGCGATGCTGAGCGCCTTCCGGCCGCTGCGCGAGCATCTGGCCCGGCAACTGCAGCACAAAGTGGAGCTCTACACCGCCAAAGACTTCGTTGACCTGCTGAATCAGACCCGCGCTGGCGCCCACGACCTGAGCTATCTGCCCTCGCATCTGGCAGGTCTGGCCATCAATGAGTGGGGCTTTCATGCGATCGCTGGCACGCTAAGCCGCACACCGGTGCTGCTGCTGGTGCGCAGCCAGGGCGATCTGCGCTCGCCGGCTGATTTGCGGGGTCGCAAGATCGGCTCACTCGGCCAGCTCTCGCTGAGTGCAGCCGTAGGCAGCCTGTGGCTGCAGCAGAACCAGCTGAGACCAGGCCGCGATGTGCAGCTGGTCCCGCAGACCTCGATCAACAGCGCCATGATCAGCCTGGAGCGCGGCGACGTCGATGCCGTGTTCGCCGCTCGCAGCCAGATCGACCTGCTGCCGGCCGATAATTCTCGCGGCCATGGCACGATGGCCGAGGTGGGCAGCATCGAGGCCCCCATTTTCGTGGCCCAGCCGCGCCTCGCGGCCGACCGCGTGGCACGGCTGCGCGAGGCCATGCTGTCCTTCGTTCCTGATCCCACACGGCCGGGTGCCGCAGGCAACACCCAGCTCTATCGCATCGATGCCGCCATCCTCAAGCGGCTGGCGCTGCTGCGCGAGATCGCGCTGGAACAGCTGCGCGAGGCAGGTCTGTCAGGCAGCAGCGCCAGCCCGCGCTGACAACAAGACCCGTGCCAGCTCTGCAAAGCCCTGGCCGCGCTCGCCGCGCGTGACGTAGCTCGGCAGCGCCTGCAGTTGCGGCACGAAGCGCGCGATATTGGCCACGCCCACCGACAGCGGCATGCGCGCGAACATCTGCTGGTCGTTGGTCGAGTCGCCCACATAGACCCACTCACTGGCATCGAAGGCCTGGCCCAGCGCGGCATGCACGGCCCAATGCGCCGCTGTCCACTTGTTGTGCTCGCCGATCCAGCCGTTGATGTGGATGGAGCTGACGGTGGCGCGCAGCCCATGCTCTCGCATCATCGCGCAGACCTGCTCGATCTGCTGCGCATCCAGGTGCGCATGCTCGCTGTGGTCGATGGCGATATCGGTCAGGCGGCCGGCACTGTCGGTGGCCAGCGTGGCGCCCGGCACACGCGCCAGCACATCGGCGGCACAGGCCTGCAGGCGGGCGAAGTTGGCGGTGCGGGTGGCCTCGTCCTGGCAGAAGTCGCGCTGCAGCCGGCCCTGCAGATTGCGCAGCATCACCGCCCCGTTCTCCGCCACGATGGCCGCCACCGGCCAGTCCATCGCGAAGGCCTCGCTCCAGCCGGACGGGCGACCGGTGATGGCGATCACCGGCACGCCGGCCGCCTGCAGATCATGCAGAGACTGCAAGGTCTCGGCCGGCAGGCCGGCGTGGCCGATCAGGGTGTCGTCGATGTCGGTGAGCACGCCGAACAGGCGGGCCAGGGATTCGCGGGGGCAGAGTTCAAGCGCTTGCATGGGCCGAGATTGTCCGCAATCCCGGCGCTGCTCTCGCCATCACGCCAATCGATGATCCGACTACAATGCTGACATTCCGAGGAGCGTTGCAACCTCTGCACTGAGGCCAGGCTCGGAACAAGCTCTGTGATTCACAGGCCTCGTCGCAACTGCGCTCACCCGCTGAAGTCCTGCGTGGGTGAGAGTTTGAATCCCCCCCTTTCTCTCCTGCGCCAGACGGCAGCGGCTTCAAGAATGTGTTGAAGGAGCCTGCAATGAACGCCGTTAAGAAGACCCTGGCCGCTGACCAGTACAAGATTGCCGACCTGTCCCTGGCCGCCTGGGGCCGCAAGGAACTGAGCATCGCCGAGAGCGAGATGCCCGCGCTGATGGCGATCCGCCGCGAATACGCTGCGAGCCAGCCCCTCAAGGGCGCGCGCATCACCGGTTCGTTGCACATGACTATCCAGACTGGCGTGCTGGTCGAAACCCTCCAAGCGCTGGGTGCCGAAGTGCGCTGGGCCTCGTGCAATATCTTCTCCACCCAGGACCATGCCGCCGCCGCGCTGGTGGCCGAAGGCACGCCGGTGTTCGCCTACAAGGGTGAGACGCTGGAAGACTACTGGGACTACACCCACCGCATCTTCGAATTCGCCGCCAAGGGAGAGCCGGGCGAAGGCCCGAACATGATTCTGGACGACGGCGGCGATGCCACGCTGCTGATGCATCTGGGCCAGAAGGCCGAGAAAGACCTGAGCGTGCTGGCCAAGCCGGGCAGCGAGGAAGAGCGCATCCTGTTCGCCGCGATCAAGGCCAAGATCGCCCAGGACTCGACCTGGTACACCCGCAAGAGCGCCGAGATCATCGGCGTGACCGAAGAAACCACCACCGGCGTGCTGCGCCTGAACGAAATGGCGGCCAAGGGCGGTCTGCTGTTCCGTGCCATCAACGTCAACGACTCGGTGACCAAGAGCAAGTTCGACAACCTCTACGGTTGCCGCGAATCGCTGGTCGACGCGATCAAGCGCGCCACCGATGTGATGGTGGCCGGCAAGATCGCCGTCGTGGCCGGCTATGGCGACGTGGGCAAGGGCTCGGCCCAGGCGCTGCGCGCGCTCTCGGCCCAGGTGTGGGTGACCGAGATCGACCCAATCTGCGCACTGCAGGCCGCGATGGAAGGCTATCGCGTCGTGACGATGGAATACGCCGCCGACAAGGCTGACATCTTCGTCAGCGCCACCGGCAACAAGAACGTGATCCGCTACGAGCACATGGCGGCGATGAAGAACAACGCCATCGTCTGCAATATCGGCCACTTCGACAACGAGATCGACGTCGCGTCGCTGGACAAGTGCGAGTGGGACGAGATCAAGCCGCAGGTCGACCATGTGATCTTCCCGTCCGGCCGTCGCATCATCCTGCTGGCCAAGGGCCGTCTGGTGAACCTGGGCTGCGGCACCGGCCACCCGAGCTATGTGATGTCGAGTTCCTTCGCGAACCAGACCATCGCGCAGATTGAGCTGTATGCCCACAAGGACGCGTATGACATCGGCAAGGTCTATGTGCTGCCCAAGCACCTGGACGAGAAGGTGGCACGCCTGCAGCTGGTGACGCTGAATGCGCAGCTCAGCGAGCTGAGCGAGGAGCAGGCGGCCTACATCGGCGTGCCGAAGACCGGCCCATTCAAGTCCGCCACCTACCGCTATTGATCGCGGCGGGCTACTGCGCGCCTGCCATGCGTCGTTGCGGGTCCTTCCTCAGATCCTCACGTAGCCCTGCTACGTTCCGGTCTGCGGATCCGCCCGCGCCTAGCCTGACAGGCGCTAGCTACGCCCGGAAGCACCGAACCATTCCCGATGCGCGCTGACCAACTGCTCGTAGCCCACAAGCTCGCCCCGACGCGTTCGGCCGCCCAGCGGCTGATCGACAACGGTGCGGCCGAGTGGGCCTCGCCCACCGGCTGGGCGCGGGTGCGCAAATCTGGCGAAGACCTGCCGCTGACCGCGCAGTTCCGCATCACCGATGACGCGGAGTTGCGCTTTGTCTCGCGCGGCGGGCTCAAGCTCGAAGGCGCCTTGAAGCACTGCGGCCTGTCGGTCGCCGGGTTCACGGCGCTGGACATGGGACAGAGCACCGGCGGGTTCAGCGACTGCCTGCTGAAGAGCGGCGCGGCGCGCGTGGTTGGTGTGGACGTGGGTCATGGCCAGCTGCATGCCAGTCTGAGCAGCGACAGCCGCATCACCGCGCTGGAAGGTCTGCATGTGCGCGAGTTGATCGGCTCGGCGCTCGAGGGCCACAAGCCCGAAGGCGGCTTCGACCTGATCGTCGGCGACCTGAGCTTCATCTCGATGCTGGGCGCCCTGCCCCATCTCAAGCCCTGGCTCAAGGCTGGGGGCCAGGTCTTGCTGCTGGTGAAGCCGCAGTTCGAGCTGGGGCCCAAGGCCGTCGGCCGCGGCGGACTGGTGAAGGACAGCGGCCTCTACCCGCAGCTGCAGGCGCAAGCCCGCGAGGCCTGCGCCGCGCTGGGCTGGGCGGCGCGCGACTACTTTCAAAGCCCCATCACCGGCGGTGATGGCAATACCGAGTTCTTTCTGTGGGCCCAGGCCCCGGAGCAATCATCACCATGACCACGAACCAGAAGACGCCCGTGAGCTTCGAGTTCTTCCCGCCCAACACACCGGTGGGCGCGGAGAAGCTCAAGACCGTGGTGCAGGAGCTCTCCAGCCTGCAGCCCCAATACTTCAGCGTCACCTATGGCGCTGGCGGATCGACCCGCGACAAGACGCTGGCCACGGTCAGCCAGATCGCTTCGATGGGCTTCGAGGCCGCGCCGCACCTGAGTTGCGTCGGCTCGACGCGCGAGAACATCGCCGAGATCCTGGCCACCTATCGCGCGCAGAACATCCGCCGCGTGGTGGCGCTGCGTGGCGACCTGCCCAGCGGCACGGCAACGGCGGGCGAGTTCCGCTATGCGGCCGAACTGGTGCGCTTCATTCGCGAGACGCAAGGCGCGGACTGGAAGATAGAGGTCGCGGCCTATCCCGAGTACCACCCGCAGCAGCGCTATGCCGCCAAGGATCTGCAGCACTTCGCCGACAAGATGGCCGCAGGCGCGAGCGCGGCGATCACGCAGTTCTTCTTCAACCCCGACGCCTATTTCCACTTTGTCGACGAGGCGCGCAAGCTGGGCGTCATTCAGCCCATCGTGCCGGGCATCATGCCCTTCCACAACTATGCGCGCATCGCGCAGTTCGCCGCACGCGACGGCATCGAGATTCCACGCTGGGTGGCGCTGAAGATGGAAGGCTATATGGACGACGCCGCATCGATCCGCGCCTTCGGCCTGGACGTGATGACACGCGTCTGCGAGCGCCTGATCGCCGGCGGCGCACCGGGCATCCACTTCTACACGCTGAATCAGTCAGCGCTGACGCTCGAGTTGTGCAAACGCCTCAGTCTGGGCTGACTTGTTGACCCAACTCAATGCCGCCAGGCCCTCCCCGGAGGGCCTTGTTTGCATTTGCGTCAGATCAAGGGTTTACCCCTGAGAGACTCGTCCAATCACTGCATCGGGAACGTTCCCGCACAACTGGAGTGATTGAGATGTCGAAGAAGATGATTGCCACCACCCTTGCCGCTGCTGCCATGGCTCTGAGCGCTGTTGCCGCTCATGCTACAGAGGGCCCGTGGCTGGTGCGCGCCCGTGCCGTCAACCTGGATTCGGCCAACAAGGACACGACAGGCCTGGGCCTGTCGGTCAACAACAAGGTCATCCCTGAAGTCGACATCAGCTACTTCATCACGCCGAACATCGCGGCCGAGCTGATCCTGACCTATCCGCAGAAGCATGACCTGAAGTCCAAGGGCACCAAGATCGGCTCGCTCAAGCACCTGCCCCCGACGCTGAGCCTGCAGTACCACTTCGCACCGACCGCCAGCTTCCGTCCTTATGTGGGCGTGGGCGTGAACTACACCCACTTCTCCAGCGTCGAGTTCGCTCCCGCCGTCGTGGCCGCACTCAAGCCCAGCATCAAGAGCGACAGCTATGGCCTGAGCGTGCAAGCCGGCGCCGACTTTGAAGTCGCCAAGAACCTGTACCTGAACGTGGACATCAAGAAGGTGCAGATCGGCACCAAGGTCTATTCCGCCGGCGCAGAAGCTGGCAAGTTCAAGGTCGACCCGCTGCTGGTCGGCATCGGCCTGGGCATGCGCTTCTAAGCAAGCCCGAAGCTGGCAAGATCTGCCAGCCGAAACCTGAGAGTCGTGATCGAAGAAGCCGCCGGGGCTGCCTCCGGCGGCTTCTTCTTTTGGATGGCTTCACTCAGCGTTCTGCAAGAAATGCCGTCAGCTACCAAGGCAGTGCGGCTCAGGCCACAACGGCGTCGGAGTTCTTGACAGTCCGCTTGGCGCACTGGAAAGACGCTGCGTGAACTATTCACGCCGCGCCTTTGCAGGCTGTTGTCAGCCCGGCACTTCCGAGAATCGGGGGGGGTGGATGGCATGGAGTCTGCCTTTGTAGGAGGGAACTGCCCGCGGGAGGATCGCTGGCGGATTCAACAACACCTCAACACATCAATTCCAACATCCCATGAAACTGAAAGCCGCTGCCCTCGCCCTGGCCTCTGCACTGTCCCTCGTGTCCGGCACCGCGAATGCCGCCCTCGTCACCAGCACCAATGTGCCGGTCACCATCTGCGACCTGTGCACCGTCAGCTCCACCCTGAACTTCGGCAGTCGCCTCACGCTGACGGACGTGAATGTCCGTTTGACGCTGACCCACAGCTGGGTGAATGATCTGCTCATCACGCTGATCAGCCCGCGCGGCACGTCGGTCGTCTTGAGCAACAACCGCGGCGGTAGCGGCGACAACTTCAGCAACACCCTGTTCGACGATGAAGCTGCGAGCGCCATTGCCACGGGCAGCGCCCCGTTCAACGGCAGCTTCCGCCCCGATGGTTTGCTATCCGCCTTCGACGGCCAGGACGCTTTCGGCACCTGGACCTTGCGCATCGCTGATCAGGTCGCGCGCGACAGCGGGAGCCTCAACAGCTGGGGCCTGGAGCTGACCGGCGCCACCAACAACAATGTGCCGGAGCCCACCTCGCTGGCGCTGAGTGCACTGGCCCTGGCAGGCCTGGCAGCGGCTCGCCGCCGTCGCGCGGCCTGAGGCCGTCCGTGGCTGCAGAGCAGCCATAAGCAATGGGCGCCATTTGGCGCCCATTTTTTCATTCTTGCCTTTCTACGCCGGCACTGGGCCGTGCCCGGCTCAGCCCAGAGCCGCGAACGCGTCGCGTGTCAGGTTCTCCGGCGCGCCGTCCGCGCGGCAGACCACATCGTCCTCGATGCGCACGCCACCGAAGCGCGCCAGGCGCTCGACCAGCGGCCAGTTCACCGCAGCGCCCTGCGGCGTGGCGCGCAGCTTGTTCAGCAGCGTCGGGATGAAGTAGAGCCCGGGCTCGATGGTCACCACCATGCCGGGAGCCAGGGCCCGCGTCAGGCGCAGATAGGGATGGCCCTCGGGCTTGGGCGACGGCGTGCCGCTTTCGTCCGCCATGAAGCCACCGATGTCGTGCACCTGCAACCCCAGCAGATGGCCGATGCCATGCGGGAAGAAGGTGGCAGTGATGCGTTCGGCCACCAGCGCCTCTTCACTCAGGCCCTGCACGATGCCCAGCGCTCGCAGCACGCGCGCGGTGCGACGATGCGCGCTCAGATGGATGTCGCGGTAGTCGACGCCCTTGCGCACCTCGTCCACCAGACCCAGCTGCTCCCGCTCCATCGCCGCCAGCAGCGCATCGAACTCTGCGCTGCCGCCGGCGCTCCAGGTGCGGGTGATGTCGCTCGCATAGCCATTGACCTGCGCGCCCGCATCGATCAGCAGCGCGCGGCTCTCCGCAGGCGCCACCGCATCCTGGTACTGGTAGTGCAGCACCGCGCCATGCTCGTTGAGCGCCACGATATTGGTATAGGGCAGATCGCGGTCGGTGTGGCCGCAGGCGGCCAGATAGGCGCGATGGATCTCGAGCTCTGACGCGCCGGCCAGAAAGGCCTGGCGCGCAGCCAGGTGGGCCGGCGCAGCGCGACGCGAAGCCGCGCGCATCTGCTCCAGCTCATGCTCGGTCTTGCAGGCGCGCTGGTAGTGCAGCAGGTTCAGCAGCGCTTCAGGGTTGTTGGGCTGCAGGCCCTCCAGTGCGGCATCGGCCTCGCCAATGATGGCCAGGCGCCCATCCACCTGCATATGCTGGCGCGCCTGCGCCGGCTCGCTGATGACGATGATCTCGAAGTGGGCCACCCACTCGCCACTCGGGTCACTGGGCGGCACATGCCAGTAGTCGTCGGGCTGGTAGTACACCAGGCGCGGCCTGTGGCCCGGGCGGATCAGCAGCCAGCTGTGCGGATGCGCGGTCAGCGGCAGCCAGTGCTTGAAATGCGGATTGGGCTGAAACAGATAGGGCCGGTCGTCGAGGAAGGCGAACTTCTCGATGCCGCTGGCAATCGCCAGCGCGTCAAAACCGCTGCGGGCCAGCGCGTCTTCGCTGCGGCGCTGCAGCTCGGCCAGGTGTCGGGCGTAGAGGGTGCTCATGGGGGTGGATTCTTGCAGGCCTAGCCGTTCACATCCCAGACCACACCTTCTTCGGTGATCATCGCGTCCAGCGGCACATCGTGGGGCTCGGCCTTGAGAAGCGGCAGAAAGCCATGCGCATAGCCCAGGCCGGCGGTGGCGGGTCGCGGCTTCAGCCCGGCCAGCGTGCGGTCCATGAAGCCGCCGCCATAGCCCAGGCGCAGGCCCTGCGGACCGTAGCCCACGCAGGGCACCAGCAGCAGCTGCGGCTCGAAGACTTCGGTGTCCTTGGGCTTCGGGATGCCGTAAGCGTCTTCTTCCATCGGACAGCCCGGATACCAGACATGGAAGGTCAGCGTGCCATGGGTCTTGTCGACCACGGGCAGGCCGATCTTGCGGCTCGGTCGGTCGGCATCCTGCGCCTCGCTCCAACGGTACAGCGCCGGCAAGGGATCGAACTCACCCTTGATCGGCCAGTAGGCGCCGATGGTCAGCTCCGGGCGGCGCACCAGCCAGACGCGCAGCACGCTTTGCAGCTGCTCGGCCAGGCTCAGGCGGTCGGGCAGATTCAGGCGCGCCTGAATCAATTTGTGGCGCAGCGCGGCGCGGTCATTGCTCAACAGGTCCAAGGCGAACTCCAATGGCGAGACCCTGCCATTGTCATAGAGTCCGGCCCATGGTCAGCCCAAATGAATTCACCCGGCATTGCTGCGAACTGCTGGCGCCGCTGGGACTGGTGCGGGCGCGCCGCATGTTCGGTGGCCACGGCCTGTACGTCGATGACTTGTTCGTCGCCCTGCTGGCGGACGAGCAGCTGTGGCTGAAGAGCGATGCGCTCAGCCGCCCGAGCTTCGAGGCCGCCGGCTGCCCGCCTTTTCGCTACCAGCGCCAGGGCGAGTGGGCGCAGCTGGGCTTTTACCGCCCGCCGGAAGAGGCCATGGACTCACCTGCGCTGATGCAGCCCTGGGCGCGACTGTCGCTGCAAGCAGCGCTGCGCGCCCACAGCAAGAAACTCAGCAAGCCGGCGCGGCCGCCAGCGTCGAAGCGCCGGCCGCAGATCTGAGACCCTGCAGCTGGCGCAGCAGCCGCGGGCAGGCGCTTGGCGGCACCAGCAGCTGAAAACCGGCCGGCGCCTTCCAAGCCTCGATAACAAGCTCACTGCCGCGCGCCAAAGCCAGACGCTGGCCCGGCTGCAGCCAGATGTCCTGGCTGGCATGCGCGGTCGCCGCCGACACAGTCAGCCACAGCTGGCCCTCGACCACCTGCAACTCGCGCGGGCCACTGTCCAGCTTCAGACGCAGGGCCTGACGGGCCTCTACGCGCCACAATGATTGCTGCGATTCGCTCATGACAGTCCTCCCTTTCCATCGCCTCGAAATGGCGGCGACACAGAGGCAATACTAGGGATCACCCGGAGAGTCGTCCAATGAGATGCACGCGGCCGATTGATACCATCCGCGCATGAATCAACTGCGCCAACGTCCGCTTGCCGTAGGCCCGCTGCGGGCCTTCGAGGCGGTCGCGCGCCTGCTGAGTTTTCGCGCGGCCGCCGAGGAACTGCACCTGACACAGTCGGCCATCAGCCGCCAGATCCAGGCGCTGGAGCAGGAAATCGGCTGCAGCCTGTTCCAGCGCGGCACACGCAGCGTGGCCCTCACCTCGGACGGCGCCGTGCTGCTGGCCAGCGTGCCCGGCGTGCTGGACCGGCTGGACGCCACGGTGCGCCAGATCCGCCAGAGCCGCGGCCGGCGGGTGGTGACGGTTAGCACCTTCGCCTCCTTCGCCTCCTTGTGGCTGATCCCGCGGCTGGAAGCCTTTCAGCAGGAGCACCCCGACATCGACATCCGCGTCTCGGCGCATGACGGCATCGTCGACCTGGCCGATGGCGAGATCGACCTGGCGCTGCGCTATGTGCAGCCCGGCCCGGCCTCGCTGGGCGGCGAGCGCCTGTTCGGCGAGACGCTGACTCCGGTCGTCAGCCCCTGGCTGCTGCGCCAGAGCCAGGCGGGCGAGGCTGCGCCCTTGAACAAGCCCGCGGACCTGGCCGGCCACACGCTGGCAGAAGAGGACGATCAACGCCCCGGCGCGCGCTACCTGACCTGGCGCCGCTGGCTCAGCGAGCAAGGCCAGCCGCAGCTGCAGCCGCGCCGCTGGATGTATCTGAACTTCACTTATCAGCAGGTGCAGGCCGCCCTGGGCGGCCAG
>NZ_JBILQK010000128.1:0-7991 GCF_044373315.1 Roseateles sp. | reverse complement strand
TCCACATTGTTGACGCGGCCCACCGGCAGGAACTGGCGTTCGCGCCCCTGCAGGTCGTAGACGGCCAGGCCCAGCTTCTTGTCGGTGCCCAGCACCAGGCTGCGCGAGCCCTGACGCGGATGCACCCAGATGGCCGGATCGTCGGCGGCATCGCCCTGCGCGCGCACCGGCTGCGTTTGCGCGCTGGGCAGCACGATGGCCGGTGCAGGCGCCGTGGGCGCTGCGACCGGGTGTGCCGCCAGCCACTCGTCCAGGCGCTGCAGCAGCGCCTTCTCATCGGACTTGGCATCCGCCAGCAGCAGGCTGCGGCCCTCGCGCTCGGCATCGGCGGCATAGCGCCACAGGCCCACGCCGGCTTCGGCGATGTAGAGCGCGGCTTCGGCATCGCGCACCCGGCAGGCCAGCGGTGCCTGCGGCGTGGCCAGGCGGCGCAGCTGGCGCGGTGCGCTGCGGCCGCTTTCGTCCAGCAGCCATTGTTCGGACAGGCCGTCCTCGCCTAGCAGGAAGAGCTGCAGCAGGCCTTGCGTATCGCGGTGCAGGCACAGCTGCTCGGCCGCAAAGGCCGGGCCAGGCCAGCGCGCCAGCTGCTGCAGCTTGCTGCCATCGGGCTCGACGCGCAGCAGCAGCAGGCGGCCGCTGTCGGCATCCTGCACCAGGGCCAGCGCCCGGCCTTGGGCATCGCTGCGCTGGTCCCAGCGCTTGATGCGCAGCTTGAGCTGGTCGCTGAGGCGGCCATCGGCCGCGCGCAGCTCCAGGCCCTGCTTGCCCAGGTTCAGGGTCTGGGCCTGGGCACTGCCCATAGCCAGCGTCAGGGCGGCCGCGGCAGCGGCCAGGGAAGTTCTCATCACCATGCTCATCAGAACACCGCCGCCTTCACACCGATCTTGATGCTGCGACCATACTGCTCGAACTGCGCGTTGCGGGCCTTGTCGGCCTGGTAGACGTAGTACTTCGCATTGGCTAGGTTCAGCGCTTCGAAGCTCAGCTCCACACGCGGGTTGAGCTGGTAGCGCAGCGCGAAGTCCACCTGCTTCTGGCTGTTCACCTTCAGGTCCTTGGCGGCGTCGAACACGCTGCCCACTTCCAGCAGATAGGGCGACTTGTGGTTCAGCGCCAGGCGGGTGCTGAAACCGTGGCCTTCCCAGCCCAGGCTGAGGTTCAGCGTGCGGTCCGACTGGCTGGGCAGCGTGATCTCGCGCGAGACCCACTTGCCGCCGTCATAGCCGCCGATCCGGGCGCTCGAATCAACAAA
Organism: Roseateles sp.; assembly: GCF_044373315.1. GTDB lineage: Bacteria > Pseudomonadota > Gammaproteobacteria > Burkholderiales > Burkholderiaceae_C > JACDQM01. The sequence goes on along the minus strand of NZ_JBILQK010000128.1, from coordinate 6,739 downwards.
GGTGGCGTTTGCGCCGACGATCAGGCCGTTCCAGGGGGCGGGCAGCTGGCGCAGCAGCTGGCTGTAGGCCAGCTCCAGGCCGCGCACCGTGGCCTTGTCGCCGTTGGCGTAGCTGTGCACCGCGCTGAAGGCCTCCCAGCCCTTGCTGCCAGCCAGATCGGTCTGGAACACGAAGTCCTTGATGTTCTTCTGGAACACATAGGCCGACACCGCGCCCTCGCGCCCGTCGCGGCCCAGCGCATGTTCGATGCCCAGATCGACATTGCGCGAGCGCAGCGGCTTCAGCAGCGGATTGCCCAGCTCGGCCTCGTCGCCGTCGACCACGCGACCGGGCGAAAGTTGGCCGAAGGTAGGGCGCAGCACCGAGTTCGTCAGCGCGGCGCGCAGCTGGGTGTTCTTGCCGACCAGGTCCTGGCGCAGCAGCAGGGCGGGCAGCCAGTGGCTGCTGCGCGTGCTGGCCTTGCGGGCGCTGATCACATCATCCAGCGCGCCAAAGCCTTCAGCTCTGAAGCTGATGCGCTCATGGCGCAGGCCGCCCAGCAGCTGGGTGCCGCCCTGCTCCCAGCGCAGCTGGGCATAGCCTGCGTCCACGTCTTCCTGCATTGCGAAATCGTTGGTGGCGGAATCCACCGCGTCGCGGAAGGTGGCGGGGGCAAGACCTGACACCAGGCGGCGCAGTGCGTCGGCGCTCAAGCCGGGGCCGAAGCTGCCCCAGGCATAGTCCACCGCGCCGCCGGCCAGGAACTGGTCCATCGCCAGCGCGCCCTTGGCGATGCCGGCCTTGGTGAGGTTCTTGGCGCTGTAGGCGAGCGTCTCCTGCTCGTTGCGCTTGTCGCGGCGAGTGGTCTTCAGGCCGGTCTTCAGCTCCAACTCGGCGCCACCGGCCAGCTCGAATTCACGCTGCAGGTCCAGCTTGGCATGCCGCACGCGGTCCGTGGCCTTGGAGTCTTCGATCTTGAACTTGTCCAGCGCATAGCCGCTGGCGGCCGCCATGCCGGCTGGTCCGACCAGCTGCGGACGCTGCGTGCCGCTGAAGCCCACGCCGCTGAAGCTGCTCTTGAAGGCCGAGGAGGCCAGCGCATTCGGCTTGTCCTCGCTGGCGCGGCCCTGGCCGGCTTCGGCGTTGAGTTGCCACTGGCTCAGCGCGAGATTGCTGCCCAGCACCAGCGAGTTGCTGCGGTTGTTCTCGTCGCGCGACTTCAAGCCGCGCAGCACGGTGGCCTTGCCCAAGGCGCCGCTGGCCTGCGCATCGTCGAACTCGACCGCCTGCGACTGGCGGGTCTCGCTGTCGTCGAAGCGGCTGGCGAAGCCGCGCAGGTAGTAATGCTGGCCTTGAACAGGCTTGTAGTCGAGGTTGATCGCGGCGCCGACGCGCTCGCGCAGGATCTCGTAGCGGCGCAGCTCGAACTCCTCCAGCTTGTCGCCGTCCCAGGCGCCGCCGGTCTCGACGTTGTCGCTGGCAAAGCGGCGCTGGTCGGCCGACAGCGCCAGCGCCACGCCCAGCGTGTTGCCCATGAAGCGGTCGGCAAAGGTCAGCGAGCCGCGGGGTCGGGTCTTGCCGGCATTGGCGTCGTGATTGGCGCCCAGGTCGACGCTGAACAGCCGGCCGGGCAGGTCGAAGGCCGACAGCGTGTTCACCGCCACGCTGCCGCCGATGGAGTTGGCGTCGTCGGCCGGCGTCAGCGTCTTGGCCACGACGAGTGAGCGGATGAGGCCGGCCGGCACCACATCCAGCCCCGGTGCACGGCGGTCGGCCTCGGAGGCCGGCACGGTGGCGCCGTTGATGGTGACGGCGTTGTAGTCGGGACCCATGCCGCGCACGCGGATGAAGCGGCCCTCGCCCTGGTCGCGCTCGACCGAGACGCCGGGCAGGCGCGCCAGAGCCTCGGCGGCGTTGTTGTCGGGCAGCGCGCCGATGGCATCGGCATGCACCACGCTCACCACGCCCAAGGCGGCCCGCTGCTTGTCCAGCGCGCTGCGCAGGCTGGCGCCCTGGCCGACCACCACCACGGTCGCGAGCTTCTTTTCCTCGGGCTCCTTCTTCTTGTTGTCTTCGCTGCTGGCGGCGGTCTGGGCCTGGGCGGACCAGGCCAGGGTCAGGCAGAGGCTGAGCAGGCTCAGGCGGGGCAGGGCAGATACGGGGTGTTTCGTCATGATGAGCGGTGGCTGAAGCCGGGAGTCGATCGGATGGACCGCATGCTCGGCAGGGCGCATGGCACTTGCGTGACATGCCGCAGCCGGGAGGCCGCAAGGCGCAGCAGCGGCGCCAGACTGAGCTGATCCGACTCCCCCCGGCACTGTGCCAGCCGCATGTGACGGTTTGTCACACAGGCGGCCTAGCATTCGCGCGGATGAAGAACCGAGACGTCAATGAGATGAACCAGCCCCAGGCACTGCCGCGCCTGCCGGCCCTGCCCGGGTTCGCGCCGGTGCTGGGCCTGCGCCATTTCGGCCATGGCCTGCTGCTGCTGCTGGCCTTGCTGGCCGGGCTGTTTGCCGACCAGGCCGCGCCGCGCCCCTTCGCACAGTGGCGCTGGATGGACATCGTCGGCGAGGGCGGCATGGCGATCATGGTGGGCGTCTGGCTGGCCTATGTGCGCGCCAGTCGGCCGGCCGGGCCTGTCAGCAACTGGCTGTGTCTGGGCCTGTCCTGCATGCTGCTGGGCAGCTATGTGGATGTGCTGGACGAGTTCTGGCTGCTGCCCAAGAGCGTGCTGTGGGACAACTGGCTGGAGTCCACGCTGACGCCGCTGGGTATGCTGCTGCTGACCGTGGGCCTGCACCACTGGCGCGGCGAGCAGCTGGCGCTGCAGCGCCAGCTGGGCCCGCGTGAGCGCGACTTCCGCGACCATCGTCGCATCGATGCGCTGACTCAGCTGGCCGATGCCGGCTATATGGCTGAGCAGATTGCGCTGGAGCGCAGCGCCGGCCGGGCCAGCACCCTGCTGATGCTGGGCTGGCAGGGCTTTGACGGCGTGGCGCGCCGGCACGGCCTGGCAGAGGCCGATCGCATGGTGCAGTCCGCCAGCCGCCTGCTGCTGCTGCATCTGCCGCCCGACACGCTGCTGTGCCGCTATGCCGGCGATCGCCTGGTTCTGCTGCTGCCGGCCGGCAGCGCGGCGCCCGAGCGCTTGCAGGCCGTACTGGCGGATTGGTCTTACCACCTGCCGGGCGGTGAAGCGCTGGCGCTGCCGGTGCAGGCGGCCCAGGCCCGTACCGACGAGGCCTTGGAGCCGCAGGCGCTGCTGCTGAGGCTGCTGGACCGGATGCGCTGAGATGAGTCGCCAAGCGCTGCAGGCCGAGCTCGACGAATTGCTGCTGCTCGGCCTGGGCGCCGGGCCGGTCTCGACCGGCGCACCCTACGAGATCGACACGCCCTGCCTGCCCTGGAGCGACCAGGCCGCGCTGCTGGCCGAGTTCGCGCGCAGCCGCGGGCTGGCGCAGAGCGAGTGGCTGGCGGCGGCCGGATTGCAGAGCAGCCCGGCCCTGCTGAGCCCACGCCAGCTGCTGGCGCTTCTTGAGCCTTTGAAAACCCAGGGCGGCGCCGACGCCGCCTTCGTGATCGGCCGCCAAAGCCTGCCCGGCCACTACGGCCTGGCCAGCCAGGCACTGCAGCAGGCCGCCAGCCTGGAAGAAGCGCTGCAGCTGTTGTGCCGCCATGCCGGCCGCCTGAGCCCGCTGCTGACGCCGCGCCTGCTGGTCGATGGCCGCGAGCTGATCCTGCTGTGGAGCGATGCCTGCGGCCTACCGCCCAGCCTGCGCGGCTTCGTCGTGGACCTGCACATGAGCGCGGTGGCCAGCTTCTGTGCCGCGCAAAGCGGCACCGTCCTGCCCTGGCGCTTCAGCTTCAACCGAACCGCGCCGCGCGATCTGGCCCAGCATGCGGTGTTTCTCGGACCACAGCTGAGTTTCGATTGCCAGGTGGACGCGATGCGGCTGGACCTGGACGGCCTGCGCTGCGCCTGGCATGCCGCGCCCGGCCCGGCGTTGGCGCGCGAGGCGCTGGCCCAGGGCGCCGATCCGCAGGCGCTGCGCCGCGGCCTGCTGGCGGCGCTGCACGACCGGCTGTTGCAATCGGTGGCCGAGCCGCCGGCGCTGGAAGCGATGGCGCTCAGTTTCGGCGTCAGCCCGGCCACGCTCAAGCGCCGCCTGGCCCAGCACGGCAGTCACTACCAGGCCGAGCTCGACCAGCTGCGCGCCTGGGTGGCGCTGTACCTGCTCGGGCCCCGCGGCGAGGCCAACGAGGCGGTGGCCGCAGCGCTGGGATTCTTCGACAGCGCGGGCTTCCGCCGCTTCTTCAAGCGCTGGACGGGGCTGCTGCCGAGCGCGGTGGGGCGTTGAGTCAAGGAAGGCTTAGGGCAGGCGCAGTTCCGCCAGTTTCCAGAACAGCAGTTGCTCGCGGTGCAGCACCAGTTCCACCGGCAGCTCGCCGTGGCGGGCGATGGCGAAGACAAAGCGGTTGGGGCTTTCGTAGCCCATCTGCGTCTGCAGCACTGAGCTGCCCGGCGCCTCGCCGCCCAGCGGGCCGGCGGCGCGCAGCGGCGATTGGCCTTGCATTAGGCGCGCCAGGCTTTCGGGCGTGATCAGCGCGTCCACCATCGGGCCTAGCAAGGCACCTGCCAGTGCCGCGCCAAAGGCGCTGGCCGGCGTGGGCTGGCCGTCGGTGCCGCGCTCCTGGCCGGCCAGCTTGCGCTGCACGCCCTGCTTCAGCTGGCCGCGCAGCGCGTCGAAATCCACATGCCGGCTGAAGGCCTGAGCATCGCGCGCTTCGGCCGCAGCGCGCAGCTGCTGCAGGGTCAGGTAGGGACTCAGGAAGACGGCAGCCAAGGCCAGTAGCAGGATCAGCGTGAGGGCCAGGCGCAGCAGGCGGGAGGAGGGGTGTTTCATGCGAAGCGGCGGTTCAGGGCGCCAGCATAAACAACAAACAAGGCCGCGCGGGTCAGGGGCTGACGGGCTTTCAGGGCTGCCAGTGCAGGCTGACGAACACGCCGTCCCCCAGCACCGCGACCTGCGCCTTCGCACCCAGGGGCTCGACGCGCCAGCGCGCCATGCCGTAGGCCAGCCCGGCCGACACGGCCACCTCGCTCCAGCGGTGGCGCTTGGCCTGCACGCGGGTATGGCCGACATAAGTGGCAGCCAGGTAGAGCGGCCAGGCCGCTTCAATGCCGTGGCGCACGTGCACATAGCTGGCCGCGCTGAAGGCGCGCGCTGCATGGCCGCTGGGGAAGCTGTTGTCGCCCTTGCCGTCGGGGCGGGTCACGCCGGTGGTCTTCTTCAGCAGTTCGGCCACCCCGGTGGTGAGCGCAAAGGTCTGGGTTAACTGCCATGCACCGTCCCAATCGCCCCGCCAGGCCTCTACCGCCAGCGTGCCGATCGGCAACGCCAGGCTGAGGTGGTCGCCAACGCGGCGCTCGGACATGGCCTGAGTGTCCAGGCAGGCCAGTGCGAGCAGGGTGACGGTGCCTGCGTGGCGACGCAAAGGCAGCTTCAGGGCTTTGATGGCATTCATGGCTAAAGCTTATGGCCAAGCGGCCTAGGCCTGAAAGCAGTAGGGCTTTGCGAGGGCTGGCCTCAGCGATCCGACATCGCCAGCTTCAGCCCGAAGGAAAGAAACAGCGCGCCGATGGCGCGGTTCAGCCATTGCGCCAGCGCACCGCCCAGCCTGAGGCGCCGGCTGGCCAGCGCGGTGGACAGGGCCAGAAAGTGGCACCAGAGCATGCCGTTGATATTGAAGATCGCGCCCAGCACGATGAAGGCCAGGGCCTTGTGCGGCGCATCGGGCGCGATGAACTGCGGCACGAAGGCGAGGAAGAACAGTGCCACCTTGGGGTTCAGCACGTTGGTCAGAAAGCCCTGGGCAAAGATCTGCCGGTGGCTGAGCGGCGCGGGGGCGGCAGGCGCCGCTTCTTCGAGGCTCGCAGTGGCGGGCGCGCTGCGGCGCGCCAGCAGCATCTGCAGGCCGACATAGACCAGATAGGCCGCGCCCACCCACTTGACCAGCGTGAAGGCCCAGCTGGAAGCCGCGAGTAGCGCTGACAGGCCCAGCGCCGCGGCCAGCACATGCACACAGGTGCCGGCGCCGATGCCCAGCGCGGCGGCTGAGCCGGCGCGCCAGCCCTGGGTGGCACTGCGCGTCATGATCAGCACCGAATCCGGACCCGGCGCGATGTTGAGCAGCAGGCCGGAGACGATGAATAGCGGGAGGTCGTGGATGCCGAGCATGACGATGGTTCGGTGTCAATTGGCCGATTGTTGCTCAGGCCGCAGATGCCGCCAGCGTGCGGGGCTGCAGGCGCCGCCTGGCTCGGGCCCCAGTGCCGAAGCGTGGGCTAGACTGACCGTTCCGCGACTTGCCGATTGCTTCACTTGCCATGTCCGAGACGCCTGTCGAGTTGACGCCGAGTGCCGAGCTGTTGAACAGCCTGGTTCAGCAGCTGCCCGGCGTGCTGTACCGGTGTGCGCTCGACAGCGATTGGAGCATGCGCTACATCAGCTCGGGTATCGAGAGCTTGGTGGGCTACCCGCGCAGCGACTTCATCGGCAACCAGGTGCGCAGCTACGCCAGCCTGATCCACCCGCAAGACCAGGAGCTGGTGGAGCGCAGCGTGCGCGAGGCGGTGGCGAAGCAGCAGGCCTTCGACGTGGAGTACCGCCTGATCGATGCACAGGGCCACGTTCGGTGGGTGCATGAGCGCGGCCGAGGCGTTTTCGGCGCCGATGGCTCGCCGCAGCATCTGGA